>JAABRR010000095.1 GCA_011390785.1 Sphingobacteriia bacterium
CATAAATATTTTTGCCTTCCAGATAGATGCTGCCTTCCACTTTACACCCATCAATGGTGTCATTCATGCGGTTCAGACATCGGATAAAAGTGGATTTGCCGCAGCCTGATGGGCCAATCATGGCGATGACCTCATTGGAACCGATGTCCAGGGAGACGGCATTGATGGCCTTGGTGGCGCCGTTGTCATAGAAAACGCTCACCTCTTCACACCGCATCTTGGGATTTTCAACACTTTTTTCTCCCACGGTGCTGCGGTTTTCCTTGTCCACCAGACGATGACTGCGCTTTCTGTTTGGTTCGTTTTCCAATCCGGTCCGGTCTGCCGTATTGACAGTCTTTGCCGCAGCAGTTGTGTTGTCAGTATTCATTAAAGGCTTCTTTGTGGTTTATTACATTTCAGGGTTATCGGGCAGCCTCACAGGTGTGCCAAGGCCTTCACAATCTCATAATATAGTGTATCTGTATTAGCAAATCTTTACTATTGTGTTAAAAAAATGTTAGGATGGCTTTATGCTGCTTTTTTGGACTGTGTGGTCTGCCCATTGATTCCTGCTGTGGGATATGGTGTATCATTGTCTTTTCTGGCCGCGGTTTCAGGAGCATCAGAAACCTTGTTCTCATGGCCTGCCTGTATGCTTACCCTGGATAATTTTTCCATGGTTTCCGCAAGCAGTTTTGGCTCTTTCGGGCCCCTAAAGCCGTTGGTGTCTGTATATTCATCTGCTGTCCTCTGGTATGTTTCAGGGTATGTTCAGCCTGGCGGTTGTATCTGGAGTCTGTCCGGGAAGCTATCAAACAACTATATGTATTTTGCTAGCATCACATTTTCATATTGTAAAGATTGCCTGCAAGATCATCCTTTAAAAACAATTCCATGACCGGTATACTGAAATTGCGGCTGGATATCAGGCCGGCTGACACATGGAGAAAATGATGCAGAACAAAGAGGTGTCCATACAATGAAAATTGCCGTATTATCAGATATCCACGGCAACCTGGAAGCCCTGCAGACAGTGCTGGCAAAAATTCATGCCCTGCGCCTGGATGAAGTGGTCTGTCTCGGAGACAATATCGGATATGGCCCGGATTCCCAGGCTGTGATGGATCTTTTGGCAGAACACAAGATTGCCTCTGTTCTGGGCAACCATGAAATGGCGGTGAAAAACCGGGCCAGCCTGGAGTGGTTCAATCCCATGGCACAAAAAGCCCTGGAAATAACCCGGTCGCAATTGTCCGGGCCTGCTGTTTCAAAGATCCGAAAACTGCCCTTTTTTCTAGTGAAACACGGTCTGCGGTTTGTCCATGGTGTACCTCCTGCAAACGTTTTTCTATATCTTTTCCAGGTGCCGGAAAAAAAACTGATCCAGAAATTGGACCGGTTGCAGGAACATATCTGCTTTGTGGGACATACCCATGATCTGGGCATCATTTCCTGGGACGGTGCCTGCCTGACAAGAGACAAACTGGTTCCCGGGGTGTGTCAGCTGGAGGAAAATAAAAAATATATCATCAATGCCGGCAGTGTGGGCCAGCCCAGGGATGGTACGGCTGCAGCCAAATTTCTGGTATATGACACACAAACGTGCCAATTGTCTGTCATGGCCCTGGATTATCCGTTTGCTGATACCGGCAGAAAAATTATTGCTGCGGGTATTCCGAAAATGTATGCGGAAAAACTGGCTGTCGGTGCTGAAGCTGCGGATAAAGGATGACAAAGAGACATTTATATGAAAAAAATCGGCAGATTCACCATCACAGGCCTGCTGGGAAAAGGGGGTATGGGCAGGATATATAAGATCGCCTATCCTGTCACCAAAAAAATTGCCGCCTTGAAACTGCTGGAGCCTTCTCCCCTTCTGGCCAGCCTCACACCAAAAAAAGAGCTGGAAAATATGTTCACAAAAGAAGCCGTCACCATGGCTGCCATCCGCCATCCCCATGTGGTGGATATTCTGGATTTTGGACGTACAGACAACCGGCTGTATTATGTCATGGATTATTTTTGCAACAATCTGGGAACTCTTATGGGGGAATCCTTTGAAGAAGATGATACCCGGGTTGTTCCCATTGAAAAGGCGGTGCAGTATACCACCCAGATATTAAAAGGCCTTGTGTGCCTTCATTTTTCCGGTATTGTTCACAGAGATATCAAGCCTGCCAATATGTTGATCACAGACCTGGATACCGTAAAAATCTGTGATTTCGGCCTGTCCCTGCGACAGGATGAATGGCGCAGACGGCATGGGAGTATCCGGGTGGGCTCCCCATATTACGCAGCCCCGGAGCAGGAGGCAGATCCGGATGACGTAGGTGTTACTGCAGATCTGTACGCGCTGGGCATCATGCTCTACAAGATGCTCACCGGCCGTCTGCCCCAGAAGAGCGGTTCCCCGGCATCACATATGAACCCGGATCTGGATATGTCCTGGGACCGGTTTTTTGCAAAAGCCCTTGATCCGGATCCGGCCGGGCGGTTCCAGGGAGCGGATACCATGTGCCGGGACCTGGAACAACTGGCCCGGGACTGGAAGGAAAAAAAAGAGAAAATCTGTTCCATGCCGGTAGCGTTGGAACAGGAAAACGGTCATGTGCCGGAAAACGCCCAGCAGTCAGAAGGAGATCCGGCTGCATACGGCGGTGAAAAAAGTGACGGGCAGGACTCAGGACGGCCAGCATCTGACAGGAGAAAGCCTGTTCCGGTACGGGCTGTTCCTGAAAAAATCCCTTTGAAACAGGCCCGTGCCTTTTTTGGTCTGGACCGGTTCATGCAGCCCCGCCGATATGGTGCCAATGATTTTGTATTGATCGAAGAGGGCCTTGTGCAGGACAGGCATACCGGTCTGGTGTGGCAGCAGTCCGGCATCTGGTTTCCTGTTAACTGGCTTCAGGCAAAAACCTATGTGGAACAGTTGATCTTCCGGCAGTTTGGGGGATATGCCGCATGGCGCCTGCCCACCATCCATGAACTGCTCACCCTTGCCGCACCCTTGGCCAAGGGCCGGGACCATTGCATGTCACCGGTGTTTGATGGGGAACAGAAATGGCTGTGGAGTGCTGACAAAAGCACGTTTGTGTCAGCCTGGTACCTGAATCTGGAAATGGGGTTTGTGGGCAGAAATGATTTTACCGGTTTTTACCATGTCAAGGCTGTGTGTTCAGCCTGTTAAAGCCGGGAGAATCTTTTTTTGGTCTTGGCCCAGGCAACCCGCAGCGAGATATAGATCAGGATGAACGGGGCGACAAAATTCAATTCCAGCCCCCCGGTCCAGGCCGGCATGGTGAAGCTGATATCCCCGAACCGTTCGTCCAGCCAGGCAACGGCAAAAAATGCCGGCCACAGGGCTGCCATGCCCATGGCCATGAGCAGGAAAAAGGATTTGCCGTAGGCCTCGTTGGCCAGTTTGTTGATGCCTTTATAGGCTTTTTCATCCCCGGCCTGCTTGGCTTTCATGGATTGTTCATGGTAATACATGGTGTCATCCAGGTTGGTGGACACCGCGGACCGGTTGATCCGCCCGGCAACAGCCAAGGTGATCTCCCCGATGAGCACGGCCCAGGCCGCCAGGCAGAAGGTGCCTGCCCACCAGCCTGCCATGGGGTTTTCAAACATCCGGTAGGGATAGATCAGCACCGGATCGATGAAATGGAGTATACCCTGTATGGAATCCATATGTTTTTTATATAATTCCCCGTGAAGTTGTTTTTGCCATTCTGTTCCCGGCGCTCCCGGGGTGGACTTCCAGGCCCCTCATTTGGGCTGGTGTCTGGTTTGATGCCGGGCATTTTCTCGACGGCTGCATTTTCATATCAAAAAAACGGGTGAACAGGAATTCAATTGGCCGATTCCTGATCACCCGTTGAAACATGCCTTATACAATTTAGTGCCTTACTCCTCAGCTGCTGTTAAAAAAAAGACAGATAAGGAACGGCAACCGGGTCACGGATTTCCCCTTAGATGTAAGGCATACACAACATTCTGTCCACTAAAACGGCGGCAGCAGACTGAATCCCAGAAACCCCTTGGAAGTATATCGGATACCCACGTAAAAGGCAAGAATGATGAAGATCCACTTCAGCACTTTTTCCGGGATATATTTGGAGGTCCGGGGACCGATCATGGAACCGATGAAAATACCGATCAGCTCAACACCGATGAATCCCCAGGCAATGACCACACCTTTGCCCACCATGTAGGAGAAAATGGAAACGATCATGCCCACCAGCACGCACAGGGCTGAGGTGCCGGCCACCAGGAACATGGGAAGTCCAGCAACGGAAGTGAGGAACGGTACATAGAGAAAACCGCCGCCCACACCCAGAAAAGAGGCCAGGGCCGCGATTACAATACCACCGATCATAGGAACATATGCCTTGAAGGCAAATTCCTGTCCATAAAAAGTGAACCGGATATTGCCGATCATAAAGGTCATGGCCCAGCTTGCCAGAACCAGGATATAGGGTACCCATTTAAGGACCGGAATCAGGTTGATCCACAGGGCGGACAACAC
>JAABRR010000096.1 GCA_011390785.1 Sphingobacteriia bacterium
GTGGCAGATGCATCTGGGTACACAACAAAATCCTTGATGTCGTTTTCGGTAAGTATATGATCTCCCAGTAACCTTCTCGACTCTCGCTTTCCGGCAATATAGGCTACCCAATCCAGATCACGGTGGGAGTAATCCCTTTTAACAGAACTTTTATTTTTGAGAAAAGACCAGTTGGAAAACACCACCATAAGTCCATAGTCTCTTATTTGCTCAAAATCGTGAATCTGATCCCTATTCATCCCAGTTTCCCAGGTCCATTCGCCCATGGTAACTTTTCGTGAGTTCTGCTCGTTAAATTCAATTCCGTAGTGAAATTCAGGAAATGAGGTATCTGTTTCCTTTTCAACTGAATACCACTGCACCGAAGAACCCATTGTCATTTTATCGGCTACAGCCGGAGCAGATGCCTCGTTGAATTCGTCACGTCCTTCCCTGCCCATCACATAATCTGCTCCTGCCAGACATCCGATGGTGCCATCACCGGTGCAATCGGCAAACAAGGAAGCACGAAAAACCAGTTCATTTGATGTTTCAGTGCTGCGGGCAATCACTTCTTTGATTTCACTGTCATCAATATTCACCTTGTGGGCCCGGTAATTCAGAAAAAGTGTTATGTTTTCTTCTGCCATAACGGCTTGAAGTTTTTTATCATCTTCATAATATTCAGCCGGTTGGGCATTGCCACCGCGAACTGGCCCAATTTCATTAACCACAGCACCCAGCGAAGGAAAAGGGTCAAGAAAGATCCGTCCACCCAAGTGCACACGTACTTCAGAACTATTGTTACCCCCCAGTACCGGACGATCCTGAATCAAAGCCACTTTTACACCCAAACGTGCTGCTGAAATTGCAGCTGCTGTACCGGCAATACCGCCCCCAATTACCACGAGATCGAACGTTCCGGCATTTTCTGGCTCCGCCAGTTGGGGCAGTTTTTGTTGGCGAAATAGAGCCAGCTCGCCCATATCATTGGGAGGAGAATTACCATCCTGTGTAAAGTAAATGGCATCTATCCTTCCATTGAATCCGGTAAGATCTGATAACCCGAGTTCAAATTGGCTTTCATTAAGATCAACTTTACCGGCATGTTGCCACATCCAATCGCTACCCTGATTTCCCAGTACCATTGGAATAACTTCTCCATCAATAGTTAGTGTGAATTTGCCAGGGCCCTCCCCATCATGCCAGGGAGAAGTCCAGTTAAAAGTTCTTACATATATATCGTATTGACCGGTAACAGGCAATTCAACGGTAGTTGTGGCATCCTCAACCGGTTTCCCCAGGCCATGAGCCATCAAATAAGAAGATCCCATCAAATCCATAAATTGCTGGTCAACCACCCAGCCACCCTTGTTTTCAAAGCTTTCAGCTTCTATAAACAAATTAAATTCAGCCGATGAACATACAGCTCCCTGAAAAACTAACCAAAGTATTAAAAGCATTTTCAGTGATTTCTTCATAATAATGAAATTTTTACTGGAGAAAAAATTATATTTTCTGACACCGGTTTTTTATTGTTGTAAGATAACCGTTATCCAAAGTTATGGGTTTTCCCCAAATACTTCAATTTCAGCTGCACCTAAGGTAGTAAAGCTACCGGGTGGCTTCAATCCCGCAAATCTCACAAACCGGGCTTCATAACTTTCTGAAAACAAGGCAATGCGTTCGCTGGGGTCGTTTACAATGTTGCCGAAAGAGCCCCGGTGTATTTTTTGCCAGGACTCACCATTCATGCTCACTTCTACTTCATAGGATTCTACAAATCCACCGTCAGGATGGGGAAGGTATTTTATTCCTGAAATAAAATAGGGCTGTTTCATGTCAATGGTAATACTATTGGGGCCACTGTCAGACTCCTCTGTTATCCACTGGCTGCGGTTATTACCATCGAGTACCCGTGATGGCTCTTCTGTTCGGCCTCTTGAATCAGTGGCAGTCCAACCAGTTCTTAAAATGCCCATGCGTATATCTGAAACAGGACCTTTGCGTTCTCCAACAATAGCCCGTGCCATTATCTGACCGCCAAGAGGCAGAGAAAACGGGCCTGAGTAAAGGGGTGATGAAAGTTCTGGTTCTATGCCATCGGTAGTATAATAAATGTTTTGGGTAAGATCGGATGTTCCGTAATCATTCCATGAGAAGCTGAGGCCTACGCCCATGCTCACCAATCCATCTTCATCACGGCTGATCAGTACCTTTTTGGGAGGTTCATCATAATAATGGGCAGAAATATGGGCAATGGCAGGTGCGAGTCTCGACATTGTAATGTGCAATCTGAAAGCATCGGCTTCCACGCCGGGGAAACGCAGTATGCGCTTATGACCAATAGTTTTTCCTTCTGCAACCTTGTTCCATTCGCCGTTAATCCTTGCTTCCAGGTAGTGCTCTTCTACACGTTCGCCCCGGTGCGCAATGGCTTCTTTGATCATGAACCGGTTTATGAACCGCTTTTCGGGCAGTTCAACTTCAAGCATGGCCTCTTTACCAGGTGCTTGCCACCAGGTATCACTATTTCCATCAAGAACGTTTTTATCTGATGCCTTGCTTCCTTCCAAAAGATCATTTCCATAAACAGTATTGATAATTTTCCCAACTTCTTTAAGGACATGGGCATCCCGGTCAGCAAACATGCCCCGGTTATCTGGTGGTATATTAAGGTGAAACTGACTGTTTCCGCCAACCGACCGTTCATAGATGTCAAAAACGTTATCAACACTTCTTACCTGTTGCTCATGGTCGTTGCGCCAGAACCAGCCATGCCTTATGGATGTATTTGTTTCAGCCGGCATGTAATGAAACCAGCCGGTTTCTTCTGTTATTTTCTCTCTACCGGCAATATTTGTTTCAGTACGATCGGGCCAGTCGTAATTATTGGGTGCAACTGTTAATGGAATTACATTGTATTCAGCTTCGCGTGTTGCACCACCTTCATTTCCACACCAGCGGCTATCCGGGCCTTTTCCGAAAATAACCGCATCAGGGGCCAACTCACGGATCATTTCGTACCAGGCATTGTAAGTATAGATTTGTCCGGTGCCAGGCTTCGGATTGGCTCCATCAAACCAAACATCGTAAATGGGGCCATATTCGGTAAGTAGCTCAAAAAGCTGGTTCATGAAATATTCATTATAATCGTCGAGCTGATAGGTAAATGTACGTTTGTCCTGAAAGGGACGTCCTTCTACCTGGCGTGGAATGGTGCGTTGGCTAAACTCACTCCCGTTTCCGTAATAGCCTTCGGCGGACTCTATCTGGTAAAGATCTGCAGGTGAAAGGTAAACACCCAGTCGAAGTCCGTATTTTTTACAGGATTCTGAAAGATTTCGCAAAACATCTCCCCTCCCGTTTTCCCAGGGTGAAGATGCCACAGAATGGGATGTATAGCGTGTTTGCCAAAGGCAAAAACCTTCATGGTGTTTCACCACCATCACAACCCTTGTTATTCCTGCTGCTTTCATATGCTCACACCACTGGTCGGTATCCAGTTCTGAAGGGTTGAAAAGGGCCGGAACTTCCAATCCTGTTCCCCATTCCCTTCCAGAAAATGTGTTTGGGCCAAAATGGATAAACCCTTTGAATTCATCTTCCCACCACAATAATTGACGTGGGTGCGGCAGTACACGTGCTGATAGTTCTATTTTTTGCTCCAGCGTATAATCTGGCGAAATCTCAACGGTTTGTACAAAGAATTCTCCCTCAGGGCTTTTACAGGAAAAGACCGTTGCTAACAAAAAAAGGAAAACGAATGGGTTTAAACTGGATTTTTGCATCATCTTATTAAATTGAGATTTACCAATCGGTTTGGCTACCAGGAGAAAAGATCAGATAGATTTATGTCAGTTGTTCGTTATCAAAATCAGAGAAAAAATCTGTTAAAAAAATTAGGCTATTATTATGTTTCCTACCTGTTTCGTGAAAAAAATTATTTCTATATTGCGAGGTAAATCGATTTAGTTGCAAAAATATAACATTTGGAGAATTGTTCGTCATAATGCCTTGAAATTGAATTAAAAATTATGAATAGAATTGTTTTTTCGATACTGCCCGGCCTTGGATTAACCAGTGGTCTTTTATTTGGCGGATGCAACCAGGAAAATAAAAAAAGTGGAGATCTTCAACCTGAAGTCCCCAATATCATTTACATTCTTGCTGATGACCTGGGCTACAGGGATTTGGGTGTTTACGGACAGCAAAAGATCGAGACCCCAAATATTGATGCACTGGCCAAAGCAGGGATAATGTTTACCCAGCATTATTCCGGTGCACCGGTTTGTGCTCCTGCCCGAAACGTTTTGCTTACCGGTCTTCATACCGGCAATTCACAGATCAGAGGGAACCACGAGTGGGCCGAAAGGGGAAATGTGAGAAGCTACCATGCCATGCTGGCCGACTCAACCCTCGAAGGGCAGCACCCCATGGCAAAGGGTACGGTAACCCTGGCACATCTGCTTCAGAATGCAGGTTACAATACCGCTATTATTGGGAAATGGGGGCTTGG
>JAABRR010000097.1 GCA_011390785.1 Sphingobacteriia bacterium
CATTGCGGGTAGCCTGTCTTCCAATATATTCATCAACACTGGCTAATACATCTGCTCTTTCCCGGGTGTAGGGAGTATGTAGGTTGACATCTCTGATGAATATCTCTTCCCGGGCTGATGATCCGTTTTGTACAACACGCAGGATAGGCACAATGGCAAAGCTGTCGGTTGCAAAATCGGGTACCCGGAACGATTTTTCAAAGGCTTTCCAGTCGGTAGAGGATGTAATTTGCAGGCTATCCATCGATAGGAACTGCTGCCTTACCACGTACCCTTTTTCTTCCCCTTTGGTTTTCAGGTCATAATCAACAAAAATGGTAAACGATGATCCGGCAGATTTTGCCAAACCACTGATCATAAGCTCTTCACCCGGTTGTAGCACTAGCTGGTAAGCAAATTTGTCGAAATGGATCTTTGTGTCACGCTCATAAGGGAACTCCACCCGAAGATAGGGTGCTTCGCGTCCGGCTTTATTCCTGGCAGTTTCACGATATTGCAGGATGGTACGGTACCACTCATCCCACTGGTCGGGTTCAGGGGCACTGATGAAGGAGTTGTTGTACTCAAATCCTTCCATAAACCGCCATGTGATATTGTGGCCGCTTGTACCAATAGTCCATTGCGAATACGGAAAGGTTACCGGTTCACTTTTTTTTGTGCTGCAAGATACCAATGCAGCAGCAATCAGGATAAGAAGATGTTTCAGGATTTTCATTTTTGTTGTTTTAGAATAAACTGTTCAACTTGTTGACGGGTATGGAAAGAAGGAATGGTATCGGCCACGGTGCAGGCCAGCGCTCCGGTTGCGTTACCAAAGCGTATGGCATCCATTACCGGCATCCCTTCTGAAAGGGCTGTTACGAAGCCTCCATTGAAGGCATCTCCCGCACCGGTAGAATCAACTATCCTGTCAATTTTAAAGGGTTCTGCTTTCAACACTTCATTTCGGTTGATCAGCTGACTCCCCTGATCGCCCAGGGTAATGATCACATTCGTGCAACCGGTATTCAGCAGCTTCCGGCCAATTACGGGTTCGGTTTGTTCATCATCAGGATCGAGACCGATGCATATACGTGCCTCGGTTTCGTTGGGTGTGAGGTAGTCGATGCACGAGAGATCATATGGTGTAAGATTGGCAGCCGGAGCAGGATTGAGCACTACAACAGCCCCTTTTTCCTTAGCTTTCAGGCATGCGTAAAGAGCTGTTTCTACCGGTATTTCGAGCTGAAGAAGTACAATGGTGTTTTTATTTACATTCGCCAGAGCCACATCGATTTCCCTGTTACCCAATCCGGTGAGTGCAGCTATATCGATGGTGATCACATTATGTCCGTCGGCTGTACAAATGATGAACCCTGTAGCAGTAGGTAGTAGCGGATGACGAAACACAAAACTACTGTCTATCTTTTCAGCTTCCATCAGCTTAAGAAAATTATCGCCGAAATTATCCTTTCCCACCATGGAAACAAAGGATGTATGAGCACCCAGCCGTGCCACCTGCACCGCCTGGTTCGACCCCTTGCCACCCCAGGTTTGTCTGAAATTGCTTCCCATTATGGTTTCGCCCTTTACCGGCAAACGTGGCACATCCATTACCAGGGCTTCGATGTAACTGCCAATAACGATAATATTTTTATCCGTCATCTCCGTTCAATTTACTTAATAGCTTGATTCCTTTGCCCGGCCTTTTTGAATGATTTCGAGCCCACTGCTGGTGCCGGTGAGTGATGCACCTGCATCAAACAGTTCCACCATTTTCTCGTATGAGTTTACCTTGCCCGATGCTTTTACACCACATTCCGGCCTAACGTTGTCTCTGATCAGTTTGATCACTTCCGGATTGGCAGGGCCGCCACCTGTGGGTGCTCCACTCGAATTTTTCACCCATAGATAACCCAGTGAATCGTATATCTTTATGGCTCTGATCCGTTCGCTGATCTCAGGTATCATCTCTACTTCGAGCATCGGCTTGATCACCATCCCTTGCGATAATTCAAGCATCAGGCGTGCTTCCGCCTCAAAAACATCATATTCACCCGAAAGAAAAGCACTCATATTGGGTTGAAAATCAACTTCATCAGCTCCAATGCGGGCACATTCGTTCATCAAAGCAGCCTTGGCATTGATGGTTTCGTGTCCCATGCCAAAACCGAAAAAGGTTGCCACCTTCACATCTGTTCCCTTTAGTATCTCTTTGCCCAGCATAACATAGTACATAGGCACCATGGCGGCCTGAAATCCATGTTCGGCGCATAGTTCAAAGTGTTTTACCATCTCATTACGGGTTACAGATGGGGCTGTTTTGGTGAATTGAATACATTTTGCGAGCTCGCCAGCGGTAAAATTTCTGATGTCCATTTCAATGGGTTGTTTTTGTGGTAAATTATAGTTTTAAAAAATATTACTAAGACCGGTAATGGCCATTCCCAAAATAAGAATGATAAGGCCCCAGTTAAGCTTCAGCCTTGATGACCGACTTGCATTTTGCCATTCTCCCCGCCATATTCCCCAAAGGTTTCCTATCACTATCGAAAGAGAAATAAATACTGGCCAACCTACTACTGCACCCCAGCTTCCCATTTTTACAGAGCTGATACCATAAAGGTAAAAACTGCCGATCCACATAATTGCCATGATGATACCCAAAAAAAAGTTTTTGCCAGGTGCCTGGGTGAAAAATGCACGTCCACTCTTGTTTCTACGGAGCAGGTAAACGGTGTAAAGCATATTGGGAAAAAACCCGGCAGTGAAAAACAGCGCCCAAACAGCATTACCAGCCATAGCAGGCGATGTACCCAGGGCAATGGCTGTTTCTGTTATTGATGACCCGTATGAGAAACCAATATTGGGCAAACTGCTTAGCAAGCCGGCAAAAACAGAAATCACAATACCCCCTGAAATACCATTGGCTAACCCTGCAGTATTAGATTTCCCGTCTTTTCCGGAAGCAGCTTTTGAACATGCAATAATCCCGGCAATAACTACCAGGGTGCCTGCCATCATCAATAACCCCGAAAGTGTTAAAACATCTGAAGTATGATGAATAAACATGGGCAGCAATCCACCCATACTGGCAGTTAAACCCATAATGATCGGATAACCCAGCGACATGCCCAGTTTCTTCATGCCAATACCGAACAGAACCGAACCAACCCCCCAGCCGGTTCCAAATATGATAAGGATAACCAGGTCATTCGTAGCAACACTGCTGTAAACCCCGGGCAGATCAGATACAAAAATGAAAGCAAGCAACAGATTGAATATCAACATTCCAAAGAATGAAAAAACCAGCCAGATATTCTCCCATTTCCACTTGTGTACCAGGGTGGTGGGCAAAACAAATGTCCCCTGCAGAAAGCCGGCAGTTAGTACTAAAAAGACCAGTACGAAAGCATCCATTGTGAAAATTGGATTTTAAGATGAGTAGCTAAAAAGGTATATATCAGATGTATTGGCAGTTAGATTACTATAGATAAAAAAACCACTGCGATTGGTGGAAAAGCGCCGCTGCAAACGCTGTACAGGATTACCCAAACTGACCTGAAGCTGTTCTGCGATTATATCATCAGCAGCAGTGGCCCAGAATCGCTGTTCGGAAGCCGTAGTCATGATATTATATTGCCGGAAAAGGATATCGTACAACGAATTGTTTTCGAGCTTCAACTGCCTGAAACGTGAAAGATTGTGATTGGGAATGCATAGTTTCTCATGAAAGATGATCCTGTCGTTGATGCTTCTTACCCTTTCCAGGAAGTAAAAACCATTTTCTGATTCTCGCTCCCGGGGTTGAAATCCAAAATCATCAGGTACACGGGTAACAATTTGGGGAGCTGTGATTATGCGGGTATTTATGGAAGGATCATCGTGGTGTGACGTGAACTCATCGCCCATGATAGAGATAATACCCACCCCCACCGGGCGGGTTTGCACAATGCTGCCCTTTCCTTGCCTTTTCTTAACAAACCCTTCTTTTTCAAGCATTTCAACCGCTTTTCGAACGGTAGGTTGCGACAGCTCGTAAGCAGCACGGAGTTCGTTTTCGGAAGGAAGCAGATCGCCAACCTCGTATTTGCCATCAATGATCTGCCTGCGTAATATTTCGTAAAGTTTTTGATACTGGGTAGCTTTTGCCATTATGCAGAATGTTGAAGTAATTTTTTATCTTATTACAATAAGTTGAGCAAAGATATCATTATTATTGAATAATGAGAAATCATAAAAAACTTATTGTAATAAATAATGGGAATTATTACTGCATTGTACCATAGTTTCTGGCTCTTATCCGGCTCAAAGTTTCCGGCTTTACACCCAGGTAGGAGGCAATCATGTACTGGGGTATTTCATTGAGGAGCCTGGGATTTCGGTTTGCAAGGGCATGCTGAATAACACACAAAAAGCTGTTTATTAATTTGTTGCATCATCTTTTTTGTCTGCTACATGCAAGCCAGCTTAATCAATTTGCAGAAAAAC
>JAABRR010000098.1 GCA_011390785.1 Sphingobacteriia bacterium
ATATTGGCATGACTTCCAATCTCAGGGTTCTCAGCCATCACCTTCTTTACAGCAGGGGATTCTGTCCAGGCACCTCGCGGCACTTCATCACCACCAATATGAACGATCTCTAGTGGTGCACCTGCTTCGCCATACATTTCCACAATTTCATCAAGAACCACTTCGAGAAAATTGTAAACACCGTCAAGCGCAACATTAACAACATTGTCGGTATAGTATTGTGCGGATGAATATTGCGATGTTTCTTCCGGCTCTATGAGTCTGAACCTTTTGGCCCCTTCAGTATCGCCTTGTTCTGTAAGCTTCTGGAATCGGGCTTCCATGGCTTTAATAGCAGCCCGAGCATGCCCCGGGAGATTGATTTCAGGAATAACGGAAATATGCCTTTGATGAGCGTATCGCAGCAAATCAACATATTCTTCGTGGGTATAGAAGCCACTTCCAAAAGAGCCTTCGGCATAGGGGTGTGGCCCTGAGCCATAAGCCGGGTGCAATGCTGCGGCACTTTTTGTGGTATGGCCGCGCTGTCCGCCCACTTCAGTTAACTCGGGAAGGGCATCTATGGCAATTCGCCAGCCTTCATCATCCGTTAAATGAAGATGTAATGTATTGATTTTGTAATAGGCAAGAATATCGATGGTTTTCTTCAGGGTTTCGGCCGATTGAAAATTACGGGCAACATCCAGATGCACACCACGGTAACCAAAACGAGGCACATCTTCTATAGAAAGAACGGGCATTGAAAAACCCTGCCCTGCCGGTATGCCCGGTTCAACAAGGGAAATCAGGCTTTGGATGGCATAAAACACCCCCGACCTGTCGGTTCCTTTTATAGAAATATGGTTATTCTTTGCTATTTCGAGGGTGTAAGCTTCTTCGCTATTTCCATTAACAGAAATATCTGCCAGTTGAAGGTCAATCACATAGTCACCATCAGATGAACCCTTTATTGCTTCAATATTGCATTGACAAAGTTTCTCAATAAATCCTTTGAGATACTCTGCTTCAAATGCAAGACCCTCTGCAAAATAAATCACTGGTTCCCGGGCAAAGAAAACACTGTCATTGATCGGTGATGTTTTGTAGGGAGACGGAATTACAGGAAGCAACTCATCAGGAGAAAGCTTTTTAAGTGGCAGGTTCTGAGCATAGGTTTGTGCTGCTGAAGGAAGGGGTACCTGATCACCCCGGTGACGGGTGATCTGCTCTGCCCTTTCAAAGGGAAGAATTGTGTAATTCTCAGCCACTACAATCGTTTCGTTACCCTCCTCATCAGGGAAAACAAAATACAAACCCATGGGAGCGTCAGATTCTTTGATCCACCAATCTTCAGCTTCATAAACGATAGTGGTTTTTTCTCCGGGCCGAAGTACAAACCCATTGAGCGGCACAATCCGGTACCAGTCGCTACTGATGCGTTCTACCTTTGTACCATCAAGCGTATCCTGGTTAAGCACGTTGCGGGGCATCTGGTTAAAATAAAGCATCCAGTTATTGCTATCCAGGGTAATTTCACTTAGGTTTTCTATGGTGAAGGCAGCTTTCACCGAAGGAGTTTCCTTAAAATTATTGCTAACCACTTCCCACGAAACCGCAATTTGATTCCCTGTAGGCATTTTTCTTTCTTCACAGGATGAAATATTCATAGCAATAATGATTAGTAGTAAAAGTCTTACAATAGATTTAATGAGTGATACACCTGCTTTTCTCATGGTTTCTGTTTTTTTAATAAAAATTCTGCAAAAATAGTTTCTTATATTTGTGCCTAAATCGATTTACCCTGCAATATTAAAATAATTCTTTCAAAAGTAATCAATCATCCTTAAAAATTCTCAAGATGGAGAGTAAAAACATGAGTTTCAAACTTTTTATCGGTTTGGCTTTCTCAATTATAGCACCCTTTTGGTTAATCGGCCAGCAAACGGGTAATATTGTAGAAATATTTGGTAAAGAAAGAACCGAAACTACCGAAGAAGGAATCGTAGTGCATCAGTTTACTGAGGGTTTGGCGCTGCGTGATGCCATGCGAAATGGGATGCTTTCCGGAATGCAGGATCTACTTTTCTGGCAAATTGCCACAGGAAACTTTGAGCAGCCTAATAATGGGAAAGTTATCAATGGTAATTTTTCTGTTAATCCGGAAGAATTCAGATGGGAAGCTATTACTGCTGATAGCACAGGGGTTTTCAGGGATAATTTGCGAAGAGCTTATGTTTACACCGAATTTGAATCACCCGAGGAAACCTTAGCCTTACTGGAAGCAACAGGACATACACGGGTATTCATTAACGGAATGCCGCAGGAAGGCGACCATTATGACTACGGACATACACTTATTCCATTCCGGTTAAAAAAAGGAATGAATCAGTTTCTCTATACCTATGGCCGTTTTGGGAGGGTGGCTTCAAAAATAGTAATTCCCCATAAGCCCGTGCAGTTTTCTCCACGAGACATGACACTGCCTTCTATCATAAGAGAAGAATCATCTGACCTCTGGGGTGCAGTTCGTATAATCAATGCTACTGCCCTGGTTATGGACGATCTTACCATAAAATGCGTACTGGAAAATGGTGAAATACAGTCTTTTCTCACCAACAGCATCATGCCCATGGCAATACGCAAGCTTAAGTTTAGAATTCCAACCCCATCCGGGATAATTAGAAATGAAACTGTTGCAGCAACGCTTTACCTGGAAGATGGAAACGGCAATGCTATTGACACCCTGGCCATCAGTATTAACGTAAAGAATGCCACAGAACACCACGAAAGAACTTTTGTAAGCAATATTGATGGCAGTGTACAATATTATAGTGTTGCACCTTCCACCAGCACCGAACCAGGTCAGGCCTTTGTTCTATCGGTTCATGGAGCATCGGTTGAAGCTACCAACCAAACCCGTGCCTATAAACAAAAAGACTGGGCTCACATTGTTGCTCCTACCAATCGCAGGCCTTTTGGCTTTAACTGGGAAGAATGGGGCCGCATGGATGCTCTTGAAGTTCTCGATCAGGCGCGTCAGATTTTTGACACTGATACAGCGCAAACCTATCTTACCGGTCATTCAATGGGTGGCCATGGAAGCTGGTTTCTGGGTGCCACCTATCCCGATAAATGGGCAGTGGTAGGCCCTGCAGCAGGCTACCCCGACATTATTGGCTACCGCCGAACAGGGACAGATAGCCTTACCAAAGCAAATCCACATTTTGAGATGATTTACCGTGGTGCACTGGCAGGCCGCACCCTGGATCTTTTGTCCAACTACAAACAATCGGGTATTTACGTTTTGCATGGCGATGCAGATGCAGTAGTACCAGTTGAACAGGCCCGGATGATGCGTGAAAAACTCGGAACGTTTCATCCTAATTTTGCCTACTACGAATACCCGGGCGGCACACACTGGTATGGCGATAATAGCATGGATCACCCGCCATTGTTTGATTTCATGAGACAAAACATTGTTCCCAAAACCAGTGAGGTGAAAAACATCGAATTCTTCACGGCTTCACCCGCCGTTTCGGCAACAAATTACTGGGTAAGCATTAATCAACAAATATCTTCCTACAAACACTCAAAAATTAATGCAACCTATAACCACGATACTATTGTTATTAAAACGGAAAACATTGCACACCTTACCCTTTTGCTCAGCCTTTTAAAACCTGACACGCTGCCCTCTGTAATCATCGACGGACAATCTTTCAGGGCCAGACATGCTGGTGATATGCACCTTTCCAACCAAAATGGCAGATGGAATGTATCGGGGATGGTTCATCGCATGGAAAAGCACCCTGAAAGATCAGGCGGGTTTAAGATGGCTTTTACCAATAATATGGTGTTGGTTTATGCTACCAACGGAACTGAAGAAGAGAATAAATGGTATGAAAACAAAGCAAGGTTTGATGCTGAAACATTTTTATACAGAGGCAACGGCTCTATTGATGTTATTGCTGATTCTGTTTTCCGTCCGCAAAATTACCGCGAACGAAATGTTATTATCTATGGCAATGCCGATAACAACAGCGCCTGGAGATCAGTGCTGGAATTCTCGCCCGTGCAGGTGAAAAACAATGGCATTCAAATGGGCTCACGTTTTATGGAAGGAGACCACCTGGGCACTTACTTCATCCAACCCAGATCTGACAGCCAGACTGCCCTTATTGGTGTAGTTGCCGGAACAGGCAGTGAGGGGATGCAATCGTTGTTTCCGAACGATTATTTCTCTGGCATAACAGGCTTCCCTGATCTTATGATCTTTGGTGTTGACTGGATCCGTGATGGGTTGCACGGACTTGAAGTTTCCGGTTTCTTTGGCAACGACTGGTCGGTTGAATCAGGAGAGTTCATATACAGATAGTTCTGTTTGGATCATCTTCAAAAAAAATGGCATTATCCCTGGCCTGC
>JAABRR010000099.1 GCA_011390785.1 Sphingobacteriia bacterium
CTGCTGGGGAATAGTCATACCCAAACACTCATCCACACCGGACTGCTGAATGCTGATGTCGATGTATTTAATGTTGGACTTAGATTTTTTTGTTGACAGATGGCTTGTATTATTAGCCCATCCGAAACTGATTGTAAAAATCATACATAATGGCAGCACAAAAAATAGCTTCAATAACAATTGGTAAGGTGCTTTTCGTTTCATAAAAGGACGGAAATTTTGTAGGTAAGTGTATTAATTTTAATAAAATATTATTCTGATGAATAATTAACATACTGTTGCTTCTTTTTTATGTTTGAGCAAAATTCCAGATCACTCAATTCCTCTTTTATTTTGTCAAATAACAGACTGCAAATTTATAAAAAATATTAAGTGCCGTTTTTAATCTGGGAAAAACCCGACTTTGATTATGAAGCGTTACCTACGTATTCCAATTAGACGGAAATGTTAAGATAACCGCAGAGCGGCGATGTTTTGGTAGAAAATAGGTAATAATGCACAAAAATTCAGTTAGTATGGTGTTTTACCATAGCATCATCCCTGGTGTGATTCTGTAGCTGGGCGAAACATCCAATTCCATCCGAAAAAGAGACAAACCCATTTTTTCATCTCTGCCCCCAGCGGAGGCGAATAAAAGGATATTTCATAACACACGAATTAGTTTTCAGTGCTAAATCAAAATATCTCAGTGAATATAAAACCTTCAGACGAGCTGGAAGTCGTTGGACGAATTAGGCAGCCGCGAATGCAGATCCTGATGAAGGGGAATTTGCAAATTCCCCTTAGCCCGGAGAAAAGGACTCCGGCGGAGTCCCATATCGATAGAAAAAGAACCAGAAAAACAAACAACGACTCCAGCGGAGTCGAAAAATCTGAGCTGGGCGGTATTTTCTAATTCACAATTGATTTACAGATTCTTTGGTGATGATATGGTTTTGAATTGCAAATTCAAAAATGTTTTAAGCGGAATTTGCAATTCCGCTTAGTTGGGCATTTTCAAAACAGAGCAATCTAACTTTGTACACTATAGTCTCATCATTCACTGACTATGAATGATAAATATGGATGAAAAACTCTTCTGAAAACCATAAACCCTGATAAGATATATCCCCTGATGTAAAGTGCCGGGTAATTCTATCACAGGATCAGCATGGGTTGTGGGTTGGAACCTGCCCTGAAATTTCACCTTACCGCTTACATCAATCACTTCCCATTGGTAGGTTTCCGATGGATTGAAATTGCCCCTGATGGAGAAAACATTCCCGCTGTTGGGATTGGGATAGATCAGGAGATCATCAGATAGGTTGGTTTGCAGTGCTTCTGCATCCAGACTTAAGTTTTCTGTTATTTGCGAGGGGCTGAGGGCAAAATCGTAGAAATAGAGCAGACTCATGGCACCTTTGAAGTTGAAATTATTGTTGCCCGGCAGATTCTGCCCCAGTACCGGGTGGACCGGCGATAGTTTGATGGAACCCGTTTGGCTGGTGAAAGCATCCAGTTTCCCATCAATCCAAATCTCCATATCGTTACCATCATAAACAACAGCCAGATGGTACCACCGCCCTGCTTCGATCTGCGTTTCTGAATCCAGGTCCTTAATGGCGTTATCGGTGTTAAGGGTAAACCGGATTTTCTGATTACTCACCGAAACTTTATACCTGTTTTCCCAGCTACCATGCGAAACGGGATGTTGCTCATGGGCAGTATGTTCTTCCACTTTTAAAAACATGGAAACACTCATGGCGCCGGTAAAATCAAACAAAGGTGAAGCGGGCAGCGAAATATAGGCTGTTTGCCCGTTAAATGCTGCTGCCGATGCGAAGCTTCCATTCTGATCGCTGGTCCAGAAAATGGCTCCGCCGGTATTTCCGTGCAGTTCATTCCCACTGATATCGTTGGCATTGCCCTTGAGCGGATAATGGGCTATCAGGGCACCCGTGCCCGCTTCGGGAAAGTCGCGGATCATCAATAGAACGCTATCTGTGGCTGTTAATCCGTCAGGGTTGGTCACTTCGCACTTTATGTAGAAGTTGCCTTCCGTTGCCGGTGCCATGTAGGTAACTTCATTTCCGGTTCCGGAAACAGTTCCCTGATCAGAAAACCATGCATAGGCAAGAGGATCGTCATAAAAATCTTCGGCTGTGCAGATCATCTGCAAAGTTTCACCAGGTCTTACTTTTCGCGGTAAAGCAACCAGCTCAATGATCTGCGGCGGATACGGTACTTTGTCAACCACATGAATTACAATGCTAAGAGAATCGGAAAGACCATACGTATTTGTTACTGTACAGCTTAAATCATAAATACCAGGTTCCTGGGGCATGGTAAAATCTTTCTGCTCCTGCCCCTCAAACACATTACCTGCAAAATTCCACAGGTACGTTAACGAAGTGTTTTGCGGATCAATGGCTGTGGCCCAGGCTGTGATAACCCCACCGGTTACAACGATAGTATCTTCCACCGCCAATGCTTTTATCCGGGGTGGCAGAGCCCCTGTATCCTGCCCATTATCAAAATCGATAATGATTCCATTGGCAAGGGTTCTATTGCCCTGAAAAGTTACCAACGCATCCTGTGGAATGATCACCGGCATAACCACCCCTTTTGCGGGAACAACGACAGATACTGTCGTTGATTGATTTTCTGCCAAAAAGGTTTTACTGATCGGGTCATAAATTTTGTAAGTACCGCTGGTAAGGGGCATAAAAATGGTTCTGTCTGTTTCAAAGGGATTATAATAAAGGTAGGTTTGAAAAGCATCCTGCCCGAAAAAATCGGTTTTCAGCAGATCGAGCCTTAAAATCCCTTCTACGTTGGTAGTATCGAGGATGGAAGCAAGATATCCCACATGCGATGACCCGTAAAGCATAAGGTTGGTCTGTGCCCAGCCGCCTTCCATGGCATCTCCGGTTGCGTATGGGCTTTGTCCGTTCTTTATTTCACGCAAGGCTTCATAACCAATATAAGAATCCGGGTCGTAGGTTTGGGACCAGGTGGCATTGTCCTGCATGTTGGCAGGCAGGTAGTCAGAATAGAAAAGCCGGGATGCATTGGCCATGTTGAGCACCCATTTGGAAACTGCTTTGGCAAACCTTTGATCGTAGCGCAACATAGGAACCAGAGCTGCTGCCTGCTGATACCCATTCATCATAAAAGCATAATCGTTGCCATTGTCGTTGGCTTCACCGATTAGTCCGGAGCAGTCGTAACCACCCCAGTTGCCGCTTATGGCGCCCCAGCCTCGAAGATCACCCCTATCGAAGGTCCTGTTGAGCATCTTTTCTACGTCATAGTTGGTTCCCAATTCTGCATTCATGCGTGCTGCGGTATAAACGCCATAAGGTAACTGCAATTCATAGGAAGGATTGGAATCCCAGCCATCCAGAAATTCCATGGCCCATTCGGCACCTTTCAGAAATTCACGATCGCCCGTTTCAATCCATGCATGGTAAAGGATCCAGGCCAACGCTCCTGCCGCTTCAGGTTGCTTTACCCCCTGATCGAGGGGTTCCATCTCCGACATGTTCCAGGCCCGGTAATTCATATATGGAACCTCCCACGGTGTATCGGAACCGCCCATATGACGCACCGCGCTGAGCCATTGATCGGCCATAACGGGCAACTGCTCCCGGAAAACAGCAATACCGGGATACTGATCCATTAGCTGCATAAAAAAGATATTGGGCATGGTCTCATACCACCAATCCAAACCAGAACTTGTTTGGGGGTGGTTTAAGTAAATATTCTCTTCGGGACGACGGTTGAAGTATTCCCGGATCATCGCCACCCAGTTCTCGTTGAACTGTTGTGATTTGTCAATGCCCACCAGGCTTGCCCCCACCACCGCCGGAATTACATTGATGGCTTCGCCCGAAGATGGAGATACTGTTCCTACTGCTGTATGCAATCCAAATCCCTGTATTTCAGGGTAATTAACAGAAGCATCCCGAAAAAATACCAACGGAAGATACTGCCCGGTCAGCTCCTTATCGAACACCAGGCTGTCGTAACCTGCCGCAACCCCTTTCCAGTCTCTCATTTCATAAGGCTGCGGAAAATCCGGCATCGTGCTGATACGTGGGATTTCGACCTGCTGTGCATGAAGAGTAGGGAGATAGGTAACCAGAGCAAAAAACAGGACGATGGATTTGATGGGGGAATTTCTGAAAATAGGGTTCATGATTTTTCTCTTAAAAGTAGCTATTCCCTTCCCTAAAAGCGTAAACCCCATTACCGTAGTTGTGTACTCCGTTATCAAAATG
>JAABRR010000100.1 GCA_011390785.1 Sphingobacteriia bacterium
GGGCGGTGTGTACTCATTGATGGCCAGCATAAGTATGATGTTGCTGCTCACTGTGGGTTTTATAGTTATGACCAAAACCGTGCTGGTAATGACTCCCAAAACACTCCCTGAAGTGTCGGCAGCAATTATTTTCAACCCGTCAGCAGATGATATCTCTACCCTCTCACAGTCTTCACAACTCACCCCCGACGAAACAGCTGAATACCTTCAATACTTAAAGCTGGAACGGTTTCGGGCACGCGATTATGCTTCGCTTACCGAAACTGAAAAAGAAGAGATGTCGTTTCTTCGGGCCCTCAATCCACGTAGTAACTACTCCCATATCCCGCAAAACTGGTTTATCTGGATCACTGTAATATTCATCTGCCTGTATTCCATTGCCGGCGGACTGGAAGCTGCCTTCATCAGCGATGTTTTCCAGGGGGTTTTTATCATATTATTGTCCATCATCCTGCTTCCCTTTGCCTTTATTGAGATCAACAACGTTTACGGAGGTGAAGGATTGATGGGGGCATTCAGAACGCTGCATGCCCAGTTGCCCGAATCGTATTTCGAGATTTTCGGATCGCCCAACAGCGTTGACTTTACCTGGTACTATATCATTGCCCTGGGAATAATGGCTACCATCAACGTAGCAGCAGGTGCCAACCAACTGGTGGCAGCCGGCGCAGCCAAAAATGAAAGCTCGGCCCGGTTTGGCCTTACCTACGGTACCTATCTGAAGCGAATAACCACCGTTTTCTGGGGACTAACAGCTCTGGCTATTGTATTGCTTTACTCCAACTCGGTATCCGACCCCGATCACCTGTGGGGATATGCTTCACGCGCACTGCTTGGTCCACTTAACCTCGGTCTTATCGGATTGATGATCGCTGCACTTCTTGCCGCACTTCTTTCTACAGCCGATATGATGATGCTGGCCACATCCGGGCTCATTACACGAAACCTTTATCAGCCTGTCAGACCCGGAAAATCAGAGAAACATTATGTTACCGTGGGAAGAATTTTTGGTACATCCATCGTTGTGATCTCTGCCTTTATAGTGATGCAGGCCGATAGTCTTTTCGATCAGCTGAAAATATTCTGGGAATGGGGTGTGGTTTTTTCAGCCGGTTTCTGGATGGGCATCCTGTGGCGGAAAACCAACCGCAGAGCAGTTTGGTATTCAATTTTATTTACCCTGCTGTTGTTTTTCCTGCTGCCCATGATATTGCCCAACATAATTCCGGGCATGCGCACCAATCCCTACCTGCTTAAGCAAACAGAAGCCCGCTTTATCGAGCGCCAATACACCGCCACCCCCATGGACGTAGAAACCCGGAAACACGAAATCGATTTATGGGATGCCCTTGATACTACTGACAAACTTAACCCCATTAAACCTGCTGAACTTGCCGTAGGACAAGAATTTACCAAAAGCTACAATATTGGTGTGAAACGCATTTTCTGGACCCACGGCATCGGGGCAAACTCCACCACCGGCGAACTGGAAGGGAAAGGACTATTGAGCCTGGAACTGGTGCTGCTTGACCTTATAGGATGGGATCTTTCCAAAAATCTCTATTCAGTAAACGAAACCATACGCCTGCTTATCAGAACCCTCTTCCCGTTTCTGGTAATATTCATTTTCAGCATTTTGTATAAGCACACTCCGGAAGAACTGAAAACACTCGACCGCTTTTTTGCCAAAATGAAAACCAAAGTACAGGAAAACAAAGAAGACGACCAGCGCGAACTGGAACTCTCCTACGCCAATCCGCACCGGTTCGATCATCGGAAAATGTTCCCCAATACCCAATGGGAAATGCTCAAATGGAACCGCGAAGACCGCGTAGGTTTCTGGTGGGCAATGGCCATGGTTTTTGGAATAATCGGATTGCTGTATTTTTTGGTAAATTTGGGAGGAAGTATTTTTGGGTAAGATAAAAGAATGGAGAATGTAGACAGTCATGCTCGTCACCCCGTGACTTTAGCTTAATGAAGAAATAATAAGTTTTAATAACACATAATCTGTTTTTATGAAATTACAATATTAACACGTAGTACCAACTCCCCCTTTGAAGGGGGCAGGGGGGATGTCTTTAACTAACAATACATTTAAACATCCCCCTAACCCCCTTCAAAGGGGGAATCAGATAGTGCTAAATCCTTAATAAACAGCTTGAATTATATTTGAAAAAGCAGTCACGGGGCGACTGAACGAATTTAGCTCTTAGTTTTTAACCTATGCAAAAACCCACCATCCACATCTGCATCAGACAATTTGACTACCAGCACCACTCAAGGTTGGTTTCATCTGCTAAGGTATTGATACAGCCCGGAGATAAAGGTAGCATTGATTTTGCCGGCGCAGTTTGGAAATATGAACTGGTGTCGCATTTGGTGGAAGAATTTCCGGACGGGCAGCAGCTTGAGCTTCGTGTAGAAATATTGGAAGGATCACCCAAAGAGTGCAATATTTCATTGGAACTGGATTTTAAAGACTGGTCAACGGACAATTACGTTTTGATGCCAGGCGCTGTGTACAATGGCAACCGCTTCGAATCGCGCCGGATAGCCTACTCACCCAAACTGCTTGATCCACGTGACATTGGCCCCGACATACCACCCATTATTTCCGATGTGCCACGTCTCAATATTCACGATGGCCCTTCAGAGATCCATGACCGTTCTGGCGCTATGTCAGTTCCTTCAGCCGGTTTCTTCTCCCCAAAAAACCAATACGGAATGTGGCTGTTGACTCCACAGGCGAGCCATTTGGGCGATTTCGGCTATTCCATCGTTGAAAACTGGGACCGCAAACAGGCAACGTTCTCCATTTCGGCACCCGTGGTCCGCCAAATTTACAAATACCGGATCACAGACAATCAATACCCATCTGATGACCGCGGTCCCGACTGGAAAACAGGAGATAAAGTAACGATTCCCATACAAGTCTATCTCTTTGACTGCCATAGCATACAACAACTTTTCGATTACTGGAATGGGATAAAAAACAATCGGATACCGCGTCCGGAAACTCTTGTCTCCACGCCTTTTTCATCCACTTTCCCCTTGCAGGAAGGAAAATTTAACAACCAAAACTGGGTTGAAGAGCATGGTTACTACAGTGTGGGCATGCGGGAGATGTTTCTGCAGGACTGGCAGCTGGGCTGGACGGGTGGTATGATCACCACCTACCCCTTGCTTTTCAATGGAAACGAGCAATCGGTGCAGCGGGTAATCCGAAACTTTGACTTCCTGTTTCCGAATGGCATCTCCCCTTCCGGCTTTTTCTGGGATTGCGGCGAAACCAAAGAAGATGGATTTCACTGGTATGGCGGCGATATCCGCAAACCTCACACCGCCAACTGGCACCTGATCCGTAAAAGTGCCGACGGGCTTTACTACATCTCCAAACAAATGATGCTGCTGGAAAAACGGGGTATCACCATCAAACCCGAATGGAGAAAAGGGTTGGAAACAGTTGGGATGGCATTCATCAGATTATGGAGAAATTATAAGCAATCCGGCCAGTTTGTTGATTCCCTTACCGGGGAAATAAAGGTGGGCGGTTCAACCAGCGCAGCCATTGCACCTGCCGGCCTGCAGCTTGCAGCCCACATTACAGGCAATTACGACTTCACCATACTGGCCGCCGAAATGGCAGACTATTTTTATGAAAACTACGTGAGCCACGGAATTACTTCGGGGGGCGTTGGTGATGCCTTACAAAACCCTGATAGTGAATCAGCTTACGGACTCCTGGAATCATTCACAGTTATGGCTGAAAGTAGCTCCCAGCCCCGCTGGCTTGAATATGCCACTGAAATGGCCAGTCAGTTTGCCACATGGGTAGTGGGATACAATTATGAATTTCCACCCAAAAGCACCCTGGGAAAGATGAAGATTAAAACCCTGGGGGCAGTGTATGCCAATACCCAGAACAAACATGCTGCACCGGGAATATGTACACATTCTGGCCTGGCGCTGCTCCGCCTTTACCGAATAACCCGAAACATCAGCTACCTTGAGTTATTGCGCGATATTGCCCGCTTCATCCCGCAGATGCTCTCCACTCCACAGCGTCCCATTCCCGGTATGCAACCCGGCTGGATGACCGAGCGGGTAAGCACCACCGACTGGTTTGAAGGAATCGGCGAACTGATGACAGGCTCTACCTGGGCAGAAACAGCACTTATGCTCACTTACACCGAAATACC
>JAABRR010000101.1 GCA_011390785.1 Sphingobacteriia bacterium
GTTTACAAATGGCATACCCTGCACCACAACAAATACTGCAGGTATCAGGCTCAACAATGATATTATATTCGCTTCAAAAAGCATCTGTTTGCGAATGAAGGATGCATTGGCACCTACCGCTCTTTTTACACCAAATTCTTTTAAGCGTTCACCCATTTTTGCTTTGGTGAGAAAAATGTAATTGAAAACGGCAATGGTTAATATAAAAAGGGCAATTGCCACAAAGTATATGAGCTCGTTGGCATTCCCCCGCCGTGAGTAGTTATCACTTATTTCCTGCGACTTCAAATATACATCGGTTGATGCCTGCAGGCTAAAAGTGGTTTCTCTTTTCGTTTCACCTTCAAATTGATCCCGGTATTTTTGAAGTTGTTGGGTTACTTCGTCGGGGTTAGCATTTTTATTAATTTTAATATAGGTAATACAAATATCTCTTTCCCAGTCTGTTTTGAATGTTTCAACGTCAGATCCATACTCACCAAGGAGTTTTTTTTGTGTGCCAAGAAATTCATCAATCAAATCTGTATGAGCAATAAAGTTTGGTGCCAGAGATGAATTGGATGGAAAGTCCTTATAAACACCACAAACCGTAAGGTTGATAAATTCGTTGTTTAAACGTGCTTCAATCGTTTTGTGTATGGCATCGCCATTGGAAAAATACTTCCGGGCCATTGCCTCTGAAATAGCCACTTCGTTGCTTGATTCAGCTGTTTTTCCAATAATAAGATCTATTCCCAAACTATTAAAAACAGATGCATCGGCACATGCAAATCTATGTTCTTCTATAATTTCTACTCCATTTTGGCGGATTTCAATTTCACCACTTTGATGGTATCTGAAATATGCCTCAATAGAAGGAATATCATTTGTAGCCGTTTCGCCCAGAGGAAAGGGGGTGCTGCTGTTAGAGCCATGCAAAATCCTGTAAACCTGCTTGCTGTCAGGGATATATTTATCAAAAGAGACTTCATGCATGTATAATAGTGAAATCAGGAAAACGGAGCCTAGTCCTATGCCAAGCCCCAGTATGCTAACCAATGATTGCACCTTGCTATTTTGAATGCTTCGTAAAGCAATTTTCAAGTTGATAGATAGTCTCATAAATGGTTTTTTTTAAATTTATTCGTACCGTAGCGCTTCTACCGGGTTTCTTCGTGCTGCTTTAAACGTTTGCCAGGTTACCGTAATTACTGCAATGCTCAGGGTAAGCAAACCTGCCAATACAAATAGCCACCAACTGAGAGCCGTTTTGTAGGCGAAGTTTTCCAGCCAATGACTCATGGCATAATAGGATATGGGAAAAGCGATGACAAAAGAAATAGCTTCCAGTTTTACAAAATCAAAAAAGAAGTAATTCCAATAGCCAAACCAAAAATGTTTATGCCGGAGAAGGCTAAGTTCTTTACAATTCTGTTAAAGGGAAGTTTAAAATAGTACGAAAACATTTTATATCTGTATTACTTTGATTATAATTTAGAATGTAACACTGCCAGATTACTCATAGCGCAATGCTTCTATGGGATTTCTTCGTGCGGCTCTGTAGGTTAAACCGCTCACTGTAAACAAGACTATAATCAGGGAGATAAGACCTGCCAACGCAAATACCCACCAGCTGAGTGCTGTTTGATAGGCAAAGTTTCCCAGCCATCTGTTCATAACGTAAAATGAAATGGGAGTGGCAATGAGAAAGGCTATGCTCATCCATTTTATAAAACTGATATTTAGCAATGTCATAATTTCTGTAACGGTTGCTCCGTTAACTTTCCGAATGCCTATCTCTTTCGTTCTGCGGGCCATCATAAAGGTTGCTATTCCCAGCAATCCCATACTGGCAAGGATGACGGCCAGGGCAGAAAAAACGCCCATTAACTGAAAAGTCTTGCTGTCTTTTTGATACCGTTGTTCCAGTATCTGGTCCAAAAAGGTAAATTCAATTACTTCATCAGGGTAAATGCTTTGCGTAACCTGTGTTACAGTCTCCCGTGAACTGACCAAATCCGAAGGCTTAACTTTAACCATGATATGATAAACCTGTGAGTAATCGATTACATACACAACCGGTTTCACTTTACTATAAAGCATTTCGAAGTTTATGTCATCAATTACACCAACTACTCTCCGGGTTGATGGGGGCCAATTACATTTGATAGACTGCCCTATAGGATTTCCTGTTAAATTCAGAAAAGAAACCGCAGCTTGATTTAGAATAATGGATTCTGTTGCATCAGTCTGCAACTGCTCGTCAAACAATCTTCCCTGAACAGGTTTTATGCCCAATGTTCTAAAATAATCGAAAGTAACATGCACATAAGCGATTTGGACAGGCTCTGTCTGACCATCTGGTAAAACAGTTCCTACGTTACTTAGGGATCCTGATGGAATGCGGCTTGCAACAGAAACACCTGAAACAGAGCTCTCATTAAGGAGGGTGTTTTTCAGTGTATTGTATCGGGCTTCATCTCCAAAGTCGAATATCGACGTAAGGATAGCCTCCTTTTCAAAACCCAGGTCTTTTTGCTGTATATAACTGATTTGTTTGAGCATAACTGCAGAGCAGGCAATTAAAGCGATCACAATGGTAAACTGCACGCCGATTAAAATTTTCCTGACCTGAAATCCGGAGCCCAATCCACTGGTAGATGATTTCATTACCCTGGTTGGGTTATAAGAAGACAAAACAAATGCCGGATACCAACCTGCCAAAACCCCTAAAATCAGCATCATACCTACAATACTAATGAGAATATTCCAATTGGTAAGAAAAGAAAAAGACAACTCCTTGCCCGACAGCTCATTAAACATTGGCAAACCAAGGTTTACCAGGATAAGTGAAAGGCAAAACGATATAAAAAATACCACCATTGATTCGGAGATATATTGCAAAGCCAACTGAAGACGTGAAGCACCAAATGCTTTACGAATGCCCATTTCTGTACCCCGGGTAGTTGCATTGGCTGTTAAAAGATTGATATAGTTAAAGCAGGCAATAAGCAAAATAAGCAGTCCAATGGCTGAAAAAATCAATACATAGGTAATGCTGTTTTGGGGTTGAATATCTCCTAAAAAATGAGAAGAATGCAGATGAATATCTTTTAAATTCTGGAGCGAAAACTGAACTAACGGAGCACCGGGATCTTCGTATATTTCTCCCATCAGCGCTGTAATTTTAGCATCTACATCGGGCTTTGAGAATTGATCAGACATTTCAAAATATGCCAGAAAGTTAAACCAGCCCCAGCTTTCTTCCCAGTCATCACCAAACATTTTATCCCCATCGGCAAGGGTTAAAAACAGATCAAAAGTAAAATGAGAATTTTGAGGGATATCTTTTATTACACCCACTACCGTGTAATCGTACTCATTGCTCACACTAAATATTTTCCCAATGGCATTTTCATCCCCAAAATATTTGCGGGCTGTTTTTTCAGTAAGGATGGCTGTACCAGGCTGTTGTAGAGATCTGTCAGCACTTCCATTAACAAACTCAAATGAAAAAATGGTAAATAACTCTGCATCTACCCAGGCCACCAAATCTTCCTTGAAAAGTTTTTCATCAATCGTAACAAGGATATTGTCTCGTGGCAAAATACGTGAATAGCTCTGTATTTCGGGTAAATTTTCTGCCAGATATTTTGCTGTTCCGGGTGCCTGGTAAGGATGCTCCGGCTGGCACACTCTATAGATGTTATCAGCCTTTTCATGGTAGCGATCATAGCTCAATTCATCCACAACATAGATCAGCAACAATATGCAAACGGCTATTCCGACTGAAAGGCTGGATATACTAACTAATGAATATACTCTGCTTTTCAGCAGATTAGCAATGGCGATTTTGATATAGTTTTTAAACATAATGCTGTGCTTTTTATGGTGCTTGTTTACTCCGTTTTTTGTTTTGATTCGAATATCACCTGTCCATCTAATAAGACGATTGTTCGGTGTGCAAAACCGGCATCGTGCTCAGAGTGCGTTACCATTAAAATTGTA
>JAABRR010000102.1 GCA_011390785.1 Sphingobacteriia bacterium
AAAATGGTGGTTTTGGTTATTACAACACCTGGGGCTATTTCCAGCCCACCCTGGAGCTTTACATGGCCTTTGAAGAAGGCGACCAGCGTCGTAAGAAAACCATTATTGCTCCCGGCGATACCGTAGATTTTGTTGGAAATATGATCGTGTGGCAGGTAAATCCCTCCAGCACATCAAGCCCCAGCCACATGACATTGGGTAAATACCTTGCTCCTTTCCGCGGTGCTGATGCCATTGGCACTACCGTTAACCCCAATGGTAACAATATGACAACCGACCTTAGCGTTCCCATTATGCGCTATGCCGATGTATTGCTCATGAAAGCCGAAGCCCTTATCTGGAAAAACGGAGAAGGTGATGCAACCGCCAAAGAATTGATCAATGACATAAGAGAACGTGCAGGTTTGCCAAGAAACACAGATGCTACCAAAGCTCAGTTGAAAAATGAGCGGCGTTGCGAATTCGCCTTCGAGTTTGGCGCCTGGAGACATATCGACCTGGTTAGATGGGGAGATGCTCAGGAAGTTTACTCAAGACCCAAGCGTGGTTTCCAAACCAATTTATCTGGCGAAACAATTGTTTCTCTCGACACTGTTGAAGTATGGCCTGCCCGTAATTTCAACCCCAACGTGCATCACGTTTTCGCAATTCCCAACAGAGAAATTGCTACCAGCGAAAATCTTATACAAAATCAGGGCTATTAAGCATTCTGAAATATTTTGATGAGAAAAATTTTTTAATGAAATTTTAAAAACATATGACAATGAAAAAAAATATAGTTTTATTCATGATCGGTTGGGTACTCGCATTTGCGGGCTGCGACATGTCGGATTACGATCTTCCCGAACCTGATGGCAGACTATTGGGCGTTGATGTAGATCTTAGCTATGTTCACCCCGAAACCGGTGAAACAGTTACCAATGTTTTTGAAGAATTTTTCAGAGCCGATGACCAGGTTCAGATCACCATTACATCTTCAAAAACCATAGATAGAATTGATGTGGTAAATTCAGGTACAGAAACAGTTGTTGCTAATCTCGATGTAAATGGAGCAACAGCATCATACACCTATCCTGTTTCAGATCTGCAAATTCCTTTTGGACAAAGCGCCAGCCTGGTATTTCATGTTTACTTTGATGATGTTGGAGAAGACGGATTTGATTTCCCTTCTGTAAGGTCTTATTCATTTAATGTAAAAGATCAGATACCGGCTCTTGTTAATTTCAAAAAAGCAGACGGTACGGTTACCGAAATACAGGGCACAGAAGTAAACATTGGGGGCTATTCAGATGATCCCGACAAAGGAGTTATAGGCTCCTTTAAAGCCGGCGAAGGTTCTTATCTCGAACTGGATGACAGCCCTCTGCTCAATTTTGGAGCAGATAAAAACTTCTCCATTTCTTTCTGGGTAAAATCTGATCATGATACCAGCGACCCTGCTATGATGGGTACAATGAACTGGAATAGCTCTGGCAATGTTGGCTGGGTAGTCGCCTGGAGAAACGGAAGATTGCGTATTGTTGCCGGAGATGGCGATGGAACCAAAACCGACTACAGGCAGGATGATAACGATGCTCCCATGACTGATGGTTTATGGCACCATGTAGCCATTACCTTTGACAGAAACGATGTTTCAGCACTTTATATTGATGGGGAATTGCGAGCTTCAGCACCCATGGCCCCTGTAAATATTGATGCGGGTGTTACAACGAAAATCAACCAGGACGGTACCGGAACCTATGGAGATAAACTGGGCGCTGACTATGCACAAATTTATTTCTACGATTATATCCTTACACCTGATGATGTTACTGCCATGTGGAATGCAGGCAAATAACACTTCTGCCGCAATAACCCGGGACTAAAGATTTTTTCAGACTGTTGCTTATGCAACAGCAAGGGCAACAGTCTGAATTTTATTAGTTTGTTTTGTTCTTTTATTAAGTTGTTTTTGGGTTTATTGTTGATGAGAACTTGTGCAGTGATTATGGAACATCAGTTATTTTTTGTCTTGTGAAGTTGATTTCTAGGATAAATTACTGCTTTTCTGGCTGCACAAGTTTCTTTTTCTTTATCCAATGGTTTTCAGAAACCATTTACCCATAAAAGCACCTTAAAACAAGGAATAAGGCAACTCTTACTTTAAGCAAATAGTAATTTCAAAGAAAAAAGGGCATCCGAAATTACAATAGACTGTCCGGCTGTGCCCCAATGAAAGGAGACAAACACTGACGCATCCTTTGAAACAAAACATCATGAAGAAACTTCTTCTCATTCTAATTATTTTTCAGGCTTGCCAGACTAAAGAAGATCATAAAGGAAAATTCACAGGCCATTCGCACAACGATTACTATCAGGCCAAACCTTTTTTTACCGCCTGGGAAAATTACTTTGCATCTATTGAAGCTGATGTGTGGGCAGTTGATGGCGAGTTATATGTAGCCCATGATTACGATGAAATAACCCCTGACCGCACACTCGAAGATCTATACCTGAAACCCATAGATTCTATTTTCAGGCAAAACAACGGAAAAGCATGGAAGGATTACAATGAAACTTTTATCCTGCTCGTAGATTTCAAAACCAGTTACGATCCAACGCTGGATATCCTGGTAAAACAATTGCAGGACTATAAGGATACTTTTGATCCACAAACCAATCCCAACGCAGCCCGTATTGTGATTTCCGGAAATATGCCCCAACCGGAAAACTTCCATTATTACCCATCCTTTATCTCTTTTGATGGGCGCATGGAAAACACCTATACAGCTGAGCAACTCAACAGAATTGCCTTGTTTAGCAATAGCATTAAAGACTATGTAAACAATGACTACCAGGGGCAATTATCAACCGATGATGAGCAAAACCTTACTGAATATATAAACAAAGCCCATTCTCTTGACAAAAAGGTTCGGTTCTGGGCAGCCCCTGACGAGCCTGAAGTATGGAAAAAACTGAAAGAAATGGGCGTTGACCTGATCAATACTGACTCACCGGCAAAATATCACGAAATAATGAGTCGATAGTTTTTCACCCTAAAACACAAAAAACGCACAACATGGACAACAATTCAAGACGCGACTTTCTCAAAAAATCATCTTTACTGGCACTGGCATCTACTTTACCTGCTTCCCACATAATGGCACAGGACGAACCCGTCCAGTCTTCTGCAACAACAACAGGTTCTACCCCATACAAGCAAACATATGTTCGTAACGTTTTTGTTACCGACAATGAATTCCGCAACACTGATCCCAGCCTGGAAGACAACCCCGGATTTGATAAAGCCCGCGAAATATTACCCGTTCCTTTCTGGACCGGAAACCAGGATGCCATTGACATGTACTGGAAAGGCTGGGAAATAGCTTTCCGAAACATAAAAAACCCAACTGAAAAGAACGGCTTTATCGCTTCTTACCTTGATACCGCTTATAACGGTAATATTTTCATGTGGGATTCCACCTTTATTACCATGTTTGCCCGTTATGGCTCCCGCGCATTTCCTTTTCAGAACACCTTAGATAATTTTTATGGCAAGCAGCACCCCGATGGATTTATCTGCCGCGAAATATGGGGCGAATCGGGCGAAGATGCCTTTCACCGATACGATCCGGTAAGCACAGGCCCCAATATTATTCCGTGGAGTGAAATGGAATATTTTGAGCATTTCGAAGACTGGGATCGCATCCATAAAATATTTCCGGTGCTCAGTGGCTATTACCAGTGGCTGAAACTCAACCGCACCTGGCAGGATGGCTCCTACTGGTCGAGCGGATGGGGAACCGGTATGGACAACCAGCCCCGGCTGAAAAGAGAATACAATCCGTTGTTCTCACATGGTCATATGACCTGGCTCGACACCAATCTGCAACAACTTTTCATTGGCAAGATCCTGGTCGACTTTGGCTTCTACGTGGAGCGTTGGCAGGAGATTGAAGATATTGAAGACGATACCAAATTTCTG
>JAABRR010000010.1 GCA_011390785.1 Sphingobacteriia bacterium
ATATTCAATCTGTAGAACCATTGGAATATACCGTTTCCGGATCAAAATCGCATTCCCTGTTAGATGGCCTCGATGATGCTCTGGCCAGTTATGATGAGAAATTGCGTTTGCTTGAAGATGAAATATCCGGTGCAGAAAAAGAAGATAATACCGGGCTGATAAACAGTAAGCGAATGGAATACGAAACTTTGGAAAACGAAAGACGCAATGAAATAAAGCAATACATAAGTCAAAATCCGGATATGCCGGTTTCGGTTTATATTGCCACACGTCAGCTATCGAACGGTGCCGATGCTGTTGAAATGAGAAATATCTTTTCTATATTCGACACATCGCTAAGTGGTACCCGTTATTACGATGCCATGGCAAGCAATGTAGAAACTATGGAAAAGGTTGCACCAGGAAAACCTGCCGTTGATTTTACGCTTGAAAATACCATGGGAGAAGAAGTATCTCTGTCTGATTTTCGTGGACAGATTGTTTTAATAAGCTTCTGGGCTTCATGGTGCCCCTATTGCCGGGCCGAGAACCCCAACCTGGTAAAGGTTTATGATGAGTTTGGCGGAGATAAGTTTACCGTTCTGGGTGTTTCCCTGGATAGAAATAAAGAAGCCTGGCTTAAAGGAATTGAAGAAGATGGTTTGGAATGGGAGCATGTAAGTGATTTAGAGGGATGGCGAAGTGCCCCGGCAGATCTTTATGCGATAAGAAGTATTCCTCAAAATGTATTAATTGATGAAAACGGAATTATTGTTGAGCGTAATGTTAAGTATCATGAGTTGGGAGAAAAACTTCAACAAATGCTTTTAGATATTTGATAAACAATAATTTATAAAATTAAAAAAGCCTGCCTTTTAGAAATTAGGGCAGGCTTTTTTTATGTCTGAATCCATTAAAAGGTATATTTTGAAGAAAGCAGTAAATGATGATTTATTGCAGGATCGAGAAAAGTTACAGGTTTATAAAATTCATTGAAAGAGTCTGCATATATTGCATTATACCACGAATACTCAAAGCCAAAGCTAAGATTCTTTACTATATAAACTACTCTGGGCGAAATGCGGAAAAGAGAATGTAAGTCTGTAAAACGAAGCAAGCTGCTACCCGGAATTGTTAGAAATGGATCAGAAGAACCTAGATTTTCTGTATAACCAGCAAATAATCCAAACTGCCATGGCAGGGTGTTGGTTTGTAAATCTGTCCATAAAGATAAAGTCTTTATATTGGTAAAATCATAGTCGGAGTTCCAATCGAAAGGAGAGTTTTCGTTATCTGTTCCCCTTGCACCATAACCCCCGATCATAATGAAATTACTGAGGTTTTCACCATAAATTACCTGAGCTTTTACTGTAAATGGATTCGTATTTATTTTGGTGAAACCTTGTAAATTATAAGAACCTACCCTTTTTTTTGTAATATTACCAGTTGTAGTTGTTTCTCGTGGCGAGAGAAATTTATATCCGGCTGTAATACCAACAAGAAAGTTTTTTGGATTGATTCGCAATTGAAACTGGGAATCAGGTAGTCCCGAGTTCCTTTGCTGATCAGAAGGTCCGGCACTGCTATGGTAACCATGCATGAGAAATGATAAAGATGCAGAAACTATATTGGTTAAATTTTTTGTCAACCTTATCTGTGGAGACCTGTTAAGGGGATTAAAGGGTACTGCTGCTGCAAAGGTTAATGTGTTGGGAAAACAATCCAGAACAAAAGTTGGATGAAAATTATGTCCTAACATTAATTCTGTATCTTCCCATGTTAGGTTTATAAAGGCGAGTCTTAATCGCAGCATTCTTACCAAATCCTGTCGCGTACCAAAAAAATCAGCTTCAAGCTTTCCTGATGTTTTTGCTCCCAAAATTTCATGGCCGGAAATATTAAATCCAAAACGAGATTGAACCGTAAGCATATTAAGCTTTGAGTTCTTATTTATATCCTTTCCGTTTGAATCAAATACAGGCTTTCTCGGAAAAAAATATAATTCCCCGTCCCGGGTATCTTCTGATCGATAGCTGTCATAAATTATTTCGTAATTCAGGTAGCCATATGGCTTTATGATAATTGGGGCATCCTGCGCAATAACAAATCTTCCAATACCAAAAAATAAACTAAAAAGCAACACTATCTTATTCATTATAAGTAACTTAGTTAAGTTTCTATTGTTAATACTAAAGGTTAAAGCTTATATTTAAAATTAGAAAAAACTAATATATTGTTTTAGGTTGTTAACTTTTTAAATTTATTCTTTGGCACTGGAAGTTAGATTTACCATTGAGCCCTAATTTTGTTGATTTAAAAAATTTAAATCACTTGATGGTAGAATTAAAAGGGTTAATATCTGGACTTTTTTCAGAGGACTAAAACGAATTGTTTCTACCTGCTACGAAATCCCCGTCCGTTAGGACCTCTACCCTGACCACAATTTTGTAACCTTTGTCTTTGACCAACAGGTCTTTGTTGATGTCTGCTATCAAATTCAGTTCTTTGCTCAGGAGTTAATACTGATCTAACAGCTTGTCTATGGGCTTCAGTTTTTTTCAAATGATCAGCACGGAGACTTTCCATTTGGTCAATAATTCTGTTGATCTCATTTATATTGGGATTTTCAGAAATACTTAGTGTTTGCTTTTTCGCCCTGAGTTCATCCATGGTAGCACGATGCTGGTTAGATTCTTCCAGTTGCCGGGTTCTTAGTTCGCTTAGTTTGGTTTCCTGTTGCTCAGTTAAATCGGGTAATACACATGCCCTTCTGTTGTTTTGATTTCCTCGCTGGGAGAAAACATTTACATTGGTAGCTAAAAGAATTACTAATGCAATAAGAGATACTTTAATCGTTTTCATATCAGTAAAAAATTTAAATGGTGAAAAATTTGATTTGATTCTTTGATATGAAAAATGAAGATTGGTTTAACGGATCCTGAAAAAATATAAAACTTTCTTTAAAAGACAGATCAGGCTTATTTACTTTAAAGATATTTTCATTTAGGGTTGCTTATAAATTTTTCAAGTGTTTGTGCACTAAAATAATCTTTAAACTGGGCTGTTACCGATTTAACCATCCCTCCCATCAGGCATTTATCAAATGGGCATATCTGGCGATCAAGCGGACAAACAGATGATTCTATCTTGCCTTCAATAGCTTCATAAATATCGAGTAATGTAATGCTATTGGGCTTAACATTTAACATAAACCCACCACTGGGACCTCTTATAGATTTTAGATAATTATGCTTTACCAGCTGTTGAAGCACCTTTGCCAGATGATTTCGTGAAGCTCCCATTTCGCGGGCAAGGATATTTACATTAATATGGATATCAGATTGCGCAATCATTACCATAGAATGAATAGCCAATGATGCTGCTTCTGATAAATGAACAATTTTAGCCATGGAAAAAAAGATTGATTTTGTGGTTAAATCTATTGTGGATTAAAATAAAACTAGTAAAACTTTAAAAAATCATTTTTTGAACCTTAATATTGTCAAAAGCAAGTATCTCGTTCTCAAGCCTTTCACATTCATCTTTCTCTCCCATAAGCTCCAGAATAATTAAACCGGCTGTATTGGTATCTGATAGTTCTATTTCATTAAGCCCAATTCGGGTTTTTATGCAGCAACCATATTTACTGAATATATTCTGAAGGGCCAAAGCATTTTTTTCCCTTTGCTGCACCATTACTCCTAAAATAATTAATGTATCCATTTTTAAAATTTAAAATAATGTCCTAATATACCAGATATAATTATTGGATCCTGTTTAAAAAAGCTAGCTATGTTGGAAAGTCATTACCTGCAATTCAACCCCGCCAATCTGGTTTAATTCTTCTTTTAGTTGATCCCACTTGCGATGATCTCCCTGTAAAACAATTAGTATAGTACCAACCCTGCTGCATTTTTCTTTTGATAATTCATGAAAACCGAGCCTGGTGCGAATAACAGAAGCGTAACGAGTAAGTACTTCCTGCGTTTTGCCCGCTTCTTTAATACGGTCGTAAACCATTATTCCAAAAATATTCATAGCGATAATCTTTTTATTTATTGTCTTTTTTTAGAAATAAGGCTAAAAAACAGGAAGTTGTAATAATTTAAATTGTTATAGATTGGTTTTTCATTTATACAAAACCTGATTGATTTTAAAAATACAGATCTCTTTTTCCGGCCTTAATTTCTCCAACTTTCTCTTTAAGTTTGTCAACATTTTGATGGGAAGCCAACTCACTGATTTTGTTATTTATTAGCTGATATCCTTCTTTTTTTGTGTCTTCGGGGGCATAATCTTCAAGATATTCGGCCAGGGTAAGTAAAGCATTAGGTGAGCAAAACCTCTTTATAAAGCCTGGTACAGAAAACTCCATAAAGTGTTCTCCTGTTCTGCCAAGCCTGTAACAGGCGGTGCAAAAAGAAGGAATGTAACCTGTTTTTATGAGTTCGTCCATTATTTCGTTGAGAGAGCGATTATCATTTATCTGGAACTGTTCCATTGAAAGATCCTGTGTTTGCTTTTTTCCTTTTGAGTAACCACCTAATTCAAGATTTGTACCACCATCAATTTGCGAAACCCCAAAGCGCAAAACCTGATTTCTGATATGGATGGGCTCACGAGCTGTTAAGATCATTCCTGTGTAAGGTACAGCAAGGCGTAAGATAGATACCAAACGAACAAATTCTTCATCGTTAACAAGGTATTTTTTATTAATATTTAATGACATCGCATTTTGAATCCTGGGAAAACTAATGGTGTGCGGACCTACGTTGTAAACAGCTTCAAAATGATTAACATGCCTTACCAGACTTAAGACTTCAAATCTCCAATCGTATAACCCAAATAAGGCTCCTATACCTACATCGTCAATTCCAGCCTCCTGCGCTCTGTCTAAAGATGTTAAACGCCAGTCGTAATTTCGTTTAACACCGCCCAAATGTACACTGGCATAAGTAGGCCTATGGTAGGTTTCCTGAAAAACCTGAAAGGTGCCGATTCCGGAATCCTTAATGGTTCTGAAACCTGGTATATCGAAAGGTGCTGCGTTAATGTTTACTCGTCTAATTTCACCATGGTTGTGCTTAACAGTGTAAACGATTTTAACAGTTTCTGCAATAAAATCAGCAGTATATTTGGGATGTTCCCCATATACCAAAATAAGCCTTTTATGGCCCTGGTCAATTAAGGCGGTAGTTTCTTCAATTAGCTGTTGTTCGTTAAGTGTAATTCGCTTAATCCCTTTATTTTCTGACCTGAAACCACAATACTGACAATTATTTGTGCATAAATCGCCAACATAAAGAGGTGCAAAAAGGACAATTCGCTCACCATAAACTTTTTCTTTTAAAGTGCGCGCTCCTTCTTTTATTTCTTCAATTAGGTCAGGATCCTCAGCATTTAGTAAAACAGCAGTTTCTTCAAGTGATAATCTTTTTTTATCAAGAGATGCCTGAATTATTTCTCTTACCCTTTGTTTGGTTGATGGAGTTTTATTAATAAAATTCCAAATTTCATCCGCGTCAATGAAAGGTTTAATCCGTTCATCTTTAATAGCATATTTTTCGGGCTTATAAATCATACTAAATCTGTATTTCGGTATTTAAAGTTCAAAATTACTTAAATTTCACTTAACCCAGTTTTATTGGCCAAATAATATTTAATTTTTACTCTTAATGTTTCAATATCCTTCCTTGTTTTAAGAATTTATTTCTCCTTAAATAATTTGCAATTCATGGACTATTATTTTTGAAAAATCCATGGTTGCTTATTATTGATGCTTGTGATTTTAATACAAACATGTGTTTTTCAACCTATATTAACCTTTAGTCCATCAAAAGCTAAAAATATGTTTTGTGGTAGATTTTTCTGGACTTCTTCATGTAAACCAATAAAATGACTAAGATGTGTTATAAAGGCTTTTACAGGTTTTACTTCGTTAATTACTTCAATAGCTTCACTTAGTGAAAAATGGCTTATATGTTTCGATTTTCTAAGCGCATTAATAACCAGAACTTCTGAGCCTAAGAGTTTTTTCTTTTCTTCCGGAGCAATAAAGCTGGCATCAGTAATGTATGAAAAATTACCTACCCTAAATCCAAAAACTGATAGTTTATGATGAAACACCTCAATAGGTAAAAACTCTAAATCATGAACCACGAAAAGCTTATTTTCTATAATCTGAAAATTGAGTTGAGGTGCACCAAAAAAACGTTTTTCGGTAAAAATATAAGGGAACTCTCTTTTTATGGATTCAATAACTTCTTTGCTGGCAAAAACATCTACAGTTTTGTTAAGAACATAATTAAACGCTCTTACATCATCTAACCCTGCAATATGATCGCGATGTCCGTGTGTAAAAATAATTGCAGATATATCATCCACCTTCTCTCTAATCATTTGATACCTGAAATCCGGCCCACAATCAATAATAAAGCTTTGACCGTCAATCTCTATCATTACCGAAGTTCTGAGCCTTTTATCCCTTGAATCATTGCTTTTACAAACATTACAGTCGCATGCCACTACCGGCACTCCTGTAGATGTACCTGTACCCAAAAATGTAACCTTCATTTTAATTGCCTTTGGCATAAGAATGATTTCTGTATCAATAAATGAGTTCTTCAATATCTTCCCTGGCTTCATTCAATTCATCGGGTACCAGCTGCCCATCAAAAAATATCTCTGCACCTTTAATCTTTTTGTGAAAAAAAAGCGTCCCTATTTTACCTGTAATATTTACATGTTCATAAATAAGAACGGTATGGATAACTCTTTTAAATTGATCTGTATCAGAAACAATGGTCATAGATTTTAAGGAATTGCCATTAAGAGATACGTGGGTTGCATAAATACCTGGTGGCGGAATAAGTTTTTCCTCTTCTTCGATATGAATTTTATAACAAGCTTGGGAAGGAAGTCCGGAAATAGTATCCGGGTTGAAAAAACTGCCTGTGATAATATAGTGGTGGTCGAGATAAGCATTGGCGCGCATTATATTTCCTTCTGCAAGTGCCTTACGAATTTTTGTTGAGCTAACGGTTTCGTTTTCAATATCTTTAAGAGGAATATCCTCTACCTGAAACTTTAGCTTCTCACTTAACTCATATAGGTAAGAATAATCGCCGGACCTGTTATAACCAAAATGATGATTTTGGCCAACGATGATAATTTTAGCATTTAATTTATCTATAAGTATATCTGTAATAAAATCATGTGAGGTGGTTTTCGAAAAATCTACTGAAAAAGGAATGATTACCAGATTTTGTAGTCCTGTTTTAGATAAAAGATCGATTTTTTCTTCCTGCGAATTAATCAATTTAAGATCTTTCTGCTCTGGGTAAAGCACCTTTCGTGGGTGTGGGTGGAAAGTAACCAGGCACGATTCCCCATTAATTTTTTTTGCCAACTGATTAAGGCGATCAATGATTATTTTATGACCAATATGAACTCCATCGAAAGACCCTGTTGTTATAACAGCATTTTTCGTAATTCCTTTAGCATCATCGGCATTATAAAATACTTCCATCAATAAAAAGGTTTTAAATATTGTAATCAATGCATAAGGAATGCATGTTTAATCAATGTCTTGTTTTACAAAGAAAGCTAGTTTTTCAAGAGAAGTGATAATATCGTATTCTTCAAGATGGATGTTTTCTGGCACAGTTAGGGGAACTGAAGTATAGTTTAGAATCCCTTTTATTCCGGCATCTATTATCATACGGGCTGCTTCCATAGTGCCCTGCGGCGCAACTGTAAGTATGGCTATTTGAATATTCATTTCTGGCGCAACTTCCTTAATCTTATTGATATGATGACAGGGAATCCCGGCTATAATCCTTTTAATTTTTTGGGTATCATTATCAAAAGCGGCTACAATAGACAAACGCTCTCGTTTTCCGGAAAAGTAGCTTGTGATAGCCCTTCCAAGGTTACCCATTCCTACAACGGCAACATTTAATGGATTCTTACTATCGATAATGCTCCCAATAAGGGTAATGAGATCTTTGATAATATAACCCTTGCTCTGGCTACCCGAATATCCTATCAACATTAAATCGCGCCGAACCTGAACAGATGTAAGATTCATCATTTTGGCCAGCTCGTGCGAATAGATGTTTGTTTTACCCTGATTTATGCTATTAAATAGTATCCGCCGATATTGGCTGAGCCTCTCAATTGTTTTGCCTGGTAAGTCGTTTAACTTTTGAATTTCCATAAGTATTAAAATAGAATTAGTTTTTACTGAGGAGGAAATTTAATGGTAAAAGTGCTTCCCTGATCAGGTTCACTATCTACCTGAATTGATGCACCATAAAGATCAGAGATTTTTTTAACGATTGATAATCCTAAGCCTGTACCACTAATATTTTTGGTTTGTTCACTCTTAATTCTTACAAAATCTTCAAATAATTTTTCGATATCATTTTTTATCATTCCTATGCCGGTATCTGCAACACTGAGAATGGTATTATCATTTTCTTTTTTTACAGTAATATCTATTCTACCACCGTGCTTATTGTATTTTATAGCATTAGAAACCAGGTTATTAATTATAATATCTAATTCCTGCTTATCGGCCTTCATGGTTATAGTATCGTTGCAGTTGAGATGTATGTCAATGTCCTTTTGAATACACATTGGCTGCATTGAATCAATAGATTGCCTGGCATTTTCACAGAGGTTAATATTCTTGATGTTTCGAAGTTTTTTACCTGATTCAATTCTTGTAAAGTCAAGTAAATCAAGGATAAGATTTCTCATTTCCTGCATCCGCGTTAGAGATCTGTTGATCATTTCGGTATAATCGCCAACATAATGCCCGTTTCGTTTTTCAAGCATAAGTTTCAAATATCCTTCTACCGCATTAATAGGAGACTTTAATTCGTGCGACAGCACTGAAAGGAATTGAAACCTGATCTGCTTGCCTTCCTGCTGCATTTTTTGGGTCATTCTTCTAAGAAAAAGTTGCTTGGCTATATTCTCAAGACAATTTCTTAGTTCTTTGGGAGTAAAAGGTTTTGGAACAAAGTCATAGGCTCCGCTCCTGGTAGCTTTTACAGCCATATCTAAAGATGCATAAGATGTTATCATTACTACTATAACATCAATATTTTGTTTTTTGATGTATTCCAAAACTTCTATACCTTGAATTCCTGGTAATTTATTATCCAGCAGAGCAATATCAAACAAATAATTATCGAGTAATTCAATGGCTTCTTCCCCGCTTTCTGCTTCAAAAACTTCGAAGTCAAAATCTTCATCCATAAAGGGATAACTTACTGAAAAACTTTCCAGTATTCTCTTTATACCGCTTCTAATGCCCGGCTCATCGTCCACTACCAGCAGGTTGAGTTTTCCCATTCTTACAATTTCAGCAATTTATTTATTTCTTTATGCAGCTGATCCATCCTTATGCCTTTATCCAGAAACATATCTGCCTTTATCCATTCCCGATTTTCTTCTGATTCTACATCAAAAAGCAGCCCTGTTTCTGCTGTTACAGCTGAGGCAATTATTATGGGAACATCTTTATATTTATTTTTAATGATATGACAAATTGTAAAACCTGTATCCTGATTTTCCATCATTAAATCCAAAATGGCAAGATCGGGTTTCAATTTACCAATAATATCTTCTGCCTCTTTTTGTGTTGTGGCCGTAATTACATCAAACCCCATATCCTGGATGGCAATACTCAGTTGAAAAAGATAATCAGGATCATCATCAACCAAAAGAATCTTTTTTTTATCAAGTTTAAGCATACTATAAATTTTAAATCAGTAATCAAGCGGTTTTTACAAAATCTGAAACCCTGGGCAGAGAAACCAGGAAACTTGTTCCTGTTGGTCCTTTAGCTCTATCACTATTCGATTCCACTTTTATGTTTCCTTTGTGCATTTTTACAATTCCGTAAATAATGGGCAACCCTAAACCTGTGCCTTTACCATCTTCTTTGGTGGTAAAGAACGGCTCAAACATACGTTCCATATTATCAGACGATATACCTGTGCCCGAGTCTTTTATTGTAAATATTAGTTCGTTAGGATTATGAGTGTTATCATTTACTTTTAAAGCAAGCTTTCCTCCACCTGGCATAGCATCAATGGCATTTTTTATCAGGTTTGAAAACACCTGTACCATTTGATCATGATCACATTCCAAATTCGGATCAAGCGTATTAATTTCGATAGCAAGATCGATGTTTTGAGGAATAACCAACGCTTTCATACTATTTTTAATGAGCGTTCTAATATTAACCTCATTAAGGTCTACTTTGCTTTTTCGGGCAAAGTTAAGCAATCCACCCACAATTTTTTTGCATCGGTCTGCCTGATCAACAATTAGTTTGAGATCTTTGTAGTGAGGTGAGTCTGGTTCTATTTCATCCAGTAACAGGTGAGCATACATAATAACAACACCCAGAGGATTATTTACCTCATGCGCAATACCTGCGGCCAGTTGTCCCATGGATGCCAGTTTTTCTGATTGTTTTAATGCAGCCTGAGTAGAAGCCAGTTTTTTATTAGAGATATCAAGATCTTTAATATACTTATGCAGCTTGTCAATAGTATAAGGTAAACACATTTCTGTTTCTGCTATTCCTTTTAAAATAGCAATTGCATGCTCATGGCAGCTTTCGTATCCGCAGGCTGTACAATTTAATTCATCATCCAGGTTGAAGATACCAAGTTTTTCTTTAACCTTTTGAATATCTTCCTCGCTAAAATCAGAAGAAAATCTTTGATCGTCGGCAATAAAATATCTTGTAAGATCAAGGTTTTCAAATTTTTTTATTTCCTGAAACCATTTTTTTTGGTCTAAGCGGTCAAACTGACGCTTGGCAAAATTGCTGATATTTTTTCTTTTATAAAAAAACTGACTTCGGTTGCTCATTCCAGGTCCGTTTAAACACCCGTTACAACAAAGCAGATCAAAGAGTTTGGCACCCAGATAACCTTCTTCAAATTCTTTAAGTACTTCTGTAATATCATGCCTTCCTTCCGCCACAACAATTTCTCCGCTTATAAAGTCTTCCTCCAGATCAACAGTTTGAAGCATACCACCACTTATAGGAAATACTGAACCCTTACCGGCAAGGGGTGGATCAAATTCTGATGGTTGCACTTCATGCATCAAAATTTTCTTCTCATCAAACATACGTCTTAACTCAATAAAGGATATTACTTCATCTACAAGACCTTTAAACTGATTTTCTGCTGCTTCTGATTTTTTTGCAATACATGGACCAATAAAAACAATTTTTAAATCAGAGCCATGAATGGATTTTAGCACCTTTGCCGTGGCTATCATAGGAGAAACCACCTGTACCAAAGATTTTACAACTTGAGGGTGGTGCTTTTCAACATAAGTTACGATTGCCGGACAACTGGTACTGATATAGGGTTGTTTTTGCTCACTTTGAAGGAGTTTTTTATATCGATTGGCAACCAATTCAGCACCAAAAGCAACTTCATTTACAAAATGAAATCCCAGCGAACGAATCATTCCAACCAGTCGCTGATAATCAGGTATATCAATAAATTCTGCCACAAGGCTTGGGGCAACAATCGCTGCAACTTTATCTGAGTTTTCAATTAACTTTCTTACCTTATCTATGGAAAAGGAAAACATTTTTGCCTGCCTGTTACAAACTTTTACACAATTGCCACAGGCAATACAACGCGAAGCAATTATTTCTGCCTGTCCATTTACAATTCTAATTGCTTTTGCCGGACACTCGCGTACACAGGTATAGCATACCTTACAACGATCTTTTACAGTATAAACCAGTTGGTTTTTGCTATCCATGTTATTTTTAATTTAAAAAATATTGCCAGACAATCTAAAGACTATCATTTTATTTTAAAATGTTTCTTTCATGATAATGGGTGTAAAATTCAGGTGCATTTTCGGGTAAACCAGCCAACAGCGTATATTTTACCAGATCGCTATTCAATCCGGCAACACTGTTGGATATACTCTTCTGAAGATCCTGAGCCATTTTCTTCCTGTTTTTCTGCTTATCAGCATAGATCACTATAGGTTGTCCACCACCACCAGCACAACCTCCACTGCAGGCCATTACTTCAACATAGTGTATATCTGTTCTTGATTCTTCCTTCAGATGATTAAGATATTTCTGGAATTCCATTATGCCACTTACCCATGCAAAACCATATTCATGCTTACCTATTTTTATTTTTACTTCTTTGCGGCTACCTGGGTTTTTGGGGACTGTAAATTTAAACCCTTTGTTGTTTTGTCCATTGCTCATAAGATTGATCTGCTGAGCAATTGCTTCAGCTTTACCCCCAGAAAAAGACATTTGTAAACCTGCGTTAGAGTTATTGTCAAAAGGAGGTTCACATTTTTCCGGATCAATATGATTAATATTTAATCCATAACTTCTTAGCATTCTAATGAATTCGCGCACAGTTATTACCGCATCGGTTTCAGAAATACCTCGTGATGTGTTTTCTTCTCGTGAACATTCAAATTTATTGGCCACACAGGGCATAAAAGAAACAGTGTAAATATTTTCTCTATTAGCTCCTTCGTTAAATTCATACTTGATTAATCTACCCATTAGTTGCTGGGGCGATTTTACACTTGATAAATCAGGTAAAGTGTCTGGTATAAATTTCTCAGCATATTCAACCCATGAAGGGCAACATGAAGAAAATAACGGGCCATGAATATTTTTTTCGACCCGTTCTTTCAGAAGCCTGGCTTCAAGAATAACATTGAGGTCGTTTGCCAGCGACATATCATATACTTTTGAAAACCCCATTTTTTTTAACGCGGCAGTAACAATTCCAATAGGGTTATCAGTTTGTTTTAAACCATAATACTCAGCTACAGAAGCAGCAAAACCAGCCGAAATCATAGCTATAGTTGTTTTTTTGCTGTTATTGATTGCAGATTGCACTTTTTCAATATGTGAAATATCTACCAATGCACCGGTGGGACAAACCATAATACACTGACCGCAATCTATACAGCTGGAAATGTTAAGACCTTTGTTAAAAGCTGAGTTTACCTTGGTTTTATTACCCTTTGAAATGAATTCCAGAGCGGTAACGAGTTGAATTTCTTCGCAAACTCTTACACACCTGTTGCATAAAATACATTTTGCCGGATCGCGATAAACGCTGGAGCTCGAATGATCTCTCTGATCTGAGTTCTTTTTGCTGTAAAACCTTCTCTCTTTAACATGTAATTCTTCTGCCAGCCATTGCAATTCGCAATTACCATTTCGTTCGCAATACAAACAATCATCCGGGTGGTTTGCCAATAACATTTCAACTATGGCTTTGCGGGCTTTTATAACCCTGGACGAATTGGTTTTTACGACCATTCCCGGTTCTGCCGGATACGTGCAGGAAGTTACCAGATCGCGTTTACCTTCAACCTCCACCACGCATAAGCGGCAAGCTCCGGAAGGTGCAAAGTCTTTCATGTGGCACAACGTAGGAATCTTAATCCCTTTACCGCGCATTATTGTGAGGAGGGTTTCACCTTCCTGAACATCTATGGGAGCATTATTTACATTGATAGTAAAACTCATAATATTTTGTTTTAATCTACAACAACTGCATTAAATTTACAGGCTTCAAAACAGGCATTGCAGGCAATACATTTTTCTTGTACAATAAAGTGGGGCTGCCTTGGCGAACCAATAATTGCATCTACCGGGCATTTTTTAAAACATGCTGTACAACCGGTACACATATCAACATCAATGCTGTATGTGCGCAATTCACGGCAAACACCTGCAGGGCATTTTCTTTCAAATACGTGAGCATCAAATTCTGTTTTAAAATTAGAAAGGGTATTTAGGATAGCATTAGGAGCAGATTTACCAAGCGAACAAAGACTTGTATCTTTCATAACTTCGGCCAAACTCTTTAATTGCATAATTCCTTTAAAGCGTTCCAAAGTTTGAAGGGTGTTTTCCTTAGATGGTTTGCGTGTTGTCGCTTCAATAATTTCAAGCATCAAAGCAGTTCCTTCACGACATGGTATGCATTTTCCACAACTTTCATTTTTGAAGAAATTGGTGAAAAACTTTGCCAGATCGAGCATACATGTATCTTGTGCAACAACTACGCACGCTCCGCTGCCCAGCTGAGACCCTACTGATCTGAGATCATTAAAATCAACCCGGGTATCGAGAGATTTCTCAGTTATATAGCTTCCGCTGTTAATACCCAGAATAATTGCCTTAAATGGATATTCCCCTTTTATTCCACCCCCAATTTCATCAATTATTTTCCTGAAACTCATTCCCATTTCCACTTCAATACACCCAAAATTCTTTACTTTGCCACTGAGGGTAAAAAGCTTTGTTCCTTTGCTCGATTCATAACCCAGGCTTTTAAACCATTCTATACCATTTTTGAGAATAAGTGGAACATTGATTATGGTTTCAAGATTATTAACGCTTGTTGGTTTATTCCATAACCCTTTAACTGCCGGAAAAGGTGGTTTTGATACAGGCATAGCTCTTTTACCTTCAATACTGTTTATCAGGGCAGTTTCTTCTCCACAAACAAAGGCACGTGCACCAGCCATTACAATTATATCAATGTTAACCCCCGAATCAAAAATATTATGACCTGTTAATCCATAATCTTGCGCTTGCTTAATGGCCCCATTAAGTCTTTCTATAGCCAACGAGAATTCTCCCCTAGTAAAAATATAAGCTTTGGAAGCTCCAACTGCATAGGCAGAAATCAGAATTGCTTCAATTAGCCTGTGTGGGTCACTTTCCATTATCACCCTGTTCATGTAACTCCCCGGATCGCTTTCAACTGCATTGCAAATAAAATATTTCTGATCGCTGCTGGTATTCAGAGATATTTTCCATTTTTTACCAGCAAGAAAAGCTCCTCCGCCCCTTCCCATTAGCTCACTCTGCTCTACAATGTCGCAAACGTCAGCAGGAGTATGGCCTGCAATGGTATCGGCAAAAGCCTGATATCCTCCGGTGGCAATATACTGCGAAATCGAAAGAGGGTCATTGATTCCGCAATTGGATGTCAGTATCTTTTTTTGATGAGAAAAAAAAGGGAGCTCATGAATGTAAGGAACGCCATCCCAAAACTGGTGTAAATTATTGTAATATTGTCCTAGAAGAAACTTCTCAGGAATGCTGTTATTGAGAATTTCATCAAGAAATGCCGGAACATCATCATGATAAACGTTTTGAAAAGAAATACGTGCCTTTCCAGGCATCTGTATATCCACAACAGGTTCAGCCTTACAATACCCGTTGCAGCCGCCTTTAATTAGTTCAACATCAATTTCATTATCATTTATATAGTGCTTAATAGCCAGATAGGTTTTGGTTGCACCTGCTGCAATTGAACAACTGGTAAGTCCTACATAAATAACAGTTTTGGAAATACGCTCGCCAGAAATAAAAGAAAGTTCACGGGTAAGATCACTATCTTGATTTCTTTGGAAGTTTCGTAATACTTTTTCCGTTAAAAACTGTTTTATCTGATCCGAATCATCACTTTTCATATTCATTATTCTGGGTTTCCCTTATATGGCTAATAATATTTTTGACCGACTCTATTGTAAGAGCCGTATAATACTCTTTGTTAATTTCTAATAAGGGAGCCAAACCACAGGCACCAATGCACGAAACTACTTCAAGGCTAAAAAGGCCAAAGCGATCTGTTTCGCCATTTTTAATTTTTAGGGATTTCTCTAATTCGGCTAAAATAGTAGATGCTCCCGCAACATGGCAAGCTGTTCCATGACAAAGCCTTATATGATATCTACCAATAGGCCCGAAGTGGAAATTATCGTAAAAAGTAGCTACGCCATAAATCTTGTTAACAGAAATATGTAAATAACTACCCACCTCAATAATAATTTCTTCTGACAAAAATCCAAACTCTTCCTGAATTTGATGCAACATGGGAATTAAATCATCTCTTTGTTGGTTAGGGAAATGGTCAAAAATATTTGAGAGTCGTTTATCCATGGGTTAGGTTGATAATTTTTTAACAATATTGAGGAAAGAAAAATTTACATTCCCAAAGTTTTCTTACTATCAGCTATTTAATGGATAAAAAATAACTGACATAAGGCACAAATATAAGAAAAAAATGATCTCTTAAAGGCTAATTTATTGAATAACAAAATCAAATTGAGCTTAATGTTATTTAGATTAATTTTAAAGAAGGCAAAAGCTGTGAACATATTAGCAATTAAAAGCATTTTGTAATTGATAATCGTTAAATTTGTTGAATAATTTTTTTCCTTTTAGTGAAATATCTTCTTAATCGATTTTTTATCAACATTTTATAGTGCATGACCAATATAATCAGCAACATAACAATTTGCATGGGAAGCAGTTGTTTTTCAAGGGGCAATAAAAAGACTGTTGCTTTTATCCAAAAATACCTTAAGGACAAGCAACTCAATGATAATGTAACTCTTAAAGGCGCTCACTGTATGGATCAATGCGATAAAGGACCTCTGGTAAAAATTGATGAAGAGTTGATTTTTCATGCAAATGAACAAATTCTTGAAGCCTATCTCGATAAAAAATTCAACATAAAAACCAAATAAGACATGCACCAAGGCATTAACAAAATTAAATGCCTCCATCAGCATTAACATAGCAACCCATATTATGGAGTTAATATCAATAGACCTCGAAAAATGTAATAGTTCTCATGCGTGTATTCGTGCCTGCCCTGTAAAAGCTATTACAGTTGAAAGAAAGACCGATCTGCCAGAAATAAATCATAACAGGTGTATTGGTTGCGGCAATTGCCTGAGCGTATGCCAGGTTGGAGCAGTAACTTACAAATCATCTATAGAAGAAACAATAGATTTAATAAAATCAGAACAAAAAATAGCAGCAATTGTAGACCCCAGTATAAGCGGAGAATTTTCAGATATTACTGAGTACAGAAAATTTGTAGAAATGATCAGAATGCTGGGTTTTGATTATGTAAACGAAGTTTCTTTTGGGGTTGACCTGGTAGCACTGCAATATAAAAATCTAATTGATAAATTTAAGGGTAAATATTACCTTACATCTAACTGTCCCAGTGTTGTCAGTTATGTTGAAAAATACTATCCTGATATAATTAATAACCTAATTCCAATAGTAAATCCAATGACTGCTATGGCTAAGGTTGTTAGACGTCAGTTTGGAAAGAATCTGAAAGTGGTTTTCATTGGCCCCTGTATTTCTGCTAAATATGAAGCCACACGGCATGTAGGAGATGGAAAAGTAGATTCTGCCCTAACTTTTCAGGAATTAAGGATCATGTTCAATAAATCACAAATAAAAGAAACCAATGTTGAATTTTCTGATTTTGACCCTCCTATCGGTTATAAGGGTTCTCTTTACCCTTTAAGCAGGGGTATTCTGGCAGCGGGTGGACTAACGGAAAATCCATTGGTGTCAGATATTTTTACTGCAACCGGCACTGAAAATGTAATGGACGCGGTGCACGAGTTCAGCTTTCGTCCAGAATCTATTAAAAAGCACTTCAACCTGCTTTTTAATGAAGGATGCCTTATGGGTCCGGGAAACAGTACCAGTAGTAATAAGTTCTTAAGGAAGACCCTGGTAATTGATTATGCAAGAAAACGATTGGAAAATTTTGATGAAAAAGTATGGAAGGAAAGCATTGAAAATTTTTCTGATTTAGATCTTTCAAGAACATTTATTAACGACGACCAACGCAAAGAAATGCCTTCTGAAGACAAAATAGAGGAAATTCTGAAATCAGTTGGTAAATCTTCTGATGAAAAGGGGGCCTGTAGTGCCTGTGGATTTAGATCTTGCCGCGATTTTGCCATTGCCGTAAGTCAGGGTTTATCAAAATCTGACACATGCCTTACATGGTCGTTGAAAAGTAAGCAGGAATACATAAAAACGCTTAAGAATAATAACGATAAGCTTCGCAAGCAGCAACAGGAAAGAGAAGAAAACGAAAGGCTACTCAAAATAGAAAATCAAAAGATAAGAACCAAATCCGAAACCATCTCTTCTTTGCTTCAAAACTTACCTTCTGCTGCAGTTATTATTGATGAAAAGCTTAAAGTAATAGAGTCTAACAAATCATTTATCAATATATTGGGTGATGATGCTACTTTAATTAATGATGTTATACCTGGTTTAATCGGAGCTGATTTAAAAACACTACTGCCATACAATGTTTATAATCTTTTTAGTTATGTTTTGCAAAAGGATGAGAATATTATTGGCCGCGATGTAAGTTTTAATGACGGGCTGCTCAACATAAATGTATTTTCTCTAAAACCTAACAAAATTGTAGGAGCTGTTTTCAGAGATATGTACGTTGCCGAAGTTAGGCAGGAAGAGATAATTAACAGGGTTAGTGAAGTAATTGACGAAAATCTGAAAATGGTGCAACAAATTGCCTTTTCACTGGGCGAAGGAGCATCAACAACAGAAAAAATGCTCAACTCAATAATTGAAACCTATAAAAAGGTTAAGAAAACCGAATAAAAACATTCAATACCAATATTGCTAAACCTATGCAAAATCCCTTTTATATAGAAGTAGGTGTATTTCAAAAAAGCCATATTGGTGAACGTATATGTGGTGATGTTTTCTTATCTAAAAAAGTAAAGGAAGAAAATCGTACTATTGTTGTTTTATCAGATGGTATGGGTCATGGAGTAAAAGCCAACCTGCTGGCAACACTAACCGCCACTATGGCTTTAAATTTTACCGTAGAACATAAGGATGTACATAAAATTGCAGAAATAATTATGAATACGCTGCCTGTTTGCAGTGAAAGGAAAATAAGTTATTCCACCTTTACCATTATAGATATAGAAGATAACGGCCAAACCACTATAATTAATTACGATAATCCCGAGTGTCTTGTTATTCGTGAGCAGGATGTATTTAAACCCAAATGGCACACAATAACCCTGGAGGCAGGTATTTATGGTGAAAAGGAAATTATGGCATGTACCTTTCAGGCCCAAAAAGAAGACCGGTTGATTATGCTTACCGATGGAATAACTCAATCCGGATTGGGCAAAGGAACTTACCTACTTGGATATGGCTGGGATAATACCAGAGATTTGATTGTTCAAAAAATAAAGGAAAAGGAAGATATCTCCGCTTCCAAACTTGCTTCTATAATTGTTGGAAAAGCGCACGCTAACGATAATTATCAATCTAAAGATGATATAAGCTCTGTAGTAGTTTATCTTCGCGAACCACGTAAATTATTATTATGCTCTGGACCTCCTTTCGACAAAGATAAAGATGATTATTTAGCTAAAAAAGTTCACCAATTTTCAGGTAAAAAAATTCTATCTGGTGGCACTACAGTCGATATTATCGCTAAAAAGCTAAATATTAGAGTTGAAGATACCCTGGAATTTAATGATCCTGACCTACCTCCTATATCCTATATGCAGGGAATTGACCTGGTTACCGAAGGAATTCTTACACTAAGTAAGGTAACTAATATACTTGAAAATTATAATGAAAGAACAGAACTCTCCAATGGGCCTGCAGATCAGATTATTAAACTGCTGCTCGAAAGCGATGAAATTGTTCTTTGCATTGGAACAGCTATAAACGTTGCCCATCAGGATCCGAACCTACCTGTTGAACTGGAAATTCGACGTAGCGTTGCCAAAAAACTCACTGCCCTGTTAGAAGAAAAATTTCTTAAGGAAGTTACTCTGCAGTTTATTTAAACTCTGTCCACAATGCAGTCATATCAGAAGGATTTTATCTTAAAATTGAATATTGATTTCTTTAACAGCCTAAATTTCAGTTTTCTGATTTTAGGCCTACTTATTGCATAAGTGATAGCGGATTAATTTTTTGATTTAATACTTAAATGCTATTATAATCGATAAATAATATATATTTAAATACAAATAAGTTGTTTTTTTAGAAATAACCTATCTAATTGGGCAAACAACATAGATTGTTAATAAAAATAAACTAATTTATAATTTTATTATTAAGCTGATAATCAACATAAACCAGAGTATTGAACGGTAAATGGTAAAAAAAATACTATTTACCAGCTATTTTCTTCTTTGAAAGTCATTTTTTATTTATAAATTTGTGCTGTTCATGATAATTAAAAAAATTAATCAACAAAATCCGACAACACAAACACTTAAATTAGCAATTCGTGAGCTAATTTCGAAAATTTAAAAAAATTAAGTGAAAAGGTTCCAATCAATACCTATATTAATCTTTTCTCTTGCATTGATTATACTTACTAACCCCATGGTTCAGGCAGGTAATGACTCAGGCCTCCTAAATTCATTACATAGTATAAACAACAAGACAATCGACAATAATCCGACATTATCAGGTCAGATAGGTTTTTTGTCTTTTTTTTCGAAGTATGAAATTTACAAAAAGACAATTTCAGTCAATAAAATTGGTTTTTCGCTTTTTTCTCTTTCCGAAAGAAAATTATTTTCAGTTCCTTTATTAATAGAAATTGAAAAGATAAATAATTTTATTTTCCACAATTTATTTTTTCATCTCTTTTTGTTGTTTGTAAGTTTGATAATTCTTTCATACCTGGTATTTACTTCTTTAAAGTTTCGCAGAAAGTCGCAAAAACATGAAAACCAATTACAGATATTACTAGAATCGAATCCTACGGCTATAATGATCTTCCAGAATTACAGGCTGAAATTTGTAAACTATTCTATGGTTGATCTAACAGGATTTACAAAAGATGAGCTGATAAAAATAGAAATATGGGAGTTGATTCATCCAAATAACATTAAGCAAAATGAAAATGAACAAATTAAAGTTGAAAAGGGAACTTTAAATATCCGGGGAGAATTTCAGATCATAACCAAGTCAGGCGAATTAAAATGGATAGACCTTTCTACAAGCCCAATTGTTTACGACCGTCAATCTGCAGTATTGGCTACGGCAATTGATATTACCGAACGTAAAAAAATAGAAGCAGAGCTTATACTCGCAAAAGAAATTGCCAACGAAGCCAACAAGGTTAAATCTAATTTTATATCTAATGTAAGCCACGAAATAAGAACACCGCTAAACTCAATAATTGGCCTTACCGATCTTATAATAGATGATGAAAATCTTACCAGAAAACAAATGGATAATATGAAGTCCATTAAATACTCATCCGATCATCTTCTGGGTGTTATTAATGATGTACTTGATTTTTCAAAACTGGAAGCCGGTAAAGTTGAACTTGAGAATACCGAATTTGACCTTTTTACCCTGGTATTAGAAACTATCAAAACCTTTGAGTTTAAAGCAAAGGAAAAGAACATTATTATTAATAGTGATATAGATACCACAATACCACCTGTTATTAAAGGTGATCCATCAAGACTAAGACAGGTATTTCTTAATTTAATCAGTAATGCAGTTAAATTTACATCAGAAGGTCATATTGATATCCAGGTAAAAACTTTAAAACTAAACACGGAAAAAACAGAATTAAGATTTTCGGTTTCTGACACCGGAATTGGAATCCCGGAAGACAGGCAAAAACAATTATTCCAGAATTTTACACAAGTAAGCAGCGATACATTCAGAAAATATGGAGGAACAGGTCTGGGACTATCCATTTGTAAAAAAATTATTGAATTGCAAAATGGCAAAATAGGGTTAAAAAGTATCAAAGGAATGGGCTCTACTTTCTGGTTTACTCTTGGTTTTGGTGTAAGCGATCGTTCATTTATACCTGATATGAGTAAGGTTGGACAAAGAATCAGAGACCTTAAGGGGACAAAGATTCTATTGGTAGAAGACGATCAAATGAATCAGTTTGTAATGAAACAAATCATTGGTAAATGGCAGGCAATTATAGAAATAGCACATAATGGCCTGGAAGCCATCACCAAATTAGAAACAACTGATTATGATGTAGTTTTAATGGACCTTCATATGCCTGAACTAAATGGCTATGAGACAGCCAAAATAATAAGACAAAATAAGGGGACGGTAATAAATAATAAAATACCTATTCTGGCGCTCACTGCTGATGTAGCGAGTGAAACAAGGCAAAAAGTTAATGAAGCAGGTATGAACGATTTCATTACCAAACCATCGGAGCAGAAAATTATTTACGAGAAAATTGTAACAGCAATCAGTAATTCAAAAACTGAGTTTGTAGAGAAAAAAGCAGAACAGACTACAACGACCCAAACAGAAAGTTCTGAGAGCATCAGAAAATCAAAATTAAGAGTCAGGAAGTCGTTAGAAGATATTTTTGATGATAATCTGGAAGAAACCTTATCCTTAATTTCAAGATTTTTAAAAGAGATTCCCCGCACAATACTGGGAATAAATGAAGCTCTTTTTGAGCAGGATCTTGATACAGTAAATAAGCTGGTTCATAGAATAAAACCGGGTTATAGCTACATGGGTTTTGGTGAAGTATCAGATAAAATTTCACAAATTCAGGAGCTAACCAGATCAAAATCTAACCTACCACAACTTGAAGTTTTGTGTAAAGAACTAGATGATGATTCCAGAAATATCATATCAATTCTGAGAGCCCTACATAAAGAATTTCTTAAAGATGGCTTCCTAAACAACAAATAAATATTATAATATAGTATTTTGGTTTTTTCAAAGCAGACTCAATCCATAAAGTTGTAATTTTGGCCTTTATTGTAATTTACTAAAGGCCTTTTTTAATGGATGAGCATGAATCTTATATGCACCGCTGCCTTGAGCTGGCAAAAAACGGATTAGGAAACGTGGCCCCAAACCCCATGGTAGGAAGTGTTATTGTAAATAAAGACAGAATTATTGGTGAAGGTTACCATCAAAAATATGGAGAACCACATGCCGAGGTTAATGCAATAAACTCAGTTAAGGACAAATCGCTACTTCCTCATTCAACTTTATATGTTAATCTTGAACCCTGTTGTCATTATGGCAAAACTCCACCCTGTACTGATCTGATCATAAAAGAAAGAATTCCTGAAGTAATCATTGGAAGTGTTGATCCTTATGATATAGTTGCCGGCAAAGGAATTGCCAAGCTAAGAAACAACGGTGTCAAAGTAAAAGTGGGGGTTTTAAAGAGTGAAGCAATAAGACTCAATAAAAGATTCTTTACTTTCCATCAAAAAGGAAGGCCTTACATCATCTTAAAATGGGCCCAAACAGCAGATGCTTTCATTGATATAGAAAGGTTGCCTGGAACACCAGCCAGGCCTACATGGATAACTTCGGAAAAACTTCGGTTACTTGTACACAAATGGAGAACACAGGAGCAAGGCATAATGGTAGGAACGATAACTGCACTAAAAGATAATCCAATGTTAAATGTACGTGATTGGACAGGCAAACAGCCCACCAGAATTGTTCTTGATGAAAATCTTACGCTTTCAGAAAAACTCAATATTTTCGATAATACCCAAAAAACAATTGTTTTTAATCAAAAAATCAACAAAACCGAAGATCTTACCCATTGGATTCAAACAGATTTCTCCAACCCACACTTTCTTACAGAAATACTTAGCATATTAAAAGAGCTTCAAATACAATCAATAATAATAGAAGGTGGTCAGAAACTGCTAAAAACCTTTATTTCTCAAAATGTGTGGGATGAGGCACGTATTTTTCAGGGAAGTAAATTCTTTGTTAATGGATTAAAGGCCCCCACCCTTCAGGTAGAAAAATTTACTCAGATTTTTATTGGTAATGAAATCCTATTCTGGGTAAAAAATCATCGTAGTCAGTAAAAATATTCGTTATGATTAATATATTTCTGGCTATTTTTTTTTCTACCTGCATTATTATAACCTTTCGACTTTTTGGTAAATACAAAATAGATAATTTACAGGCAATAACCTTTAATTATTTAGTAGCCTCAATACTTTCTTTTACAAGTTTTAATGAATGGATTTCTCCTTTGGAGATTTTACAAAAAAGCTGGTTTATTTGGGCTACTCTAAATGGATTTCTATTTATTTTGGTATTTTATATTTTTGCCAGATCAGCTCAAAATGCCGGTGTCGCTATTACATCTGTTGCCAGTAAAATGTCAGTAGTAATTCCCGTTCTTATAGGAATTATTTTTTACAAAGACAATATAAACTGGCTAAAAATGGCAGGAATTATTATTGCTTTTCCAGCATTTTACCTGATCTTATCACGCAAAACGGAAGAAAAAGTAGGTCTGAAATATTTTATTCTTCCGCTCCTTTTATTTTTGGGAACCGGAAGCAATGACAGTATAATGAAACATGCCCAAACCTATTATGTTTTCGATGATTATTTGCTTTTTCTGGGAACCATTTTCTTTCTCTCATTAATTATTGGAATTATTTTCTGGATAACGGGTATTACAGCAAAAAAGCAACCTGTTAGCACAAAAAATATTCTTGCAGGAATAATTCTGGGTATTTTAAACTATTTATCAACAATGTTTTTTTTAAGAAGTGTTGCCATATTTCAAAGCTCGGAGTTTTTTCCTGTTTTTAATGTCAGCATTGTAAGTATGGGTGCATTGGTGGGTTATTTTCTGTTTAAGGAAAAACTTTTGATAAAGAACTGGATCGGGATACTATTGGCTATTTCTACTATACTTTTAATTGCATTTGCTTAGTTGTTATAATATGTTTGAAGATACATTTAAAACCATAAAAGTTGTTAGTGAAGGAATTTATAAGGAAAAAGGTTCCAAATTTATTGCTTTTGCCTTTCCTGTTAAAAACGAAGATCAGATTAAAGAACACTTGCAGGAACTCAAAAAGAAGTATTATGATGCTCAACATCATTGCTTTGCCTATGCCTTGGGGCCAAACAGGGATGGATTTCGCATAAATGATGACGGAGAACCTTCTGGTACAGGTGGCAAGCCCATCTACGGCCAAATACTATCCCACGATCTTACCAATATTCTTATTGTTGTTATCAGATATTTTGGTGGAGTAAAACTTGGAGTAAGAGGACTGATCAATGCTTATAAAACGGCTGCAATAGATGCATTAAACAATAACTTAATTGTAGAAAAAATTATTACTGAAATTTACGAGATAAAGTTTGAATATCCTCTAATGAATGAAGTTATGAGATTATTAAAAGAGAATGATCTGGAGCAAATTTCACATAAGTTTTCACTTTCCTGTGTTGTTGAATTTGCCGTAAGAAGAAATGATGCCAAACGTATTAAACAATCATTTGATGCAATTTATGGGGTTACCACAAATTATAAGTACACTCGCTAATTATAATTTTTCTTAATCCGAATTAGTTTAGTTAAAGATTTTGCTCTGCTTTATATTGCATTTTATTTAAATAGGTTCATTTCAATAAATCATAATCAAAATGAACATAATTAATAAATATATTCTTATTGATCTACAATGTTTTACAGTATATTTATCCTATATGGAATAATATTAAGACTAAATATATTTTTATTCTGATTAACTATTAATAATTTTTTTTAGTTTTTTAGAAGTTATTATTATTTTACTTTGCTTTTTTCAGTAATAAGTAGTATTATTGTTGCCACAATTTTCAAAAACCAACATAAGAGATGGCGCGTAAAAGGAGTATATTTTTACTCTCCTTGATTGTTTTTTTTGCCACTTCGTGCACCAATCAATCTAAGGAATTTACCTTCGAAGGAAAACTCATTCTTTTGGACACACTCAATGTACCAGAATTGGATACAGAATTGGATGAAATAATTCAGTTGTATCGCAGTGATCTTGAAGAGGAAATGAACCGTATTCTGGTTTATTCTGATATGGTATTAGAAAAAGGAACTCCAGAGGGGCCCCTTAATAACTTTGTTGCTGATCTTGTTTTTGATAAAGCCAATGAATTATACTTCCCTTCAGACAATTTGCCCATCGACTTTTGTCTGCTTAATTATGGTGGATTAAGGGTACCATTGCCCAAAGGTGATATTACCTATTCACGTGTATATGAACTTTTGCCTTTCGAAAATCAAATGGTAGTAATAATGCTATCGGGAGTTAAAACCAGGGAGCTATTTGAATATCTTGCATCATCGTCTGTAGGAATGCCTGTTTCCGGAATAAAACTTACCATTAAAAATTCCTTACCCCACTCCATTTTGATAAATGGAAAAATCTTTGACGAAAACAGAAATTATAAAATTCTAACATCAGATTATTTGGCAGGTGGTGGCGATAATATGAATTTCTTCCTTAATCCCATTCAATACGAATACGTTGGAATGAAAGTTAGAGATGCTATTATTGAACATATGCAGGTGAAACATGAGAATGGAGAAAAAATTTCAGCAAAACTGGATCAAAGGATTACAATATTAAACGATTAATCTATAATTATTATGGCAATAACCATTAGTAGAAGAGCATTTATTCGAAACCTTTCTATAGGTGGTGCAGCCATCGCCAGTAGCATACCCCTGGTGGCCCTTCAGAATAAGAATACTAATCACCTATGTATTCTTCATACCAATGATACACACAGCCGCATTGATCCTTATCCTGCCAACGATCCCAACTACCCCAATATGGGGGGATATGCCCGCAGATATTCCCTTATTTCGTCTGTAAGACAATCGATTGAACATGTTTTACTGCTCGATTCAGGCGACATTTTTCAAGGGACTCCCTATTTTAATATGTATGGCGGCGAGCCTGAATTAAAACTAATGACTCAAATGCAATATGATGCATCTACTATCGGAAACCATGAGTTTGATAATGGCCTGGAGCATCTCTCAAAAATAATCAAATATGCCGATTTTCCTTTTGTATCATCAAATTATGATTTTAGTGCCACTCCCATGAAAGGAAAAACAAATACCTATAAAGTGTTACAAAAAGGAAATATTAAAGTAGGACTATATGGTTTAGGAATAGAATTACAAGGACTTGTTGGTAATAACTTATACGGAAATACCAAATATATAGATCCTTTGGAAACTGCTAAGAAAATCGAGCATTTCCTTAAAGAAGAGAAAAAATGTGATGTGATTATTTGTCTTTCTCATCTTGGCTATAGGTATCAAAATGAGCAGATAAGTGACGTAGTTATTGCCCGGAATACCAGATTTACAAACATAATTTTAGGTGGTCATACACATACATTACTAGAAAACTATCCAGAGATTCTAAATGCCGCAGGTAAAAAAGTATATATCGGACAAACAGGTTATGGTGGTGTTCGCTTAGGGCGCATAGATCTTTATTTTAACGAAAAAACTAATGAAACCTTTGTCGAAAGTAATACAATAAAAATTTAAGAAAATCAAGGTGTATAATATTTTTTTATTCACTTTTTTTTTCCAATTTTTGTTTAAAATTTTAGAGGGGTCATTACAAAACACATAATGCTGTTTATCAACCCAAAAGCGTGAACGATACAATAAATGATATAGAATTATAATAAAAGAGATGGATAATACGCACGATTTAGTTTGGTCAAAATGTTTAAATGTTATTAAGGATAATATTCCTCAAAATAGTTTTAATACATGGTTCGCGCCCATTAAGCCCATTAAAATTGTTAATAATGTATTGACCATTCAGGTGCCCAGTCAATTTTTTTATGAATGGCTTGAAGAACATTATATTGAATTGCTGAGAAAAACAATAAAAAAAGAGTTGGGTGCAGATGGCAGGCTGGAATACAGCATAGTAATGGATAGTGCCTATAATCATAATAAACCTTTTACCATCAATGCTCCAACATTAAACAGAAAAGCATTGAAAAATCCACCGGTAACTATGCCTTTAGATTTAAATAAAGAAAGTGGTAAAACAGTTCCCAATCCATTTATTATACCTGGATTGAAAAAACTTGATATTCATCCACAGCTAATCGAATCTTACAATTTTGAAAATTTTGTTCAGGGTGATTGTAACAGATTAGCCAGAAGTGCAGGTATTGCAGTGGGGCAGAATCCTGGAAAAACTTCTTTTAATCCTTTGCTGCTTTATAGTGCAAACGGATTAGGAAAAACCCACCTTGCCCATGCAATTGGCATTGAAGTAAAAAATAATTTTCCTGACAAAACGGTTCTTTATGTTTCATGTGAACAGTTTACCAATCAGTTTATTGATGCTGTAAAGAATTCAAACCAGAATGATTTTATTCATTTCTATCAAATGATAGATGTTTTAATTGTTGATGATATTCATTCTCTGGCCAATAAGCCTAAAACCCAGGATGTATTTTTTCATATCTTTAACCAGTTGCATCAAAACGGTAAACAGATTATTATTACATCAGACCAACCACCCGTTGAAATGAAAGGAATAGAACACCGCTTGCTCTCGCGTTTCAAATGGGGATTATCTGCCGATCTTCAGGTGCCTGATCTGGAAACTCGTGTGGCTATTCTGAAGAAAAAAATGTACAACGATGGGGTGCAAATGCCCCAAATTGTTATTGAACTTATAGCCAATACTATTGATACCAATATTCGTGAAATGGAAGGAGCAATGATATCAATACTGGCGCAGTCTTCAATGAATAAAAAAGAAATAAATATTGATCTCGCTAACTCCGTTCTTCAAAAATTTGTTAAAAGTACTCCCCGAGAAATCACTATTGAACACATCCAAAAAACTGTTGGAGAGTATTTCAGTATTCCAATTGATAAAATTAATTCCAGTACCAGAAAACGAGAAATAGTTCAGGCAAGACAATTAGCTATGTTTTTTTCAAAAGCTTACACAAAACATTCCCTTGCTTCAATTGGTACTAAATTAGGGAAAAAAGACCATGCTACAGTTCTTCATGCCTGTAAAACAGTAAAAAATCTTTGCGATACAGACAGAGATTTCAAAAAGCATTTTGATGAGATTGAAAATATGCTTAAAATTAAACTATAAGTTGTATAATATTAATCAGAAATATTAAACCCGGTTTTGCTATTTGTAATTCCGGGGTTTTTATTTACAAAAACAATGATAGAAGTTGTTCGTTCGATTTACAAAAATTGAATAAAAAACCCAAAAGGTTAATCTTTAGAGATAAAATGATTACGATGAAAATATAAATTTAAGACACATGAAGATATTAATGGTTTGTTTGGGTAATATATGCAGATCTCCTTTGGCTGAAGGAATTATGAAGCAGAAAATCAAACAAAATGGCATCGAAGCAGATGTTGATTCTGCCGGAACAGCTGCCTATCATGTTGGAGAAATGCCAGACCCAAGATCTGTTCAGGTGGCAAAGAAAAATGGAATAGATATTACCTACCAAAGGGCACGTAAATTTGTCAACACTGATTTTGATCGTTTCGATAAAATTTTTGCAATGGATACTTCTAATTATAATGATCTTATTGATAAGGCAGCAACAGACGATGATAAAAATAAAATAATGATGATCCTGGAAAAAACAAATCCGGGGCAATATAAATCAGTTCCTGATCCTTATTACGGAGGAGCTGATGGATTTGATAAGGTTTTTACCATGCTGGATAACGCTTGCGAAATAATAGTAAAAGAAATGCTGAATCATGAAAAGTGATATCGATTTTATTACAGCATCAGACATTGAGAATGCTTATAAAAGAATTTCTGTTTATACCAACACAACACCTCTTTTATCCAGTAGTACAATTAACCATCTTACGGATGCCATGATCTCATTTAAATGTGAGAATTTTCAAAAAGCGGGTGCATTCAAATTCAGGGGGGCAACCAATGCTATTCTCAAACTAAAAGAGAAAACAGATATCAGAAGTGTTTGCACTCATTCTTCCGGAAATCATGCACAGGCCCTGGCACTTGCATCTAAAATGCATGGGTATCAATCGCACATCGTTATGCCCCAAAATGCTCCTCGTGTAAAAGTTAATGCTGTAAAATCTTATGAAGGGAATATCACATTTTGTGAACCAACACTGCAGGCAAGAGAAGATACACTAAACAAGATTAAGGAGCAAACTAAAGCGGTAGTTATCCATCCTTATAATAACTATGATGTAATTGAAGGTCAGGCCACTTGTTTTTATGAATCACTTCAACAAAGTGTTCAAACACCTGATTATTTAGTTTGTCCGGTTGGAGGTGGCGGTCTTTTGAGCGGATCCCTGCTAACGGCCAAATACTTTTCTAACCAAACAAAAGTAATTGCTGCCGAACCCGAAATGGCTAATGATGCATGGCAATCTTTTAGAAGTAAGAACCTTATTTTATCTGAAAATCCAGTTACCATTGCCGATGGTCTCAAAACATCTCTGGGCTCTTACACCTGGCCAATCATAAGGGATAATGTTTATGACATTCTAACTGCAAGCGAAGAAAGTATAATAAAAGCCATGTATTTTGTTTGGGAAAGAATGAAAATAGTAATTGAACCTTCAGCTGCTGTTTCGTTGGCAGTTGTTTTGAATTATCCGGAAATATTTCGTGGAACCAACGTATGGATTATTTTCTCAGGAGGCAACGTTGATCTTCAGAAACTTCCCTGGCAATAATCAATTTGACAATTTTTATGCTATGAGTATTGAAAAGATTGAAAAGGGCATGTTATTTCTTATACCCGTTGGTTTAGGCAGTGAGAATCTTGAAAATGTTCTGCCAACATTTAACGCTTCTGTAATTAATAATCTCGAAGTATTTATTGTAGAAAATATAAGAACAGCAAGAAGATTCTTGAGAAGTACAGGCTACCAGAAAGATTTTGATAAAGTTACTTTCCATATTCTTAATAAACATACTTTAATATCAGACATTCCTACATTTCTTATGGGGGCTATGAAGGGTAAAGATATCGGGTTACTTTCGGAAGCAGGAAATCCTTGCATTGCTGACCCGGGTAATATTATTGTGAAGCTTGCCCATGAAAAAGGTATCAGAGTGATTCCCATGGTAGGCCCAAATTCAATATTAATGGCTCTTATAGCATCAGGATTTAATGGTCAAAATTTTACCTTCAATGGATATCTACCGGTAAACAAAAATGATCGGTTGGCCAAATTAAAGGAGTTGCAATATTTGATCTATAAAAAGGATCAAACTCAGATATTTATGGAAACTCCTTTTAGAAATAATACATTATTGGAAATTATTTTGGCTACCTGCCACGAAAACATGCTGCTATGCATAGCATCAAATATAAGCCAACCCGATGAACTAATTCAAACTAAGCCAATTAAATACTGGAAAAGAAAAACGCCTGATTTAAATAAAAAACCAAGCGTTTTTCTGTTGTATAAAAGTGAATAGTGTATTAATACTAAATGTTATTTTTCCCCTTATTGGGAAGCGCCGGACGCTTTTTCTTAAAGGCAATAACCAAAACTACGACCCCCAGAATTATCATTGGAATACTCAATATTTGCCCCATGTTGATCCCAAGACTTTGCATAACATCATAATCAAAATCTCCGGGTCTGCTACCCTGTGGTTCTTTCCAAAATTCAACAATGAATCGCCATGCAAAAAGGGTGATTAGAAAATAGCCTGTCAAAAATCCTTCGTAAAGTTTATTCATTTTCTTAAAATACATCCACATCATAGAAAGAAAGATAAAGAGGTAGCCTATCCCTTCATAAATACCAGTTGGATGAACGGGTTCGGTAAAAACCGGATCTGCACCTCTCATCCATTGGGATACGTTCATAATGAATCGAAATCCCCATGGTTTATCTGTGGCATAACCATAAATTTCATGATTCATTATGTTTCCCATTCTAATAAACATTGCCCCCAATGCTACAGCAATTAGTAATCGGTCAACATTCCAAAAAAACGGCATAGACGAAACCTTTCGATGATACCTAACCATGGCAATAATAATACCGATTGCTCCACCGTGGCTTGCCAACCCGCCCTGCCAGATATACAATATTTCAACGGGGTTGGCAATGTAATACTCAAAATCGTAGAAGAAACAGTGCCCAAGTCTGGCTCCCAAAACGCTTCCCAGTGCAATATGAACCAGCAAGCTGTCAATTTCTTTTTGGCCTACACCTTCTTTTCTAAAAATACGGGAAACAATCTCATATCCAATATAAAAAGAAAGTGCCCAAAAAAGTCCGTACCATCTTACTGAAAGGGGGCCCAGAGAAAAAATTACCGGACTTACTTCCCAGGTTATATGTAAAAGTGTCATAAAACAGAATTATGTATTATTCAAAATCTAATAGTTCTACATCAAATATTAGTGTTGCGTTAGGTGGTATAGGGCCGACTTGTCTTTGGCCGTAAGCCATATCAGGAGGTACAATAAAGCGATATCTTGATTTTTTTCGCATTAATGCAATACCTTCATCCCACCCAGAAATAACCTGCCCCTGGCCTAAAACAAAGGTAAAAGATTCGCGTCTTTCAACGGAAGAATCAAATATTTTACCATCAGTTAAATAGCCTGTATAATGAACCGTAATTACACTTCCTTCTACAGGATAGTCTCCTCTTCCGCCATTTACAATTATGTACTGTAACCCAGTTTCTGTTGAAAGAGTATCCTTACCTGCCGTTTGAAAGGGTTCTACCTTTTTCATTTCATCTGCTTCCATAATTTCAATATCAAAAATAAGATCAGTACGTGGTGGAATCGGCCCCCTGCCCTGCTCTCCGTAAGCAAGCTCATAAGGCACCCATAGTCGGGCTTTATCGCCTTTCCTAAGTTGTGTTAAACCTTCTTCCCAGCCTTTAATTACCATACTTCTACCCAAAATAATGTCTACCGGTTCTTTGCGTTCAAAGGAAGAATCAAAAACTGACATATCTTCAAAAAAACCAGTGTAGTGAACAAGCACTCTCATACCTTTAGTTAATTTTGGGCCACTGCCCTTTTCTACTATAGTATATTTTAGGCCACTTTCTGTTTCAGCAACAATGTAATTATCTGAAAGAACATAAGGTTTTGGCGCAGGTATAACATCCATTATTTTCAAATAGAATATAAGGACAGAATTAGCAGGTATCTGTCCAGCTGTTCTATCTCCATAAGCCAAATCAGGGGGTAAAATCAGAGTAACTTCGGTGCCACCTGGAAATTCGGACAATGCAATATCCCATCCTTTAATTACCTGCCCGGCACCAAGCTTAAAAGATGCGGGTTCTTCCCTTTCATAACTGCTATCAATCAATGTGCTGTCTTGAAGCATGAGTTTATAATGAACTTTAACTATGTCATTATCAACCGGAGTAATCCCATTGCCTTTTTTTGTTATCTGGTACCGGAAACCAGACTCATGTTCTATGAAGACCGGTTCTTTTGTTAAATTTCGCTGTACGTTACATGAAAAAAGGCCAACCATCAATAATAAAAGAATAGTTCTGTCGGTAATTTTCATCCGTAAATAATTAAGTTAAGCAAATTGATTGCAAATAACTAGTGTGCCTTTCTAACCTTATATTTATATAGAGCCACCAGAAAAATCTTCTTTCCTTAAGCTTTAGGACAAATAGATTAGCTTTCAAATTTAATTGAATTATTCGGCTGCTATTAGTTCAACATCAAATATCAGAGTTGAATAAGCTTTAATTATTGGACCACGATCTGTGCCACCATAGCCCAAATGCGAAGGAATAATTAGTTTGGCTTTTGACCCTACATTAAGCTTGGAAAAACCTTCATCCCATCCTCTTATAACCTCACCTCTTCCCAGAGTAAATTCAAAGGGTGTGCCTCTTTCTACAGAAGAGTCAAAAACAGTTCCATCCAAAGTGGTACCGGTATAATGAACGGTTACTTTTTGTCCAGGAGTGGGAACCGGACCGTCGCCGTTTTCTTCTATAAGAATAATCAAGCCACTTTCTTCGGGTTGTGTGGTTATGTTATTATCTTCGAGATATTGGTCAAGAAATTTGCTTTCGCTTGCAGCAGCATCTTCCTGAACTTTCATTGCTTCTTCTCTTTCTTTCTCCATATAAGCTTCATATTCTTCTTCATTGAAGAATTCGTGCATAACAATATCAACGAAAATACTGTCTTCAGGCTGAATAAAAGGGGGTACCATTGGAGAGCCAGCTGTAATTGTAAAGAAACTTTGTGCACCAAATTTAAAAGAAGCACTATCGCCTTTTGTCATCATTCTGAGTGCCTCATAAATGTCACCAGGATAACCAGATGGTTCAATACGTATAAATCCCGGAGCTCCGGTGTCAGTACTTTTAAAAAACACTGAATCTTCAGGGTATCTATAGGCAAAATCTATTTTCGCAATATTGTCTATAGTTGGATTTTCACCTTTATTGGATTTATGAAATTTATAAACCAAACCGCTTTCGGTAGATTTGTAGCTTCCATCATTACAGGAATAAAGTGTAAAAACCATAATAAAAGATGAAATAAGAAAAGTTAATTTTTTCATTTGATAAAAATTTGTTGGTTAAATAATCAAGATGATTGAAAATAAAGATTTGCAAAATTAAATATTTATATCAGGTATCAGGCATGAAGTGTCATTTAAGTTCAATTAATTCAATATCATATACAATAGATGCCCTTTGAGGTATTTTTAAACCATCGCCCGGCAAGCCAAAAGCCAGGTGCGAAGGCAATATAAAACGTGCCTTATCGCCAACTCTTAATAATCTCATTCCTTCTTCAAGGCCACTTTCAACACCTCCACGTCCTATTCTGAATTGAGATGGTTCTAAGCTGTCTGATGAATAAATTAAATCGCCGGTAAGCAAATATAGAGAAAAGTGAAAAACAGCTATATCATTAAGTTCAGCTTTTTTTCCATTTCCGTTTTCGTAAATCATATAATAAAGACCTGAACCGGTCTCGCGCATATTCCATTGATTCCTTTCAATAAAATCTATAATTTCCTGTTTTTCTGTTTCAATCAGTATTTGATTGGCTGCAATTAACTGTTCTTCCAAATTATTTGTAATATCTCTGGATTCTTCAGTACTTTGTTTACAGGATACAGCAATTAAAAATAATATTGTTAAATAAAAGATAGATTTAATTCTCATGAAAAGAAATGAATTTAATTTGTCACTTTATGATGTTAATTTATTAATAATAAGCCCTTTGTAAAAGAATGAGACCAAATTATAATCTTTTGAGAATAAAAAAACAATTATTTATGCATTGAGTAATCTGAAATCATTTTCATATAAATCTTTAATGATTTTCTCAAATTCTAAAAGGGTATCATGCAAAGGTTTATCTGAATAACCTCCGGAGGCATTCTTATGGCCGCCCCCATTATAGTATTCACGGGCTATTAGATTTACATTGACATTACCCTCAGAGCGGAATGATATTTTAACCTGATCATCTCTTTCTATAAATATTGCTGCCAGAATAATTCCCTTAATACTAAGAGCGTAATTAACCACTCCTTCTGTATCACCGTCTTTATAATTAAAATTCAAAAGATCTTCCTTTGAAAGAGATATGTACGCAGTATTATAATCCTTAAGAACCTTTAGCTTATCACTCAGACAATAACCCAGCAACCGCATTCTATCTTCTGAATAAGTATCATATACTTTTCGATGAATAGCCTGGCCGTCTATTCCAATTTTCATGAAATGTGCCAGAGTAACGTAAGTACCTGGATTATTACATGAATAACTAAGTGAACCTGTATCGGTAATGATGCCTGTATATAGGCACTCAGCAGAATCTTTACCAATATGCTGTTCAAGCTTTAATATACTAATAATATTGAAAATTAATTCAGCTGTGGAAGAAACGGTAACATCTGATACCTTTAGGTCAAATTCATCAGTAGGATCCGGATGATGGTCAATTAAAATCTTCTTCCCTTTTGCCTTTTTTAGTAATGATGATATATTATCAACTCTTTCAATATTATTGAAATCAAGGCAAAAAATAAAATCTGCTATTAGAATGGCATTTTCGACTTTATTAATATGCTCCTTATTATTAGCAACTAATGCTTTCGATATTCCTGGCATCCAGGCTAAGAATGAAGGAAACAAATTGGGAAATATTATAGTAACCGAGGAAAAACCCAATCGTTTTAAAAAATGATACAATCCAAGTACAGATCCCACTGCATCACCATCAGGGTTAACGTGGCTTATAATAACAACTCTTTTTGATGTAAGTTTTAGGATTTCCCCTATCTGCTTTATATTGGAAAGGTTCAAATTGTATCAATTTTTGTAAACAAAATTTTTTGTAGTGCGTTACAAACCTATTTACTGAAGTAAATTAACGAGTTTATTTACACAAAGGTAAAAAAGTTTTTACATGCTTTCTTTTGGTTAATCCAAATTGACTTGCATTTATATTAAATTTGTGTAATGACTAATCCTTTTACATTTATCTAATACTAATTATTAACTTAAAAGAACTATAATGATTGGAAGAACAACACTTATGATGATCAAGCCTGATGCGATAAGTAAAGGCTACATTGGAGCGATATTGGCTAAAATCAATGATGCCGGGTTTAAAATTGTTGCTATGAAATACTTAAAACTAACTCTTAAACAAGCAGAAGAGTTTTATAAAGTACATTCAGACAAAGGGTTTTATAATAATCTAACCCAGTTTATGTCTTCCGGACCTATTGTAGCAGCAATTATTGAAAAAGACAATGCTGTTGATGATTATCGTAAGCTCATTGGAGCTACTGATCCTGGCAAAGCAGACGAAGGTACTGTTAGAAAACTATATGGGGCAAGTATTGAAAATAATGCAGTTCATGGCTCAGATTCTGATGAAAACGCCATTATTGAATCTGATTTCTTTTTTAGTAAACTGGAAAGATTTTAATCTGAATAACCTGACGGATAAAACTCATCAAAAGTATTATCGGCATAAAACGTAATTATTCTGATGGTTTTCCTTGATTTTTGTTTATCCGTTTTTTGATTCAGAACTGTCTGATTTTCACTTATTTTAGGTAAGTTACCAACAAATTTTTCCTCGCTGAGTTTTTCATCTTTTTCCAATTCATCTGATGATGGTGGTTCAAATGAAATCTCAGGGGGATTTTTTTTTTGTTCAGAATTACTTTCCATAGTTTGCTTATTTGTTTCATCAATACTGAAATTTTCAAGACTTGAAAATAAATCCTGCTGTTGGCCACTTATCGATCCTTCACCTTTAACCAACCAATCAGTATTTATGTCGGGATAATAATGAAGCACTTTCTGGATAAACTCCAGACTAGGTTTGTTTCTACCTGTCAAGATATGTGATATCGTGGAACGGGGAACCTCTAAACGGTCAGCTAATTTTGCAGCTGTAAGATTGTATCTATTTAAAATCTCCTGAATCCTGTTTACCATTGTAACTACAATTAATGTACAAATGTGTCCTTACTTACTTCCTTAAATATTTATGTTTGTAAATTTAACAAAATCGTTTTATTTTACAATGTTAACAACAATTTTTTTAAAGTATTACTTCTCTAAAAATCGTTATAATATTGTATTATAGGCATTTATAAAAAAATTATATTTATTGTTCTATTCAATTAATTTTAGCCCGTATTTATTGATCATATTAAAGTCATGACATCAATAAACTTCATAAATCACTGAATATATATTATTTAAACCAACAATTAGCTATTATTAACAATTTATTTTCGGTTTTAATGTAAAACCGAAAAATCAACTAGTTAACATTGGTGTTTACATTCGTAATTAACAAATTTAGTAACTATTAATCAGTGGTTTATAAATAAAGTTTACAATCATAACATTTATCAATCACATTAGTGATCTGTATAGTGTTTACAATTGTATCTCAACATTTATTCTTTTTTTTAAAACCTATGAATGAGTTCTGTAATAAAATCTCTACACTCCTGCCGTAGACTTAGAAAAATTATTATCCTGGATTAATTCAATATTAAATTGGAAAAAAGCTAAATAGCCCTGCTGAAAAAGTTTTTTTTGCACCTGGGAATGATAAAAACTATTACACTATAATATTCTGGACATTGATTCCTTATACCCCACTGAGACTTGAATAAAACAGTTGGCTTAAACTCCCATCAAGTTAAAATTAACCACGACTAAGATGATGAATTGTTATTATTTAAAAAATAAATGTTCAAAAAGCCTAATTAATAGACAAATGATGTATTATTATAGTCTACTTTGCAATTAATTAGTCATTTTAAATCAACACTTTTAAATAAAATGTATTTTTACAGAAGTATGGGCAGAAAATCCGATAAAATTGTATTCAGAAAATTTTGAAAAGGAAGGAAAAATTCATGAAGAATTTTTAAAACTTAATGGCTTTAATTGTTTCCGTTTTGTTACTAAAATTAACCCGAATAAGATATAGTCCCCCGGTTAACAAGTCAATATCATTAAACGGTTTAAGTTCATTAAACCCTGGATAAACAGTTAAACTGTCTTTGCTCCAAACCAGCTGTCCATTGCTATTAAATACATTTATTGAAATTTCTTCTGTCTGATAAGCATAAAAAGTAATGGAGGACTCTGCTTTCAAGGGATTATTGATCAGTTTGAGAAAATTTATATCGTCAATCTTTTTTTCTAGAATTATTGAAGCCTGCTGAAAATCTGGAATACCGAAGCCATAAAGTGAATCAGGATTAAAATATCGGTCACCACTTCTAATAATGGCTTGTTTGATCTGAGTATTGGAAGCATCAGGATATTTACTCCATAAAGAAGCTGCCATACCTGCAATAAGAGGCGCAGAAAAAGACGTGCCATTGGCTCTGGATACTGAACCAAAATTATTAATAACCGCAACTCCTTGCCCCTGTGCTGTAACCTGCGGTTTCACCCTCCCATCGTAAGATGGACCAACCGAACTGAAAGAAGCTCTAATTCTATTGCTATCAGTGCCGCCAATAGCAAGAACACCGTGAGCATCCGCCGGTGTGCCAATATATCTCCAAGATTGAGTACCATAATTACCGGCACTGTTTATAACGAGAATACCTCTGCTAAAAGCCATATTGGCAGCCCTGGCTGTAACTGTTGTAGCACCATCAAGACTGGCATACTGATAATTTTGCTGAGTATCATCAAAGGTTGTATACCCAAGAGATGAATTAATTATATCGGCACCCACGCTATCGGCAAATTCAGCTCCAGCCAGCCAGTTATATTCTTCTACCTTAAACTCTGAAGCAGCATCTTCTGTTCTGATTAACAAAAATGAAGCTTCTTTGGCTGTTCCGAAAAAAATACCAGGTTGGTTTGCTCCCATTACCGATAATACATAGGCCCCATGCGAATGACCCTTGAAAAGTTCTGGCTTTGCCTCTACAAAATCATAATAGCCTAGTATCTGATTTTTATCCCACAATTCCCTGTAGGCAGGCAGAGTATCAACATTTCTAAAACCAGCATCTAGTACCGCAATAATTTTATTTTGGCCCCAAAATCCGTCTTCATGTAAACTTTGGGCGTTAAGCATAGATATCTGTTCCATCGACTCGCCATAATCTGCAGTAGCTGAACCATAATGCGAAAAACCAACTAAAACCGGGTTGCTTAAAGGATGTAGAAGACTTTCTGACTGAATCCCTTTTTCATGGTTTATCACAGAAATTGGTTTTTTGGCAATTTCAATATACTTTACAAAACTAAATTGTTGAATAAAAAGAACTGATTGTTCAGAATTGGCTTTAAACATTGCACCATTAAACCATTTGCTGGTATAATGCAGGGTCAGGGTTGGATCTGTAAGGATACTATCAATATAAAACGAAGAGACAGGTAAATCATAAAAATCAAAAGGAATATTTTGTTTTTGCCTTCGATCTATTGACCGTGGAGATAAAAACTCATGAGGGCGAGAAAGTGAATAGGATGAATTTTCTTTATCATGAAATTCTACCCAAATCATTACAGGTGCTGAAGCAGAACCTGATTTCCAGAGAAAGAAAAATAACAAAAGAATAAAAGTTATTTTCATAGATTCAACTATTTTTTGACTTTTATATCCAACTGCTTTTCTGGGTTAATTGTTTATAAGTTATTTGCTAATAATTTATTTAAGTTAGGGGTAAAAATTAATATCCATAATCAATTAAAGTATAAGAATAATCTACACCCCTTATAATCGTTCCATCAATTTCTTTTTCCAGATCTACATACTTTTTGTATATCATTCCCACTTTTGTAGCATATATTTCGAATTGAAACTCTTCACCAATTAAGGTTAAAAAATTATTTTGAATAACAGAGAGAGTTGAGTCGAAAGTTAAATTCCCTAATTCATAAGGTTTGTGAACATCTGAAAATGTATAAACCTGCTTATCCAATACGTTATAAATATTCCCATCCCAGGATTTTTTTTCTGAAACAGGAAAAGAAAGTTTTACAAAACTAATATTTTCTTCGGTTTTAATGGCTTGCGTTGTTTGTACATATGATGTCCAAATATTTTTAATTCTCCAATTTTGCTGATCGTTTTCCCTGTAGAATCTTTCAATACGCATTTTTTTTTCTCCAGAATTATAAGTAAAAAACGCACTATTGATTTCCTTTACTTCGTAAGAATAAGTAAAAACTTCTCCCAGAAAATCATCATAAACAATGCTGTCAACCTTGTATAGAAGCCATTTATCAGTTGTAAAACCAAAGTATTCTTCTCCGGTATAAACCGGTTCACCATCTATGGTTTCACAACCCCAAAAAATAGAGATAAACAAGAGTAAGCCAGTTAGATAAAAGTAGTTAGTTTTATTAGTATAATCTCTGAGCATATAATTTTAATATTTATTTTCTTGCTTAAGCAAGTATACAATATTTAAAGATCTTCTGGGGAACTAATATTATTATGTAAACCTGGCCCGGGTCGCAGGGGGATGGCTTCATCGTTGGTCTTAATAAATATTTCTTCATTTATAATTTGCCCCTGACTAAAGATTATTTTCTTTTGGATCTCACCACGGGGGCCAAAATAGGTCCAGACTTTATCACTTACATTATCTTTATAATGCCCTAGAACCCTTATTTGACCTGAGTTATAAAAAACTTCATATTTACCATTAAGCATATCAACCTTATAACTGGCTTTTATCTGTAATGCTCCATCACTAAAAAACCTTTCATATAGCCCTTCCTTTTTTCCTTTATGCCAGGTTATCGATTCCGCAAGCTGTCCATCATCATAATAAGTTTTCCATATGCCATGATTTAAATTATTTTGATAAAAGTTTTCGAGCAAAAGAATTCCATCTTCATTAAAGAATCTCCATAACCCTTCCTTTTTTTTCTCTACAAAAAAACCCTCACCCAAAATTGTTTTATTTCGATGGTAATAAGTTCCTTTAACAGCCGGGTCATTTTCCTGATGAATCAGTTCAGCTCTTAACTGACCCTGAGGGTAATAATACTTAAACAGGCCTGTAGGCTGATCATCCAGAAAACTTCCTTCATACCGAAGGCTTCCATCGGCAAAAAAACCATACCATTTGCCTTGTTTCCTGCCCTGTTCATCTTTTTTATTGGAATTTATATCCTGTGCAGAAAGGCATAATGATGCAATTAAAATAATCAGGAAAGTAAAGATTGATTTCTTAAACAGCATTTTAGATAATTAGTTATACGCAAATTTAGTGAATTGGTTAATAGAATATCTTAGTGATATTACGCAAAAGTTGCTGAATTAAAAGTACTACAGGTTGAGTTGGTGTTTTTGTAAATTTTGGATAAAGTCTGCAAAATGATAAAACGATGCAAAAGCCAGATCTATAATTTTAAAATTTTCTGATATAATCTTTTTATTGGTACCAATAAAAACGGTTTGCATTTTTAACCGTTTACCAAATAACATATCAGAAATAGTATCACCTACCATAACGGATTTTTTAAAATTTATTTCAGGGAAATCTTTCCTGGCTAACAAACCCATGCCTGGCGAAGGCTTTCTGTAAAAGCTGTGATCCTGCTTTAGTGCCGGGCAAAAGTATATTTTATCGATTTTCCCGCCTGAAAGCTCAATTTCACGAATCATTTTTTCATGAATAGCAGAAAGATCGTCTTCTGTCATTAATCCTTTACCAATGCCCTGCTGGTTGGTAACAACTACCAGGGTAGAGAAAAAATTTCGTAGTATTGCCAGACTATAGGGAACTCTGTCTTCCATGATAAGCTCTTCCGGCTTTAACACATACTCATCTATTTTTCTTTTATTGAGCACGCCATCACGATCAAGAAACAAGGTCCAGCTTTTATCGGGTTTAAATAAAGGCATTTGTTTTGGGGTAATTGTATTTATCGTGGGAATAATATTTTTTCTACATGCTCACAAATAATATGTCCCAGCAAAATATGCGACTCCTGAACACGAGGGGTATCTTCAGAAGGGACTCTTATCATAAGATGGCAAAGGTCATTTATCTTACCGCCACTGGCGCCAGTAAAGCCAATTACTTTCATTTGTTTTGAGATGGCAGAATTAACAGCAGTAATTATGTTTTTGGACTGACCTGATGTTGACAAAGCTACCAGTATATCACCCTCTTTGCCCCATGCTTCTATCATACGGGCAAAAACAAAATCGAAGCCATAATCATTGGCTACCGCAGTAACAAAGGAGCTGTTAACATGCATGGCTTCAGCCTGTAAAGGGGGTCTGTCGAAATAAAATCTGCCAGATAATTCTGCTGCCAAATGCTGGGCATCAGCTGCACTCCCCCCGTTACCACAAAAAAGCACCTTACCTCCGGCTTTATAACAATCAACAATTAACTCCACAGCCAATTCAAGGGTTTTAAGCAGCTGACTATCGTTAAGTATTTTTTCCTTAACAGATACGGAACTTTTTATGGTTTGCAATATTTCTGAATGCATGTTTTCAGGATTGGGGCTTAGAAACAAAAAATAAGGCATCTACAAGTTCTTTCCACGAGAATCGCTTCTTTTGATTTTCAACTCCTTTGCGAAGTTCTGCAGATAGATTTTTATTGAAAAACCGAAAAATACCATTGGCTACACTTTTGGCATCAGGTTTAACAACAATCCCGGAAACCATGTGAGGAACCATTTCGGGCAATGCCCCTACGTTGGTAACTACCATAGGTACACCATAATGATAGGCTACTTGGGTAACACCACTCTGACTGGCATCTTTATAGGGCTGTACGACCAGATCGCTGGCGCAAAAATAGGCCGCTACCTTTTCATTGGAAATAAAATGAGTGTGCATCACAAGTTTATTACTCAGGCTTTTCTCCCTGATAATTTTCACGTACTCCTGATCTGACGAATAATATTCACCAGCAACAATAAGCTTTAATGGCAGATCATCAAGAATAGGATCACCCATTGCTTCCAGCAGAATATCGAGTCCTTTGTATTCTCTTATAAAACCAAAAAACAAGATATACTTGTAATCGGGAGAAAGTTTTAGTTTGGATAGAGCTTCTTCGCGCGAAATTTTATCACCAAAATTATCATATAAAGGGTGCGGGGAGTAGATACGGGGTTTATTGCCGGGCTCAAACTCTTCCAGCTCCTTCAGTACAGATTTACTTAGAGTTACATAACCATCACTTTTCTTAAGATAATAACGGGTAAGCAGGTTGTCGCCCACTCTTTTTTCATGTGGTAAAATATTATCGGCAATGGTTACCACCCTGGTTTTTCTATTCTTCCTGGCGATGCCGGCTATTGTTCCCAGGCATGGGGCCATAAAAGGGATCCAATATCTTACAATGAGCATGTCGGCATTTTCGCGTTTTATTTCATAACCCACTTTAATCCAGTTAAATGGATTAATGCTGTTTACTCTAACCTTAATATTGATTGCTTTAGGTGCCGGTCTGATAGCATACTGGGTTTTCCCTGGAAAAAACAATGATGGGTACTGGAGTGAAAAAGTGTAAATGATAACTTCATGACCCAGGTCCTGAAATTCCTGAGCCAATCTCTCGTTAAAAGTGGTAAGTCCCCCAGCTCTTAAAGGATATGCTGAACCTAGTATAATAATTTTTGCCAATTCTCTTCGGTTGTTTTTGATATTAAATATTTGTTCCTGTCGGGCCAGTTCCGCGAGATCAATTCTCCCAAAAAGCCGGCCACAAATAGTTGTGTACCCAAAATCATTGCCAGAAGACCAAAATAGAACAGCGGTCGTTCGGTCATGTTGTATTCCATCCAGAAAAACTTCGCAAAGGCAAGGTAAAAGGCTATGGCGAAACCAAAAGTAAAAAGTATGGTGCCAAGAAAACCAAATAAATGCATGGGTTTTCGGCCAAAGCGGGAAACAAATGTTATTGAAATGAGATCAAGAAATCCATTAACAAACCTTTCAAGACCAAATTTTGTAGTACCATATTTACGCTTTTGATGGGCTACCTTTTTTTCACCAATCTTTTTATACCCGGCCCATTTGGCTATTACGGGAATATATCGGTGCATTTCTCCGTAAACATCTATGCTTTTAATTACCTCAGACCGATAGGCTTTTAGTCCGCAGTTAAAATCGTGTAGTTTAATGCCTGTAGAAACCCGGGTGGCCCAGTTGTATAATTTTGTAGGGAGTGTTTTTGAAATCGGATCTTTTCTGTTCTTCTTCCAACCACTTACCAGGTCGTATTGTCCTGAATCTATCATTTCATATAATTCAGGAATTTCATCGGGGCTATCCTGCAAATCAGCATCCATGGTGATAACCACCCTGCCCAAAGTCTGCTTAAAACCTACATTAAGAGCAGCCGATTTGCCATAATTTCGCTGCAAACAAATACCCTTCACAATAGAAAACTCATTCTTCAGATTTTCGATTACCTGCCATGAACTATCTGTGCTGCCATCATCAATCAGGATAACTTCAGTTGAATACCTGTTTCGGGTAACACGATCTATCCATGCTACCAATTCCGGAAGAGACTCTTCTTCATTCAATAAAGGTATAATAACCGATAAATCCATCTTAATTAGCCATTTAGATTGATGTTTCATTCATTGGAAATGGAAGGGGCAAATTTACAAATTTTAATGCGGATGATTCAACCCAATCTTAAGTAATTCAAGTTTATTTCAGAATATTGGAATTTACTTTAAAAATTAAAATTTACTTTTGCACCTCATTATAAAAACAATAAGCTATATCAACCGTTTAGCCTATGTTTTTATTGAAATACCCTTTTTATCCAAAAAAAACTTATCAAATATTTCATTATTACATGCGAGATCTTACCCAGGGCCCGGAAGGAAAACAAATATTGATATTTGCTCTGCCTATGCTTTTAGGTAATGTATTTCAGCAACTTTATTATATCGTAGATACGCTTATTATTGGACACTATCTGGGGACTGAAGCACTTGCCTCTGCAGGAGCATCTTTTCCTGTAATTTTTGTGCTTATAAGCTTAATGATAGGCATTACTACGGGAATTAATGTAGTTATCAGTCAGTTTTTTGGAAATAAGAACTTCGAAAAGGTAAAACGCTCTATTGATACAGCTTTTATTTTTCTATTTCTTTCTTCCATAGGCTTGTCTGTTTTAGGATTGGTTTTCAGTAAACAGATCTTTGTTTTGATTGGACTTCCACAAGAGCTCATGGCTGATGCTGTAAAATACTTCAATGTTTATGTTGCAGGACTAATTTTCATGTCAGGATATAACGGAGTTAGTGCAATACTAAGGGGTATGGGTGATTCAAAAACCCCACTATATTTTTTAATAATTTCCACTTTTCTTAATATTGGTTTTGACCTTCTTTTCGTAGCTGTTTTCGAATGGGGTATAGAAGGAATTTCTTTTGCAACGGTTTTAGCTCAAGCAATAGCCTTCGGACTTTCAGTTATTTACCTAAATCGCTATCACCCTCTTATTCAGTTTAGTTTTAAAGGTTTGAGCTTTGATAAGGAAATTTTTAGGCAAAGTTTGCGAATAGGCATACCTACGGGATTACAACATACCTTTGTTTCTTTAGGTATGGCAGCACTTATGTCTATCGTAAATATGTTTGGAACGCCTACCATTGCTGCTTATTCCATTGCATGGCGCATAGACTCCTTTGCTACATTGCCTGCTATGAATTTTGGTATGGCACTTTCTACTTTTGTAGGGCAAAATATAGGCGCCAATAAAATTGAGAGAGTTAGAAAAGGATTAATTGCAACATTAATCATGAATTCATCTTTTTCGATTATTGTAACTGTAATAGCATGGATATATGGTAGGACTTTAATGGGTTTCTTTACTGATGACCAAATTGTTATTAATATGGGATATGATTATTTGGTAATAGTAAGTTCTTTTTATATTGTTTTCGGAGCCATGTTTGTTATGCACGGAACTCTCCGTGGCGCAGGCGATACGCTAATACCAATGTTTATTACCCTTTTTTCACTTTGGGTTTTAAGAGTGCCTTTCTCCTATTTTTTATCATTAAAAATGGGCGAGGTTGGCATATGGTGGGGAATTCCTATTGCCTGGGTTTTTGGGTTTGTAGCATCTCTTATCTATTATAAAACAGGAAGATGGAAACAGAAGGCTGTTGTAAAGCATAAGAATTCAGATTCCTAAAAGATAATGCCTGTAATTAATTCTGTTTTCAATAGCTTTTCCATCAGGCAGGAAATATGATATCGTTTTAAAAATCTTAAAGAATTTTATTGCAAACTAAGAAAATACTCTTAAATTTGCACTCGCAATTACGACAAGGCTCCGTAGCTCAACTGAATAGAGTATCTGACTACGGATCAGAAGGTTCCAGGTTTGAATCCTGGCGGAGTCACTAAAAATTAAAGGGTTACAAAATGTTTTTTGTAACCTTTTTTTGTTTTGCAACCTACCCTGTTGAATGAAGCAAATTTATCAGTACAGATTTTCTAGATAAAAAAATCTTCTTTCATAATGAAGATTTTATCTTTTTAAACTGTATAGCACATCGTGAGCACTAATATTTTCTATAAGCCATGCAGGCAATTTATTAAGGTTGAATATGTTTAAAGATCAAAATTACAGTAACTTAAAATATTTCATTTATTGCATTTAGCAGATTGTATACTGCCTTGTTTGCTTTAGCCAACGGTAGCCTTACATTGTTTTTGGCCAGGCCTCTGATTTCGAGTAGTGCTTTGATGCCTGATGGACTTCCATCAGCATAAATAGCTTCAATAACCGACATTAGTTTAAAACTAATTTCCCGTGCCTTAACATAATCGTTTTCCAGGCATGCATTAACCATTTGAGAAAATTCTTTGGGTAAGGCATTGGCAATTACAGAAATAACACCATCGCCCCCTAATGACATAAAAGGTAACGTAAGAGCATCATCTCCAGAAATTACCAGAAAATCTTCCGGTCTCTCTTTAATAATTTTTGCACATTGGGCCAGATTTCCAGATGCTTCTTTAATTCCTAATATATTAGGCACCTCATGAGCTATTTTTAAGGTTGTTTCAGCATCTAGATTTGATCCTGTGCGGGAAGGTACATTATACAAAATTACAGGCACAGGACTTTCACCTGCAATCATCTTGTAATGGTTGTATATTCCCTTTGGTTGTGGCTTATTATAATAAGGACTTACTGATAGTATTGCTGTAATATCTGAAAGATCAGTATTTTTAATTTGATTAATTATACTTCTGGTATTGTTTCCACCAATGCCCATAACCACAGGAACCCTTTCTTCAACAACTTCAAGACCACAATGTAATATGGCATTTTTCTCGTCTTCATTAAGGGTAACTGATTCTCCGGTAGTGCCCAAAAATACAATATAGTCAACTCCACCTTCTATTTGATAGTTGATAAGATTTTCAAAAGATTTAAAATCTATGCTCCCCTCTCTATGAAAAGGTGTTACAATAGCAACACCAGTGCCAACAAGTTCTTTATTCGTTTTTTTGATCATTATTAATCATTTTAAGGTAATAGAAAACATGCTCAATAATTTGTTTCAGTGAATTATTTTCGTCAACCTGCAACATTAAATCATAAAGGTCAACATATTTATCTGCATATATACCACTGCGCATTTGAGGCTTTGATAAGGCCATTAAATATTTAACATGATAAAATGAAGAAGGTGTCAGATCAATTAAGACATCATAATTTGAATTAATGAAGTCTTTTACATTCTGCTTACCAGGTTTTTGATTCCATAAAAAACATTTTTTATCACAAAATTCAAAGGTAAGTTGAGAGAAACAATGATTCGGCATTTTTTTTTGGGTAAAATAACCAAGTGTTTTTACTTTCTTCTGGTCTTGAATGAGTTCCTTTACAAGTATAGAAATTTGTTTGTAATTTTCTTCCAGGGAAGCATCATATATAATGCCTATAGATTCAATCTGACTATAACCCAATAAACTTTTTTGTCTTGAAATGCCTTTCTCAGCTCTTTTAAGAAACCAAAACCTCACAGCACCAATTAATTCAGTATATATTTTCACAAAATCGTGTTATTATGTTATATTTTCCAGCCTGTTATAATCCTGTAACAAAAATAGTAAAATAACCGGGTTATTCTTTCATTCTGGCACTTGTTATAAGACCAAAATAAACATAATGGTAATCGTTATGCTTATAGTGCGAATCAATTTTTGAATCAATGAAACCTTCTGGTTTAATGCGATCTTTATAGAGTTTTTTACATTCCAAAACTAAACGAGACTCTTTAAAATAAATATTATTATTTTTTGTTTCTAAAGCGCTTAAATTATCTACAGACATTTTATCTATTTCTCTGCCAGATTTTGTGCCCATTTCAGTTAAAATACTGTGAAAGGATTTATCGAAAAAATTCAATGAAAAGAAATCAGAACCTTCCAAAAATTGGTAGGTAAATCTTTGAGGACGAACAAAAATAAAGACAACGGGTTTATTCCACAAAATACCTAAACCTCCCCAGCTGGCTGTCATCATATTATAATTATCTCTGTTTCCAGCACAAATAAGCATCCACTCATTACCGATTAGTTTAAAAACGTTTTCATTTAGCTGATAAGGGTCAATTTCTCTGAAATTTTCTTTCATAAAAGGGGTTTTTCAAAATAAAAATTGGTAATTAAAGATAATATTTTGCGAAAGTAACCAAATTAAAATTGTTAATAAAATATTGAGAAAATCATTGAATGCGGATTTGCTTATTCTTATATATAATCTTTCATACTTAACACCCGAATAAGTTTAAAAGACGATTTTAAAAAATATCTTTAAAATAAACAACCAGGGTATTCTTATCAAGATGTATGATATGAGATGGAGGCAAGAACATTAATAACTTATTTTTGTTTTTTAGTATTGATGAAGTTAAAGATAACAATACTGGGAACAGGCACTTCACAGGGAGTTCCTGTAATTGCATGCGAGTGTCCTGTTTGCCAAAGTAATGATTCTTATGATAAACGCCTTCGTAGTGCTGTTTTGATTGAAACACCCGGAAATAATTTCGTAATTGATGCAGGTCCTGACTTCAGGCAGCAAATGCTTAGAGAGCATGTTAAAAGGGTTGATGCAATTCTAATAACACATGATCATAAAGATCATATTGCCGGAATTGATGATGTAAGAGCGTTTAACTGGATATTAAAACTACCCATGAAAATTTATGGCCGCTCGCAAGCCTTAAAAACAATCGAAAAGGACTTTTCTTATGCTTTTCAAAAAAATAAGTATCCCGGAGTTCCCGAGATAAATTTACATCCTATAAAAAATAAGCCATTTACTATTAATGGAGATTTGATTATACCCATTTATGCAATTCACGGTAAAATGACGGTTACCGGTTTTAGAATAGGCGATTTTTCTTATCTTACCGATGCAAGTGTTATTGATCCTAAAGAAATGGATAAAATGAAAGGTAGTAAATGTATTATTATTAATGGTTTAAGAAAAGAATCACACCATTCACACTTTAATCTTGACCAGGCGGTGGAATTATTACAGATGCTAAATCCAGAATATGGATATATTACTCATATCAGTCATCAGATGGGTTTTCATCGTGAAATTAATAAAACATTACCAAAAGGTATTGCACTAGCCCATGATGGATTAGAAATAAACCTTGATAAATAATCAGGATGACTAATTTCTTTCTAATATGCTACTCTTCTGAATTAAGAATCATCACATTTTTTAATACCATCTGGTTAAGAGGATTGATTTGCATACCTTTTACAGAATGGGGTATAAACCGGACTGATTGATCATAAAATAATGGAACTATAGGAGCTTCTGCAATAATAATACTGTCCATTTGGCGATAATAGTTAAACCTTACTGAATCATTTACTATCGATCTTGACTTTTCATACAGCAGATCAAATAACGGGTTGTAAAACCGAGTATAATTAGGCCCATCCGGAGTATGATTTAATGAATAGAATAATGCCAGATAATTTTCTGCATCAGGATAGTCGGCAATCCAGGAGCCTCTAAAAAATGGAACTTCAGCCTTAGCCATTGTTTCCCGCAAAGTAGAAGGAGGCATAATATTAATTTTTAACTGAATGCCAAAACGAGATAATTCATGTTGGAGATATTGAGAAATATCGGCATACATTGAAGTGGTAGATAACTCAACAGGTGGTAAACCTTCACCTTTCGGGAAACCTGCCTCGTAAAGAAGTTGTTCTGTCTTTTTCGGATCGTAAAAATATCCACCGTCGTTTTCAGCAAAACCGGGCATTCCCACCGGAACAAAACCAGCATGGGCAGGGGTACCCAGATTATTTTTAAGATACAAAAGCATTTTTTCACGGTCGAAACCGTAATTAATTGCTTGTCTCACTTTTTTATTATTAAGTTCTGATAAGTTTCCCCTGGCATTTTCGTCTAATGAAAAACCAAGGTACTCTGTATTGAGAAATGCACCGGTAAGCTTATTAAAACGATGGCTGTAACTTGGATTCAGCTCTCCGGTGGGTGTTAGGAGCTCATCTTTATAAGAAGCATCCACACGGGTTAATATGTCTAAATTTCCTTTTATAAATTCAAGAAATGCAGTTTGCCTGTCCTGGATAAAGGAAATAGAAACAGCATCCAGATAAGGAAGTTGTTGTTGATTTTCAAATTCAAAGTAATTTGGATTTTTACGAAATACAAGTTTAACTCCTTCTTTCCAGTAAGCAAAACTAAAAGGCCCGGTACCTATGGGTTGTTTTCTGAAATCTTGTCCAAAAAGAACAATAGCCTCTTGCGGAATTACAGAACAATACTGCATGGTAAGAAGACCCAGCATGGGCGGGAAAGGTTCTTTTAAGACGATCTCCAATACAGTATCAGAAATTACTGTTATATTAAGGTTTCCATCAATATTGCGATCAACAGAATTCATTACCCATAACCCCGGGGAGTTTAATGTTGGATCAACAAGTCTGGAAAAACTAAAAACAAAATCCCGGGCAGTTACTCTCCTGCCCTTGCCTTCCGGAAATACTTCATTATCATGAAAAAAGACATCATCTCTTAATATAAAGGAATAAATCAAGCCATTATCAGATACTCTCCAGCTTTTTGCAATGGCAGGAACTACCTGCAAATTATTATCCAGCTGGACCAGCCCATTATAAAGTTGAGATGTAGCCCATATATTAGATTGGTTACGGGCATAAATAGGGTCAAGACTGGTTATATTACCATCTTCATTATATCTGAAAACTGATAAGTGAGATAGATCTTCAAATGAAGTGTTACACGATATTATAAATGTAAGAGAAACTATAAGAGAATAATGAAGGAACTTAAGATGCATAAGAATTAATTAATTAATTTTCAGGCTATTTGAAATATATACCTATTACTTTTAAAGGCTTTTATAAGCTTCTCTATTTTTATAAATATTATTACATGGGCTGTGTTTTTATTACTTGTCCGACTATTTACTAATTCTTTATTCGGCTATTTTAATATTTGTATGCAGGGTCTTATAAGCATTTTCTACAAAACCCCTATATTTCAAATTCTTATCTTTTTGCTCATGTTTAAGGCTGATAAAATTACTCAATTAATTCTTTATAATATTTTTTATAAAGAAATTTACGTGGGTAAAACATTAATAATAAAAACAGGAATAATATGTAATTAAGCCAATTACTATTACTTTCATATTCAATATCGTCTATAATAAAGCTTGATTTTTCTCCTTTTGCAACAACCCGGTGTATATGTTTCCAAAAAGTAATACCAAAAGGCACTTTTAGCCCTCTGTCAATAAAACCATACTCTTTGTTATGTAGCCAGGATTCTTTAATAATTACTTTCCAGTTAGGAATAAAAGGCAAATTAAAACGGATTTCGATAATGTCTCCAGGGTTTTGACCTTCATAACGCTCTATACCAGCCAAATTAAAAGGTGGAAGCAAAAACTTGAACAAACTTTCATTAAAATTCTTATGAACGATTGCGAGTGGTTTTTCAATAGTTGTAACGAGTCTGATTTTCATTTGTTTACTTTTTGATTAAATAGGTCGTAAACATCGCATATTATAGATTTTTACAGCCAAAAGTAAAACCAAAATAAATCTAACTGGTTTAATTATTATGGGTATAAAATTGAACAAAACTGGAATCGAAAAAAACATTAATCGCGGAAAAGTAAGAGTGGAAGATTACTTGTAGTAATGAGTTTTTTGGTTAGGCCAGGTTTGAAGATTCGTTGCAGCAAGCTGCGCTTCTTATTGGAAAGGGCGATAACATCAATATTGTTCAAGTCGCAAAAGGCTTCCAAATCTACAACAGGATTTTCACCCCTAATAAAGTGAGTTTCTACCTGAGCTGCCGGATTCACTTCGTTAAAATATTTTCTGAGATTATCCATTTTTAATTGTTCCCATTTCTCTTTTGAATCTTTAGATACATGCACACAATAGATTTTTACATCAAATGCTGATACGATGTAAATAAGCCTGCGAATTGCCACATAGTCAGAGTCATCAAAATTTGTAGCATATACAATATGTTTAATACTGGCAAAATTATCAACCTTAGCTTTAGCAGGTATAGCTAATACAGGAACTTTAGATTTATCCAGAACCCTGTATACAACGCTTCCAATTATATCACTTTGTTTTTCACTTTTCCCTTTCGAGCCTAAAACAATTATTCCAGGTTTATAAGATATAGCTGTTGAAGCTATTTCATCTTCCACAATTCCTTCTCGAAGGGTATAACTTATTTTTATGTCTCCAAAACCATCAAGATTTGCTTTTTCCTTGATCTGATTAACAAAATTAACTAGCTGATGCTTAGCCTGATCTTCCATCTCTCTAAGGTTTATATCCATATCAACCTGAATAGAATACGCATCTGTTATAGGAACCAAATCAACAATAGGAGCATAGAAAACGTGTAGAATTTTAATATCAGCAGCGTATTTTTTCGCTAATCTAAGGGCATATAAACAGGCAGTTTTAGAAAATTCAGAAAAATCAACGGGTACTAAAATCCGTCGGATTTCTTTTTGATCGCGTGATTCTTTCTCTTCCTGATATGTTTTTAACTGTGTCAGAATTCGGGCTGCCTTCTCCAGATCGGATTCTTTAATTTGTACTTGCACACCTTCAGAAACAGCCCCCTGAAGAAGATTTACGTTTTTCAAATAACACTCTATACCTGCACTTTCGAGCCTGGCTTTTAGAATTTCTGCTGCGGTATAATGGTCTGTAGCTATGGTAATCAATCGATCTTTCATGACTTTTATATTTTATACTGCTAAACGAAATTAAAGTTGGCCTAAATATACGAAAAATCAAACAAGAATACAAGCGTATTAAGTAGCATGTAGAAGAATCAGGATTGATAATTACAATTTTAAATTTAGAAAGAAAAGGTGATAATAATCGCACCTATTTCGAAAACTTAGATCTGGTTTCTTCGCTCATAATTGAAACCTTATTTTTGAGCGTATTTTTAAATTCTATAATACGATCACTGATTTGTTCATTAGTTGCTCCAAGAATTTGTGCAGCTAATATACCGGCATTTTGTGATCCGTTTAAGGCTACTGTAGCCACTGGAACTCCTGCTGGCATTTGCAGGATAGAAAGTATTGAGTCCCAACCATCAATACTATTGGATGATTTTATGGGTACACCAATTACCGGAAGGGGTGTTAATGATGCTATCATTCCGGGTAGATGAGCAGCTCCTCCTGCTCCTGCAATAATAACTTTATACCCCTTTTTATGAGCATTCCTGGCAAAATCAAGCATTTTCTCAGGTGTACGATGCGCCGAAACAATATCAACATCTGCTTCTATTTTCAATTCGGCTAATACTTTAAAAGCTTCTTCCATTACTGGTAAATCGGAAGCGCTTCCCATTACAATCGCTACTGGTTTTTCCATAATTCTTATGTATATGATATAAAAAAATTTAGTAAAACAGATACATTCCTGATCAAATGGTAATCATTGATTCAATTCTTAAACGTTATTTTTATGTTACCGAAAACCCTGAAATTCAATGCTCAAAATAAAATAAGTTAAGTACTTTCATCTTATACAAGACAGGGAATATTATACCTTCCGCATTTAAATCAAAGTTTATCTTTCAGTTTGTTGATATAACTTTTATAATTCCCTTTACTTTTAGGGCTTTTTGTTTTGCCTCGTCGAGATTGTCTGCCGTAACAGTAACATGTCCCATTTTTCTAAATGGTCGGGTTTCAGTTTTTCCGTACAAGTGTATATAAACTTCAGCTATTCTAAGCAATTTTTCTGCGCCCTGGTAAACCACAGGCCCTGAAAAGCCTTCTTCACCTGTTAAATTTACCATAACCGCAGGTCTGATTATTTTGGTTTCGCCAAGAGGAAATCCAAGTATCGCACGTAAATGCTGTTCAAATTGTGATATAGCACACCCCTCTATGGTTAAATGCCCGCTGTTATGCACTCTGGGTGCACATTCATTTATCCATAGTTCTCCCTTTTGTGTAACAAACATTTCCACAGCCAGAGTTCCTGTAAGATTTAGTTTTTGAAGCAGAGAATGAACCAATTCTGATGCATTTTTTAAAGTTTGCTCTGGTAAAGAAGCAGGACAAAAAACATATTCAACAAGGTTTGCAACAGGGTGAAAAGACATTTCTACCGGAGGAAAAGTTTTTATTTCTCCAGTTTCACTTCTTGCTGCAACAATAGCTATTTCATGTTCAATAGCTGCCAGTTCTTCAATTAAACCGGGTATCTCCGGTATTTTTTCAATATCTTGTTTACTTCTTATTATCATTACTCCTCTCCCATCATATCCGCCTGTAGCAGCTTTCCATACAAATGGCAACTGAAAAGAATTTTTCTCAATTTTTCTTTTCATTTCAGCCAAATTTTTGAAACCAAACCACGGAGCTGTAGGTAAGTCATTATCAACATAGAATTGCTTTTGAACGACCTTATTTTGAATTAATTCTACAATTTCGGGCTGAGGGAACACTTTTTTACCCTGTTGCTGAAGATCTTTAAGCGCCTGTGTATTAACATTTTCAATCTCAATGGTAACAATATCGCAATCTTTTGCAAATTCTATAACTTCATCATAATTATTGAAGCTGCCATTAATAAATTCTTTGCACCCAACAACACACGGGGCATCTGTTGATGGATCTAGCACCTTGGTATATAAATCATACTTTTGAGTAACTTCGAGCAACATTTTCCCTAATTGCCCACCGCCTAAAATGCCAATCTTCTTTTCTTTCGACGAAAAATAATTCTTCATAGTTTAAAATTATGGTTATGGCAAAGTTAGAAAATAAATTTGTTGGCCTTTCTTTTGAATATCCAACTTTTATATAAATACTTGGTTAAGTATTTTATTACTTTAATGGCATTTTGCAAAAAAAACTATCTTTGTTTTACACCCTCATATATTGTTTTTTTAACGATCTAAAACCCTTTTATGAACCGTGTATTACTCTTTTCTCTATTTTCCTTTTTTTTGACTTCTTCCTTTTTAAAGGCATCTAATGATAATTACCCATTTGGCGGAAGAGCGGCTGGTATGTCAAATGCATCAGTTACCTTATATGATTTTTGGGCAGTAAGCCATAACCAGGCAGGATTAGCAAAGATGGAAAATGCCGCTGCCGGAGTATATTTTGAAAATAGGTTCTTAATTGAAGAGCTTAATTTTGGAGCAGGGGCATTTATCTACCCCACCAAATTAGGCGTTTTAGGTTTTAACTTTACTTACTTTGGCTTTGAATTGTATAACGAAACCAAGATTGGTATTGCTTATGCCCGCAATTTTGGAGAAAGATTTTCCCTTGGTATGCAGCTTAATTATCACAATACTGGTATAGGAGAAAATTATGGCAATAGAGGAAATATTACAGCTGAGCTTGGAGCTATATTTCATATTCTGCCACAGCTAAGTATTGGTGCTCATCTTTATAACCCTGCACGAGCCAAAATCGGAAATTTTGCTGATGAACGAATTCCCACCATTTTTAAAACAGGCCTGGGTTATGAGTTTTCTGAAAGAGTTCTGGTTGTTTTGGAAGCAGAGCAAAGCATCAATCATAAACCCGTTTTTAAAGCTGGAATTGAATATCACATCATAGACCCAATATTTATAAGAGGGGGAATTGGTACAAATCCCAATAGCAATTCTTTCGGTTTTGGCTTGCTAATGGGAAATCTTGAAGTTGACCTTGCAACATCATATCATTATTTATTGGGTTATTCGCCCCAGATAAGCATGATTTATAACTTTAAATAAATAATCTTAAGATGTTGAACAACAATACTTACAATTATTTATTATTTGTGAAAAAAATCCTGATTATTTTTTTCCTGGGAATTAATGTTACCCTTGCACAGGAGAATAACCCATCTCAATCAATTACTCGAGAATCCCCCCCAATCCAGAGTATTGATGAAGGCAGATTTCAACAAAGAATTGAAACATTGATTGAAGAATCTGAAGAAGAGATAGATTTTACAGAACTAATTGAAGAATTGGAAGTTCTCAGGTTAAGTCCATTAAACATTAACAATGCAAATGCATCAGATCTGAAAAGAATCTTTTTTTTAACTGATATTCAAATCAACAATCTTATTTTGCACAGGGAGCGGTTTGGCGACCTGATTAGTATGTTGGAATTACAAACCATTGATGGCTTTGATCTTGAAACCATTGAATTACTGGCTCCTTATATCGTTGTTGAAGAAAAAGTGGCGAGAAGACAAATAAAGTTTTCTGACATAATTGAGCGAGGTAATAGCCAGTATTTTCTCAGATTTCAGCAGCTATTCAATGAGCAAAAGGGATTTTCACCTGCCACTGCAGAAGAACTTGAAGAGAACCCAAATTCGCGATATCTTGGCAGCCCCTTTAAGCTTTATAGTAGATATCGTTTTACCTATTATAATAATTTAAGTATAGGATTAACTGCCGAAAAAGATCCCGGTGAAGAATTCTTTAAAGGCACACAAAGCAATGGTTTTGATTACTACTCAGGGCATTTTTATATTAAAGATATAGGGAGAATTAAGTCGCTGGCGTTAGGAGATTTCCAGGTGCAATTTGGCCAGGGATTAACGTTATGGTCGGGTCTGGCCTTTGGAAAAAGCTCAGATGGGGTAAATATCAAGAAAAACGGATTAGGTTTACGACCATATACTTCAGTAGATGAAAACAATTTTATGCGTGGTGGTGGAGTAACCCTTTCTTTGGGGCAATTTGAAGTTTCAGCTTTTTACTCTAATAAATACCGGGACGCCAACATTCTCGAGTTAGATACTGTTGAACAGGAAGCCCTTGCAATTACCAGCCTACAACAAACAGGGCTACATAGAACACCTGGGGAGCTTTTAGATAAGAATGCTGTAAATGAGATATTTATGGGATCCAACCTTTCCTGGAAAAAAGATGGTTTTCAGGTTGGTGTTACAGGTTATGCTATGGATTTAAGTGCTGATTTGGATCGAAGACTGTCTTTTTACAATCAATTCGACCTTAATAGTAGCACAAATTGGAACGTAGGAACTGATTATAGTTACATAATCAGGAATTTTAATTTATTTGGTGAACTCGCAACCAGTCAGAGTGGTGGATGGGCAGTTTTAAATGGCCTTATGATGAGTCTTGATCCTCGTTTAAGTTTAAGTATCCTGCACCGCAAATTTACCACTGATTATCAATCGCCTCTAAGTGTTGCATTTTCAGAGAACACAAGAGTAAACAACGAAAATGGTTTTTTTATAGGTCTGGAAGCCAGGCTATCGAGACGATGGACTATAAATGCATATGCCGATCATTTCTCATTTCCCTGGATGCGTTTCAGAACCTATAGCCCATCAAGAGGATTTGATTATTCCATACAACTAAATTATCGCCCTGAGCGCAGGGTAGAAATGTATGCACGCTATCGAATAAAAAACAAACCCATCAATTCGCCTGACATTGTACCTATAAGATATCTTGACGACCAGGTAAGACAAAACATTCGTATACACTTTAGTTACGCGGTATCGCCATCTTTTACTCTTAAAAACAGAGTTGAATGGATTGACTTTCAACACGGGCCAAAGAAGCAGCAAGGTTTTCTGATTTATCAGGATGTAGCCTTTCGCAATTTTAGCAGCCCATGGGCTATAACTGCCAGATATGCTATATTTAATACAGATGGGTTTGATTCCCGAATTTACGCTTACGAAAATGATGTATTGTACGCGTTTTCCTTTCCTTTTTACTCCGATAAAGGCCATAGAGTCTATTTTGTGGCCCGGTATCGTCTGAATAGAAATATTGACCTTCAGGCCCGACTTGCACAAACCGTTTATACCAATAGAAATGAAATTGGAACCGGTCTTGATCTTTCTGATGGAAATTCGCGCACTGAGATTAAAGCCCAGATGAGAATTAAATTTTAACCCGGCAAAATGATATAACAATTAGTTTTGTTTAATTTAATATAAATTTATTTTTTTCTATAACTTTGCTGCCTTTACTGCCTTTTCTTTTCTGATAATATACTCCGTATTATTTTAAGATTAGCTTAAAACAAATACTGTAGCGTTAATATAAGAAGATTTTAATATAATTTTTGAGAATTACCAATTCACTAATTATCTAATTTTAACTAAACTACAATATGGATTTAGCTTTAGGTTTATTGATCTTCGGGTGGATTTTTGTACTCGTTTGGGTACCCATCGTTATTATGTCTCAACGTAAAATGCACCCCAAAGCACTTTTTACTTTATTTTTTACGGAAATGTGGGAGCGATTCTCTTTTTACGGAATGAGAGCACTATTAATCCTTTACATGACTAAAGTATTGTTTGATCAGATGGCACAAGGGGAAGCCGATGCTCGGGCTTATGGTATTTATGGTGCTTATAATGCACTTCTTTATGCTGCACCTCTGCTGGGTGGTTTACTTGCTGACAGAATTATGGGTTTCAGGCATGCAATAATTCTGGGAGGTGTTTTAATGGCATTGGGGCAATTTGCTCTGGCTCTTTCCGCAGGTATAAGTCTGGGTGAAACATCCTTCTTTATTGGTTTGGGCTTACTTACGGTTGGAAATGGTTTTTTCAAACCAAATATTTCCAGTTTTCTTGGCACATTTTACACACAAAACGATTCAAGAAAAGACAGTGCTTTTACAATTTTTTACATGGGGATTAATATCGGTGCGTTTCTGGCCCCGCTAACCTGTGGTTACCTTGGCCAAAGAATCGATTGGTCGTTGGGGTTCCTTGTAGCCGGAGTAGGAATGGTATTGGGAGTAGTGGTATTCTGGAGAAATATGCGTGCTTTTGAATTTAAAGGTACTCCCCCTGATATTGCTAAATACACAAAGCCTTTTTTTATGGGTTTAAACAAACAATGGCTTATTATTATTGGATCTTTCCTTGTAGTTCCCATTTTTACGTTACTAATTAATGCTGAACTGGTTACCAGCTATATTTTGGTAATTGGAGGTATAGGAATTATTGGATATTTAATTATTTCATCGCTTAGAGCTGAAAATAAGCAAGATGGACAAAGGATGATTGTATTTATATTTCTTTTCTTTTTTCACATGATTTTCTGGATGCTTTTTGAACAGGCAGGTGGCTCGCTGAATATTCTAACCGATCGATATGTAAATCTGCATGGATTAGAAGCTTCTCAGCTACAGTCTCTTAATCCCTTATATATTATATTGTTGGCACCGGTCTTTTCCTGGATTTGGGCCAAGCTTAGAAAAGTGAACAGAGAGCCCAGTACACCAATAAAATTCCTTTTTGGTTTACTGCAAATGGCAATTGGGTATTTTGTTATTGTTTGGGGAATTCGATCTGTTATTGGCACCGAAGGTCAAGCAACTTTGGTTCCGCTAATATTTCTTATAGGTATGTATTTTTTCCATACCACTGGTGAGCTAAGTCTTTCACCCGTAGGACTTTCAGTAGTTACAAAACTGGCACCAGCCAAAGTAGTTGGGTTTGTTATGGGGGCCTGGTTTTTATCTATAGCCTTTGCCCATAAAATTGCCGGTGAGTTGGGTAAACTTATTGCAGAGCCTACAGAAGGCACCTTAGCTACTGATGCTTTAAAGGCTTTTGCTGATGTATATCTTATTTGGGGTGTATATATTGTGTTGGGAGTGGCAGTAATTCTGCTTGTTTTATCCCCTATTCTTAAAAAATGGATGCACGGAGTTAACTAATGAAGCCTATTAAAAAAAAAGATGTTACGAATACAGTAACATCTTTTTTTTTTAATTACCAGCCAGGCCAGAAACTTAATCCCCAAACACCTGGCCACCTTTCCTTCAAACTAAAGGGAAACGCGTAATAAGGTTCAAGAATTAATGCCCCAAACAAATTTATTCTCAAGGAAGGGCCTGTGCTAAAAACCGGAAATCTGTTACCGCCTAACATTTTGTCTGGATCCAGAGTAATTGTCGAATTGCTATTCCACGCCAAACCTGCGTCAAGAAACCAGTTGAGCTCAGTAAAGAAAAATCCGCTTGATATCAATGCTAATCGCTCAGGACCAGTAAAGGGCACTTTAAGCTCAAGACCACCTAATAAAAGTCTGGTTCCCTGCAGTTTTTCGAAAGAAAAATTTCCGGCTTCATCAAATATTTGATCGCGAATACTGTAGAGTGAACTGTAATCAAAGCCTCTCATATAACCAGGATAACCCAGATATAAAGGATAGAATAAATTATTGTTGGCATCATTTCCATACCGCCCATAATGAGCTGCGCGGAAGGCAATGCTTATTGGCTTTCTAAAGAAATACTTACGATAATCTGCAGTTACGTTATACATATCTATCTCGCCGAACAATTTTTCAGCACTAAACCGATATCTGTGCCCTGTCATAGGGGATGCCATTCCGAAATAGGAATTATCACCCACATAACCCAAACTTACCCTTTGCAAGTTAAAACCTTCAGGAGCATCACCTTTTGATCGGTCCTGGCCTGCATAAAAACCAAACTCATCATAATAAGTATGAAAAATATCACGTCGGAAATAGTACCATGCATGGTTGGCACTAATTTCTAGCCTTCGGGTGGTTGAGAAAGGGTAAAAGGCAAACATTCCAAACTGAGTTTCAAAAGTCCTTTGAATAACAAATTGAAAATCGGTAAAAGTACGATCATCTTCACCAAAATTCTCAGTGCCTATATTTAGGAAAGCAAACGGATACGGAATATGAGATACGCTCCCCCCCCAACTTAACCGTTTTTTTTGGTTAACATAGCCTACCTGACCTCCGAAATCATAAACTTCACCATTAACAGAAAGCATACTAAACAATTGATGATCACCAATAATATCGCTAAACATCATGGCAACACCACCGGACATACCCGTTCCAAAGCGGCTGGTTGCAGCACCAACACCAGTACTACCAATATAGGTAAGGCCAAACTTCGGTTCAAAGGTTTTCTCAGAAAATGAATCTACAGGAAATACGGGTTGACGTGTTTCGTTGCTAAGCCATTTATCTATCATTGGAGAAGTACTTCTTGTTAAAGGAGGCAATGAGGCCGGAGTCATATCGATTTCATAAGGATCTACTTCAATAGCAGAAAAGTCAGAAATATTAGCACGGTAAATTGAATATTTGCCTTCATAAAAATAGCTATAGGCTATTTCACCAGTATTTCTTGCAACTGTTATAGCTGGAGATTGATGAGTAATACCCGTAACACCTGTAAAATAATCTGTAAGTCGAAATACTTTTTTATCAGCCAGATTGTATTTATACATGTTACGAAACCCATCGCGATTGGAAAGAAAATAAATATTTTCGCCCAGTTCATCAAAAACCGGATTAATATTGGTTGTAAATGGGAAAACGTCCAGAACTTCAATAGCTCTATCAGGATGTGTCATATCCATTTTCCCGATAAACATACTATAGCTTAATGTATCAGCATTGTAATTTGACGGCAACATATCTGTGGCAAAAGTAAGATACTTTCCGTCTGGTGACCAGGATGGGTGAATATAAGAATATCTATCATTGGTGAGCATATCTACTTTGTTAGTTTCCATATCCAACCTGTAAAGGTTACCAATACCATCTGCAAGCCCTGAAAATACGATATATCTTCCATCTGGAGACCATGCCGGATTATTAAGAGCAGGCACGCCATCAATAGAGATATGGCTTGAGCGTCGGGGTCTTTTTGTATCAACCACAACCAGCTGGTTGCGACCTCCCTTAACAGCAACATGAACAAATTTTCTACCGTCGGGCGACCAGGTACCAACCGATTCAAAAAAATTGAATGCATCAATATCTGCACTTCTGGTGGTACTGGAGAGTTTTCTTATTACTTTTCCTGTTTTGGCATCAGCAAGAAAGAGATCTAAAGAAAATAAATCCCTTTCTGAAAAGAAAGCAACATACTTTCCATCCGGACTTAAAGAAGGAGAAATATTCATGTTTCCTGAGTTTTCTTCATCAAGAAGAATAGAGCCTCGTGGTAAAAGCCTTGTAGAATCTTCCAGATATTGCTCAAAATGTGAAAATGTGGCACTCCGCCATAAGTTAGACACAGTTGTTGCATTAAGACCTATAATTCGTTCAATAGCGCTTTCATAACCAAACTTGGCTGTTTCTCTGTAAAGAGGACCAATAATATCGTCTCCCCATGTTTTGCCAATAAAAGAAATAAAAGAATGTCCATATCTGTAGGGGTTATAAGAGTAATCTCGGGTCATTTCTTTTAGCGATGGAAACTTGTCTTGCCTGACAGCTTCTCTCATAATCATGGAAGTGTTGGCATCAACACTTCCTATAGAAAAATATTCTGCCATACCTTCAACCATCCATAAAGGTAAATTACGCAAAGAATTTAAAGAGAGTGAGTCGTCAATAAACAGAGCTCTGAAATGAAAGACGTGAACTAACTCATGCCCTATAACATGGTCTGTTTGTGCATTGGATTCCAAAACAGGAATTACAACCCTGTTTTTCAATGCTTCAGTAACTCCTTGTGTGCCTATGCCAATAGAACCGCTAACAGCTGTTGTTTGTTGAAACTCAGGATGATTCTGATAAATTAGAATCGGACTGGGTTTTTCAAAGGTATCTTTAAAAAGAGTCTGATGCCTCAAGTACCAGTGCTCAAACCTGTTAGCTAACGCATTGACAACAGAATCGTTATCAAAATAATGATAAATTGTAAAGTTAGGTGATTGGTAAACCTTAAAGTCGAAAGATCTGTAATTGGGTTTGTTGCGACCAAAATACTGCCCTGAAGCATCATGAAAAATGAACAAAACCAAAATAGAAAAAACCAATAATCTTGAGAAAAAGGAAACCCTATCTGGAAAAAATTTTATAGTGCTCATAATTTATATTTTAGATATTGTAAATCTTATTTTCTAATTATATATGGTACAAAAATTATACCCGCATGTTTTAAAGTACTATTTAAATTATTAATAATTAACAAGATGAAGATTTTTAATAAAACCTTGAGTGAGAAATAAACTCAATAAATTAGAATATTTAATGTAATTTTTCAACAGATGTAGAATTTTCAGGTTTATAAAAGTAAGCCTATTTCCGATAAATACTAATTCTAAAAGATACATAAATCAAAATGCATCAGTAAAAATTGAGTTGAGTTATTATAAATTATTTGCATTTTTGTAAAAAATCTTAACTATGCTCGAAAATAGCGAAAAGTACTTTGAAAAATTCCGTGAGAATATTATTGGAGTTAATCAAACATTCGTTTCTCCTTATGGTATTCAGAAGTTAATATATGGTGACTGGATTGCCAGTGGCAGACTTTACGCACCTATTGAGAGAACCCTTGTTGAGAAATTCGGACCTTTTGTAGGAAATACCCATACCGAAGCCAGTGAAACCGGAATTTTAATGACCAATGCATATCATTATGCTCATAAAAAGATAAAGCAACACGTAAATGCGGGTCCAAAGGACGTTATAATTACAGCTGGGAGTGGAATGACCACAGTAATAAATAAATTTCAGCGAATTTTGGGTTTAAGGATTTGTGGTAAACTATCAGTGGGAAAATGTATAAAAGAGAAAGAGAAACCTGTTGTTTTTATTTCGCACATGGAGCACCATTCCAATCATACATCCTGGTTTGAAACTACTGCAGATGTTGTTGTTATTGAACCTGGAGCAGACATGCTTATTGATCTTGACAAACTAAGAGAACAACTACAAAAGCATAAAGACCGTAAACTTAAAATTGGTTCTTTTACTGCATGTTCAAACGTTACAGGAATAAGAACACCGGTTCATGAACTCGCCCGGATTATGCATGAGCACGATGGAATATGTTTTATTGATTATTCAGCTTCAGCACCTTATGATGAAATGAATATGCATCCGGGAGATCCGGATGAAAAGTTGGATGCTGTTTTATTTTCACCCCATAAATTTATGGGAGGACCTGGCGCACCGGGAGTTTTGATTTTCGATTCATCAGTGTATAACTCAGATGTGCCCGACAACCCGGGTGGTGGTACCGTAGATTGGACAAATCCATGGGGAGAATACAAATACATTGACGACATTGAGCTAAGAGAAGATGGAGGAACACCTGGATTTCTTCAAACCATCAAGGCGGCACTGGCTATCAATCTTAAAGATCAGATGGGTGTAGAAAACATCCATAAACGGGAAGATGAACTATTGAAAATTGCGCTTGGGGAAATGGCTGTTATTAAAGGGTTAAAGATATTGGCAAATAATACGCATGATAGATTAGGAGTTATTTCATTTTATTTTGAAAATCTCCACTTTAATCTTGTTGTAAAGTTGCTTAACGACCGCTATGGAATTCAGGTCCGCGGTGGGTGCGCCTGTGCCGGCACATATGGCCATTTTCTCTTGAATGTTGACTATGAGCACTCCAGAACTATTACCAGCAAAATCAATACAGGTGATTTATCTGATAAACCTGGTTGGATAAGGTTATCGCTGCATCCCACAATGACCAATGCTGAATTGTATTACATTATGAATGCAATTAAAGAGATTGGAAAGAATGCCAATAAATGGGTGAAAGATTATATTTACAATAATAAAACCAATGAATTTAAGCATTATAAAGCACCGGAAAATTATGAAGATCTGGTTAAAGACTGGTTCAAGCTGGAAGCACCAGGTGTTTATAAGTTTCCTGTTCCTAGACTAATATAATTTATTACTGCAATCATGAATTAAATAATCTCTGAAGAATCCCCAACTGTGTAGTCCACCACATTTTTGAAAAATCCACATCCGAAGCTTCGGAGTAGTCACTAATAATAAGTGCTGACTCCCCTGATATTGATTCATGCTGGATTTCCATTACTAATAGATATCCTTCATGATAATCATCTAACCATTCAAACTTTACATATTCATTTTCTTTGAATTCAATTAGACGTGCTGACTGGACGCTGCCCTCCCATTCAAAAACAAACTTATCCTCACTTACATTTATTTTATCGGCAAACCATCTTGCCAATCCCTCTGATGTTGAAATTAGCGTATAAAGTAATTTTGGTGAAACTTTCATAGGAAATTCCAGCGTAAACTTATGCAAAGGTGTCATAGCAAATACTTTAGGAGAACTTTTGGTTCGATGCAATATACGAAAAATAAATACTAATATCAGATAATTTAGCAATATTTTTCTCACAATTCATCTATTTATTTGCCATTTTCCAACTATTATGTTTCATTACTAAAATTACTCGGTAGAACTCAAAATGAGCTATTAAATATTAACGTCATTTAGTGCCTGCAAGAAAACCCATAAGCTTCACTATATCAAATTATTAATCTGAGCAACCTGTTTAAACATTTATGCTTTTTCACTTACAATATTCATTTATAAAAGAAGACACGGTAGCATTTTACAATTTACTCTGGGACAGTTCCCGAAAGAGTATCGATATGATAACCAAGCTACAAAAAAAGAACAATCTACCGGGTTGGCGAAAATTACACAACTGGCATAATGATTTGAAAAACAAAATGCGGGCATGTGAGATTATTTGTATTAATGAATTAACTTTAGATAAAATTTCTATGTGTTGAAGAAGTCGTATTTTACATTTATCCCAGGTTTGTTGTTTTTGATTGCTGGATTTCTCTCGCACCACGTATTCGCTCAGGATATCGCGGGTGTAGTAACAGACCGTTTTGGCGGAGTGAATCGTGTATATTTGAATCCTGCCTTAATACTTGATTCTCCAAATTGTTTTGATATTAGCCTTGTTAGCGGTAATGCCGGATTTCAGAACAACTACCTGTATATTTCCCGTGGTTATTTTGATGTGAACGATGTGTTTAACAACCAGTCAGCCATTTACACCGATCCTGTAAGTCTCGTATCTACACGTGAAAACATAACCAAAATCACTGGCAGACAAAATCTGCGGCTTCATGGCCCATCTGCTTCCTTTAAATATGGGAAAAATGCATTTGGCTTTACCAATGGTTTGCGTATGTTAAGCCATACCCGAAAGCTACCTGTTCATGTTGTTAGATTTATTACAAAAGGATTGTCCTACTCACAACAATTGGATATTCTTTATGATGAGTCAAAACCCTTTGAGGCTGCAAGTATGAGTTGGGCAGAAGCCGGATTGAGCTACGCACGAGAATTAAAACAATCCGCTGCAGGTAGTTTACAGGCAGGTATTTCGGTTAGGCGTTTATGGGGCTATCATGCTGTTTTAGCCAGGGCTGATAGGCTAAACTATTTGGTAAATTCAGAAAGGGATATTAACATAAATAACATCAATTTTTTGGGATTAGGTTCTTTGCCATCTGATCAGACATTTTCTTTTTCCAATCCGGGAAACATATTTAGTGGTAAAGGATTGTCTTTTGATCTTGGAATTACCTACCATAAAATGAAATCAACTACTCAACGCTGGAGAAGTGGTGGAACTACAAGCAAAAATGACGTATATGCTTATTCTTTAGGCGTTTCTCTTCTCGATCTGGGCGCAATTCGGCTGAAACAAAATATCCGTGAGGTAACTTTTGATGATGTAAATATCATTTGGCAAGATCCAGACAGGGATGCATATGAAACTATAGATGAATTTCTGAATGATATGGAGAGTCGGTTGATTTCCGGTACTATATCATCAGATGTAAGAAGAGATTTATGGATGTATCTTCCATCTGGAATTAGTGGTTATTTCGACTATAACCTTGGGAATAATGTTTTTGCTAATTTATTGTGGGTTCAGGATTTGGCGTTGGTCAGAAACAGAGTTTCAAGATCATCCTGGATCGGAATTATACCCCGTTACGAAACCCGTTTGTTTAAATTTGCCCTGCCCATTACATTCTACGGATATTCAAAACCCAGGATTGGCGCATCATTTAGACTTGGTTTTTTAACCCTTGGAACGGAACAGCCGGGGGGTATTCTAGGCGTGAATAATATGGATGGCATGGATTTTTATTTCAGCATTCAATGGGGTTTTGGCTGTGGCAACTCATCAAAAAGTGGCGACCCCTGTTTGGATAGCTGGAGATAGACTCAGCAATGAATGTTATCCCCAACGAAGATGTTTCCTGAATTAATTAATGGACCCCCAGAACCAGAATCTTGATTTCGTCATTAATTCTTGCTGGCCTGCGTATTGCTGGATCAATGATGCAAGATGTTTGTTTAATCGAAGAAAAGTTCCCTTGAATGATAGTTTATTAAACTTATGGTACTTCTGGTTGTTGATTAAAATAAAATCTCATGCAGAATTATTCAATATTTTGGTTTCGACGAGACTTAAGATTACATGATAACAAAGCCCTTTATCATGCATTGAAAAATGAAGAAAACGTTATCCCTGTTTTTATTTTTGATGAAAACATCATTAATAGTCTTCCGGAAAATGATGCACGTGTAGAATTTATATTTTCATCTCTCACCAAAATAAATCAAATACTTGAAAAATCCCATAAATCCTTATGGATATTTAAGGGGAAGCCAATAGAAATTTTTTGTTTTCTGGTTAAAAAGTACGATATAAAAAGCGTTTATACCAATAAAGACCATGAACCCTATGGGATAAATCGTGATGAAGAGCTTAATTTAATGTTGAAGAAAGAAAACATTGCCTTTAAATCTTTTTTAGATCATTTATTATTTGAGAAAGAAGAAATCCTAAAAAATGACGGTTTACCCTACCAGGTATTTACACCCTATTCACGCAAATGCAGGGAAGTTCTTACCAAAAAGCATTTTGAATACTATTCTTCCGAAAAATTGACATCTAATTTTACTGATACCAAACCACCGTTGAAATATGATTTTAATAGATTGGGCTTCAAAACTTCCGATATTCCTATTCCATCATCAGATAATAAAGAATCTATAATTGATAAATATGACCAAACCCGGAACTATCCATCAATAAAGGGAACGACGCGACTGGGAATTCACCTGCGTTTTGGTACCATTAGTTTAAGACAACTGGCCAGAGAAAGTAATGCATTAAATTCTGTTTTTTTTAATGAGCTGCTATGGCGAGAGTTTTATGCCATGATATTATGGCATTTTCCGAATGTAGTTAATCAATCATTTAAACCCCAATACGATAATATAGAATGGAGAAATAACAGGGATGAATTTGAATTGTGGAAGGCAGGAAAAACAGGGTATCCTATGGTTGATGCAGGCATGAGACAACTGGCTGAAACCGGATATATGCATAACAGGGTTAGAATGATAACTGCCAGCTTTCTAACTAAACATTTACTTATAGATTGGCGCTGGGGAGAAGCCTGGTTTGCAGAAAAATTACTTGACTACGAATTATCCAGTAACAATGGTGGTTGGCAATGGAGTGCTGGCAGTGGTTGTGATGCGGCCCCCTATTTCAGAATTTTTAATCCCACAGAGCAACAAAAAAAATTTGATACCTCAGGCAGTTATATTAAAGAATGGGTAGATGAATTTAATACTCTGGAATATCCAAGACCTATGATTGACCATAAACTAGCAAGGGATCGATGCCTTAAAGTATACAAAGAAGCATTAAGCAATTAATCGTACTACCTATTAATTGTTTAATATGGAGTCGTTTAAAAACCATTCATCTTCTTCCGAATCATCATACCAACTTTCATCTTCTGAAAAATTGTCTAAAGCAATATCAATCAACCATTTACCATCTCTTTTAATCAACTCCAGCTCTATTGGCTCACCATATTCCAGATAAGAGCATAAAGCCGTTTCACCGTTTATTTTACAAGTAACATCGTCATCGGTAATTGTTACAATATCTTCTTCTTCCGGTAAATAAAAACCAACAGATGCAAGAGATTCCATCATTTCGAGAAGTTCTACTGTTGATTCAGTTCCGTATTGTGTTGCTTGCAGATACTCTGCAGCCGCAAAATGGTTTGCGAACTTTCGGGTAATTGTTTCAGGACTTTCTTCTGACTTACAAGATTGTAAAATCATAGAAATCAGTAATATGATCCACAAAAATTTTATGCTTTTCATTTTTTTATATTTAAAAGAATATTATGTTATATTTTAAAATAAAAATGGGAGTTAATCCAATTATACAATATTACCAAAATAAAAAACCCAGCTATGAAATGATTAGCAATTACCTTACGATTTAAAAGTACAAAATTTGTGTTATATCCGATAATAAAAATGATGCATGATATGTCAGATTCATTGTTGATTGAGTGCATTTCTTCTGGTTTGATTTTAGGTCTCAAAATCAAATTTACAAGTTAGATTTCCACATTGTTAACAGTTCATGTAAAATCATAGCAGTAGCTCCCCATATAACAATTCCTTTAAAATTGTAGCAAGGCACTTTAATTTTAATTCCAGAAGATATTAACATATCCGCTGATGTTAGTGATTTATCGCTCAGAAAAAAATTGAAGGGGATTTCTATAATTTGTGCTACTTCTTTATTATCATGAAAAAACTCAGTAGTTTTTTTGTACAAAACAACATAGGGGCTTACAATAAAATTGCTGCGCGGAATATATAAATCAGTTAGTTTACCAATAAATTGGGTATTTGTTGTATCCAAACCAATTTCTTCTTTAGCTTCTCTTAAGGCAGTTTGATACAGAGTTTTATCGAAATTTTCCCAACTCCCTCCGGGAAAGGAAATCTGCCCGCTGTGAACACCATCATATTCTTGTCTTCGCATAAAAACCAGATGGTAATCATCTTTTTTTTCATAGAATGCAATCAGGACAGCACTTTTAACAGCATCATTCAATTTTACAGGTATATTAATTTCATCAATTCTTGCAAGAGGGGCCATTTCCAGATGGGCAGAAGTTCCGGGTAACTCATTATTAAAACACCTTAAAAGCCTGGCTGACATTGTCATTTTAAAAATCTCATTTTCTGGTATGGTCTACTGAAAAATATTTAACAGTTTATTATACAAACATTTAACAATTCCGAACTTCTGATGGAAGTTTTTAATGTGTTTTTCAAAAATTATTTACTCTGCAAATAATGATTTAAATAAGGCCTTTTTTAGGCCTTATAAAGAACCAAAGACATATTAAAATAAAGTTTTACTTATAATTGATTATTAATCATTGCATCTGACATCAAAATACATATATAATCAATTAACAAACAGCATGTTGAGTGTTTTTCAACGCAGCCAGATTATGATTTGAATTTTTAAAATAAAAAAAGGGATACTTTCCATTTGGAAAATTTCCCTTGTGCTATTCTCATTAGTATTCACTCAGCAACCTTCATCTGTCTTTTCAGTTTTAGCTACTTCTATTGATTCTTCATTGCTTTCTGTATCCTGAGATTCATCTTTGCCTTCAATTATTTCAAAACCGGTCATTTCGACGTAAGTTCTTAAATCTGGTGCAATTCCCTTTTCTTTTAATTTAGCTACTGCTTCTTCGGTTGATGCACACTCATGTCCTTCTTCTCCATGATCGTGCTCATGATCATGAGATTCGGCTATTTGATCCATATTAACAACCTCTGTTTTTAATATCCCACTTAATCGTACCTGTTTGCCTTCGAAGGAAAGATCAAACTGCGGTTTAAACTCTTCGAGCATTACAAGAATACTAAAGTCATTATCCGATGTTTGGTTTACTCTCATCTTATCGCCGCTATGATGGCAGATGTGAGTAATTGTTCCTTCGAAACTTACTTCCTGATTTTCAAAGCTCATAGGTTCTGCAACCAACTCAGAAATTAGTTTTGTTTGAACATCACCAATTTGCTGACTACCTGTTTGATTGCAAGCAAAAGCAAATAATCCGATAAATATGATCAATAAATTTCTTTTAAACATTTTACTAAGTATTAAAATTTGTTTTACCTGGTTTAATAATATTTTGCAAATGTAGTAATTTTTTTCTTGGTAAAATTACGGAATTATTAATCCCTTTTCTCTAATAAGAAACCTGAAAGTGATGGTATATAAAGACTTAAAACTGTTTTTTCATTGACATCCTTAAAACTATAATGCCGCTGAGAGGCATCCAGCCTATCATGTCCACCAAATTTCTTATCATCCGAATTTAATATCATTTCATATGAGCCTTTTTTTGCTTCAAAGGCATAATCAGCGAAGGATTTAAATGGATTGAAGTTAAATACAAAAAGGTATTTTCCTCTTTCAAAAATTAATACCTGGTCTTCTGTATGCTGAACCCTGGGGTATTGAAGTGTTTTTGAAATTATGTTTCTTTTTCTAAAGGTTTTAATCATTTCTTTATCAAATGAATAAAGAAAACGATAACGGAGTTCTTCATTTTCAGCCAAACTCCATTGTCGCCTTGCATAATGATAGGACCAATTATTATGTTGACCCGGAAAGTCGATCCATTCGGGATGTCCAAATTCATTTCCCATGAAATTAAGGTAACCATTTCCGGCAGTCGCCAATGTTAGCAACCTGATAAGTTTATGCAAGGCAATACCATTTTCAACAACAATATTTTGATGGCTCACATGCATATTATAATACATCTCTTTATCCATTAACCAAAAAATAATGGTTTTGTCACCAACAAGAGCCTGGTCATGAGACTCAGCATAATGAATTGTTTGCTCATCAGCTCTTTTATTCGACAAATTATGGTAAAGATCACCAACATTCCAGAATTCAATTTTCCGTTCTTTGATGGTTCTAATCCAGAAATCTGGTATTCCCATAGCCAACCTGTAGTCGAATCCGTAGCCCCCCTTATTTAGTTCAGTGGCCAAACCTGGCATTCCACTCATCTCTTCTGCAACAGTAATTGCTTGTGGATTAACCTGATGGATTAACTTATTGGCAAGCATTAAATATACGATAGCGTCATCATCCTGATTGCCGTTATAATATTGACTATATTCAGTAAATGCACTCCCTAAACCATGATCATTATACAACATGCTTGTTACCCCGTCAAATCGAAATCCATCAAATTTATACTCATCCAACCAATATTTGCAATTTGATAGCAAAAAGTGAATAACTTCATTTTTCCCATAATCGAAGCACCTGCTGTCCCAGGCAGGATGATTGCCACGTGGTCCATCATGGAAGAATTGATACAAACTTCCATCATAGCGGCTTATACCTTCAATTTCATTTTTTACTGCATGCGAATGAACTATATCCATTATAACAAACAATCCTAAGCCATGGGCTTCATCAATTAGAGCCTTAAGCTCGTCAGGGGTGCCAAACCTTGATGAAGCAGCAAAAAAACTACTTACATGGTAACCAAAAGATCCATAGTAAGGATGCTCCTGCACTGCCATCAACTGAATGGTGTTGTAACCTGACTTTTTTATTTTAGGGAGCATTTTTTTTCTAAAATCGCTGAATGATCCCACATTGTAATCTTCCGTTGCCATACCTACGTGCGCTTCATAAATGAAGGGTACAAAATTTTCCTTTTTCTCAGGAACCTTATTCTCCCAATTATATGGAATCTCAGGTTCCCATATTTGAGCGGTAAAAACATGATTAACAGGATCTTGCACAACTCTTTGAGCCCAGGCAGGTATGCGATCACCGCTCCCCTTTTCCCAGCATATATGAAGTTTATACAAATCACCATGCTCCAAGCTATCTGATGGTAAACTCAATTCCCAGTTCCCATTGCCCGTATTCTGGAAAGTAAAGCTTTCGCTAAGTTGCCAATCATTAAAATTACCTGTAAGGTATATCTTGTTTGCGTTTGGTGCCCATTCGCGAAAAATCCAGTTGTTTTCTGTTTTGTGAACACCATAAAATAAATATCCTACAGAAAAATCACTCAGAGATTCGGATGTGTTTAACAGCTGTGCTTCCCTTTCTTCCGCCCGCTTTATTCTACCTGTTATTGCTTCTGCGTAGTGTTGCAGATATAGATCATTTTTTAAATATTCAGGATATATCATACTCTTAGAGTTATATTTTAATGTTCAAATGTATGCAAATTAAAAATATTATCACAAATAATTAAACTAATTACAATAATTTGAAAAAGCACTTACTTTTGGGAATAAATAAATAGCGAACAAATGTATTTTTCTATTGTTACTAATGAAATGATTTATACTTTTGCCTTTGTTTAAATCTTACGCTAATTTAAAATTGACTAAAATGAATCTTAACATGATTAAAAATCCAAAAGTTATTATTGTAGCCATCATTATCGTTTTTGCAGCAATAATGCGCTTGGTACCACATTATCCCAATTTTACTCCCATTGCAGCCATTGCATTGTTTGGAGGGGCCCATCTGGGTAAAAAATGGATTTCTTTTTTAATTCCAATGATGGCTTTATTTATAAGTGATCTTTTTCTTGGCTTCCACTCGTTTATGATTCCTGTTTATGTTAGTTTTGCGCTGATAGTCTTCATGGGCACGCAACTTAATGGCAAAGTAAAGGTTTTAACGGTTTTAGGAGCATCTGTCTCTTCATCAGTAATCTTTTTTCTTATAACCAATTTTGCAGTTTGGGCAGGTAGCTCTTATTATCATCAAACTCTGGCAGGTCTAATTCAATCATATACAATGGCCTTGCCTTTCTTTAATACTTCGTTACTTGGAGACCTATTTTACTCATCCGTTTTATTTGGTAGTTTTTATTTTTTGCAACTCAGGTATCCTTCATTAGAAAAACTCAAAGCATAAAAATTTCAAGGAAATTTCTTACAATCATAGCCTTCTAAAACAGAAGGCTTTTTTTTTACAGAATATAAAAATCCCCGTTAGGTAAAAATAGCTTACCGCTGTTTAATACTTTACACTGGAAAATAAATCAGACGAGCTTTATTCAACATATAATTAAACGCAAAATAAGTATTATATTGGTATTGATATTTCTGTTTTTTTTTACCCACAAAAAAGAATTATTTTTGTTTCTTTTAAAATAATAAGGCTTAAAAAATAAAAATCACCCCTTTTTTCAAAACATGATTTTATTACGAGATTGTCAGGTTTACACACCCGAATATATTGGAGAAAATGATATTTTAATTGCAGGAAATAAAATTGCTGCGATAGCAAAAAAGATTACTCTTCCCCAAGAAATATTTGTAAAAATCATTGAAGGTAAAGGTTTAAAAGCCATTCCTGGGTTAATTGATGCCCATGTGCATATAGCAGGTGCTGGTGGCGAAGGTGGACCTGCAAGCCGCACTCCCGAACTGAAAGTGAAAAATATGCTGGAAGCAGGTGTTACAACTGTTATTGGCTGCCTTGGTACAGATGGCATTACCCGTAGCCTTGAATCTGTTTTGATGAAAGCGAAGAGTTTGCGGCAACAGGGATTAAGTGCATGGATGTACACAGGTTCTTATCAGGTGCCACCTCCTACAATTTTGGGAGATATAGGAAAAGATATTGCACTTATCGATGAAGTGATTGGGGTTGGTGAAATTGCCATATCTGATCATCGAAGTTCAAACCCTACTACAAAAGATCTACTTAAACTTGCCGCACATGCACGTGTTGGGGGTATGCTTGGTGGAAAATGTGGAATTGTAAACATACATATGGGCGATGCTAAAAATCCTTTTAAACCGTTATATCAGGCTGTTGCAAATAGTGAGCTAAAATTTACACAGTTTTTACCTACACATTGTAATAGAAATCCGTATATTTTTGAAGATGCAAAAACTTATGGAAAAAAAGGTTTTGTTGATATCACTGCCAGTTCATATCCTTATTTTCCTGAATATGAAATTAAACCTTCTAAAGCCATCGCAGAATTGGTTAAAGCCGGAGTTCCTTTGGAACATATTACCATGACAAGCGATGCCTGTGGTTCATTACCAGATTTTGATGACAAAGGCAATCTAATTAAACTGGAGATGGGATTTCCAAAATCGATTTTTGATGAACTGAAAGACGCTGTAACCGATGAAAAAATGGAGCTACAGGATGCCCTGAAGGTGGTAACCAGCAATGTAGCGGATATTTTGTGGCTTAGAAACAAAGGCAGAATAGAAGCCAATAAAGATGCTGATATTGTTTTAATAGACAACGATTTTTCTATTAAACATCTTATTGCAATGGGAGAATTAATGGTGGAAAACTCTGAAATTATAAAAAAAGGCAGCTATGAATAAAAATTCAGGCCTTTATTCCCCCTCTTTGATATACAACTTTTTAAGATAATGAATTACCCATTTAAAATTCACATTTTGGGTTCATCGGCAGCAATTCCGACATCTGACAGGCATACCACGGCGCAACTTATCAGATATCATAACAAAAAAATATTATTCGATTGTGCTGAAGGAACACAAATACAACTGCGACGCTACCATTTGCCAATGTTGAGAATCGATCACATATTCATCTCACACCTTCATGGAGATCATTATCTGGGTTTGCCAGGTCTTATTTTCACAATGCATTTGCTCGGAAGAAAAAGAAAATTACATATTTATGCACCAGATGGGCTAAAAGAAATTATTGAGCTACAATACGAAATTACAAAACTTATACCTGGGTTTTCAATTGAGTATCATCTAATAGAAAAAGGCAAACAAAAGTTATATGAAGATAACCAAATTAAAATTGAAACTATCGAAATGACCCATAGATTACCTACATTTGGTTTCCTGATTACTGAAAAACCTTTTCCTAGAAATATCAAAAAAGAAGTAATCGAGAAGTATGAACTAAAGATAGATGATATCTTGCAAATTAAAGCAGGAAAAGATCATAAACTTAATACCGGCGAAATTATCCCAAACGATGATTTAACATTGGCCCCTTCCCCACCACGAAAATATGCTTTTTGTTCTGATACTGCTTTTACAGAAAATTATATTGAGCAAATAAAAAATGTTGATCTTCTATATCACGAAGCAACTTTCCTTAATGATAAAGCAGATATTGCTAAAGAAAAATTTCACTGCACTGCAGGGCAGGCTGCATTAATTGCTCAAAAAGCATCTGCAAAGAAATTAATGCTTGGCCATTATTCTGCCAGGTACGATGAACTATCGGAATTTATCACTGAAGCCAGGGTTATCTTTGAAAATACCATAATTGCTGAAGAAGGGATAACTGTAGAAATAGGGCAGCAGATTAATTCTTAAAAAGTTTCAGAAGAATAGGTTTATTAGTTTCCAGGGATCAGAAAGCTTATTGATATCTCCAAAATTAGCATCCTTCAGGGCTTTTTCTACCACATCAGGCCTGTGAGGCGTTTGGTTTAAATAATTATTGAAAAAATCATCCGACTGAATTTCATTATTTTTCCTTATAGTTAGTTCTGAGATAAATCCTTTGGAAACAGTAATCTGAACTTCAAACTCTATTCCGGAAATCACACCTTTATTAATCAATATAAAGGTAGGAGAATAGCCATAATTCCAATCCCAGGTGCTGTATTTTTCCTGAACCAGTTTACCAACCCTGATCATATCTGAAGCACTGGGAGTGTATATTTCAGTTACAGACGCAGAATCTATCAAAAACTCCTTAAAACGCCTGAAGAAGTCGTTTCGGTGCATGGGTTCAATTAAAAAATCTGCAACATTGGCTACTTTACTCCTTACTGATTTCACAGCCTTACTTGTAAAATTAATCTCTTTAGATTTTATCGCCTCATTCAAATGTTGTAAGTTAGCATCAAACAGGATTGTACCATGATGCAAAACTCTGCTTTTAAAAACATGTTCTGCATTGCCAGAAATCTTTAACCCATTGATTCTAAGGTCATTTTTCCCTTCAAAATGAGCATTAAGATCTAATGTTTTCAGAAAATCAATAATTGGTTTTGTGTAACCTTTAAAATCTACCAGGTTATTTCCTTCAGAATTTTTAATAAAAGTAAAATTAATGTTACCCGGATCATGAAAAACTGTCCCTCCTCCTGAAAGGCGTCTGATAACCGGAACTTCTTTTTTCCTTACAAAATCAAAATTTATTTCTGCTAATGTGTTTTGGTGTTTACCTATAATGATGGATGGGCGACTTCTCCATAACATAATAATATTTGCATCAGTATTTTTCAGAAGATATTCTTCAAGAGCAATATTATAATAGGGATCAAGAGATTTATTATCAACAAAGATCATAATAAACAGAACTGGTTTAATTTTTTAGTCAACGAGGGCAATAAATAAGGGCAAAAATGAAATTTAGATTTTTTCTTGATAAATATAAGGTGGGGAAAAAGATAAAAGAAGAATATCAGGGAAATTAATATATTATTTTGGCCTGAAGACATAGAATAAAGAAAACAAAAGTATTTTTGGTAAATGGGAAGCTAGGAAATTTCGGATATTCTGGCTTTTATTTTTCGCTGAATCAACTGATCTTGAATTTTTTCAATGAGCTTTTCAAGTAGTTTAACATCATCTATTCTGCTAATGGCTTTTTTACGAACTTCAAAGTCAGCATCATTGAAAATAATTTTTTCCAGAATTACATGATCATCTATTTTAGAAACTGCTGTTGCTCTTACATAGTAATCCGGATCGTTAAACGCCCGGTTTATAATAACATCTTTGTTATAAACCTTTTCCAAAGCCAGCGCTCTCACATAATAATCATGATCATTTTCTGCAATACCAATAAGAGTATTTTGATCAGTGATTTTTTTCAATGCATCTGATCTAACATAAAAATCAGTATGTTCTTTTGCTACAGTGATTAATACATCCTGGCCAGAAAGCGATTCAACTGCTGATTTTAGGATATCCCTGTCAGAAATTTTTCCTATTAGCTCGTACAAAACATTATCATCCTGGATTTTAGTCAGGGCATCCTTGCAAATGTAATAGTCATCCTGACTTTTTATTACCAAATGCGCCAATACATAGGGGTCTGTAATTTTTTTTACTGCAGCTACCCTTACATAATAATCGGCATCGTTAAGGGCAATTTGCATTAAAATATCGGCATCATTAATCTTTTCTGTAGCAGATTGCCTTACATAATAATCGGGATCATTTGCTGCAACTTTCCTTAAAATTTCCTGATCATCAATTTTCTTAATGGCATCAACCCTATCGTAATAATCCGGTGCATTAAAAGCCTTATCAATAAGTTCAGCCATAGTATTTGATGGATGGTTTATTTTACTATTTTCATTATGATCATTCATACGAAGCTAATTAATGTGTTGCTGGAAATATTAGTAACTTCCCAGAACTTAGGATTCCTAAAAATAAGCAAAATCTTAGGATAATGAACCCTTTATCTTCACTATTTTTCAAAATATTTAAATACACAAACTTTATTTTCTCTTTTACAAACAAAAATTTTGAGATACAATATTCTGATCATACTTTTGTACTTTAATTAAAAATATGACATAAATGGAAATACAAGGTAAAATTATAAGTATTCTTAATCCCAAGGAAGGAGAGTCGTCTCGTGGTGGTTGGAAAAAGCAGGAAATAATCCTGGAAACAGATGATACTTATCCCAAAAAAGTTTGTATTGTAAACTGGAATGACAAAGTTGATGTTTCTTCTGTTAAGCCTGGAGATAGTGTAGTTGCTTCAATCAACATAGAAAGCAGAGAATTTAATAACAATTGGTATACTGATGTAAAAGTGTGGAAGATAGATATCAATAAATCTTTGCAAAGTCAGCCGTCAGCTGGTAACTCACTCCCTGGTTTATCCGATAAAGATGTGCCACCACCACCTTGGGAATCTGAGCCTTCAGGATCTGATGAGGACATGCCCTTTTAAGGGAAATATGAAATCAAATAACACACTAAACAATTTATTAATAATGTGTTAATTGTATTCGGCAAGCTTAGTTACTCATATATAGGTATAATAGCAATAACGGTATAAGAATACCTGTAACCACAAAATATACCCCCCTGCGTTTTAACCCATTTTTGCCTTTTAAGACAAATAAACCAGTTATTGCCAAAACGATCAAACCTAAAGCAAAAAGATCTGAGAACCAAGTCCAGAGTTTTCTGGGTGTATTATAGTGTAAATAATTTACCTGATTAAATACAGGCCTTCTTCTAACCGTTTCCATAGAAGTAACTCCGGAAGTCCTATTTACATTAATGGTTCCACCTTCTACAAATATTCGCAAATTATTTCCGGCTTCAAGGTGCGTTTTATAAATTAAATTATTATCAAGTAACTCAAGAATAGCTACTGAAAGAGCTTTGCCATCAGAAACATTGGTTGGAATAGATATCGTTTTTACCTCCTGGTTAATAATATAGTTTGGATTCCAATGATGACGATGGTTTAAAGCAATTCCTGACAAACCATAAATAATTGCCATTCCAAAAAAGAAGTAACCTATATCGCGATGAAGTGCATTGTTTAATCTTCTCAGCTTCATTATATTAAATAAATTTATTTGATTCTTATATTCTCTTAATAGGAAGAACTGGTTGGGTTGATATTCAAAACTTTTCAACAAACAAGTTCGTTGTTAATTGATTAATAAATTATAAAGGACAAGGAGTATTATTATGGCTAAATTAGGTATCAGAATAAGCAATTTCTCAGAAGCTCCCCTGCGAATCTTTTAAAATATTAAAAAGAAATTCTCTGGCTCTGAATAATTGTGCCTTAACCGTTCCCAATGGCAAGTCCAATTCATCACATATCTCTTCGTAGGAATATTCATCAAAATACCTAAGTTGAATGAGCTTTTTGTATCGGGGCTTGAGTTTATCAACCAGCTCACGCATAAGTTTAATCTTTTGCGATTTGATCAGATTCTCTTCCGGATCTAGCCCCTGAGATATCATTTTTTGAGCATAATATGATTCGCTGATATCTTCATAATTTTCATTGGCAAGAACATTCTTTTTCTTCTTGCGCATAAAATCGATACAATTATTTGATGCTATTTTAAATAACCAGGTGCTAAAGGCATAATCAGGAGTATACTGAGAAAGATTTTTAAAGGCTTTACCAAATGCTTCCAAGGTTAGATCTTCTGCATCATCAACATTTCCTGTCATTTTTACCAACATAAAATATATGGTATCCCGGTATAACCCCATAAGTTCAGTAAAAGCCATTTGATCGCCATAATCTACTGCACGGCGAACCAATTCGAAATCTCTTTGGCCTTTTTCAGTAAGTTTGGGGTTTACTTCCATTTATTCTTTTTATAAAACAGATTTGATAATGCAAAAACGGGATTTAGAATTACCATAATAATATCAAACATTGGCGAATATAGAAATAATTTTGGTTCATTAAACTTTTTTCCACAATAATAAAAGAGTATAAGCATTGATGATGTTCGTATAAAAAACACAAGCCCAACCAGTAAAAAAGTTAATAATTGGTTGGATATCAGAAGTAAGATAATTGTTGTAAGATAAAAAAGGCCTCCTGATAAGGACAGCATACCCAGCCGGTATTTATGAGCCGACTTATAATACTTACCTGTTGACATGTGTCTTTTCTTTTGCCTGAACCAGGCAGAAAAGTTTCTTTTAGGTTCTGAAAAAGTAAAAGAATCAGGATGAATAGCCACTGCTGAATTGTTTTTACCAGCCACCTGATTAATAAACAAATCGTCATCACCTGACTTTATTTTATAATGGGAAGTAAATCCACCTGACTTAAAAAACAATGATTTCTTATATGAAAGATTGCGGCCTACACCCATATAAGGTTTATTGGCCAAAGCCAAACCCATATATTGTATGGCAATGGTGAGTGTATCGAACCTTATCAACTTATTTAAAAAACCAGACTTTGTTAAATACCCCCCATAACCGAGAACAATTTCGGTTTTGTCAGAAAAGTTTTCTGCCATTTTTTCTATCCAAAGCTTACTATTGGGTCTACAATCAGCATCGGTTAAAAGCAAATGTTCATACTTAGCCGATTTAATGCCAACAGCCAAAGCCAGTTTCTTACCTTCAAAAAAATTAACATTTTCACGTAAATGAACTACATTAAAGTTCTTATACTTTTTTTCAAACTCTTTTAATAGGAAATAACTATCATCGTGAGAAAAATCATTTACTACAATAACTTCAAAATCAGGATAATCCTGTTCTAAAATTTCAGGGAGATTGTTTTTCAGATTAGAATATTCATTTTTGGCACAAATAATTACAGATACAGGTAAATCAGCTTTGGAATTATTATCAAAACTTTTCTTCCATAAAATCCTGGCAAAGTAATACCAATGATAAAACAACTGTATCAGTGTAAAAAAAACCAGGAGAGTAATGAAAATATTCTCCGGGTTTTTAAAGAAATTGAAGTCAAACAACATATTTTAGAGTCCGTTTTAAAAGCAGCAAAATTAGCTAATCTAAGGTAATATGAGTTATCTTTGAGCAAATTTTAATTATCATTTAATGCAGTTTGTTTTAAAGCATAAGGATCAGACAAGTAACGCCCGAAGTGGAATAATATATACCGATCACGGAGAAATAAAAACACCTGTTTTTATGCCGGTTGGAACTGCCGGAACAGTAAAGGCAATTCATAACCGCGATCTGAAAGAGCAGGTTAAAGCACGAATAATTTTAGGAAATACCTATCATTTATATCTTAGGCCGGGTTTAGATATTTTAAAAAAAGCTGGTGGTTTACACAAATTTAATGCGTGGGACAGGCCAATTCTAACTGATAGTGGCGGGTACCAGGTTTATTCTCTGGCTCACAGGAGAAAAATGAACGAAGATGGTGTTGTTTTTCAATCGCATATAGATGGGTCAAGGCATACTTTTACCCCTGAGAAAGTTATGGATATTCAAAGAACAATTGGAGGTGATATTATAATGGCTTTTGATGAATGTACTCCCTACCCCTGTGAATATGATTACGCCAAAAAAAGTATGCACCTTACTCACAGATGGCTTAATCGCTGTATAAATCATTTTGATAATACCGGCCCTGTTTTCGATTATTCACAAAGCCTCTTTCCTATTGTGCAGGGTAGTACCTATAAAGATCTCAGAATTCAATCTGCTGAAGAAATTGCAAACTCAAACCGTGAAGGAAATGCCATTGGTGGTTTATCTGTGGGAGAACCAGCTGAAATTATGTATGAAATAACAGAACTGGTATGCAACATTTTGCCAAAAGATAAACCCAGGTACCTTATGGGTGTGGGAACTCCGGCCAATATTCTGGAAGCAATTGCGTTGGGTATTGATATGTTTGATTGTGTTATGCCTACACGAAATGCCAGAAATGGAATGATTTTCACTTCAGAAGGTATAATCAATATGCGCAATAAGAAATGGGAAGCCGATTTTTCACCTATTGATCCCAATGGACTTACGTTTGTTGATCAGATGTATAACAAAGCCTATCTGAGGCATCTTTTCGTTGCTAATGAAATGCTTGCTTCGATTATTGCCACCATGCATAATCTTGGTTTTTACCTTTGGTTGGTAGATGAAGCAGGCAGGCAAATAGAAAACAATACCTTTGGTAACTGGAAAAACCAGATGGTTTCTAAATTATCAGCAAGAATTTAATATTAATCAACCAGAGCAACTTATAATTATCAAAACCCCTTTTAAACAAATACAGGATAAATCTATGGGATTGAAAAAACTTGATTGGTATATCATTAAGAAGTTTTTAGGAACATTTTTTTATGCTATTACGCTTATTATCCTTATCGTTATCATTTTTGACCTTTCAGAAAAAATTGATAATTTTCTTGAAAATAAAGCTCCCTTTAGAGAGATACTTCTCGTTTACTATCTCAATTTTATCCCATATTTCATCAATTTATTCAGCCCCTTATTTACCTTTATTGCTGTAATATATTTTACATCCAGACTGGCCTTTAATACAGAAATTGTTGCTATACTTAGCTCTGGCATAAGCTTTAGAAGAATGATGATACCATATCTTATTTCTTCAGTTTTACTGGCTATTTTGTCTATTTATCTTTCTAATGTGCTTATTCCGAATGCAAACAGAAATAGACTGGAATTTGAAAATACCTATGTAACCAATAATAAACAATTTAGAGAAAGAAATATTCACTTACAGATAAAACCCGGTGAATTTGTTTTTCTTGAATCATACAACCAAAGAATTAATATTGGCTACAAATTTGCGCTTGAACATATTAAGGATGGCAACCTAACAAAAAAACTGCTGGCAGAAAGAGCAGAGTGGAATGATAGTACCGGAATGTGGACAATGAGAAATTATTACCTAAGAGAAATTGGAGAATTTGGCGAAGTTCTTTCATCCGGAACAAGAATGGATACCTTGATCAATCTTAAACCGGAAGATTTTATTCAAAATTTGCAGGAAATGGAAACAATGAATTTTGTTGAATTACAAAATTTTATTGATAATGAAAGGCTCAAAGGTTCCCAAAACATCAAGTACTATCTGGTTGAAAAACATAGAAGGATTGCTTTTCCTTTTGCCACACTGGTTCTAACACTCATTGGCGTATCTCTCTCAAGTAGAAAAGTAAGAGGAGGAATTGGCCTGCACCTTGGTATGGGGTTGCTTATGAGTTTTTCTTTTATTTTATTTATGCAGGTTTCTACCACTTTTGCAACCAATGGCAATTTACCTGCTATTGTGGCTGTTTGGATACCAAATCTTGTATTTGCTATAATAGGCATTTACCTTTTCAAAACTGCTCCCAAGTAATTTTAAGTAAAAAAAAACCCGCCGGTTCTATGTGGGACGGGTAAATTTTATATACGTTTCAGATAAATGTTATATGCCTGCTTCTTCATCTTCTTTTCGGGGTTTTAAGAACATATCAGGAACCAGATAGCCCATTGCACCTCCCCATAACATCATAAGATATGGATTAGATTTTATGGCACAACCTCCTTCCAGGTTACATCCTACCAAAGCATAATAAGTATAGCCTCCAATTACGCCAATTAAGGTAAATACACCAATAATCCAGAGGTAATTTTTTCTTGATACATTACCTGTATTTTTCATTACTGGTTTTTCTGTTGTATTCTCCATGGGATAAAACTAAATTAAAATACAAAACAATTACATGTGAAATAGTAAAAAGAAAGGCCATCCTATTTAAATAAATAAAATGGCCAAATAATAATATTATTCTTTTACTCCTAAAACATCTTCAATGGCCTTTTCAAAGGCATTTTTGGGAAGAGCACCTGCTGCCATTTGAGGCTGAGCATCCATAGGCACAAATAATATTGATGGAATACTTCTGATTCCAAAAACAGAACTCAATTCGCGCTCTGCTTCGGTATCTACTTTATAAATGTTTAGTTTACCATCGTAATCTTTAGCCAATTCTTCCAATACCGGAGCAACCATTTTACATGGCCCACACCAGTCTGCGTAAAAATCAATAATACAAGGCTTATCGCCTTCAAATTTCCATTCTTTATTTTTTTCAAAATCAAAAACTTTGGTCTTAAAAGTTTCTAGTGTTAAATGTTCCATAAATTTACTTTAATGCTATTTATCTGATCTACAATAGATAAACAGCTATTTTTAATTAAGTGAGTTCGAATAATCAAATATGGCTTTGAATTGCGGCCATAAGAGTTTCTTTTTGCTGCACGCCCACAAAGCGTTGAACAGGTTGACCATCTTTAAAAATTATCAAAGTAGGAATATTTCGTACCTGTAATTGTGAAGGTGCAAGCGGATTGCTATCAACATCAAGTTTTGCAATCTTGGCTGTAATACCAATTTCATTGGCTACTTCCTCAATAATTGGATTTTGAATTCTACAGGGAGCGCACCAGGCAGCCCAAAAGTCTACAAGTGTAACACCTTCAGAAATTGTTTGTGCAAAAATTTCATCGGTTAGTTTTATGACATTGCTTTCATCATCAGAAACTACTTGTACAGCGGGTTTATTAACATTGATCTCATCATTTCCGTTGTTAAACAACGCAAAGCTTGCGGCTGCAACTCCAATTACCAGAGCAGCAATTTGCAATGGACGGGTTTTTACCCAGATCGATTCTTTTTTTGATGTTTTAGATTTATTGGTCATAGATTTAAAATTAAGTTAGTGTTGAACGGTGCTTTATAGATTAAATAAAATTTATTGAGAATTAAAATTATAATTTATTGATAATCAACTATTTTTTAAATAGAAAAAGAAATAATAAAAACGTTACAAAAGTATCTAATTATATAGATGTGTAAAAGTTATTTTTTGTTAACCACATTAATATTAAGTATTTATACTTATTTTGAGTGGATGAAAACTTTTCAATTTTGTTTGTGATTATAACCAATAATAAATAAGGTTGTTCAAAGCCAGTAAAATATGCTTTAGAAGGTTATGATTTTTAATCAGATCGTTTATTAACAAAACTTTCTCAAAGTAATTTAGCTAAAAGGTTTTTTCAGGCGATAATAAAGTGAAATATGATTGATAATATTCTTAATTTAGCTATAACAGAAATAAACATAAAACAGCTTCTATCTTATGAAAATCAAATACCAGAATTTAAAAGTTAATAACCCAACCAAATATCCTACCCTGCTTCTTGTAATACTCTTCTCATTAATTAGTTTTACAGCATGCGACTTAGTAAGTTTTACAGCAGGCAGCGTAAATGGGAATTTCGAACTTCCTTTATCAGAAACGGAAATAATAAACGGACTAAAGGAAGCTTTAAATGTTGGTGTTGATAATTCAGTAACTACCACGAATAAGCCAGATGGTTATTACGGTAATCCAGCTATACAAATACAATGGCCATCAGAAGCACAGGGTGCATATAATTACATCAGTAATAATTTATCTGTAATTCAACCTTTGCTTGATGAAGTAGTATTAAAAATGAATCGTGGGGCTGAAGAGGCGTCAGCCAAAGCAAAACCCATATTCCTTAATGCAATTTTAGGAATGAGTATTATTGATGCGAGAAATATTTTAAATGGTGAAGACAATGCAGCAACCCAATACCTTTATGAGAAGACGTATAATGATTTGCATGCAGCTTTTAAACCGGATATTTATGATGCATTACAGTCTGTTGGTGCTGCCAGTGCATGGGCATCAATAACTTCTTACTATAATCCAATAGCCAGGTTTGCACCCGGTATTAATCCTATAAATACCGATCTGGCCGAATATACGACAACTGAGGCACTTAATGGCTTATTTTTACTAATTGAAGAAGAGGAAATGAAAATACGCACCAACCCCAGAGCCCGGGTAAATGAAATTTTAAAAAGGGTTTTTGGCAGTCTTGATTAAAAAATAAATAAACTTTTATTCAATTCCTGCAAAGTGCTTCATAAACTGAACCCTTTGCAACGCCCCAGGATTTTCAGACTTTTTATGGCTCAATTTACCTCTGAAATCTGATATTTTCTCAAAATTATTTTTTTCCATCCAGTAGGTTAAATCATTAATTACAGAAGTAATACGATCAAAACCATTTTTATACAGAGTGCTGCAGATCTGAACTGCATGAGCCCCTGCCAGAATTTGTTTAACAACGCCAAATCCGTCATGAACCCCGGTTGAAGCGCATAAATCAGCCTGAATACGATCAGAAAGCATTGCCACCCAACGTAGAGAAGTAGATATTTCATCGGGAGTGCTGTAAAGATTTCCGGGTTTAACCAAAAAACGGTCTATATCTATATCAGGATTAAAAAATCTGTTAAACAAAACAAAGCCGTTTACTTCTGTCCATGAAAGTCTTTTAATTAACTCAGCCAGACCAGAAAAATGATAGGATATTTTTAATGCAACAGGCAAATTAACCTTTTTCTTAACTACATCAATAATATCAAAATATATTTTTTCATATTCTTCACCAGGTTTATTTATATCAGCCGGCAATACAAAAACATTTAGTTCAAGTGCATCGGCTCCGGCCTTTTCAATTTCTTCGGCAAAAGCGGGCCATTCTTCAGCAGAAACACAATTAATACTTGCCATAACGGGCAAGGAAAGCCGGCTTTTAGCATTTTCAATTAGCTGCAGGTAATCGCTTATGGTTTGATGTCGCGAGTAATTTCTAATGTAATCATCAGCTTCAGTGTAAGCATCATGCATATCTTCGTGCGTGAAAACCTTCCTTATTTCCAGCTTAATTTGCTCTTCAAAAAGAGATTTCAATACAACTGCCCCTGCCCCTTTATCTTCGATGGTGAGCAAGTTGTCAATGTTTCGGGTTAATCCAGAGCTGCCCACAATTACGGGGTTTTTCAATTTGAGACCTAAATAGGTTGTTGATAAATCTGCCATATCCGTTGAATTTGATATTACCTTAAAATAAAAATTACCATGTTTAGCTAATACCCAACAAACCTACGGAAAATTTAAAAAACTCAGACATGAATTTCAGGAAAATTACCACAGAATGCAATTATTTTTAAAAACGGTAAATCGCTGATAGTTTTTACAGTGTTAAAAATTAACTTTGTCAACTATTTTTAACGAATTAAATAGCCAAATCAAAGGCTTCTAATCCTTACCGAGGAATTAAATTATAAATGAATCAAATTACTGTAAAAAAATATCGTTCAGGGCCTTCCGAAAAAATGTCATTCAGAAGTTTAATGGAGCCTCTACTGGTCATTTTTAATAAAGCATTGGCAGACCTGTATCCCGGTCTTGAGTATTACATCTCTTACAGCATACCAGGGGGAGTATTCGGATTTTTTAAAGACAAACAGCTAGATGGTGAAGAAATAAAAAATATAAGACACAGAATCAAAAAACTGATCTCCGAAAATCTTGATTTCAGGCAGGAAATTCTTCCTTGTGAAAAAGTACTCAGATTTTTTGATCTGAATAACAGACCTGATATTCTTGAATTGCTCTATTCTCATAATACAAAAATGGATCAGGGAATGCATCTGATTCATCTCAATGGATCTGGTGAACTATTTTTTAATCATATTGATGAAAATTACAAGAAACTGGAAAATTTTCAATTATTTAAATATCTCCATGGATTTTTTCTTATAGCGGACCCTAAATTTTATGAGCGGGTAATGCCGGCTCGTTTAGAGTTAAGCAAATACCTGAAAAGATTTCAGGAGTCAGAAAAAACCATGCGCCAACTTGGAATAGAAAGCATTGCGCAACTCAATGAAGTAATAGAAAAAGGGGAATTATCAGAGTTCATAAAGATTTCAGAAGCCTACCAGGCTAAAAAAATTAGCCAGATTGCAGATAATATTGTTGGTCACCCCTTAAAACCAAGACTTATTTTTTTGGCAGGTCCCACCTCATCAGGGAAAACAACATCAGCAAACCGGCTATCTATTGAATTAAAAGTGCTGGGTAAAAAAGTCCTGATCATGTCGCTTGATAATTTTTATTTGCCACACTCAATGATACCTTTAGATCCGGAATCAGGAATTCAGAATTTTGAATTAATTACAGCCCTCGATTTAAATCTTTTCAGGGAAACTATTACCAACCTCCTGGCAGGAGAAAAAGTATACTTACCCAGGTACTATTTTGATGGAAAAGGTGCAACTCCCGACAAGGATCATACTGCAATTACTCCCGATACTTATATAATAGTTGAAGGTATCCATGGACTTAATCCGGAATTATGGAAAAATGCCATGGATATTGAATCTTACAGGTTATATGTTTCCGCTCTTAACACCTTGAATATCCATGATCACCTGCCACTTTCAACATCTGATCACAGGCTTATAAGACGTTTGGTTAGGGATCACCTTTTCAGAGGGTATAGTTTTAATGAAACCATTAAAAGATGGCCCGATGTAATAGTAAACGAATATCATAGTATTTTTCCCCACCAGGAAAGTGCCCATGCTATCTTTAACTCTTCGCTTATTTACGAAATTGCCGTTTTTGCTCATTACGCCCCGGTAATTCTAAAACCAGAGCTGGCTGAAAATGAAATTATTAAAGAGGAAGTTAAAAGACTTAACCGTATTTTAGGATTACTACAACCCATTGATCCTAAAGATATACCTCCAACAAGCATTTTGCGCGAATTTATAGGTGGTAGCAGCTTTATTTATTAAAGTTTACCAACGCCCCATAAATTGACTTTATATAAACGTATTGAATTGTCGTATATTATTAAATTCCCGGGCAATTTTATCTTACTGACAATCTGTCTGATATGATTGGTAGTATTTTTTTTACGGATTTATGAGAATTATTTGACTGGGCAAATTCTAAAAATACTAATTCTATGTTTATATTGTGTTTTTTTATACTTTTGTGCCGCTTAAAACAATCAATGAAATTATAATCCTTTGAATATAAAGCAATAATAACTTTAATAAGCAAAACATGAAAAAACAATTTGTAAAATTATTTTTAGCAGCTTTGTTATTTCCAGCCCTGGCTCAAGGTGGTGGAATTGTTACCAATACAAACCAAAGTGCTTCATTTTTACGCAAACCTGCACAAGATGCTGTAATTGATGCTACAGGCACCTACTATAATCCTGCTGGCCTGGCATTTCTTAAAGATGGCTTTCATTTTTCTTTAAGTAACCAAACAATCAGCCAAACGCGCGATATAAGCAGCACATTTCCAGGTTTGGCAAGAAAAGAATTTGAAGGAAGTGTTTTTGCTCCTTTGTTTCCAACGGTTTATGCAGTATACAAAACCGGTGGACTGGCATTATCTCTTGGGGTGAATCCCATCGGAGGAGGTGGTAGTGCAAATTTTGAAAATGGCCTACCTGCTTTTGAACAACAAGTTGCAGTTTTGCCACCCATGCTTTCTGCAGCCGGAATTACCACTACAAACTATTCTATGAATGCTGCCTTTGACGGATCATCGCTTAACTGGGGTATTCAGGTTAACGGTTCATATGCCATAAACGAGTTCCTTTCTGTTAGTGCCGGTGTAAGATATATTATGGCAAGTAATTCTTATAAAGGCAGTTTGGGCAATATTATGATCAACCCCAACCAACCCGGTTTTGGAGCAAATTATAATGGTACCAACATGGTATTGGCTACAGATTTTTTTAATGATGGCTTTAATACCCTTACTGCTCTTAACCAGGGGGCTATAAGTTATGCCGGAGCTCTGCAGCAATTTATTGATAATAACTTTGGTACCGTTAATCTGGCCGATGCTGGTACTCTTGGATTAACCGCAGAGCAAATAGGACAAATACAGGGAATTATAGTAGCCGCCGGACAAGATCCAAATGTAAACCTGGTAACAGCCCAGTATATTCTCTCATCTGCAGCACCGGGATTTGAACAAAATGCAACTCAGATGCAGGGTTTTGGTCAGGCCGTAGCAGATAAAGAACTCGATGCCAAGCAAAGTGGTACAGGAATCTCACCAATAGTAGGTTTAAACATTAAATTTTCTGACGAACTCAACTTTGCCATTAAATACGAACATAAAGCATCAATCACTCTTACCAACACCACAACCATTGATGATGTTGGATTTTATCCTGATGGACAGGAAGTAGCTGCTGATATGCCTTCAATGCTTGCCATGGGACTGGATTACAAAGCCTTGCCTGCTCTCAGGCTATCTGGTGGTTTCCATTACTACTTTGATAAATCAGCAGATTATGGCAAAACATTACCCAACGACGAAATTATTGATAAAAACTATTGGGAAGCTGCTTTAGGCTTGGAATACTCTTTCTCAAACAGTTTTATCCTTAGTGCCGGATATTTGCGCACACAAACCGGTGTAAATGACAAATATCACAGCGATCTAAGCCATAGTCTTAATACCAATTCAGTTGGTGCCGGTGTGAAATATTTAATCAATTCAAATCTTGCCCTCAACTTTGGTATAATGAATACTTTCTATGAAGGCTACACGAAAACGTTTGAAGGCTCCGGATTTAATTATGATGAAAATTATAATCGCTCTGCCTTAAGCATCGGAATTGGTGTTGATGTAAGTTTCTAAGAATTTCTCAAACAATTTACTTAACGGATGAAGCAAAAATTGTTTCATCCGTTTCTTTTTTAGTAAAACCATTTGAACCTAGCCATGACAATAATATTGACACACACGCGGATGATTATGATTTCGCAGCATGGCAAAACATGTAGAATGGATATTGTTGGTGATTTATTCCACTTTTCGCGGGAGCTCTCTCGTCATAAAAGACGAGACAAGCTATCTGACCGAATTATTAAATCTATAAACAGATGAAAAATGGGTTAAAAAAACTTATTTTAAACCTGAATTCGTGAAAAATCGATGATTGCCATACCCGCAGACCTGCATAATTAAAGAATTCAGTAATTTTACAATTAATTAAACCAACACAATCCATTTATATCTTTTTTATTCATTACATAAATACCACCACTCAAAAACAATGAGATACCTGCAACTCTTATTACCTCTTTTACTCTTCAGCATACATACTCTAACAACCCTGGCCATTCCTTTTCCAAATATGGATAAATCAACCAATGGAACAATTTATAATATTTCAGAGCTTAAGCCTGATGCATCTGTTGTCTGGACAAATCCGGCAGCCATGAATAATACTGATTCTGTTTTTAATATTGCACTTTCATTGAATGCCGTAATTAGGAATTCAATATTTCAGGCTAGCGAACCATCTCTTTATCAGGCTATTTCAGATAATCCTGTTTTGTATCCTTTTCAATTAAATGTTTCTTCAAAAATAAATTCTTCTTTAAGTCTGGGGCTTACTGTTCAACCGTATAATTCAGAACAATTTAGCTGGCAAGAAGAAAACTGGACCGGGAGGTTTCTGATCAGAGATTATAATTTAAATGCGATGGTAATACAACCTGCCATTTCTTACAGATTGTCTGAATCTGTTTCTGTTGGTGCAGGCCTTGTAATAACTGGTTATCAGTTAAGATTCAACAGGTCCTTGCCGCTGAGAGACATAAATAATGAAGCAAGGCAGACAATAAATGGCAAATCTATTAAATTGGGGCTTAATCTGGGTATCTCAGCAATCTTAAATCAGTATTTAAACATTTCTTTAAATTATAAATCGGGTCAACTGATAAAATTCAACGATTCAGAAGTAAGCAATTCCTTTCCGGGTTCATTACAATATGCCGGATCAGAAACAACAAGTGCCAATATTGAATGGGTTTTGCCCGAAAACATTAATTTTTCTGCTACATACCAGATTAATGAAAAATGGGTAACTAATGCAAATCTTGCATGGTTTTTTTATCTCAACGAAAATAAAGTAGATGTAAAATTTCCTGCTATATCTGATTTTATGAGCAATTTTAGCATTATTGGATCAAATGAACCCGAAATTGTTTACCAGTTGGGAGTTTCATTTTTTGCTTCGGATTATTTTACTTTCAGAGCCGGCAGCTGGTATAGTCAGGGCAATACAGATGAAAACTTTTTATTTCCGGTACTGGTTAATGGTCCAAGAATTGGATTATATGGAGACACATCTTTTATGGCATACCCCGGGTTATCTATAAATATTAGTATTGCTTCAGCATATTTTTTTAAAAAATCCGGAACCTATAGCCCCGGTAATTTTGGTGGAAGCTACAAAACACTGGCTTTCAGTCCTGGTTTAGGAATTAATTATTCTTTTTAATAGTTGTATATGCTTGCAAAACTAAAGACCATTCTTTTTCTGTCATCCATTCTTTTATCAGGATGTGAGCCTGACATGCAAAACTATAAACCCCATTCAGGCGAAGCAGATTTTTCGGTATATGTAGCTATCGGGGGCTCAAAAACGGCTGGATTTACGAGCAATGAACTGTTTAAATCAGGCCAGATTGTTTCCTACCCCAATATCATTTCGCGTCAATTATTACACGTAGGAGGTGGTGAATTCAGGCAGCCACTCATGACCGATGAGCTGGGGTTTGGAAATAAATTAGTGCTCGATTTTGTTTCTGACTGTCATAATGATTCCGTTTTAGCCGCGGTATCTGCCGGTGGTATGGCCGACGAATCTAATTTGTCAAACATTTACATGGACTTCGGGCCTTTTCATAATTTAGGTGTTCCGTTTGCCCGCATCTCAGATATTACCAGCAGGGTAGATGCAACACAAAATCCGTTTTTAAGCTACTTTAGTCGCTTTGCTCAATCGCCCGTTTCATCAGTTATTGAAGATGCCCTGTCAATAGACCCTACTTTTTTCTCTTTATGGATTGGTACGTCAGATTTGTTGTTACCTGCTTTATACCCTCAACAGCAAATGGAAATTATCACTAAAACTGAATTCGACAGTTACTTTACTCAAATAATAATGCAACTTAATCAGGATGTAAAACAGGGAATTGTTGCCACTATTCCTGACATCACAGATTTTTCATATTTTACACATATCAAAACTCAAAATATTTGGGTTACAGATGAATTAGCTGAAGGCGGAAAAAGGTTGCTTACATCAGACGAAAGATTATTGCTATCAGCAGAAACACTCATAAAATGTGAAAATGCAGGATCAGAAGAATTTCCGTTGGCCAGAGAATATTACCTGCCTGAAACTCAAATCAATCTTTTACGAACACGTGTGCATGAGTTTAACCAGATAATTAAAGAAAGGGCATTAGAATATGACCTTGCATATGTTGATATGTATGAATTATTTAAATCTCTTGCTCATAGTAACCTGGTTTATGATGGAGTAGCTTTTAACAATAAGTATATTTTTGGTTCATTTTATTCTATTGACGGGCTAACCCTAACTCCCCGAGCAAATGCTATTGTTGCCAACGCTTTCATTCATGCGGCAAACGAAAAATACAAATCAAGTATTCCCGTAATCAGCATTGCTCAGTTTCAATCAGTAGAATTTCCCTGATCTTTAAAATTATTAAACTATTTTATTGTTTTCTTATTTATTTTTGAATTGATTTTACCTAAAAAATTTCATAGCAATGGAATCCAACGAGTTTAAAATAGGAACAAAAGTGGAGCATCCACAATTTGGAACAGGAATAATTACCAAAGTAACCTTAACCACCTATACCGTATTTTTTCTTAACAAAGGTGATAAAGAAATTGCCGTTTCTTTTCAGGGATTAAAGTTAGTAGCACCATCAAATCTGAGTGATGAAGGTGGATCAGGCAGTGGCTCAGGGGTCAGTCTTCAGGATCTTGAAAAAGTATTCACCAATGTATTGAGGCGGTATGCCGATTTCCCTGAAATTGTAGAGTTGGGCGACAAATGGAAAAAAGGTTTAATGATTCTTAAACCCGGTGACCATACCCTTAAACCAAAAGAAATACCGGTTGAGTCATTTTTCCACAAAGTAGTTATGGTTAGAGACCGATTACGTGTTCTGGAACAACGCATAAATTCCAACGAAGCCTTAAGCGACGAAGAAAAAGTTGGTTTACAGCAATACATTACCCGTTGCTATGGCTCATTAACCACCTTCAATGTGTTGTTTAAATACAAACAGCAGTATTTTGTTGGGGAAAAGGGGGAGCAGGAGTAGTATCAATCATTCTTCATAAACCCCTGATCTTCTATGGCTTTAAGAAATACTTTGCTGAAGTGAATGTTGTCTTTTTGGGTATAACGTTTTTCGGTAAAAATCTGGGCCAGGGTTTTTAGCTGATTTTCTTCCAGAAGTTCTGCCGTTAAAGGTAAATTTTCCTTTTCCCAGTATATCTGATTGATATCATCAGGAGAATAATCGTTGTATTTTTCGTAATGCAATACACCGGTTAAAGGCAACCGGTCAACCTGATCCGGATTATCTGCGGGGTATCCAACCACCAGTGTTGTAACCGGAACAACGCCGACAGGCAAATTAAAAAAGTCAATTAGTTTATCGGCCTGGTAGGTAGTAGTGCCCAGGTAGCAAATTCCCAGACCGAAAGCTTCGGCAGCAACAGCAGCATTTTGCGAAACCAGTAATGCATCTATGGAAGCGGTATAAAAGGAAAGAAAATTATCATATCCCGGCTTTGCGTCACGTTGTTCGCACCACTTGTTAAACCGGTTAAAATCGGCACAAAATGTTAACAATACAGGAGCCTGCTCTACCATCTTCTGGCCAAAATGAAGTTTACAAAGTTCTTTTCTTTTTTCTTCATCTTTGGAAATAATCACGCTGTAAACCTGCATATTTCCGGTGGTAGAGGCACGAAAACCAGCTTCCAGAATGGTGTTTAGTGTTTTATCGTCTATGGGATCAGACTTATAGTTGCGAATGGTTTTGTGATTTAGAAGTGTTTTGATGGTATCCATTATAAATACTTTATATGATTATAAGATTAATTGAAATTTCTAACCCGACAAAAATAGCGATACAGGAAAGAAATATCAACAAGTTTGGTTACAATTGTTTTAATCAGGCAGATTGTTTTTCTTTGGAGTGATAGAGTTCAATGGATACCAGGGCTGCCAGAAAGCCCCAAAACAGAACTGAGGCTTTATCAGTATCAAGAAAGTTATTCAATACTCCATGTACAAGGTAAGTAACAAATCCCAGGGTAATTCCCAGAGATATCCATCTTAATTCATGAGATTTGGCATTGTTGAAATTTTTTATTCCTGTAATAATTATAAATATTGCAAGTATAATAAAAAGTAACATGCCGGGCAACCCCGATTCTGATAATGGCCCGAGATATTCGCTGTGTGCATTGCCAAGATCTCCAAAATTGGTTGTAATGATGGTATGATCCTGTGAAAGTTGAAACGGGGCATATACCATGGGGTATGTACCCGGGCCCCATCCTACGACGGGTCTTTCCTTAAACATTCTGTATGCTGCTCTCCACCTGTTAATACGCTCAAGATTACTTGCATCAGAAGAAATGTTTGTTATGGATTGCGCATGCTCTCTGAAATCTCCTGAAGATTCCTGCCGGTTTCGTTGCAAATTCATGGTTAGAGTATCCTGATATAGAAAAAGCACCCCAAAAAGCACTGCAACACCTGCAAAAATCAATTTATAATTAACTTTAAGTATCAAGACCCAAAACGCAGCAAAAGCAGCCATAATGCTTACCCACGATGCCCGGCTGTAACTAAAAATTATTCCTACAACAAAGAAGGCAAATATAAGTAAAGCCAACCGCCTCCTTAGTACGCTATAACCCCTGAAAAAAGCCATTATTATAAAGCTGGGTGCTATTAAGTTGATAACTGCACTGTAGTGAGTATGGTCGTTAAAAAAGGGCCGCACCAGCCATGTACCAGCTTTTCTCTCAAAATCATAAGTACTGTGAACAATGGTTATATAGGTTATAATAATTACCATGGCGCTTCCGAAAAGCCATTGAAAAACCCTTATCTTATCTTCATTTTTAAACAATTGAATCAGCACGAAATAAAATGTTGTAACAAACCATAATCTACTGATAAATGCTTTAAAAGATACAAGGGGGATTTCGCTGGTAAAGGATGTAATAAGCATCCATAACAGATTAATTATCAATATAATACTTACGGGGTGCCTGATGATTCTTTGGTCGTATTGCTGCTCATAAAAAAGTTTCAGAAAGAACAAAACCATGATTGCAGCAATGATGGGTTCAGTAGGCAGTACAATTCCAAAACCTAATGAATCGTCTTTAAGGGTGAAACTTAATGGGGTAAGAAAAACTACGGTTAGCAAAAGTTTATCCAGAGAAAAGAAAAACAACATTAATATAAGAACCGCTGCCGGCAAAGCCAAAAACCAAAACATTTCATTGGCAATGAACACTACATTCAATGCAATAAAAGCAAAGCTTACTCCATAAAAAATTCTGGTTTTAAAACTATCTGGCATCCTTAGGAAGATTTAAGCCTTTTTCCTGGATTGTATAATCCCTTTATTAATTAGGTTTTCGTAGGTCATTATGCCGAGTGTACCCATTATCCCTGCAGCCAATGTTGATAAGAAAACTATAAGCCATCTAACAGGATAAACTTTTTTTTCAGCCACAAAAGCTTCATCAATCAAAAACTTAAAGGGTACAAAATTCTCAAGGTCGGCTCGGGCTTCCTCCATAATGCGTTGAACGCCCGAAAGGGAGCGGCTTACCATCTCAAGGTGTGCTCTTTGGGTAAGAAATTCACCCCCATTTTCTATGATAACATTAAGCCGTTCTTCCAATTCTCTAACGCCTCTCTGGTTATTACTGGAAATATCTATAGCCAATTGTCGGGTAAACATTTCTGACTGGGTATCATATTGATAAATTCCACGGCTCATAACTGTTCTGAGAGAGTCTTCAGTTTTAATAATTTCTTTCTGTATATTTTCGTAACGTTGAACCGCAGTTTTATAAGCCATAAGGGCCCTTTCCTGCCTTATCTCATTTTGGATGGTATCAGCCAGGGCGCCAATTTCATTGGCAAGGTTGGCGGCCATTTCAGGGTCCTTATCTCTTACCTTTATTTCAACGGCTCCGTATAATGTTCTGCTTGAGGTAATATTACTATTATATATTTTCCGGAGTGTGGTGTTTCTGAATTGAGAGTCTTCAGGAATTTCATAATGAGTAAAAAGATCAAAGCGTTCAATAATTCTATCTCTGATTGCTGTAGATTCAAGCACCTGCAGAAGTCTTTCGGCATCTTCAACATCTCCATATTCAAGAAAATCGACATTAGATCCGAAAACTGCACGACTTAAACTACTTGATTTTGCAGGAAATACCACTACCGTTGATTCAAAAAGGGGTGTAATAAAAAATGGTGAAGAGAAGATGGCAGCCAAAACCGCAGCAGTAAAACATACTATTGCCAACTGCTTCCACCAGCGTATAAAAAACATAAAAATATTAGTAGAATCAAACTCGTTGCTCGCATTTTTATTATCCATACTGAAAGAATATAATTAATTAAGAATAAAAGAAATTGCTATATGATAAAACTATACCTAAAACAAGTATCGTTTTTCATTTTAAAAAAAGTGCCCAAAGATAAGTAAAATTAGATTTATAAGCCTGATGTTGGCCCCTCACTTTCGCCATATTTTAAAACATTAAATAAATGCTTCACACTTAATAGTTTTATAAAAAGCGAAACAGCTAAAGATCCAAAAATCATAAGAATAAGATTAATTTTCCAATCCCATGATAGCTGATGAGTAAGATATGCAATTAAAAAAACGGTTGGAACAAAAACAAAAATTCTAAACAGCAAAATATAGTTTTTCTTAAAATGAAATAATTTGCATACCAAAACCACTTGAATGATAGCTATTACAAATTGAGTAAAAAGTGTTGCAATAGCCGACCCCAATGCCTGGTAATGACGAATTAGTATAATATTCAATCCAATATTGATAAACATTCCGATCAGGGCAATAATATTTAGGTACTTTAAGCTTCCATGAGCCGTTAGCAAAGTACTGAATATATACATGGTTGAAATAGCACAAAAACTGATCATCAATAGTCCAAATACCTGCGAGCTATGATTAATTCTATATTCAAACATTGCAGCTGTTTCCCCTTCATGGATAGAATACAGCAAATACATAATTTCATGAGCATAATAATATGAGCCTATTGCAATAATAATTGCTGGAGTAATGAGCAAGGTAAAAGACAATTTAATAAGTTCTTCTATTGATTCTTTTTGCTTTATCATTCGGGCAAAAATGGGTAATAATAAAACTGCGAAAAGATAGGCAAGCATATTGGCAGCATCAAGAAGTCGGTAAGCAGACGCGTAAATACCTGCATACCATGCTCCTTCATCACCCAATAAACGCTCAAGCATAACACTGTCAATCCGGTTGTAAAAAGTCATGAGCAAAACAAGAAGGGCAAATGGAAAACTCTGTCGCAAAATAACCATAAAAAAGGGCATACTCCAATTTAGCTTTAAAAATTTGGATTTTGCCTTTCTGAAAACAATGATTAATGAGATAAAGGCGGTAATGCTCAGCGAAAGGGTTTGTGCATAAACGAAAAACTGAATTTTAAAAAGCGGAATAATATTACCCCAGAGAAGCACTGCACAGATTACAATCATCAGACTTCTGTCGAGTACAGAAATAATACTATCGGTTTTAAACAGATGTAAGCCGCCAAGATTAGATCTCAGGTACAGAATAAAACTCACCAAAAACTGGTTAATGGCCAGAAACACCAGCATTAGAATCTGCTCACGGGAATAGTTTATGAAAAAGGCACCGATAAAGGTAAAACCCAGGTAAACGAAAAATAACAGTAATTTAAGTACAATAATATTGGAGAGATGCTTTTGTAAAAGATGGTTGTTTTGCGAAATATTTTTGTTATTGAAGGTTGTAATGCCAAAATCGAGCAGAATATAAAACAGGTAGGAAAAATTAAACACAGCAAAATAAAACCCATACTCTTCTGCACCCACAGTGTTTTGCACTGTACGATCTATACCAAAAATCCAGAAAGGCTTGATCAATAAATTTAAAACCAGCAGTAAGGCAAGGTTTCGTAAAAATTTGCGCTGCATTAATTAAATTAACGTGTATGATTCACTCCCGAAGAAAATCATGTTGTCCGTATCAAAATTATAATTTTTTAAATACATGACAGCCATTCATCAAAAAAAACTTAAATCAAATTCAATGGGGCTGTAACATATTATTGTTAAGACAAGGATTTTTAGTACCCCAGTCATATTAGTAAACCAATCAAATAGTTCAATAATTTTCACTGCCTTTAAAATAGTACCTTTGCAAAATATTCTCAACTATATATTTTTTTAATGAACTACCATAGCATTTTTATAAAGTTAATCCCTAGAAATAATGATATTTAAGATTGGTGATAAGGTAAATTTTCTGAATGATCTGGGTGGTGGAATCGTCACCAAAATAGTTGACGAAAGCCTTGTGCATGTTACTATTGAAGACGGATTTGAAATACCCGTGTTGGCTAAAGAGCTGATAAAGACAGGAACAGCTGAAATAGCCGAAAATATTGCATTGGCACACCATCAGATTTTAAGCAGATCGCGGGAGGTGGCATCAAATGATGATACATTTTCTCTTTACCTCTCTCCAAACAGCACAGATCAGAGAGCCGACGGACTATATTTCTGCTTTGCTCCACAAATTCAGGAAAATCCGTTATCAGGACCACTAGACATTTTACTTCTTAATCACACGCCGTATTATAGCATATTTAGTCTTTTTCTTAATTATGATGGTGATTATCATGGCAATGAATATGGATTTCTTGAACCCGAATCGGCAATTTTGTTAACCAGTATTGGGCGATCAGAGATTGAGAAATGGGCTAATGGGCTGTGGCAGAACATATTTTTTAAAGAAGATAAATGTAAGCCCATTGCACCTTTTAGCGGTTTAATTAACTTTCGTCCTGTTAAGTTATACAAAGAAGAAAACTTTCAGTATGAAACATTCTTACGTAAGAAAGTATTTATGGTGCAGGTAGCTCTCCTTTCTGATGTGGTTTCCAAACCACTAATTGAAGAAAGAATAAGCAAGGAAACCCTGAAAACTCTCGAAGAAAAGATTCGGGAAACAGGAACAAGCAATACTACATCGCAAATAAAGGCAAAAGGTTCTTTTCTGGAGAAGCACAAAATTGATGATAAAATTGCCGAAGTTGATCTTCATATTGGTGAACTGGTTGATGATTTTACAAATCTGGACAAAAAAGACCTGCTGAATATCCAGACCGATTACTTCAAAAAATGTATGCAACAGGCAGAAAAAGAAAAGCTAAGTAAGGTAATTTTTATTCATGGTATTGGCAATGGTGTTTTAAAAACAGAATTGAATAAAATTTTAGAAGGTATTGATGGTATTGAATTTTATGATGCGCCTTATGCTCGTTATGGTATGGGGGCCACCGAAGTAAACTTTTACAGAAACAAATAGAAAAGACGGGCCATCCTGTCGCTGCGGTAGTTTTATCGGAGAGGAAAGTCCGGGCAACACAGGGCAGCATACTTCCTAACGGGAAGCTGCTTTACTCAGGTAAAGCAAGAGCCAGTGCCACAGAAAATAACCGCCATGTTGCTTGCAACATGGTAAGGGTGAAAACGTGAGGTAAGAGCTCACGCTGTTGTGGGGTAACTCATAACAGGGGTAAACCTTATGTGTTGAAAGACCAAATATACCGGGGTTTGAGGGTAGCCCGCCCAATCCCGGAGGGTAGGTCGTAAGAGAGCAGTTGTGAATCTGTTCCTGGATAAATGACAGGAAATTCATTTCGATGAATTACAGAACCCGGCTTACAGGCCCGTCTTTTTTATTTTATCAAGCTGAATTATACATGTCTATAATCTCATCTACAAGCTTGCACATAGAAAAATCCCGCTTTACATTTTTTGCCAAAGAGTTAGCGCTTTCCAGATGCTGATGCTGATTTTCAAGATAGTCAGTTAATAATTCTGTAACTCTATTGCCAGTTGGAGGATCAGCATTGATATTAATAAAATTATAGTCTCTCCATTTAAAATAATTGTCAGCAGTTATCATTCCTCCCAGCCTTTTACAATTTACCGATAAAACAGGAATACCCGCAGCCATTGCTTCCATAGCCACTCTTCCCACCCCCATTACCAGAGCCGGGGAGCCTGCATAATCAAATATTCCATCCTCGTAGCCTCTTACTTCACAAACAAATCGTCCAATACTTTTATTCAGATTGGCAGCCAAAAGCTTTACATCATCAATCCTTTTACCATCTCCGGTAATGTAGAATTCCAGATCAGGAAATCTCTTCAATAGTTCAGGAATTACCCCCTTAATAAGCAATGACACCACCATAAAATGATTGTCACTTAATCTGGATACATAGTTTATTCGGTTAAGCAATAGTTTATTTATCGTTTTTCTATCGGCAATACCGTTGGGTATATAAACAGATTTTTCTGCTATAGAATATCTCTTCTCTGCAAAATATTTTACCGCACGGCTAACAAAAACTATTTTATTTGCAACACTTCGCGCCAGTGGATGACGTAAATCAAATCTTGACCTGCCATGTACCGTAACAATCAGTTTCTTCCGGGTTAATAAAGCTACCCAACTTCCTAATAAGATAGGTAAACGTTGATGGGCATGAATTAGATCAATTTTTTGGGAAATAACCAGCAAAATCAATCTTACCACATGCAGGGGAATCAGGTAATCTTTAAAATCTTTATTAATAAAGGTTACCTCAGGATGTAAGCGAGCAAATTGCCGCCCTTTTTTGCCTGCTAAATACACTTTATGTCCCTTTTTATGAAGCCAGTTTGCCAGATCGCAAACATGATTCTCTGCACCTCCAAAATCAAATCGTTTCACAATGAGTAGAATAGTCACGTCTCTTAAAATTAAATGAAATTATGCAGGAGGTTAGTTTGTCAAAAAGAAAGAAGTTACTTCTAAATTAAAGTAGTTAATTTATTATTCGAATAAATATTCTAAAACCGTTTATTCCTTTATCGACCTTCTAAAATTTGTGCAAACTTACTATTTTTGTAAAAATTTTAAAAACTCTTTTTTAAACTACTAAGGCACATTGGTTACAACCTAAAAGGCTTTAAGAAAAATCAGGCTAATTGTTACATCAATTCAATAAATTGCTGAGATTGAAAAATAGAAATAATATGAAAATTCACAGGAAACTATCTCTTCTTACCCTAATAATAATTCTGTTTACCAGCAAATTAATGGCCCAAATTAATGCTGTTATTTATAATGGTACAGGCTCTTCACCAGAGAACAAACTTATTGCCCTGACCCTTGCCGGAATCGTTAATCGCGATGCCCCACGTCTGTATCTTGTAAACGTATATGAAGCCTGGAGCTATAACCAAACAGATGAGATGTGGCGGGATATTTACACCAATGATGGCAATGTTAACTTCACACAAATCACAGACATCAATCAACTGATTCAATATTTTTCGAACGATATCAATGGCGCTATCACCTATGATCCTTCTTTGACCTATGCCAATTTTTCTGGTCAGAATTTCCGATGGCAGGCTGAAGTTGCTGCCATGATTGGCGGGCTAACCAATTGTATTCCATTGCCATCGACTAATGAAACAATTGTGGTTGAAAGACCCGACAGTGTTTGGGTGCCCGACTATTTTCATGGTCAGGAAGCCTTGAAAGTATCTGCCAGACTCGATAGTAGCCTACATCCCTGGAATAATGATGAACTTACCCAGGAACAGCGCTATTTTTCAATTCTTGAATGGGCAATTGAAAATCTGCTATCGCGAACCAACCCACATAAGTTCTATCTGCGCGAAATAACCGACTGGGCTGTTAACCAACGAATGTTTCAACTTAATCTGGCTGGCACAGAATCTTTACAATTTGCATCTTTGGTTAACGAAAAAGCCGAAAAAATTGAGCAGGTAATGAGCTACATGCAAGCCAGCAACCCCAATGAAATATTTCATGTGTATGGATGGATGCGTCCCGAACCCCTGGTACAGTGGATTTCTGCATGGGGTGGCAGTTTTCACGAAACATTGCTCAGTAATCTTTCCTGGCACCATGTTTTTCCGGTTAATGACGATTTTGTTTATCAGCGACCATCAGAACTATCATACGAAGATGTAACAATCGATAATAAGTATTATGTTATTTTTATCGGTTCTGAAGGCGATGCCGGCAACTGGAATGCTGGCTTTCAATCAGGTGCCTGGCATTCCGCAGCAAGAGGCAATGTCCCTTTGGGTTGGGGTTTCAACTTACATTTCTTCAGGGAATTTCCTTTTTTGGGTCAGTATTATTTTCGTACGGCTACTGCCAACGATGGGTTTATTGCCGTAACCACACCCTTGGGATATGCCTATTCTGATATGTTTCCAGAAAGCTACCTTCCCGATGCCATTGAAAAAACCATGTGGAAAGTTCAGAAATACAATATCCCAACCACATACGCCTACAAGCATTATAATGGTGCCGGAGTTTCCGATTTCAGGGGTATAACCATTTCCAACAATTACAATTTCAACAAACTGGGTGAATTTGCTGAAAATACCGGAACCGAGCTTACTTTCCTATTCGATCCGGCCCTTTCAACCCAACAGGTATATTCACAATATGGCGGATTACTGTTTAATCATGTAAATGACAATACTTTTTATGGAAATGTTACCGATTTAAATGCAACGGCACAGGGTATCATTAACAGACTAAAGAACAAACCCCGCCCGGGTTTTTTGCTGGCGGGTTATCAAAGATTGCGGCAAGATGGCACCAGTATTGGCTCAGGCAACCCCGCTGATATTACCCTTCCTCGTTTGGAACAACTGATGGATATTATTAAAGCCGACCCCGAAATTGGCGATAATATTGAGTTTGTTACACCTGAGAAATTTACCTGGTTATTAAAGAAAAGGATTCTGGAAGCATCGGTTCAGTATTCCAATCAGGGAGCAACATTCAGCACTTTTATTAATGCATTCGGCGAACTTGCGGTAAATATAAGTGCAACTCAGGGTAAAAAGCTTGACATACAAATCTACGATCTTACCGGAAGGCTGTTAATTGAGAAAAGCAATTTGGCATCGACCCATCAAACAACCCACAAAATTTCATTAGCCGGATTACCCCATGGCATGTATATCATTCTGGTATTCGATGGGCAATTTCAGACATTTAAAAAGATTGTATTTTAAGCTTTTACATCTTCAAAATAAAGGCAAAACACAATATTCAGAATCCGTTGTTATTTCAGGAATTAAAGCTAATTTTGCAGTTTTGAAATTTCGACACGATTTTAAAATCAAATAACCAATGTTAAACATCATTATGTTTGGCCCACCCGGGGCAGGTAAAGGTACACAATCGGAAAAACTGATGTCTGAGTACAATCTAACCTATATCAGTACAGGTGAACTATTGCGAGAGGAGATAAAGCAGGAAACAGAAATTGGCAAGAAAGTAAAAGAAGGCATTGAAGGGGGTGGCCTGGCAGATGATGAAACCATTGTGAAGCTTATTAATAAAGCCATAAAAGCCCATCAGGGTAGTGAAGGATTCCTCTTTGACGGTTTTCCGCGGACTTATGTTCAGGCCTATATTCTGGATGGGTTGTTTTTAAGAATACACCATAAAATTACCCGGATATTTATCCTGGAGCTACCCGATGAAATTTGCAAACAACGACTTTTGCAACGAGCCAAAGAGCAGGACAGAAAAGACGATAAAGAAGCTGTTATAAAGAAACGTTTGCAGGAATACCATCAAAAAACCCTTCCCCTACTCGACTTTTACAAAAATACCGGTTTGCTGACACGAATCAATGCTTCGGGTACATCAGAAGAAATATTTTCGCGCATACAGCACTACATAAATGAAGATATAAGAAAAAGATCGATAAATGTAGTTATGTTTGGCCATCCGGGTGCAGGAATGACAACCCAGGCCACCAGGCTCGCCGAAGAGCTGGATTTAAAAAGCATATCAACCCGCGAGATTCTTCAAAAAGAAGTAAAAGCAAATACTCCATTGGGAAAACAAATTCAACCCTACATGGAAAAAGGTTTGCTGTTGCCCGATGAAATTGTAATCCGTCTGATAGAAAAAGAATTGCTCGAAACGAACGGAAATGGTAGAGGATACATTTTTAAAGGTTATCCGCGTACTCTTGTGCAAGCTTATATTCTTGATGGAATCTTAAAGAAAAAAGGACTTGGAATAACCTGTGTTATCAACCTTCAGGTAAATTATATTGAGTTGATGAAACGTTTGGATGAACGCAGCAGAACCAACAAGAAAATGCCCTACGACAGAACAGCTGCCACCATTGTTGCCCGCCTCGAAGAACATGAACAGCACAGCAGGGGTGTTCTTGATTATTACCGTGAGCACAACCAGGTAATTGATGTTGACGGCCTGGGTAATATTGATGAAGTGTATCAAAGAATTCTTGAGCCCGTTACAAGGGCCAGCAGAAACTTAAGGTAACATTTGTTCGTCTTGCTTATCAAACTTTAATAAACACTGGCATTTCAACTAATATTATTTAATGGAATATCAATTAATTTACGAGTGGATTGGCTATACTGGTTCGGTAATTATTGCTATTTCACTAATGATGAGTTCGATAATTAAGCTAAGATGGTTAAATTTACTGGGTGCTTCCATTTTTTCTGCTTATGGATTTATTATTGGGGCTATGCCTGTGGCTTTTCTCAATCTTTTTATTGCGTTGGTAAATATCTATTTTTTGTTTAAAATCCATACCCGAAAAGACTTCTTTACTATTCTTCAAATCCTTCCGGGTAATCTTTATTTTAACCATCTGATAAACTTTTTCAAAAAAGACATTGAATATTATTTTCCCGGATTTTACCAAAACTTTAAAAACAGCACTTACAATACTGATGATTGTATTTGCTTTTTTCTTCTTAATAACGCTAGCGTAGCCGGAATTTTTATGGGCAAAAAATCAAATGTCGAAAGTGATTCCAAACTATCGGGCGAATTAAGTATTGAATTGGATTTTGCCTTACCGGAGTACCGCGATTTTAAATTAGGTAAATATCTTTACACCCAAAATCAAAGTTTTTTCAAAGATTTGGGTATTAAAAAACTAAGTACCTCAGTGGATAATAACAAACATTATCTATACTTAAAAAAAATGGGGTTTACTAAAGAAAAAAAAGCAGGCAAATCAATCCTTGTTAAAGAGTTAACCTAACAACTTAGCAAAAATGAAAAAACATTTACTTACTTTATTAGCCTTTATTATTACCCTGGCAGGAGCCTATTATACCCGCACAACCGGACCAACAAAACCAGTTAAAGGCATCATTCAGGTTAATGAGAATAACATAGAATATAAGCTTATACGCACTTATGCAAAAGAAGGTGATGCACCTGTAAAAATTGAAGTTTTAGATAAAGAAGTATCAGGCAGTTTTATTTATAAAAGAACACCCAGCCATGACGATTGGCAACAAATGCCTTTACAAAGGGAAGGAGACTTTCTGGTTGCCTATATACCCCATCAGCCGCCTGCAGGAAAGATTATGTACCAGGTAAGTCTTTCCGATGACAAAAAAATGCATAAACTTACTGAAGAACCAATAGTAATAAGATTTAGGGGCGATGTACCAGCCTGGGTAATGATACCGCACATATTATTTATGTTTGCCGCTATGCTTTTAAGTACCAGAACCGGATTAGCTGCAGTATTTAAGGAAAAAACCTTTAGACTTACACTTTTCACAGTTATTTTATTAGGGTTGGGGGGATTGGTTTTCGGCCCCATTGTACAAAAATTTGCTTTCGGGGCTTACTGGACAGGCTGGCCCTTTGGAACCGACCTCACCGATAACAAAACGGCATTTGCTTTTCTGTTTTGGTTATTTGCACTTTGGATGACATGGAAAAATCGGAATCACCGCACCTGGGTTATCGTTGCATCGGTTGTATTGCTCCTAATATATCTTATACCGCATAGCATGATGGGCTCTGAGATTGATTATACCCAACTGCCGAATGAGAACCAGAAAGGGATATCTCTAACATCTGATCTCTAACATCTGGTATTCAATCCTATTTCCCGTGGCAATTCTTGTATTTCTTACCACTTCCACAAGGACATTGTTCGTTTCTACCAACCTTTTTCTCCACGCGCACAGGTTCAACATTTCTACGGCCCTGGGCACCACCAGCCACATCACTCCTACCTGCATTTAAGCGGCTCATATCTGTGCGACGAGGTGCTTCTGCAGCTTTCAACTGGGTTGAATCGTTTATTGGAAGTCGGGCTTTTAAAAGGAAAGAGATAATGTCTTTATTTACTATTTGAACCAGTGTTTTGAAGAGTTCAAACGATTCAAATTTATAGATAAGCAGAGGGTCCTTTTGTTCGTAGGTAGCATTTTGAACCGACTGTTTAAGATCATCCATTTCGCGCAGATGTTCTTTCCACGCATTATCAATTATGGCCAGTGTAATGCTCTTTTCGATAGATAGCGACACTTCGCGTCCTTCAGATTCAAATGATTTTTTTAGATTTGCCAGCACATTCAGCGTTTTCATACCATCTGATACGGGTATGGCAATATTCTCATATCTTTCGCCGGCATTTTCGTAAACATCGCGAATAACAGGATAAGCCTGTTTTGAGATAGTTTCAATCTTACTGCGATATTTCAGGGTAGCTTCGGCAAAAACACTTTCTGTAATTTTTGAAACCTTTGAATCGGCAAAACCTTCTTCATTAAGAGAAACATCGATTCCCATGTTCCTGATCATTTCCATTTTCAGGCCTTCAAGATCACCTGTCTCATGATGTTCACTCACAGTCTGCTCACAAACATCATACATCATGTTTGAAAGATCAACAGCCAGTCTTTCACCAAAAAGTGCGTTACGACGTTTTTTGTAGATCACCTCACGCTGGGCGTTCATTACATCGTCATACTCGAGCAATCTTTTCCTAATACCGAAGTTGTTTTCCTCTACTTTCTTCTGAGCACGCTCAATAGAATTGGTAATCATTGAATGTTGGATTACTTCACCTTCCTGCAAACCAAGACGATCCATTATTCGACTTATACGATCGGAACCAAAAATACGCATCAGATCATCTTCAAGAGATACAAAGAACTGAGAAGAACCTGGATCTCCCTGACGCCCTGCCCTACCGCGCAGCTGCCTGTCCACCCTTCTTGATTCGTGTCTCTCAGTACCAATAATCGCCAAACCACCGGCCTCACGAACCCCATGCCCCAGCTTAATGTCAGTACCCCTACCTGCCATGTTGGTGGCAATGGTAACAGCTCCGGCCTTACCTGCTTCAGCAACCACCTGTGCTTCGCGCTGGTGCTGCTTAGCATTCAATATATTATGCTTTATCTTTCTCATACTGAGCATTTTGCTCAATAGTTCTGATATTTCTACCGATGTGGTACCTACCAAAACAGGCCTGCCATTGTTAACCAGGTTTACGATTTCATCAATTACGGCATTATATTTTTCGCGCTTTGTTTTGTAAACCAAATCTTCCATATCAGACCTTTTAATGGGCCTGTTGGTAGGAATAACAACTACATCAAGTTTGTAGATGTTCCAGAGTTCGCCGGCTTCTGTTTCAGCAGTACCTGTCATACCCGCCAGTTTGCTGTACATCCGGAAATAATTCTGAAGCGTAATGGTAGCATAGGTTTGAGTAACGGCTTCAATCTTAACATTTTCTTTGGCTTCAATTGCCTGATGCAGTCCATCGGAATACCGACGACCTTCCATGATACGCCCTGTTTGCTCATCAACAATCTTCACCTTATTGTCCATGATAACGTATTCGGTATCCTTTTCAAAAAGGGTGTAGGCTTTTAGCAACTGATTAATAGTATGTACTCTTTCCGACTTAGCTGAAAAATCATCCAGAAGCTGACTTTTCCTTTCAATTCTTTCCTTTTCAGGAAGTGTGCTTTTTTCCAAATCTGCCATTTCTGCGCCTATATCAGGCAAAATAAAGAAATCAGGATCATCAGAAGCACCCGTTACCAGGTCAAGTCCTTTTTCTGTAAGTTCAATAGAATTGTTTTTCTCTTCAATAACAAAATACAATTCATCATCAATAATATGCATATGCTTATTCTGCTCCTGCATATAAAAATTTTCTGTTTTCTGCAGAATGGTTTTCATACCCGGTTCAGAAAGAAGCTTGATAAGGGCTTTATTTTTGGGCAACCCTCTGAAACAACGCAACAGCAGTTCTCCCCCTTTTTTATCATCAACCTTTTCACCATCTTTGGGCAAAAGTAGTCTTCGTGCTTCTGCAATTAAATTGGTAATTAGTGTTCGCTGCGCCGAAACGAGCCTTTCAACTTTAGGCTTCATTTCATGGAACTCATGCTTTTCGCCCTGGGGGGTTGGCCCTGAAATAATCAATGGTGTACGTGCATCGTCAATCAAAACTGAGTCAACCTCATCCACAATTGAATAATTATGCTTGCGCTGCACCAATTCTTCCGGGTTGCGAACCATGTTGTCTCGCAGATAATCGAACCCAAATTCGTTATTTGTACCGTAGGTAACATCGGCAAGGTAGGCTTTTCTTCTTTCTTCAGAGCTGGGTTGATGCTTGTCAACACAATCCACTTTCAAGCCATGAAATTCAAAAAGCATACCCATCCACTCGGAGTCACGTTTGGCGAGATAGTCGTTAACGGTAACTACGTGCACACCTTTGCCCGGTAATGCATTAAGATAAACAGGCAGCGTGGCTACAAGGGTTTTACCTTCACCGGTAGCCATTTCTGCAATTTTTCCTTTATGTAAGTGAATACCCCCAATAAGCTGCACGTCGTAGTGAACCATATCCCAGGTAATTTCGTTACCACCAGCCATCCACGAATTATTAAAGAAGGCAGACTCTCCCCTGATTTCAATACTTGGGCGGCTGGCTGCAAGGTTTCTGTCGAAATCGGTTGCCGTAACTTCAATTACTTCATTTTCTTTAAATCTCCGGGCGGTTTCCTTTACAACGGCAAAAGCTTCTGGTAAAATATCAACCAGAATTTTTTCTGTTTTTTCTGATTGTATTTTTTCCAGTTCATCAATACGATTGAAAAGTTTTTCCTTTTCATCCATATCCATATCGTAAGATTCAGCCTTTTTTTTCAGCTCTGTGATCTGTTCGGTTTCTTCTTTAATATTGTCGGAAATTCGTTGCTTGAATTCGAAGGTTTTGGCACGCAATTCATCATTGGTAAGCTTCTCGATAGAACCATAAACATCATGAATCGCCTTTACCAGAGGCATTACTTCTTTTAAATCGCGGGTGGCCTTATCGCCAAAGAGTTTCTTAAATATATTCAACATAAATAGTGTATGTTTTATAATTATATTTTACATATAACCGGGTAAGGAAAATGGCAAAACACAAAGGTAGTGCAATTAGGCAAAAAAATGATCAGAGAAAAGGGTTTATTAAAAGGATTAAAAAAGCCGGTATGGTAACCGGCTCACTTTATTTAGTATTCATCCTCGTGAAAAAAGAAGTCATCCTTTGTTGGATAATCGGGCCAGATGTCTTCAATGCTATCATAAACATCACCTTCATCCTCAATTTCCTGTAAGTTTTCAATAACCTCCATGGGAGCACCCGATCTGAGTGCATAATCTATAAGCTCTTCCTTTGTTGCCGGCCAGGGAGCATCTTCAAGTTTAGAAGCCAATTCTAAAGTCCAATACATATCCAAATGGGGTTTAAAATTTTTGCAAAAGTAATTTTTTTATTATTAATTCCAAGAAAAAAACGTTTGGCTTGCCAATCTGTTTGTTGCTAACGTAAAAAACAGCTTGTTGTTTAGCATAAAATCAATTTATTCTTTTGAATGTAATGGTTTTGCTACTTTAAATATTATATCCTAGCTTTGGTTAAAAATTATTGATTTAAAATATTGAGACTTATGGTAACCCAATCAAATAAACTTATAGCCGTGCACGACCTTTCGGGTATTGGAAGAGTTTCTTTAACCAGTGTAATCCCTATTCTGTCGTCAATGGGTGTTCAGGTTTGCCCATTACCAACAGCTGTTTTGTCTTCTCATACCCAGTATTCTGATTTTTATAAAGTAGATTTAACTGACCATCTCATCCCTTTTATTAACCATTGGAAAAAGCTGGAACTGAAATTTGATGCCATTTATAGTGGTTACCTTGCATCGGCAGCACAGGTAGAAATTGTAGAGCATCTGATTGATGAGTTTTATCATAAGGAATTATTGGTAGTTATTGATCCGGTTATGGGTGATAATGGAGCGCGCTACGCATCTCTGGGTCATGAATTGACTATTGAAATGCAACGGCTGATAGCAAAAGCCGACATTATCACTCCCAATCTTACCGAGGCAGCTATGCTGCTAAATGAAGATTACAATGAAAAGATAAACCTGGAAACATTAAAAGAATGGCTTGTAAGACTTTCAGAAAATGGCCCGTCAACAGTAATTATTACCAGCGTACCTGAATTACCCCTCAACAAAATGACATCAGTAATTGCTTATGACAGCAAATCAAAGAGATTTTGGAAGGTATCATGCCATTATCTCCCGGCCAATTACCCCGGAACCGGCGACTCATTTACAAGTGTTTTAACGGGTTCATTACTACAAGGCGATAGTTTGCCTATTGCTTTAGACAGGGCTGTGCAGTTTATTTCTTATGGTGTACGGGCTACTTTTGGACATTCTTATGATACTAGGGAAGGCATTATTCTGGAAAGAATTTTGAAAAACCTTGATAATCCGGTGGCTATGGGAACCTATGAGTTATTAGATTAATAGAAAAATATTCATTTTCCCGGCAATCTATTTTTTACTTTCTCCTTTTATTTTTTATTTATTTCTCTTCATCACCCCAGATGATCATAAATTTTTTATTGTCAAAAGTAGCAGAAAGCAGAATTCTTATTCTTATTTACTTTCTAAGCATTGGAGGGTATCTTCAAAGTCAACCAACAGGCAACTATTCAATTGGTTTTGAAGCTACGCCATCGTTTATACAGCCTGATCGGATGCCCTTTTGGTTACTGGCTAATCAGTGTGAAGACATCACTTTTTAATATGCTTCCACGGGATATTCAGGCAGTATGTTTTTTAAAAACATACTGCCTGTTTAACCATTACTTTTTGATAAATCGATGCGTAAACAGCTGATCTTTATTGAAAATCCTGATAAAGAATATCCCTTCCTTTAAAGAAGAAATATCCAACAGTATTTCAGCACCTTCAAGATTACCTTCAAGAACTTTCGATCCCTGGATATTGATAATTTCGTATCGGCCCGATTGGGCTTGTTCATTCAGCATTATGTGTAATTTTTCTTTCGCCGGATTTGGATATATAAATCCACCGTTAAAAGTTATTTCATCAACGGCAACATCCATATTGGTAACTTCAATTTCTATTTCAGCAGAAAGATTGGAACCATCAAGTGTTACGAAACGTAGGATTGCTGTTCCATTGACTGTAGAAGCGTTGGCATAAATTCTTCGGTTAGCCCTGGTAAACAAAAGGTTGGACGGGTTTTCAACAAATTCAAAGTCCCACCGATCGTAAAACAACTCTTCTGGAATAAAATCAATAGTAACGAAAATTTCGTCATCAGGACCGTCGAAAATTCTTTTATCATCGACCGTGCCAACCTCAAAGGTTGTTGCCATTGCATAATCAAAATTGCCAATAGGTTTTTCTGGTAAATCCTGAACATTTCCATCAAAGGAAATAAAAACAGAACTAAATTTAGGAACAGTTACGAGCATTCCATCAGAAATATCCATGGCTTCTTCACTAACAATAACATCAAGAGAATTAAAAGATGTTGAAGTTATAGTAACCATTTTACCGTTGGCTGGGGTTCCAACTTCATCGGGTAAATCAAGCTGGATGATATAGTCATTTTCAAAATCGCGGCTCAACAAAACTACAGCATATTCTCCATCATTATGGTAAGCATGAACCCCCATGGAAGGCATGTTGACTTCAATGCCATTATCATTGTAAATATTGCGGATAGTCTGAAAACTGGTTGGCAGAATTTCGCCACCTTTTGCTATGTTGTTGAAGAGCCTTATTTGATGATAAAGCGGACGTTTGGCCAGTGTAACCGGGTTTTCGAGCAAACGCCATTGCCCACCTTCGAGAGCAAATGCACTGGTTAAACCAACACCTGTTTCCATGGCAGTTAGATAATAATCAAGGAAAGTAACTGCCTGGCCGGCAGTGCCATTGTATTCGTTGCGGGTAAGGTTTCCTTCGTACATGTACTGGGGTACAATACGGTTCATTCCTCTCTGCAACATTTCGTAAAATATTGCTTTCAAACCGTTTATCTTTCCAGACATCTGCGCGTAAGAATTCTTGTGGTAATCAAGCTGTGATTGTCCAACCGGAATGGCAGGATCATAATTAAGATTACCACCAAGATAACCACTTATGGAAAGCATATCCATTTGTCCGTTTTCATTGGTAAAGAGAGAATTGTGTAAGCCATAATTCTCATCCGGACTTCTTCCGCTTAACGAAACCCACATCTTATCTTCATCAAAATAAGATGAACTTTTCATTTTTTCTTCAATTACTTCGGCTGCCCATTGAGAGTAATTGGCATAATTTGAACCAAAGGCATCAGCACCATGGGAAGCATATCCCCAAACTTCATTGCCCATTTCCATGATGATTCCATTTAAGGTTTCAGAAAAAGGCTGATCGTAACCTTCAGCAATTCTTACATCGCCCCAGGTGGTTCCTGCCGGTGCATTAAGGTACTCAATCATATGGCTAAAGGTGTTGGTATTGTTAATCCAGTCGGTTTCGCTGTTTACACCAAGGGTAAGAAAGGCGTAATCGCCATGTAACGAACTCAGGTAAGCAATATCGCCAAAAGTAAGGTGTAGTTGCTGGAAAGGACCCACAGAGCCTGAAAAACTCTCGTAATTGGCATCAATGGCTCCCCAGCGCAATCCTGCAGGTTTCAGCTCTTCCAATATTTCCATACCCACAGATGTAAACTTACTGCCAGGAACATACCGTTCTTTTATGTGAAGCTGAACATCATCAATAACCACGGTACCTAACTTTTTAAAACTGAATTCAATCTTCCAGCTTCTTAATGCATCCTGTATTCCCGGAAATTCGAATACATATTCATTCCATGCACTTGTAGGTGTTACCGTACCTGAGTGAGCCACCACCGTGCCTCCTACATCACGAAATATCCTGAAGTCGACTGCTTCTCCCAAATAATCAGATTCCGCTTTCATGGCAAAGCTAAATCGATAATTAAAAGATGGATCCATAACAATACTGGCACCAGAGCGTATCCACTCCCCATTGGCTACCTGAACACGGGCTGATTTCAAGCCATCATACGGATCAGCTGTTTCAACGCGAAACACGGTACCATTCGATTTCTCCATATTCATGGTTTGAAGAACTTCGTTGGTAACGTTATTAACGAAGCGTGGATCTTCAAAAGAATTATGCCCTACTTTATTGGAAAGAAATACTGAATTTAAAGAAAAGCTGGCTTCAACACCTATTCCTGTTGAAGGAGCCAGATTTTCCAGTTCGAAGCTTACCAAACCCACGTAGGTATCTTCGGCGGGATTGTCCCATTCGAATGGGTTGGTTGAAATATTAACCGGAGCTGACGGCGCAGATTCGTTTAAGGCTGCATCAATTGCAGAAACTGTAACGGAGTATTCAGTCTCAGTATCCAGGGGTGAAATTTTATAGGTTGTGCCCAGGATAGGATCTGGATTTACAGGTTCAGAATCACCATTGATGTAAAGGTTGTAGCCTAAAACCACAGTTTCTCCATCGGTTGATTCGTCCCATTCCAAACTAATACTGAAAGATGTTGACTCAGTTACCTGCAAACCTTCGGGTGTGGTAGGCGGAATATTATCTTCCGGATAAGTTGTAAAACTCAGCACCGGTGATAAGGGAGAATAGTTTATTGAATTATCAACAGATAATACGAATACCTCGTAGTCAGTTTCCTTTGATAACCCAATCAAATTCATACTGGTTTGTGCAACAGGTTCTTGTGTAAACGGATTTCCATTAACATACACCATATATCCTGCAATTCCAATATTATCTGTACCTGTTTCCCATTCAACAAATGCTACCTCACTGCCTAATGCCATAAGATTTACTTCTGCCGGTGGCTGCGGTAATTCCTGATCGAGAAAATGGAATAAATAGGGCGGTTCAATGAGGGTTGGATCTTCAATGCCAGGCCCAACCCACTTAATCCGATGTTCGAAAGTGTTGATAATTTCTTTATGATAAGCTTCAAAATAATAGGCTTTACCTGCTTCCAGGGTAAGAAATTCAGATGGAGAGTTTTTATTTGCTGTTGGGTTTGCTTCTGCAGGTAGATTTCCTGTTGAAGCATCAGTACTTAAGTAAAATGGCCCATCTGTATCAGGGTCTGCTTCAATGGTAAAACGATATATACCAGTTTCCGGCGGTATAATATAACCCCATGATTTGCCCCAGAAGAAATCTAATGAAGGATCATCAACAACACTAGCCGTTGGCAATATAACGGGATAGCCAGGATAAAATGTTGGATCAGCACCAAAGGGCATGGGCTGCCAATGAGCAACCTGTGTAGCACCATAATTCATACCGAAGGTATTGTATGTTTCCAGAGGAATATCGAATGTGATTTCAAAGGGATCTTCACCTTCACCCAATGCTACTTCATCAATAGCACTTAATTTTACGGTTGCAAAACCTTGTGCTCCCAAATCCCGGAAATACATTAGGGCAAACTTGCTTCCTGTTTCATAGCTAAGGCTGTCAATAATTATCCTATCTGTGGAAAGATTTTCGTATTCAAAAATAATTTCCTGAATATCATGGATATAGCCGTCATCAACATCAGGAATAATTACGAAGTGCTGGTTATCTGTCCCCACATTTACATGAGTAAAAACCGGAAAACCAAAACTGGCAGGATTGTTAACACCTACTTCTGTACTTACAAATTTGGCAATAAAACTTAGTTGTTTCATATCGACTTCATCGGAATATATAGTTCCGCGATCATCAGTTATCATGACCGTGATTTGGGTATTTCCATTACTTGCTGGCGTATATTCCACTGTTGCTTCTCCCGCTTCTTCATTCCAGAAAACTGCAATATTTTCATCGGGTACGATTTCCTGATTACTGCTGGTTGCCGTAAATGAAAGGTTTTCTAGCCGCTCCGGGTTTCCATCTGTAATCCCGGTAATAACAAGCGATTGGGTTCCATCAGCGATATTGGCTGAAGGATGGCTGGTTACCGGATCGTGCGTGGGTGCCTGGTTGGGATAGGCATCAGTACCGATTCGTAAATCATCTATCCTGATATTGGAGAAAACGGTACTGGTTGTTCTGTCAGCCTGAAAAACAAGGTATTTAATAAGATAAGGACTAATGCTATTCAATACTTCATCATAATTTTGAATATATTCTACATAGTTTCCATCTCCAGAAAGTGAAACAGAAAAATTTCCCGTTGAAACACTAAAATTACCGTCTGAAGTAGGAGCAAAAACATCTTGTAGTTTCAGCCCAAAGTTTGTTACTGGCTCAGCTGAGCTAACTCTTAGTCTTACATGCGTTCCAGCCTGGAATAAATCCAGCGCTTCAGGAAATGTAAACCTAAACCAATGGTTACTTTCACTACTTTTTGTGACTTTAAGGTGTGACAAATCAGAATTGTCAATGTTTTCAATCCATTCAAACTGATATATTGAAGAGTTACCAGAATTATTCCAATTACGGGATTCCCAATTGCTCAAGAATCCATCTGTGGTAAAATCATCCCTGAAAGCATCTTCCTGCTCCAGCTTAACCACAACAAAATCGTAGGTTTGTTCTGTCAAATCTTCTGCAACTACTGTAAGAGATGTCACATTATCCAAATCAATCATTGCGCCGTGTGCAATATCTGCCAAAGCAAAAACACTCACGTCATAGTTGAGATTATAGACTGTGCCTGTATTTTGGGGAATTTGAAAGGTAACAGTTTGATTATCCTGATCAATTTCTCCCACAGAAGTAACTTTTCCACCCAGTAGTAATTGAGCTGAATAAAGGTTATTGTCGGTATTGGCAAGCGCTTTGGTAATTGTGGTTGTGTAGGTAAGATCTGTGCCTTGGCCGTCAGAAAGGAGATAATCTACCGGATTTGTAAAATCAGTAGCCACTCCACTTTCAGGTATAGAAGTAAACCCAGGAGCAAGTTGAATCTCCGGAACAAGAGATGTAGCATCAGCAGCAAAAGGGACTTCAGCAGTAATGGTTAAGGCATCATGGTCAATAATGGCTGAAGTGTAAGGCAGAGTGGCAGGGAAATCGAACCAAACCACTGGTGGCGCTTCGGGCGTTACATCAGCAAAGGTTGCTCCAAAGCGAATCTCATCGATTATCCCCTGGTCGTTACCACTTCCCGGATACCAGTTTACGGAGTTAAATGCCATGGTAGTAGCTACTGTTTCAGTAACGATAAAATCAGCTGCAGGCGCATCATTACCCAAAGATGTAGGATTGATCCAAAGGGAGACAGTATTGCCTGATTCGGTGTTGAAGTCGAGTTTAGCCACCACCAGGTAGGTCTCATTTTTATTGAATGCGATACCCGTAGTATAGTTTACTTCGTTAATGGTTAAAACAAACATGTCGTTCTGACTTTCAACAGAGAAATACTTCGGACTCCACGCCCACGATGTACCGCTTGAAAGGCCAAATCGGTATTGATCATTCAGATTATGAGCCAGAAAACTCAAATAGAGAGTTGTGTTATTGGTTCCGATCCTGGTTTCATCATTAAGCCATGCAGCATAAGGTCCGTCTAACGAGTTATCGAGATTACGGCCACTTCCGCGATAGGTACCACCGCCTGTCAGGTTCATTTTTGAAGACATAAGACCAGGATAGGTAAGAACCTGATTTCTGGAAACAAGATAACCTGGTTCGCTACCTTGGATATTCCAGTTTTCGCCCCAGCCAAAACCGGTAGATTCACCTGAGATGGGTATGGAAGATTCGATTCCCATGTTAAGCTGGAAATCATCATGCGTGAGCAATTGACCGTTGGCGGTACCCATAAGAGTGGCACCAAATACGAATAGTAAGATTTTGTACTTCATTTGTTTGAGGTTGGTTGATAATTTAATTTAGATATATTATAAATGTGCAAACGATTGTTTTATGGATTAAAAAAATTGAAAATTCAACAATACACGGTTTTAAAATAAAAATGGATTGCAAGAATTTTCCATAGGATTGATTAATTTTTTGAAAAAAATATAAGTCCAGAATTATATAAAAATAAATAAATAAGATCCTTTGTTGCTTACAAATGTATAGAATAAAAAATAGTACGCAGTGTTAAAAAACTTTTTTATTTCGACAAGATGGAACTTGCATCTTGGAAATCAAAAACAATTAAGCTGGTGATTGATGCAGAAAAATCATTTGCTTATCCAATTGAAGTTATCGATATCATCTTCGAAAAAGGTGAATACACCATTCTTCCTGGAGACAGCCAGAAAATTGTAAAACTATGATTTTTCCCTGAAAATTCCTGTTAATCTAACCGTATCCTAATATTTCCAAAAGAAATCATATTATTATTACAGCAAAGATCAAAACTTTTTTAACTTTGAGCAAAATGAAGGTGTTATAGGTAATCCAATATTCATATACTCTATTCACATTCTAAAAACTAACAGTTATTGATAAGCCTGAATAATTAATCCTGTTAGATCAATTCGTAAAATCTTTGATCAATGAAAAAGTATATTTACCTGTTATTTCTGATGGTAGGCTTCGTACCAAAAGGTTATACCCTGGATAACAGCAACCAGATTGGTAATGCTTTTATAATAAACTACGAATCCAAAACCTATCAATCGGGCCGTCAGATATGGGACATGTGCAAAGGCGAAAATGGTATGATGTATTTTGCCAACGGCCCATTAATGGAGATGGGTACTAATTTTTGGAAAAATTATGAAACAGTAGGTGATTATCCTCTTAGAAGTCTTTGTTCTATGACTGATCACCGGATATTAGTCGGTGGCCCTGGTTTTATTGGTTATTTTCAGCCGGATAGTATTCCTGGGAATATGTCTTTTCATTCACTTATGCCAACTCTTGATAGTATTTACCATAACTTCGGTACCATTTGGCAGATCAAAAGATTCAAGGACATGTATCTTATGAGGGCCGGGCAAGCTCTTTTTCAATTCCAAAACGATACTGTTAAGCCTGTTTTATTTGGAGAAATCCTTACATTTCTCGATGTTCTTGATAACGATATTTATGTTCAGGTAGCCAAAAAGGGACTTGGAAATATTATTGGGGATCAATTTCAACTTTTGCCCGATGGTGAAAAGTTTGCATCGATAAATATTAGAGGTATTGCCCCTTTTTCCGATAATTCCCTGCTCATTTTTTCTGATAGTAAAGGAGTATTTATTTATGATGGCAGAAATATCAGCCCTTATGAAATATTAAATAATCAAACCATTATTAATAGTCAGGTAAGTACTTTCCAGGTTCTTGAAAATGGAATATATGCTATTGGAACAGTAAAAGAAGGTGTTTTTTTAATGGATCAGGGTGGAAATATATTGCAAAATTTCAACAAAATAAATGGACTTCAGAACAACACGGTAATATCTATGATGGCTGATCCCAATGATAATCTTTGGGTTGGTCTGGACAACGGCATCAGTTTTATTGAATTGAATTCATGCTTATCATTACTAAACAACCAAAAGGATATAGGTACAGGCTATGTATCCAGATATTTTAACGGAAAACTTTACCTTGGCACCAACCAGGGATTATTTTTTACCGATTGGGACAACAATAATCATCATAACAATAAAGAGCTTGTTATTAAACCAGTAGAAAATACTACAGGACAGGTTTGGAGCCTGTTCGAGCATAATGGCATCCTTTTCTGTGGTCATCATAAAGGCCTCATGCAAATCACTGACGATAAAAGCCAGTCTCTGGGAGATTTTGAAGGAATATGGCAAATGGATTATCTGATGGATGAACCAGAATATTATATCATTTCGACTTATCGCGGGTTCTTTCTTTTGCATTTAGATGCGCAGGGAAGCCTTATAAAATCTGCAAAGCTTACCGACATACCCTCGCGCCCAAGAACATTTCTACAGGATGAAAATGACTATTTCTGGATTTTAACACCCGAACAACAGCTTTACCGATTTAAAATTGATACCCGAAGAGAAACTATTAGCCATCTCGAAAATTTATCATCGCATGAAGGATTGCCAAACTACAATTCAATAAAGGTTGTTGGAAACCGGGGAAAGGTATTCTTTTCAAGTGATCAGGGACTTTTTAATTTTGATAATCAGAATAATGTTTTTATCCCCAATACTCATTACAACCAGCTTATAGATGAATCCATACTTTTTATGGAATTCTTTCAGGACGACTTTAATCGGATTTGGTACACTCATGACCAGGAAATTGGTTATTTTCCGCTGCAGTTTGGCAAAATGGAAAAAACATTCCGGCCCTTTAACAGAATTCTGGAAACATATACCTTCCTTTTCGGGTCGGTTAACGTAATTGATGAACAAAACGTGCTGTTTGGTGTAGAAAACGGTTTTTTTATTTACCAGAGCAATTGTGTAGAACAGACCAAGATTACCTATAATGCTTACATTGCTGATGTTTGGACTCACCAGGAGCCCCATAAATGGCATACATCTACATGGCGAAGAGATGACGAATCAGTACCGGTATTTCGTCATAATAAAAATGCCTTTGAGTTTTTTCTAACATCTAATTTTTTTGAAACCGATAAACAGGTATACTACTCATTTTACCTGGAAGGTTTTGAAAACATTTGGGGCGAATGGCAAACACGAAATACAAAAGAATACAACAATCTCCGCGAAGGAACCTATACCTTTCATTTACGTGCGAAAAATGCCGGAGGTATTGAAACAGAAATAACCAGTTTTACATTTATGGTTTCCCCTCCAATTTACCGGTCAAATTTTGCCTGGATAACGTATACAATAATTTTTATCGTTTTTATTGTTCTCTACAGACGTTATTTGAACAAAAGAATGGAAGCTGAAAAGAATAAAATCGCCGAAAAGAAACAAAATGAGCTGGAACAGAAAAAGAAAATGTATGAAGAAAAACAGATATTAGACAAACAGAGAATTACAGAACTGGAAAATGAAAAACTTCATCAGGAATTGGTGCACAAATCAAAAGAATTATCCAATTCTATGATAAATTTGGTGCATATGAATGATAACCTGCGAAAAATAAAAACCGATGTGCAAAGCATGGCAACCGAAAAAGATATAGAGAAAAGAGATCATGTTTCTCGCAGACTTATCCGGTTCATTAACAGCGAAATGAATACTTCGAAATATATGGAACTATTCGACCTGAATTTTAGTGCTGTGCACGAAGATTTTATTGAGCAACTCCAATCCAAATACCCCAACCTTACCCAAAATGAGATTAAACTTTGCGCCTTCATTAAAATGAATAAATCTACCAAAGAAATAGCATCTCTGATGAATATCTCATCGCGTGGCGTAGAAACCAGTCGGTACAGACTACGAAACAAATTAGGTCTGTCGCGCGAAGAAAGTCTTTACAATTTCATCTCGACAATTTAACCCTTTGGCAATAATTCTACTGATTACCAGACAAATAAAAAATCTACCGTATTATTGACGTATTACCCCTTAAAATTGGTGTAATATTATTGTGGCAATGCATTTGGTATCAGATTATCTCTGATATACATTTGTGTTCAGGCTTTTGACCACTACGTCAGATTTTAAATTTTTGGTAATACACGGCACATAGTTGAAAAATAGAAATAAAGATTTTAAAAACCATATTTCGTTCTTTTTAGCCTTTGAGTCAACGATGTAGCCTATTTTGTGTAAATACTACAGATAGCTAATTAGTAATCGTCGCTTATATTACTACAGTTTTAATTACGATAAAAAGTATCATTATCAAAAAACACTGAAATATGAAGAAAACTATATGGTTACCTATTCTATTGATTTTCACAGCATTATCCTGTAATAAACCCACTATTGAAATACCAGAAGGTAATGTTCATACTTCGCAAAATGGTATAATCTCAATAGAAGCAGAACACTTTAACAACCAGCAAGGCTGGAGAGAAAGAACTCACTATACCAGTGAGGGAATTGCGCCTAATGCTGATAGCTTGAACTTTGATAATTATGTAGAATACAAAATTCTGATCGAAGACCCCGGCACTTATTATTTTTATGTATTGGGCAACAAGCCTCATAACCAAAGTCCTTCTGAAAATTTTTTCCAGATTGGACTATTGTATGATGAAAATTCTCTGGCAAAACACCCTGTTTTATTTCCGAATGATTTGAACGCCACAAGTTGGTCTTCTATTTCAAAAGTAGAAGGATTACCCATCCAATTCCAGTTTCAACAAAAAGGTATTTATACGCTTCGAATCAAGAACATTGATGGTAGTGGTTATTATCTGGACAAAATGATTTTAAGCAAAAATCCGGAATTTCGGCCAGCGGGCATGGGCCCGCTTGAAACCTTGCTGGGTGAAAATCCCCGCGAACTCAATACCGAAATAATTCTTCCGCCAAAATGGGCATTTGGCATAATTTACGGAGGTTATACAACCCAGGATGAAACTATGGCAGTAATAGAAAAGCTGATTGAAAACAACTACCCAATAGATGCTTATTGGATAGACTCCTGGTTTTGGGATTTTAATGAAGGTAAAGGCCCCAACGGGTATATCGACTTTGTGGGCGATACAACTGCCTACCCGGATATGCAAAAAATGTGGAGTGACATGGAAGATCTTTCTGTTAAGGGAGGAATCTGGATTTGGGACCTTATTCAGATTTCCGGAAACGAAACAGCTTTTAACAAATACTACGACAAGAATTTATTCAAATCGACTTTTATCAACCGAAATGGTTGGCACAATCAAACCAAAAATACCCTAACCGGTGTAATTGACTTTGAAAATCCAGAAGCTGTCGATGAATGGAAACAAGATATGAAACCCTTCTTCAATAAAGGGGTTGATTTTCTTAAACTGGATAATTCATCGGCCATTCCCTTTGTTAAAGCAGCTTTTGAAGCTACGCAGGAGATGGGTCATGAAACTAAAGGTCGTGGTTTTATCTTATCGCACATTCATTCTACCTACGATTCACGCTACAAGCTCTACCCTACTAAATGGACCGGAGATGCCAAAATTGCATGGAACCAGACAGATTATCCAAATCTTTGGAACTACTCCATGGGTGCATTCAAAGAAAACGTTGCTATGGCAGCAGACCCCAAAAGAACAACCTACGATATCCCTTTCCTAACGCATGATGCCGGTGGTTATGATTATTTTGGCAGCACTGATCAAAGTGATGAACTTTACATGCGCTGGATTCAGTTTTCCGCCATGAATACACTTATGACCATTTTCTCTACAGCGAAAAATCCAACACGAAACCATCCTTATGGCTACTCAATTGAAGCTCAGGAAAACTTCAGAAAATATACCCATTTGCGGATGCAATTATTTCCCTACATTTACTCTTATGCCATAAACACCAGACTTACTGGCGAAAAAATGGTTCAGGGTGACGGTGTTCATGAATACCAGTACCTTTTTGGAAACGAATTGCTGGTGGCCCCGGTTTATAAACAAGGAGAACTTACTCGTTCGCTCTACCTGCCTGAAGGAAAATGGATTGACTTTGAAACCCACCAAATATTTGATGGAGGCGACTACATAAAAGTGAATGCCCCCATCAACAAACTTCCAATGTTTGTAAGGGCCGGATCCATTCTCCCCATGAGAAACTATGCCAGAACCGTCGAAACAGGCTCAAATGATACTCTACACGTGCATGTTTTTCCATTGGAGGGTAAACAAACAGAATTTACCCTTTATGAAGATGATGGTATCAGCAATGATTACCTCAATGGAAAAATTGCCAGCACCGACATGTCAGCAATTAAAAAGGGTGGTGGATTGGAAATAAACATTGAACCCATCCAGGGTGAATATGTCGGAATGGAAACTGAAAGAAAGTTTCATGTGCATGTTCATTTAACGGATAAACCCCGATCAGTAACGCTAAATGGAGAAGTCCTGAAGGAAAGTACCGATAATTCTTTAGATTCTTTAAAATGGGAATATGCTGAATTTGAAAGAAAAGTAACGCTCCACTTTCTTACGTCAAAAAGCGATGCTAATAAATTAGAATTCAGGTATTAATTGCTATAAAATAATTCAAATTGATGTTATCAAAATTTTTCTCCTTCCTTATAACATTTTCAGGGATACTTTTTCTTTTGCCTTTGGCAGAAAAGCTTCAGGCACAGGTCATACCTGTTGAAATTATTACCAATAATGATGGCAGCTTCACACTGTTACGTGGCGGAGAACCCTACTATATTAACGGAGGTGGAGGATCGAACATCGCACTCTTTCCTGAACTGGCTGCACGGGGCGGAAATTCAATTCGCACCTGGGGAGTTGACAGTAACACCCCCGCTGTGCTCGATGCAGCGCACGCCAACGGACTTACCGTAATGCTAGGTCTATGGGTAGGCCATGAAGCACATGGATTTGACTATAACAATGAAACTGCCATAGCCACACAGTTGGCCAATTTTCGTGCTGCCGTGCTGCAATACAAAGATCATCCTGCCCTGCTGGCCTGGGGAATAGGCAACGAAATGGAAGTGGGTGCGACAAACATGAAAGTCTGGGATGCTATCAATGATATTGCCGCTATGATACATGAAGAAGATGGCAACCACCCAACCCTTACCATTACAGCCCACATAAGCGTTTCAAAGGCTAATACCATAGCCCAGCGCGCGCCCAATCTCGACATGATCGGGGTAAATTCCTATGCCGGCATCAGCTCTATAGATAACCGTATCAGAGAGTCAAACTGGAACAAACCATACCTAATCACAGAATGGGGTGTGAGCGGCCCCTGGGAAGTATCCAAAACTTCGTGGAATGCCCCACTTGAGCCAACATCTACACAAAAGGCAGCACAATTTGCCGATCGTTATGAACAGTACATTGCACCCTTTTATGATCGTTTACTGGGAAGTTATGCCTTTTTGTGGGATAGTAAGTTTGAAGGTTCCTATACCTGGTTTGGCCTGTTTGTTAAAGAAGAAACCACACCCATGATTGATGCCTTACAACAAAAATGGGGTGCAGGACAACCCGACAACGCAGCACCACAGATTACAGGACTAACCATCAATAATAAAACCCAAAACTCCAGTCTGATCATTCCATTTGCCTTTAATAACCTGGTGGTTTGCCAGGCTACCGATCCGGATGGAGACACGTTGGAATATGAGTTTCTGGTATTGCCCGAAAGTGGAAACGATGGGGTGGTTATTACTCCTGAAACAACCCTTAACCAGATTCCAGGTATTGTGTCCAGCACCTATGGAAACAAGGCGCGGCTCAATTTTACAGCAGAACACTCTTCGCGCAATCTCAGGCTGTATGTTTTTGTCCGCGATGGGCAAGGTCATGTTGCCACTGCCAGCTTTCCGTTTCGGGTACAGTTGAATACTGCCGATCTTGATGAAAACCTGCTTAATGCCAGTCAGGATGCCTATGTAAGGGATGGAGAATTCAGTAGTACAACCTTCGGAACTACTGATTCACAGCACCTGCAGGTAATAAAAAGTGATTCGGAAGGAGAAACCCGGATTACCTACATTCAGTTCAATTTATCGAACGTAAATCCTGAATTTCATACGGTAGTGCTTGAGCTTTACGGCACGGCACCTACAGGCACTGTAATTGAAGCACGGGGCGGGGCAACTGATTCTTGGAGCCAGTCAGCCCTTACCTGGGAAAATAGAACAGAACCGGCCACCAACGCCCTGTCACCGGCATCATTTCCCAATAACAACTACCGATGGTGGACCTGGAATGTTTCCGATTTCGTAAGACAACAATATGATGATGGGGTCAATAGTGTCAACCTGGTTATAATGGGTGCTGAAACTTCATCCAATGGCCCTGCTGTATTCAACAGCCGCGAAAACGGCCAAAACAGACCTAGATTAAGGGTAATATCAGGAGGGGTAAACAGTATTACCCAAAATCCGCGGGAGGAAACAACAGCAATTAAAATTTATCCCAACCCTGCTGCTGATTATTTTCAGGTAAAATCTACAGAAACAAATGAGGACTCCCCTGCCCCTGCCAGCCTTTTGGTTTATAACATAAGCGGACAACTTGTACTAATTAGGCCATGGAGTAATACAAAGAAATTCAGCATCAGCCATTTAAATAAAGGAATTTACTTTATCAGGGCCATAGATAAAAACGGGATGATACTGATGAATGAAAAAATCATCAAATTATAGGCAGCCCCTTGCCAACCATCTATTGCTAATGATTATTAATCCGGAATTCGACTAATCCGTGGATAAAACTTAAATTCTATTCTCACATAATCACCCCCACCAATTTCGCGGGTAATATTATCATCAGGTTGGAAGAACTCCTCTTCCGGAAAAGCAGCCACAATATCGTTGAGATTGATTAAGAAAATGGATAAACAACAGATGCTCTGAACAAGAAACCCGGAAATTGAAATTGGATGATCGCAGCGTAATAAATAATCAGGTAATAAGGTTCTGTTTTTTCGTGTAATCCAATAAGCTACTAAGGTTGAAAAAATAGAAATAAGGTTTGCAAAGACTACCAGACTATACGAAAAATCAGATCGTATTAATTCCGGAGTTATTTAACCTGATTTTGCATGGATTTCAAAAGCCTTCAGCCTTCATTCTAATAACCGTAAATAGTTGCAATAATTTCATTGTTATCACTAATCAGGAGAAAAAAATAAAACCCTGCAAAAAGGAAATTGATTCCAAAATTTGCAGGGTAAAATATATTGGGCTGTACCAGAAATTAATCAAACCCGCTTTGTGGAAAGTTTTTTACAATTTTAAAAAACCGCCCGGAATTTTCTTTCATTCACCTAATTTAACCAACCCAAATCATAGCTTGTCCAAATCAAAGCCAAATAATAAATTGAATAAAGAAAGAAAAATTACCGGACGGCTAAGCAACAATTAACTAACCAAACCTAACCTATTCTTTAACAAACTTTTGTGTGTGAAGAGTACCGGTTTCATCAAGTATTCTGATGAAATATACACCACTCTTCAGAGATGCTGTATTCACTACAGTATTATTAGAAGATTGCAGGCTTTGCAATACAACTTTTCCAACAATATCATAAACCTGGTATTCAGAAATCATAACTGGACTCTGAATAGTAAGCATATTCCTTACCGGGTTGGGATACATGGTAATTGCTGATGAACCCAAATCGCTTTCAGGAACACTAACATCTGATTGATGAACAAAATTTACTTCTTCCATCCATCTTGAAATTTCAGGAACATCAAAAGACCAGTCGGTGCCGGCTTCAATAAGCACATCATCAGCATAAATATTCATGCTATGCGTGCCAACGGGCAATTGCATCAAATCTACAAACCAGGTATCGAATTCCAGAACTTCTACTTCTTCACCTTCAGCTGGTGGATCGGGAACAAACAGTTCAAGTGGAATCCGCTCGCCACTGTCATTGATCTCAATTTCATACCCCTGCACATCCTCCATATAACTATGCACCTGGAATTTAATATCGGCATAATAAACTGGAGTTAGTATCGGGCCCATAACATTATGGAAATACCATTCTTCACCACTTACATTGCGTTTGTCATCAAAGACTATCAACAACGTATGATAAAAATCATTCCGAATACCTGATTCCGGAAGATCAATAGACTCATCAGCATGCAGGGTAATATCCACCCAATTCCCCATATCAGTATATTCAGCCCACATACGTAGCCTTGTATCATTGCTGTGCGGAGTACCTCTCAGCTCTATGCGGAAATCTCCAAATCTTGCAGTACCTGTAGTATCACGATCTTCGGTGTAAATCTTGGTTGAAAATGATCTTCCTTCATCAAAAGAAATTGTGCTGGGCAGATAATAGAATATTCCAGACCAGTAATCACCACCAGTCATTGACATTCCTACTTCGGGCGCGTTATTTACATCATCAGGATCAGGATTGGGTATTTCACCAATATAGGCACCACCACTAAATCCAGAGAAAGATAATTCTACAGCACTCTGGAAATCAAAATAGGTAACCTGTGGGCCGGGGTCAGCAATCATAGGTCCATAAATTTTATCGAAGTACCATTCTTTACCGGCATCACTATTTTCATCGTCAAAAATTAAAACGATACGATCGTAAACACCATCAAGGAATTCACCTTCTGCGTCAGAAGCATCGAAAACAAGTTGTTGCCATTCGCCCGGTGTTGTATATTGGGCCCACATGCGAAGTTTTGGATCCTGCCCACCATCTTCGAGCATTATGCGGACCCGGCCAGCTTCTGCACTGTAAACAGACATCACAAATCTCTTCACGAAGCCAAACTCTATAGGAGCAGGAAGATCATAGCTCATACCCGCCCAGCTGGCAGAACCGGTTACAGCCAAACCAGCCTCGGCTTCCCAGTGAACTTCATTATCGGCATCAGGGTTAGGCACTACACCCATATATTCTGCACCACTAAATCCGTTCCAGTCTTTGCGGAAATTGGTAGAATTATAGTATTTTTTGGGTGGTGTTTCATCGGGTGGTGTTTGGGGTGAACCGCGGAGCTCATCAAAATACCATTCTTCGCCAGATCCGGCTCTGTCGTGCGCAAAAACAAGCATTACACGGTTAAACTGATTGTGGTATTCTTTAGGGATGCGCCAGGTTAGCAACTGCCATTCACCTGGTGTGGTATATTCAACATTGAGTTTGAGCTCTGCTGCATCGCCATTAAACTGCAAACGTGTACTGCCTTCGAGGGTTGGGTGGTAAACCATCATTGTAAAAATGGTATCGTTGCGCAAATCGAAGGTAGTTGTAAGGCGGTAAACAATACCATCCCAGGGGTTATTACCAGTGGTAAACTTCCCAACACTATCAGAAGGGTTGGCACCATCAGTTACAGGGTTGGCCATTACTCCATCAAAAGTAGCCCCGGCATTATCAAATTCGGGTTGCGGTTCTTCTTCAAAATCAAAATATAGTTCAGCGCCCATTTCGGGGTAAGCTTCTGGTCCTTTCAAATCATCGAAATACCATTCCTGACCTGGGCTATGCTGGTTGTGGGCAAAAACAAGACCTACAGAGTTGAAATGCATATCATGCTCTTTATCCAGATGCCACTCAAGCAACTGCCATTCTCCGGGAGTATTGTAATAAGTTTCATCAGATTTTAATTCATAATCACCGAAAAAATGCAGCCTTATTCTGGCATCGGTTGCAGTGGGGTGATAAACCAGCATGGTAAAAATGGTATCTCTGCGCAAATCAAGTTTATTGGCAAAATGATATCGAATGCCATCCCAGGAGTTGTTGCCTGTAGTACTTTTCCCCACTTTGGCAGATCCGTTAATGGCATCGGAAGATGGATTATCAACTACGCCATCATAAATCCCTCCAATAAGTTGAAATTCAGGAAGCTCTGTACCATCTTCGAAAGTAAAATATGTGACTGGTGGTTCCTGTGCTAAAGCTGTTACAAGGCCAAGTGACAACAAGAGTGTTATGGCCAGGTTCATTAGTACGGTTTTTTTCATAAGATTTAGATTTAAGTGTGAATAATTGGTTTTGTTTTAAGAAGCTCTAAATTAGAAATATGATTAGTTAAAGAAAAAAAATTGGTCCCTTCATAATTACTTACATTAATTGCACCTATACACCAAATACACGTCATCACAAAACAGACGCGATAACCACTTGAAAAACAGACTAAAACGACACGTACCAATTTTGCTTGTTACCAAAAAAAGCGGCTACCACGGGCTCATTTTCACTGCCATATTTTTGAATCATAAGATCTATAAGGTAATCAGGATCATCTCTGCGCTCAGCAACCCTAAGAATATCGAACCATCGCTTGCCTTCGAATGCCATTTCACGGGCCTTTTCATCAAGGATCAACTCCTCAGTAACCAGTATGGAATCCTGAAGATTATCCGCTGTTATGCCAACCGGTGGTAAACCTACCCGACCCCGGATACCTCTTGAGAAATTGGTGAACAAAGAATCGCTGCCATTATTGAGCAGTTGCAGGGCAATATCCACATGCCCCATTCTGTTGTAGGCTTCAGCAAGCATAAGATGCACATCGCCAGCACGAAAAAGAATAACGGGCATATCACTGATAAAAGGATCATCAAGAGATCGGGTATATTTACCCACCTCATTGGAATTCTTAAACGTTCCGGCAATTCGGTGTGTATTGGTAATCATTTCCTGGATCTTCGTAGTGGGTTTCAGATGATACCCTTGCGGAGAAACAGATGAGAAAGCATTAAGAAGTTCATTTTCCTGTTTTTCTGCCACATCGAAAATAATTTTGGTCATAATATCATCTGTAGCGCTCTCATCGCCTTTGAAAAGGTTTACCCACCGGTTGTTCTGCAGGTCAGCATCCAGAATAAACCGCCATGTGTCGCCTGTTTCAACGGCAGCTCTTAAGGTACTGATGGCGTTGGCATAATCATCTTTCCACAAATACATTTCGCCTAAAAGAGCATTGGCTGAGGCCAGGTTAAAAAAGTGCCCGTTTGAAACCCTTGAAAGCAGAAAATGAGGCAATACTTCGTTCACACTCTCAATAAGTGATTCGATCTGAACAGGATTGGCAGATACATTGGAATAAAAATCAATAATTGCGTCGGCCTCATCGCTGGCAGCATGATTTTCAGTGATATACGGCACCTGGTCGTAGGTACGCATCAGCTGAAAGTAAACCCATGCCCTAAGTGTTACTGCTTCGGCATGCATATTAAGAAGTTCGTCGGTGTAGGTTGTACCTTCGGCAATAAGCCTGTTCAGGTTTGAGAGCACATCATTGGCATTGGATATGATCCTGAATGCTTCCAACCGGCCCAGGTAAGGATTATCAGCCTCCCATTGCAGGTTGTTGAGCTGCTGCAGGCTGGCGCTTGCCTGGCTGGTGGTGGTTAGGAGATCGCCCCGGAGTTCGCCACCAATAACATAGGCATCCATGTAATCCTGCATGAGTGCATACAATCCGTTTACCGTTGATCGGGTGGTAAGAAAATCTGAATAATTATTCTCTTCAGATAAGGCTGTATTGATGTCAGGATCAAAGAAATCGTCGCAGCCTGTTAATGAAAAAGCCAGTATTACAACTCCCAAAACTCTGATTATAAAATATTTGCTATTCATAGATCTCATTTTTTGCATCTAAATTTTATTCCGTCTATTCTGCATTTTGCATATTGTAATTACAACCCCAGTTTTATACCAGCCACAAACATGGGAGTTAAAGGCGTTTGCCCATAATCAATCCCCTGCAGTGCAGGACTATTGGAATATCCGAATTCGGGGTAATACCCAAGGTAGTTGCTGAAAGTCAATAAATTTTGCCCGGTTACATAAATGGTAAGGTTGTTATAGAAGCTGGCAGCTGGAAGTTTGTAAGCGAGTGTAACTTCTTTCAGCCTAAGGAACGAACCATCTTCGATCCAGCGGTCGGAGAATCGGGCGTTTCCGGCTGGGTCGCCATGAACCATCCGGGGCACATCGGTATCATCATTTTCTCCTTTCCAGGCATACAGGGCGGTAATGCTTTGATTCTCGTAACCCGACAAAGATTCGGTTAGCATGCGTGTGTAGTTAAAAATGCTGTTCCCGTAAGAATAATCAAACAAAACGCTTAGGGAAATATTTCTGAAACCCATGTCCATGTAAAACCCACCGGTAAATTTTGGGAAGAGATTGCCCAACTCAGTGCGGTCATTTTCGTTAATGATCTGGTTATTATCCTGATCTGAAAATCTGACATCGCCACCCATAAAAGAAGTACCGGCATCGTTAACCAATCCTGAAGTCTGCGCTTCATCAAGACTTCCAAATATCCCATTTGTTTGGTATCCATAAAATTCAAAGCCACTGCCACCATCCTTCATGATCACCTGTCCGCCCGGAACATCCACTATAATGTCGTTAGGCAGGCTGAGTTGGGTAGATTGCGTATTGAAATTGCCCCCGATAGAAAGTTTGAAACCACGGGTAAGAAGCCTTGCATGAAGAGAAGCATCGAGACCGGTAGCTGTTAGAGAACCGTTATTTTCCCAGAAAAAATCAAATCCACTTACAACTGGCAACTGGCGGTAAGTAAGCAAGTTATCTGTTGTACGGTTATAAACGTCAAGCGTAAGCATTACCCTTTCTTTGAAAAGGCCTACATCGATACCGGCATTTATCTGCGAAATAATTTCCCATTTCAGTTCAGGATTGGCCATATACGTTCTAACAATACCGGCATTTCTGCCATAAGGGCGCGATTCGTATCCATAATGCATTGATGGTGAAAAGAAATCGTTCCCTGAAACGGAAAAACTTGCCCTAAATTTTAAAAGATCGATCATTTTCACATCAGACATGAATGATTCGGAAGAAACCAACCATGCTGCGTTTATGGCAGGGAAAAATCCCCATTTACCCCCAAGCAGATTCAGCGCTGAAGCATTCTCTCCGGCATTGGAACTGGCGGCAAGGTTTAACAAAACATCTACCAGGTATTTGTCGCGAAAACGGTATCCCGATTTTAAGAACAGGTCGCTTCTGTTGGTTCTGTAGCTAAACCCATCGATCAATGTATTGGCAATGGAAGTAACTGAAGACAAACTGGTAAATTCATCGGTAGGGGTATTAAAAACGGAACCTTTGTTGTAGCCTTCGTTATAGGAAGAAACCCTGATCCCTCCGTTAATATTAACAAAATGAGTAAAACCGACCTGGTTATTGTAATTGATGGTTGTTTCATTAAAGAAACCAGATGTTTTATAAATTCCTTCGCGGGCAAAATTCAAAACCTGTCCGTCTTCAAATTCGCCAATGCCATAATCGGGTACGAAAGATTTTTCGCGTATATTATCAAACGAAACATTAAAGAGATTCGAAATATGATACTTATCTGATAAGGTATAATCGAGCCTGATGTTTCCGAATAGCTGAGATTGAGTGCTTCCCGATTGGGCATTATCTACAATACTGAGCGGGTTGCTGAACCCAAAAACATCAGCATTGCTTTGCAGGGCAATCTGGGTTCCCTGCTGATCGCGCAGGAAAGGTGCATACATAGGGGCTTTGAGCAAAGAAGCAGTTATTGGGTTTAGGCGGTGGTCGATACCCGCATTTTGCAAATCGGTAGTATGATAGGAAAAGCCTATGTTTGAAAACATGGATAGACGTTCCAGTATCTGCACATCAGAATTGAAACGGAAATTGAAACGTTCATAACCCGTATTGCTCACAACCCCTTCATGGTTAAGATACCCGAGCAGCACGGCAAACCTGGCAATTTCGTCACCCCCTTGCAGGCTTGCATTTACCTTATTTACAGAAGCCATACGAAATACTTCATCCTGCCAAACAGAATTATTATCGTGATTGTAATGGAGAAAATAAGAGGGATTACCCGCAATCCAGGGGTGTTGGCTCAACATTTCATCATATGGCAAACCGGCGGTTTGAAACTGATTTAACAGGTATGTTTTGTGCTCAGCAGCCGTCATCATGGGCAGGTAAGCAGGCCTGTCTGTCATTCCCGTTTGCACAGAAAAATCGATTTTGGTTTCGGCACTAACAGGGCGAAGGGTATTTATCAGAATCAGCCCGTTTCCACCCCGGGTGCCATAGAGAGCAGCACCATCTCTAAAAACCTGGATACTCTCAATATCTTTAACATCAATACTTTTTAGGGGATTGTAGAACACCCCATCGGCAATTCCACTTTCGAGCATGGTGGTATTAACCGGCACACCATCTAACACCACCAGCGGATTTCTATGGGCAAACAACGAACTGATGCCCCTGATGTTGAAATTTCCCCCTTCACCGGGCATACCTGATATTGCTTTTACGTTTAATCCCTGCAATCGCCCCTGAATGGCAAGATCGGCAGAAAGCTGGGCTGTGTTTCCAAATTCCTGGCGGGTAGTATAATCAAAAGCTGCATTCTTAAACTGACTGGTTTCACCCCACCAACCTGCAACAGGGGTTTGCCCTGAGCGGGTTCCTGTTAAGGTTAGATAAATATCCACATCAGACGCCGAATAAACATGCGACTCCCAGGTATAAAACCCTGGGTAGGATGCAGTTACCAAAATCGGAAATGCTTCCACCGGAATGGCAAAAGATCCGTTTTCGAGAGTCAGAACCCTTTCTCCACTATTGATAATTTCTATTTCGACCCCTTCCAGCGGCAGCCTTGTATCAGCAGAATAAACCGTTCCCTTTAAAGACTCGCCAGGTTCAAGAGCCTGTACAAAGATTCCCGGAATCATAACCAGAAATAAAAGTTGTAGCAATCTCATTGTGTTTCTAATTTACAGGTTCGAATAAAAAATAATCAAGAAAGCCGGAACGTTGAACAGTGTTTGAGCCGTCAATTTTTAGCGTAACAATGTTTCCGGATGCTTGTGTGGATGAAAAAATTCCCAGGTCGAAGAATTCAAAACTAAATGGCCCTGAATTGAGCGTTACTTTTTCTTTGATCAGCTCATTGTTAAAGTACACATCGAAGGTAAGTCCGTCATCAACCCTGATCATGGCATTCAAGATCAGGTTGTACTCGCCGGGAGCAAAATCAGGCAGATGAATATCCAT
>JAABRR010000103.1 GCA_011390785.1 Sphingobacteriia bacterium
CGCCCTTCCCAGGGGGTTTTCTTTGGGTGTCCTGGGCAAAAACATCAACATCGGCGGTGTTACCTTCCCGGATATCCAGGCCATTGTCAGGACATTTCAAAGCGACAAGGATGTGCATATCCTTGCCACGCCCCAGCTGCTCACCACGGAAAACGAAGAAGCCGTCATCACCGTGGGCAAGAACGTGCCGTTTCAGACCAGGTCGGCTGCAGAATCCGCCACCGAGGTATACAGCTCCTTTGAATACCGGGATGTGGGGATCAGTCTGAAAATTACCCCCCAGATCAGCAAGGGCCGTCTGGTGCGGCTCAATGTGTTCCAGGAACTGACCAAACTGGACTCGGTGAACCAGAACAACCCGGACCGGCCCACCACCTTCAAGCGCCAGATCGAAACCGCCATCATCGTGGAAGATACCCACACCGTTGTGATCGGAGGGCTGATTGATGAAAGCATGACCAGAACCGAAAACAAAGCCCCCTGTCTGGGGGATATTCCCGGCCTGGGATGGGCATTTAAAAACGTTTCCGAAGGGGAAGAACGCACAAACCTGTATGTGTTTTTAACCCCCAGGGTGGTGAAAAATCCCCTGGAGGTCCGGCAGATCCTTGATGAAAAGCAGGAAAGCATTAACATGGATCTTGAAAAAGGAAAAATCCCTTTATATAAAAAACTGGACCGGTTCAAAGAAAAAATGTCCGGTGAACCGGCACAACAAGTGTCCCCGTAAATCATGATCCAGCGGTTTATCGATATTCTGACGGAAGAATTCGGATTTCCCCAAAAGGAAACCGATAAAATCATGGCAGCATATGAACAGGACAAGACCAGCCTGGTGGAAACCGTGCTTGCCGCCAAGATAATACCGGAACAGGATGTGCTGGAAATTCTGGGCAGAATGTATCACATACCTGTATCATCCCTGCTGGAACCCGACCATGCAGATGATACCTGGACAAGGCATGTCCCCCGTAATTTTGTAAAAAAAGCCTGCCTGGTTCCCCTCATTAAACAGACCGGCCGGCCCGTCATTGCCATCAATGATCCATCGGACCTTGCCCCGGCCGATGATGTGGCAGCCCTGATCGGACTTCCAGAGCATGATTTGGTGCTGGCCCGGAAAGACCGTATTTTATCGGCCATCAATGTTTTATATGACCGGTCCGGAGACAGTGCCCGGCAGCTGGCACAGGACATGGAAAACGACGATCCCTTGATGGATACCCTGGAACAGACAGCCGACCTGCTGGATGATGTCAGTGACGCCCCGGTCATCCGCCTGGTGAACCGGATGATTTCCCAGGCGGTCAAGGCGGGTGCCAGTGATATTCACATCGAACCCTTTCAGCACAGCCTCAAGATCCGTTACCGCATCGACGGAATCATGTATGAACGCCTGACCCCCCCAAAAAGAGTCCAGGCCTCTTTGATTTCCAGGATCAAGGTCATGGCCAGCATGAACATTGCGGAAAAACGCATTCCCCAGGACGGCCGGGCCCAGGTGCGCATCGGGGACCAGGAAATCGACATCCGTATCTCCACCGTTCCCACAAGCTATGGTGAACGCCTGGTCATGCGGCTGCTCAACAAATCCGGGTATTTTCTCTCACTGGACCAGTTCGGCCTTTCTCCGGATCATTTCGACCGGTTGAACCGCATCATCCGGCAGACACACGGCATTGTCCTGGTTACCGGTCCCACCGGCAGCGGCAAGACCACTACCCTGTATGCCGGCCTGTCGGAAATCAATTCTGCGGACAAAAATATTATCACCATTGAAGATCCTGTGGAATACAACCTGCCCGGCATCGGCCAGATCCAGGTGAACCCCAAAACCGGGGTCACCTTTGCCAAAGGATTGCGGGCCATTGTGCGCCAGGATCCGGATGTGGTGCTGGTGGGGGAAATCCGGGATGTTGAAACGGCGGGTATTGCCATCCAGTCGGCCCTCACCGGCCACCTGGTATTTTCCACCCTCCACACCAATGACGCGGCCGGGGCTGTCACCCGGTTAAAAGATCTGGGGGTGGAGCCCTATTTGATCTCCTCGTCGGTGAATGCCATCATTGCCCAGCGGCTGGTGCGTATCCTCTGCCCCCATTGCCGGCAGCCGTATTTTCTGACACCGGATGATGTAAAAACCCTCAACACCAGCGGACAGGACCTGACAGGCAAAAAGGTGTACAAACCCCGGGGATGTTCCAAATGCTTTGATACAGGGTATTTCGGACGTCAGGCCATTTTTGAAATTCTGGAGCTGGATGATGATATCAGGCACATGATCCTGAAAACCTCCGAAACCAACCGGATCAGGGAAGCAGCCGTGAAAAAGGGCATGGTCACCCTGCGCCGGGACGGCATGACCAAGGTGTTCCAGGGAATCACATCCATCAGAGAGGTGTTCCGTGTCACCCAGGAGTAACCTGACAGCCATCTGCCTGATCATGGTGCTGTGCCTGTCGGCTCCCGGGGCCGCAGAAGAAAACCGCACCGGGAAAAAAAACCGGATCATCCGTTTTTACCAGGATCACATCTCAGGGGCAGACGGCAGCCGCTGCCCCATGTCTCCATCCTGCTCTGCATACGCGGCACAGGCCCTGGAAAAACACGGCCCTGTCGTGGGGTGGGTCATGGCTTTTGACCGGATCATGCGGTGCGGCAGAAGCGAAACCAGACTGGCGAAAGAAAAACAGATCAACGGAGAACACAGGATACATGATCCGGTGTCGGCCAATGATTTCTGGTGGTTCAAACCACCATTGGATAAGATGTCACGGTGATAAAGATGATACAATGGATGCTGGTGAGTCTGGGTGTTATGATCTCTGTTGCCGGCCCTGCCCCGGCAGATGCCGCTGAACTTGTGATTTCAGCTGACAGGCAGTTTGCCTATGCAGATACGCTTTTCAATGACAAGGATTATTCCACCGCAGAAGTGGAATTCAAGCGGTTTGTCCATTTTTTTCCACAGGATGCCAGGATTTTGGAAGCTGCATACAAAACCGGCATGGCCCTGTTTTTTCAGGAACGGTTCCATGATGCGGCCCGGCAGTTCAATGACATCATCCGGGATGATCCGGATATATCAAGCCCCTTCACCCGAAAGAGCTATTTTATGCAGAGCCGGGCTTTCATGCACCTGGGAAACATGGGATATGCCCAGGTGGTACTGCAAAATTTTGTAAAGCTCACCGATCATCCGGATACCCGGGACCGCATTTATCTGGATCTGGCAAAACTGCACATCCAGGCAAGCCGGCAGCCCGGCAAGGACGAACTGGACCAGGCCCAGGCTTACCTGGAAAAAATATCCCCGGAAAGTGATCTGGTGACCGAAAAAACGGACCTGACAGCCCGTATTCAACAAGCCCGATCCATTCCTGGAAAAAGCCCGGTTCTGGCCGGTATTCTGGCCGTCATCCCCGGCGGCGGGTTCCTCTACACCGGCCGCATCCATGATGCAGCAGCCGCGTTCCTTCTCAATACCGGACTCGGGCTGGCGGCCTGGAAAGCCTTTGACCAGAACAATTATGCCCTGGGAGGAGTTGTTGCCGTTGTGGGAGGCGGTTTCTACAGCGGCAGCATTTACGGCTCCATCTCAGCAGCCCATAAGCACAACCATGCACAGAAAATCCGCATTCTGGACCGCAATTTTTCTTTCAACACCGGATTCGCGTTGCACAATAAAGGGGTTTTCTTTTCCCTGAACCAGGAATTTTGACTGTGCAGCCAAGTGAGACTGCGCACCCAAGTGAGACCGTAGCCAAGCGAGACTGCGGACGTACGGGTAATGGAAAAGAGGTAACTTATGGCCGCTACATGATCAGCTGGTTGATCTCAACAATGGGCAGACAGACCGCCATGATAATCAGCCCTACCACC
>JAABRR010000104.1 GCA_011390785.1 Sphingobacteriia bacterium
CTTCAAGGCTGGGATGATCTAAGAAATGCATGTTATTTTGCGACAATTTGTGTGAATAACAGATTGCATGCATTTGGTGCTGTGGATGACAAGAAAATGATATTAAATGAACTTGGTAATTTCACTGATCAATCCATTGATGGAATAAACCAATACAAGAAAAATGTCATGGTTATCAATCATTTAGTGATGCCAAATCATGTTCATATTCTCCTGTATCTAAATAATGAACCCGCACCTAAAAGAGTAAACAAATTTGGTCCCTTAATCCCTGATTCACTCTCTTCACTGCTAAACCATTTTAAAGGGCGTGTGACGAAATTCGCTAATAAAAACTCCCTTTCCTGGCCAGGCTGGCAGGATGGCTTCGACGAAAGAATTGTAAAAAATGAAAAGACCCTTGATATTATCAATCAATACATCAGCAATAATCCCGCTAATTGGTCCAACGACAAATATTTCAACGGTAGCCCGCTGTAAAGACGTGCCTTTTTCGGCACGTCTCCTGGTTTACCCCACGATTAATGGGTAGAGACGTGCATGGCGGCGCGTCTCCAAACCGTTGATTAACAAATTTAGGTAAGAGTAAAAAATAAAGAATTCACACTATGCCAGCGTGCAATCTGCGGGTCATAAAATCTAGCCCCGTAATCACACCAATTTACGCCAAAAAAATCGTGTTTCTCACCGGCCTTACCTGCTCCAAAACAGGGTGTGTAAAGAGCGTATACTGTCCAAAAAATACAGTTTTTTATTTTGATTTAACACTTTTGCCCGAAACTAATTGATGTTTCTGGCAGCACGCAAGATTATTTGTCTCTATAATGACCTTTGGCTGATAATACTTCTACGGTTACTATTTCATCATCAATAGTGTATACAAGCCGGTTCTTTTTGTCTATTCTTCTTGACCACTTGCCATGCATGTTGCCTTTAAGCTGCTCGACTTGCCCTGTCCCGGTTTTGGGATGCTCAATAAGTTCCTGTAGGAGTTTTTCTATTTTTTGGGTTATTGTTTTTCCTCCATTCTTTTTCAAAAAAGCGATATCTGTTTTTGCCTGGACCGTAATATCAAGTGTATACATATTTACAGATTCTCCATAAGGTTTTTAATTTCATCTTTCGAACTCAGGCGCAATGCAACTTCTTTATCCTTAATCGCTTTTTTTACTTTTTCTACATTTCGTTTATCGGCCCAAAACATATCGCCACTCGGACTGATTTCATAAGGATCGCATCTAAATTCTTTTGGTATATCCACAAGCAAATCATCATCACTTACCGGAACAAGTTTATATGCACGATTTTTACGCTTAACGATTATCTGTTCATTATTATCAACCATTTCAAAATATTTCTTCTGATGGTCACGGAATTCACGGCTTGTTACTATTTTCATTTTATACGTTTTAGGTTGTGTACCATTTTGAGTACAAAGTTACTGAGTTTTCAAATCATTCCCTTATTCTTTATTTCTATTTTCGGGTTTTATTTCTCCGGTTTCTTATGAAAATCCCTTGGTGGGGACATTCTTAAAGGATAATATTGCTATATATACTGACAGGAAAGTTGAGTAAATTGCTGCAAAACCAAAGCAGCCCTGAAAAATTCAGAATTGCTTCAACGTTTTCGGGAAGTGGAAACACTCCCCGAAAGAGAAAAATCGGTGCTAATGGAAATTATTGGTGCATATATCAGGGACTTTAAAACTAAGCAGGCGTATGTAATATTAGAAGCTCTGCTAATTCTTGATTTTAAACACTTTCACTTTATTCCCTTATTCTTAATACCGCAGGGTCTGAGGCAATATTATCCAAACATCCTTTATCTATCATTATTGAAAAAAAGTGTACAGCTATTAAGAAACGTAATTTCTCATTCTTTAAGTCAGATGTTTTTACATGATCTAAGATGAGTATATAAGATGATGGAGTGATATCTCCTGCTGAACATACATTGGCTCTATATTCCGCAATCCAAGGTTCGATGTCCTTCAATTCTTCGAGAAAATTACAAAACCAACCATTGAAATTCAAGAAGTAAATACTTCCTCCATTTTTTTGTTCTACTGGGATCCATAAAGAATCCTCAATTATATACTTAAACAAATTGTTGATGCTATCAAGGCAAATCCCAGCGGGGTAAATTTCATCGTTTTCTAGAACATACATCAAAAAAAGATCTCTTTCATGATGCTTCCCATATTCTAACTCCAGAAGCCTTTCAAAATCAACAAGAAACTCCCTGAATAATGGATATTGTTCTAATGTATTATCTTTTGTAAAATTGCAGCTGGCAAATGTTAAAAATGCCATTACAAGCAATAATTTTACTCTATTAATCATGAGTATAAACTGTTAATATTGGAATACTATTTGGAAACCCTTTGCGTTTACCTCTTTGCATTAAAGCATCTGGATGATTAAACTCCCATCTAGTTCTGTCATGTAAATTTCCCGGATTTGCCGATCTAGGCATAAAACGACCATCACTTCTTTTTCCATAATCGAAAGAAATTGCTGTGTTCTTACCTAGAAAATTAACCTTTGTTGGATTGTTATGGTTCGTCCCAATCCCTGGCATTGCTACATTTTGAAAATACGAATTAAAGTTGGCTTCAAAACTCCCCTTCTGTGTCTCATAATTTATCATAAAAGCAAGCTGCTCATTTAATTGTTTTCCTGTAGCATTTTGTACGTCTAATGAAAGAGCACCGCCAAAAGAATTGCTATAAGTAAATGAAACAGCACTTTGAGTTAGTTCAGGAATATCATCCGATTTAATTTCTCCCATATTTGCGGTAGTTTCAGTTACAGAACCATCAACTGTTTCAACAGTTTGGGGTAAAAAGTTATTTAATCCAGCTTGTGTAAAGACCGATGTTGCTTCATCACGTGATAATCCGTATTGTGTCATAAAAGTGAAGAAATTATCATTATTCTCTGCAGTATAAGAGACATTTCCATCTCTATCAACTCCAGGAACCCAACGCCCATCTGGATCTAAAAAGCGAATTGGGTTATTTACACAATAAACATATGGTGATATTCTGCGGTACTCTTCCGCCAACGGATCCACACTATGCCACCTACCTAATTGTGGGTCATAAAACCTCGCCCCGTAATCATACCAATTCAACCCAAAATCATCATTAAACTCTTTGCCGTTGTATAGAAACGCATTGTTGCGCTCGGTGCCCAGGTTTATGGGTTGGTTGGATAGGGGGCTGATACGATGTCCGAAGGGGTAATAATGGGTTTCCTGGGCTTTGTTGATGGAAGTGCCTTCGTGGATGTAGGCGAGGCGGGTGTTGCCGGCAGCCGCATCGGCCATACCTGACGCATTGGCGCTGGGGCCGCTGGTGGTTGGGTGTGGGGTGGTTGTGCTGACGGGCATTGGGGTGTTTTTGGTTGTTCGGGGCAAATATAGGGAAAGAATTGATAGGTTATGGTTAATTTTTAATCCACATTTCTTTTGTTGGTAATGATCAAATGTCTTGTAGTCGCGCCGCAAGGCGCGTCTCTACTGGCGATTTCTGGTGGTGACAAGGGAGACGTGCCGAAAAAAGGTACGTCTCTACATCGGCAGAGCAGGTAATGAAGGATGTATAGGTTTGATCCACAAAAAAAATGCAACCCGAATGCAATTTCATTTATATTTTGCTACTCATGGATTAATCTTTGGTGCCCCTTGCGCTGCAACCCAATATTTCATCTGTTTATAATTTGATTAAATCGGTCAGATGGAGCTCGCCAACAATACTCTGACTACATGTTTTACTACGCTGCGAATTATAATCATCCGTGTGTGCGTGTGTGTCAATGTAATTGTCATGGCT
>JAABRR010000105.1:0-331 GCA_011390785.1 Sphingobacteriia bacterium
CACCAGCATCAGTTCGCATATCACCACGTTCCGCTCCTGTCCGGTTTGCTCAAGAAACTGCCGCGCCTGCTTTTTTCGGCCGAAACCACCCGCTTGGCGCATGCAATGGCGGGATTTATCCGTCTGACTGATTTTAATCCAGCGAGTTGTGGAGGTCCGACCCCGTCCTTACCCCCCGTTGTTGGCGAGAGGCAGGCGGAGTTGGAAATCGCCGTGATGGCTGAAATCGATATGGAAGAGCGGGTCGCCGCTGGATGTGCTGTGGGCGATAGGCGAACCGTTGGTTTCCATCAGGGAGAAGTCGTGCACGGGCAGGTTGAAGGTGAGGCGG
>JAABRR010000105.1:341-2255 GCA_011390785.1 Sphingobacteriia bacterium
GGGTGAGTCCGCGGGCGCGGCAGCCATAGTGGATGGTGCCGGAGGATGTGGCGACACTGTCGAGTCGGGCACTGGAGCGCAGCAGCAGGGGTGAGGGCGGCGCTTCGACCAGGCGGATGTGGGAACCCTCGCGCAGGGCGGATTCGGGGATTTGCAGCGAGCCGCTGACCCGGTTGCCGTCAATCTCAAGGGCGAGATGGCGGCTGCCGGCATTGGCGGCGAAGGAGAAGTGAAGGGACTTGCCCTGCCAGGAATAGTTGCACAGCTGCTCAAAGGCGGCGGTGGGGCGCAGAGCCAGACCGTAGGGCAGGCGCCGCAGGCCGAGTCCGGACCATGCGGCGAGCCATGCGCCCATGGCAAACCCCTGCGGCCGGATGTCGTGGTGGAGGTTGCCCTGGGGGGCGTTGAACTTCTCGGGCATGGCGCCGCCCATGGGGAGAAACTCGCCAGCCTTGGCAGTCTCTTCGGCCAGCCGCAGGTGCAGGGCGAGGCAGCGTTCTTCAGGATAGACCCATGTGTCGACCGCGCTGATCGCCGAGCAGATGCCATTGATAAAGTGCATTTCCGGTTTGGCGATGATGGCATCCAGTACGGCGGCATGCACTTTGTCCCAGTCGGCCAGCGGCAGGAAGTTGGGCATGCTCAGGCCCCAGACGCAGCAGCTAGCGCCCGCGTCCGGGCCCCAGTAGGCGGGGTGGATGCGGCGTCCTTCCCGCAGCAGCAATTCACCGTAGGTCGGGATCCCGTCGCTGCGCTCGTTGAGCAGCTGTTGCAGTTGCGGCCACAGGCGCGCGGCCCTTTCCGCGTAATGCGGTGCGCCGCGCAGGGCTGCCAGCATCGTGTAAGTGCTGTGCATGCAGGTGTTGAAATACACGTCGTAACAGCGGGCCACAGAGGATCCCGCATAGCGTATGTGGTGGTCGGCGGTGGGCTTGCCGATGGCGTAGTCCCAGCCCATGTCGCGATGCCCATAGGCGGCGGTCTCGTCGGCGGTGAATTCGCCGAACAGCCCGCGCTCGGCGTCCCATGTCACCGTCTCGACCCACTCAAGGGCCTCCTCAATCAGCGCCCAATCGGCGTGGCTGACAAAATCAAGCTGTCCGTGCTGAGTCCAGTGCGTGAAGAGCAGCCACACCACGTAATAGAGGCCGTCCTCTTCCAGCTTGCCGAGCTTGCGGTGGATCAGCTGGCCGAACATGCGGGTGTTCGGCAGGCCCGGGTCGCTGATGTGATTCGGATTGTCCAGTATCAGCCGGCACACTTCGGCCAGTTTGTGCGGCCAGCCCGCCGCCGCTTGATAGGGGAATGCGAACCCGGAGTCGCGCACCCACAGCAGGTAGTAAATTTCCTTGAGGGAGGCGCGGAATGCTCCGCTCGCGTCGATCATGCTGTGCAGTCCGCGGATGAGGCCCGCCCGCATGGCTTCGAGTTGCGGATAGCCCGCGGAGTGGGTCCGGCCGAGCTCGATTTGAGGGGCCAGCGCGCCGTCAATCCGCTCCAGCAGCGCGGCCGGCCCGGCAGCGCAGAGGGCCTGCAGTTCGGCAACGACCGGCGTCCGGGCAAGGCCGACACCGATCGCGAGGGGCTGCCCCGCCAGCAGCACCGCCTGGCTGAAAAGCGGTTGTTCCGCAGCATGGAAGTGGCAATGGCGGAAGTGCCCGTCGCCGGCGCCGATGGCGGCGGCGAAGCGGAATTGATGGCGCGGCTCATCGTGGCGCACTTGCAGGGCCGCCGGCTCCTGAACCTCCGGAACCGCAAAGCGGTGCGCCTTGAAATCGACGTTCAGCGCATGGTCACTCCACACCAGTACCGCCGGCTGGTCGACCGCCACGGCAATGTGCAGGCAGCGCTCCGCAAAGTGCAGGACGCAGTGGTACGGATCGTAGTCGCAGCTTTGAAAGGCACCCAGTCCGC
>JAABRR010000105.1:2265-3798 GCA_011390785.1 Sphingobacteriia bacterium
TCGGGCAGCTCTATGCTTTCAAACACGGTCAGGTGGGCATCGCGGCTGGAATAATTGCGGTCGCGGCAATCGGTCGATTGCCCGGCCAGCGGCGACCACCACAGGATCATCCGCGCGTCGTTGAGCCGGTACTCAACCCGCAGGGCGCTTGGATTCGAGAGGAATATCTGGGTTGGATGCATGGTGAAAGGGGCGCGGGTATGGACCCGCCCGCATAGGCGCGCTTGCTTTGCCATGCTCTCCCGGTTTGGCAAGCAACCATTCAGCTCAATCCGTTGCGGAATCGGGGTGGAGAAACGGGGTCGGACCTCCCGAACCCAATGATTAACAGGTGATTAGTGAAGTTTTAATGGGTTTAAAAATGCTTAACAGCAGCTTTCTGCCGCCGAAACCACCTGCTTGGCGCATGAAATGGCGGGATTTTTCCGTCTGACTGATTTATGAGTGCCCTGTGCGTGGAGGGATTGGCTACAGCCTTGGAGTTTTCATACCGGCGGAGGAGGCGAGTTTCAGTTGGCGTTGGTCGAAGCTGAGAAAGTGTTCGCTCCCGAGAACCACGGCCATGGCCACGTGAAGGATGTCGAGACTGCGGGTACCGAGCCGTTCGGAGTACAGCGCGCTCAGGCGCTCGGTTTCCAGCAGTACGCTTTCGTGTTGTGGAGCCATGGTTTGCAGCACCCCGGCCATCAGATCAGCGAGCAGGAGGTTCATCGATGCATCCCGCTGGGCGGCCGAGATCTCTTTGCGGAAGACGCGAAGCCGCAGCGCATTGCGGAATTCAACCTGATTGAGCCACGAGAAACACACCGGTTCCTGATGCTTCTCCATCCATGCGATGGCGCGCTCCGAGTGCGCGTCAGGCGCATACAGCGAGCACAGAAACCCGGTGTCGGCGTAGTGGCTCATCGGTCCCCGCGCTCATCGCTGAGCACATCGCTGGCAGTGGACGAAAGGATCGTGTCGCCATAAACATCCCGCAGCCGTTGCCGGAAATTTGGACGCGGCCGGCTCCGTTTTCCTGTTTCCAAGGGCTTCAGGATCGCCACGGGCTTGTTGTGCCGCCGGATCTCCAGCGTCTCTCCCATGGCCACCCGCTTCAGTACGGAACTGGTCTCGTTTTTCAAACTGCGGATGTTGACCGTCTTCATTGTGACACAAAAATGTGTCACATTGCGGCCGCTTGTCAATTCCGATGTGGCCAGCCACTTTTGCAGGGGCTGAACGGATTGAGTGAAAGAAGTGGCGTCATGCCGCGCGCGCTGTTGCCTATTGTATCGCAAGCAAACCCGACCCCCGACCATGAGTGAACCCATCCTGTTTTTGCCACGGCTCCGCCGCCCGTTGTCCCTGTTTGGAAGGACCGCGCTGTTGCTCGTGCTGCTTGCGGCGCGGGCGGCGGGGGCGACCTGGCATGTGTCGCCGGCGGGCGACGACGCGGCGGACGGCAGCGAGGCCGCGCCGCTGCGCACCCTGGCGGCGGCGCTGGGAGCGAGTGCCGGGGGCGACACGATCCTGCTGGAGCGCGGCGGGGTG
>JAABRR010000106.1 GCA_011390785.1 Sphingobacteriia bacterium
AGTTTTACTCATATGGCTGGAATAGCCTTTACCGCCATACGCAACTCCAATATCGAATTGGCAGATGTGGTGCTGGTAACCGGACAGGGAGCCATTGGAAATCTTGCCGCACAACTGGCCCAGTTGCAGGGAGCTACGGTAATTGTTAGCGATATCAACAACAACAGACTGGCCATTTCTGAAAAATGCGGTTTAACCCACACCGTAAACAGCAAGGATGAAAATCTCAAAGAGATCATCATGCAACAAACAAACAACAAAGGTGTAAATACTTTTATTGATGCAACAGGGCTGGCAGCTGTAATCAACGAAAATGCTTCTCTTGTAGCATACAACGGAGAAATCATCCTTTTGGGAAGTCCAAGGGCACCCTTCGAAACCAATTTAACCAGTTTCCTGGGGCACTTTCATTACCTCCCTTTTAATCATACCCTGAAAGGAGCGCTGGAATTCAATTATCCTACCCAACCCATTGATTTTTCCAAGCATTCCATTGAAAGAAATGCAGAAATAATCATGAACCTGATGGTTCAGAAAAAACTCCGGATCGAACCTCTGTATTCCCATAAACTTTCTCCGGCACAATCACAGCAGGCTTATGAAGGATTGCGAGACAAAAGCGATGAATACATTGGAGTGGTATTCGACTGGACAAAAGAGATTTAATACAAACCAACTTAAAAAGAAACAAAATGCACAAAATTGGAATTGTTGGAGCAGGAATGATCGCTGAAAAACATCTTAACAGCATAAAAAAATCATCTAAAATTGAAGTGAAGTGGCTGGCCGATATCGATGCCACCAAACTTATCAAACTAAAAAAGGAATTTACCATTGAAAAAATTACGGAAGATTACACAAACATCCTCAATGATGATGAAGTATCTGCCGTTTTGATCTGCACCCCGCCCAATCTGCATAAAGAGATGTTTATTGCGTCTCTGGAAGCAGGGAAACATGTATTTCTGGAAAAACCAGCGGCTCTCAATCTGGAAGAGCTGGATGAAATGATCAGGATACAGAGATCTTATCCGCAAAGCATTGTTTGCGACTGCTCAGCAAGGCATTCCAGGCTACAGCCAAAATTCGTTGCCGTAAAGAAGATCATTGATTCCGGTCTGTTGGGCGAAGTTTATTATATCCATCATAATTCTGTGGGGAGAAACGGCCGCCCCGGCATAGAGTATCACCCTGAAGCAAAATGGTTTTTAAACAAAGCCATTGCAGGGGGCGGGCCGCTTTTCGACTGGGGTGTTTACGATCTGTCTTTCCATCTGGGCGTACTCGATGATAAACCCGAATTGCAGGAAGTGAAAGATGTAATGTTAAAATCAGGGCTGGATAGTTTTGATCCCGGCAAGTTGATTTATGATGTGGAAGAAATGTTTACCGCAAGCCTTACCCTTACAAATGGGGTAAGATACTTTTGGGAACGTGCCAACCATGCCAACATGGAAACACCCAACGAAACCAGAATTTATGGTACCCTGGGAGGACTAAAATTCGCTTTCTGCTCGTGGGATGATCCGGATATTACTATCTATGACTATGATTCGGAAGGTAAGGCCCGAAAAACTACCCAAACCGTAAAGATGGAAAACCATTCAGATGATGATGCCTTGATCAGCCATTTTGAAGATTTGCTGGATGGGATAGCCGAACCGGCCATGCCCTTAACCCTGGTGCGTAAACACCTGGATATCATATGGAAATGCTATAAAAAAGCAGAAAATTGATAAAGCCGGTTACGAAACAATAACAAATGACTTTTTCATCGACGATTGCCTTACAACCAGACTTGGTTTTAAGGTAATCGTTTTGGGGTAAAATGCGCTCTTCTTATCTTCCATCTGTTCAATCAACAGCCGGGCAGCTTCTTTGCCCATTTTTACCGGATTTTGCTCAACAGAACTTATGGTGGGGTCAACAATTTCATCCATAGGCTCATTGGCAAAACCTGTAAAGGCAATATCCTGTGGCACCTTTACTCCGAGCTCTTTGGCTCTCATTATTGCCCCAACTACGGCAAAATCGTTGGATGAGAAAATGGCATCGGGTGGATTCTTCATTGCATGAAGTTTCCCCATCACCTCATAACCATTCTCCTTTACCAGCATGTCATCAAAAATAAGACTCTCATCGATCTTCAAACCTGCATCCTTTAATGCATCAAGGTACCCTTGTTTTCTGTTTTTATAGATATTAAGGTATTGGGGCCCACCGAAGTGGCCAATTCTCTTACAGCCCTGATTTATTAAATGCTGTACGGCAATATAAGCGCCGTAATGGTCATCAATAATTACTTTGGTAACATCTACATCTTCCAGAACCTTATCAAATAAAACCAGGGGAACTCCCTTATTTATTAAGGGTTTAAAGTGTTCGCCATCAAGCGTTTCTATAGAGATGGAAGCAATTAATCCATCCACCTTACCATATACCAGGCTTTTTACAAGGTTAATTTCTTTTGAAAGTGAATCTAAAGACTGGATTATAAGTACATTATAATTGTTTTCAGAAGCCACCTCATCAATACCTCTTAAAACCCGGGCAAAAAAATGGATATCTATTCGGGGTACCAGAACACCAATGGTACGGGCACTTCCCTGCCGAAGACTGGCGGCCCGGAAATCGGGTTGGTAATCATGCTCAAGAGCATATTTCTTTATCTTTTCTCTTGTCTCAACACTGATTCGCGGATGATCCCGCAGTGCTCTGGATACTGTCGATATGGTTGTATTTAACTCACGAGCAATATCCTGGATTGTGATCTTCTTTTTCTTAATCATCTCTTGCTTGAAATAACGCCACCAGGCTTTTACTATTGTTTTCCTTAAATAATCAGAAATGCAAAGATAAATATTCATGTGCAAAGTTTGCGCAGAAAAATCAAATTAAATTTGATTTTTTAAATGTTTTTACCCAAAAATTAAATATCTTTGAAGCGCAATCGTTTGTTCTGTTAATAAAATATGATCCTCCTGAAATTTTAGAAGCTGCGATCATAAATACAATAATTGAGTCCATCACGATAAACACACATTACGCTTTCTATTAAATAAACCGATTTTTTTCAATGCACTTTAATTCTGCCAGTTGTGTTCTTCCCTCATCCCTTATAAATAATCCTGGCTATGCAGTATCGGGAGAAACTGGCCTTATCGGAGCAAACTCGAATTTTAATTTCAACATCAGAGGCAATCCAATCCTAAACTAACTTAAAATCAAAATCAGATGCAAACCTTCAGTAAAATCCTGGCAGTGCTTACTGTATTTCTTTCTTTGGAAGGAAAAGCAACAAAACTTTTTGAGATACAGGTATTAGATAACCAATATCTGATGCTTCACTTTAAAGATGGTGAGGTAATTCGCAGAGACGATGGCACAGGAAATTGTGCTTTTATGGGCCATTGTCACCACCCCGATGGCAGCAAAGCCATTTATTATGGCACTCCCCTCGATACCTTGTTAATGCCCCAAACCGAAAGCTTTGTATTAACATCATCCGACGACCCGAAATACAGCGGCAAAGGCAAAATCCCTAAAAATGTTTTCAGAAAATCAAAACTCAATGGCATGACCCTATCTCACTGGGACGAACAGGCACCCCCCAATGGAGACTACGTTTATAACCATACCATGGAGCATTTTCTCTATCTTCAGTTGCCCGAGCCACTCAATAACGGCAAAACCTACACAT
>JAABRR010000107.1 GCA_011390785.1 Sphingobacteriia bacterium
CAGACAGATGAAAATTGTAGCCGGATCAGACGGCATTTCCCGAAAAATTAAAATTACCGATGATCCCCCGGAAAACAGCTGCAAACCATCTGTTGATTATCTGTTCAGATCAATTGCCCGGCATTATGTGGGCCGTTCCACAGCGGTCATCATGACGGGAATGGGATCCGACGGCAGCAAAGGCCTTGTCCGGATAAAAGAAAACGGCGGCATCATTATTGCCCAGGATGAGGCATCCTGCACGGTTTTCGGCATGCCGAAACAACCCATTGAAAACGGTCTTGCCGATGTCATCGCACCGCTGGACAGGATCGCCGATGAGATTGTAAAAACCGTTATATGATGCCCATACAATTGACCTCCACACATCACGCGTTATCAACAGGCCATGACAAAAATCACCATAAGTGCTGAAGAATTTCAAAATTTTGCCCGGTATATTCTTGATATTTCGGGTATATTCCTGGGTCCTGGAAAGGAATATCTGGTGGAAACCCGGCTTGGCCCCATTATGACACGTCTGGGATGCAGATCCTATGGAGAACTGCTGCAAAAAGCGAAAAATGATGATAAAAACAATCTTGAACATGAGATTATTGATGCCATTTCCACCAATGAAACCTATTTTTTCAGGGATAAGGCCCCGTTTCAACTGTTGCAGCACAAAATAATCCCTGATCTCATTGACCGGCGGACCGCAAAAAATGTTGGCAAAAAACCGGCCATACGCCTGTGGAGTGCTGCCAATTCAACCGGCCAGGAGATTTACAGTGTTGCCATGATCCTTGTGGAAATGGGTATCACCACGGACAATTATAATGTCAGACTCTTTGGTACGGACATATCCGATGCCGCCATTGCAAAGGCCAGTTACGGACTTTACAACAAATTCGAGGCAGCCAGGGGACTTGAGCCCTCCAGGCTGCACCGGTATTTTGACGTTCATGAGAATGGCTATAAAATCAAAGACCAGATACGGGTCATGGCCCAGTTCAAAAAAATGAACCTGATGCAGCCATTTTCCCAAATGGGTAAATTTGATATCATCCTGTGCAGAAATGTGATGATCTATTTTACCCCCAAAGACAGAAAGCGCATTTATGAGAATATCGCCAAAGTGCTTGAACCGGACGGCTATCTTCTCATCGGCTCCACTGAGTCCCTGATCAACGACACCAGTCTGTTTGCCTCCAGCAAATATCTGAATTCCGTTTTTTATCAGTTCAAACAATAGGATCGCACATGGGCATGGATGAAAAAGCATTTATTGATGAACTGATTTTCTGCCTCAAAGAACAGGATATCATCAAAGCCAAAGCCTTGCTGCAATTTGCTTCTGATACAGACGCCAGTGTTGCAGTCCAGCAAAAAGCCATGGCGGAACTGGCCAGAGGACCTGATAAAACAGTCTATCCCCTGCTCAACTACCTCACCAGCCTTCAGATTTCCAATCTCCAGGTGCAGGAATCCATTTATGAACTGATTCTGGACAAAAGCTATGGCAATACCGACCTGGTGATTCAGTATATTGCAGACAAAGAAAACAGCGCCAGACATTTGTTTATAAAGGCGGCCGGTGACCTGTTACTCACCCGGACCAGGCCTGCTCTGGAAAAAATTCTGACCACAGAAACAGATCCGCACATCCTTGCAGCAGCGGTTCAATCTCTGGGAAACCTGCGGATTCCCCAAGCCCTTCCAGCGATTGCCGCAATGGCAAAGCACACAGATAAAACGGTAAAACGTACTGCCATTTTTGCCATCAGCGAAACCGGCGGCACAGATGGTGTGGATTTGCTTTTGGGATTTATGGGAAAAGATGGGGAAACAAACAAACTGGCGGTAGAGGCTCTGGCAGACATACAAGATTTATATGCCCTTGAAAAACTGACCGCTCTGCTGGATTCCGATGAGACAATTATCCGGGATACCGCCATTGACCAGCTCATACGGTTGGGGAAAAAGGCAACCCCTCTGCTCACCCGGGCCTGTGAAAATGCCCGGGCAGATTACATGGTTCATCTGATCACCACCCTGGGCCACATAAAAGACAGTGCCGCCATTGCACCCATATTGACCATTATCAATACCCAGCCCCGGGATGCCAATATCCGTCAGGCAGCCTATGAAGCCATGGAAAGGATACCCTCTCCCAGGACTGCCATCTGCCTTGCCCAGGGGCTTCAGGACCCGGTGGAAACGGTTCGCATGAGTGCGGCCCGGGCCATTGAGGCCACTCTTTCCAAACCACTGGTGGCTGGATTGAAAAATATCATCAGAACCGAATCAGAAGAAGCCCAACAGGCCGTAGCCGCACTTATTGATGCCGAATCCGACAATGTTTTCTCCTTTCTGGTACAGGAACCATCTTTTCAAAAACTTGCCAAAAACCATATTATCCGCACAGCAGACCCTGATACCGGCAAGGCGTTTATACAGAAAATGGCCGGGCTGGGTGTCACTGGTCTGTCTGATGACATAGTCCGGGATATAACAGGCCCGGACCAGCCGGACACACATCAGGCAAAGATCATTGTGGTGGATGATTCAAAAATGATGCTGCGGCTTTACCAGAACAAATTATCCGGGATGGGGCTGTCGTGTATCGTTTTCAACCGGCCGGAAGAGGCCATCCCTGAAATTTTGAACATCCGGCCCGATCTGGTGATTACGGATCTGAACATGCCCGACATCAGCGGCCTGGAACTGACCCGGGAAATCCGCAAAAAATATTCCCCAAAGGAACTGCCCATTGTGATGATCACCACCCAGAGTGATTTTGTGGAACAAGAAGACCATGATATCCCCATTGACAATTCCATACTGACCAGGTCCGGCATTAACAGGGTGCTCCATAAACCATTTACTGATGATGCGTTCAAAAAAATGGTTTGCACATATATTGCATTATAAAACCTGATCCATGCCCCGGGTGCAAAAAAGTTTACACACCCTGCGGACCGGCAGCGATCAGGTATTGATCAACATTGTAAGGACAGGAAAATGATACGAAAAGCCATACTGGACGATGTACATACCATCCATGCATTACTGCAGCTCTACAATATACGCGGTGAACTGCTGGCCCGGCCCCTGAGCAAGCTGTATGACCATTTGCGCGACTTCTGGGTATATGAAGATCCGCAATCTTGTAAAGTCATCGGGTGCTGTGCACTGCAATTTTGCTGGGAAGATCTGGCTGAAATCAGGTCCCTGGCGGTGGCACCGGATCATACCGGCCGGGGAATCGGCACCGTGCTAACGGAACGGACCATCCAGGAGGCCTTTTATTTCAAGATAAAAGATCTGTTTACCCTCACCTACCGGCCCGGTTTTTTCCAGCGGTTCGGGTTTGACATTATCGACAAAAATGAGCTTCCCATAAAGGTCTGGTCCGACTGCATAGGGTGCGTCAGTTTCCCCAATTGCGATGAAACCGCCATGCTCAAAAAATTATGACCTGTGCGGTTAGCTTTTAGCTCTTAGCTTTTAGCTCTTAGCTTTTAGCTAAAAACCTAACAGCTAACCGCTAATTGCTAACCGCTAAGAGCTAACAGCTACCCATCAGAGGTGTAGATCATCTTGTAGGGAATAGGTGCTTTGTGCAGCACCGAAGGCTTGGGGAGGATCTGTTCTTCAGCCACGGTGAGCCAGTTTGCATCCGGTTTGACCTCCCGCAGACGACCGCC
>JAABRR010000108.1 GCA_011390785.1 Sphingobacteriia bacterium
CGGGCCCGAGGCGATCCCCGAGGCCTGGTCCGGCCCCCTGCGCAACCGCGTGCGCACCAGCCTGAAGGGCTTCGACGACTCCCGGCTCGACGCGCTCGCCCATCGCACGCTCGCGCAGGTGCCTGAGCGCTACCTGTCGTAGGAGAGAAGGGAGCCAGGCGCATGGCCCATTCCGCCAACGCACCGCTCGGGGAGCAGGCCGGGCCACTCGCCGGGCTCCGCATCATCGACATGGCGACGATGATGGCCGCCCCGTGGGCCGCCACCTTCCTGGCGGACTACGGCGCCGACGTCATCAAGCTCGAGCACCCCAAGAGCGGCGACCACGCCCGCCAGTTCGGCCTCTCGAAAGACGGCGAGCCGGTGTTCTGGAAGACGCTCGCGCGCAACAAGCGCTCGCTGTGCCTCGACCTCAAGAGCGACGAAGGACGCCGCGTCTTCGAACGGTTGGTGAGCGGCGCGGACGTGGTCGTCGAGAACTTCCGGCCGGGGGTCATGGGTCGCTTGGGCCTCGACTACGCGCGGCTGAGCGCCCTGAATCCCGGGCTGGTGATGCTCAGCGTCACCGGCTACGGCCAGGACGGTCCCTACGCCGACCGCGCCGGGTTCGGCACGCTCATCGAGGCGATGAGCGGCTTCGCCTTCTCGAACGGCCATCCGGACGGGCCGCCCACGCTGCCGGCCATCCCCCTGGCGGACGGCGTCGCCGGCGCCTTCGGGGCGCTCTCGGTGATGATGGCCCTGCGCGAGCGGGACGGCGACGGCACCCCGGGAAGCGGCTCCGGCCTGGGGCAGCACATCGATATGTCGCTCTTCGAACCGCTCGCTCGGCTCATGGAGGGCCACGTGCTCGAGTACAGCGCTCTTGGGCGGGTGCGCGGGCGGCTGGGCAACGGCAGCCTCACCTCGGCGCCGCGCAACGCCTACCGGTCGGCCGACGGGGCCTGGGTCGCCCTCTCGGCCAGTGCGCAACCGGTGTTCGAGCGGTTGATGGCCGCGGTCGGCCGACCCGAACTGGTGGACGATCCCCGCTTCGCCACGAACCACGCGCGGATCGAGCATCGCGCCACGCTCGACGGCATCCTGCAAGCGTGGTTCGGTGAGCGCGGGCGGGACGAGGCGATCGAGCTCCTCTCGGCGAGCGGCGCGGCCGTCGGGCCCATCTACGACGTCTCGGAGCTCCTGAGCGACCCGCAGGTCCAGGCACGCGGCTCGTTCGAGACGCACCACGACCCGGTCCTGGGCGACGTGCAGGTCCCCGGCGTCGTGGCCCGCTTCTCGCGCACGCCCGGCCGGGTGCGGCATCTGGGGCCCGCCAAGGGCGCGGCGACCGACGAGGTCCTCCACGAACTGGGCTACGACCAGGACGAGATCGAGCAGCTGCGCGAGGCGGGGGTGGTCGCATGAGCCCCGGCGGCGTTCCCCGCTCACTCCTGTACGTCCCCGCGCACCACGAGAAGATGATCGCCGGGGCGGCGCGGCGCGGCGCCCACGCGCTCATCCTCGATCTCGAGGACGCCGTTCCCCAGGACGCCAAGGCCACGGCGCGTGAGCGACTCCCCGAGTCGGTGCGCACGGTCGGCGCGCACGGCGCGCTCGTGCTCGTGCGCAGCAACGCCCCTTGGAGCCTGGCCTGGCGTGACCTGGAGGCGGCCGCAGCCGCCGGCGCCGGGGGACTGTTGCTCCCGAAGGTGGACGCCCCCGCCGTGGTGGACGTGCTGGGCGCCTACCTGGTCGAGTTGGAGGAGCGCTTCGACCTGCCCCCGCTCGACCTGCTCCTGACCATCGAGAGCGCCCGCGGCTTGCAGGCGGTCGGCGAGATCGCGGCGGCCCTGGCCGAGCTCCCCTCCGCCCGTGATCGCCTGACCGCCCTCGTGCCCGGGAACGAGGACCTGAGCCTCTCGCTGCGCATGGAGCCGACGCCCGAGCTCATGGCGGGTGCGCTCTGGCCGCTCTTCGTGGCCGCCCGGGCGCACGGCCATGCCCTGATCGGCTCGGTCGGCAGCGGCGCCGACTACCGGGACCTCGCGTCCTTCCGCGCCCGGCTGGAGCGGTCGCGCTCGTACGGCTTCGAGGGCACCACCTGCATCCATCCGGCTCAGGTCCCCATCGCGAACGAGGTCCATCGCCCGTCGGCTGCGGACCTCGCGTGGGCACGCGCGGTGGTCGCCGCCTTCGAGGCGCGCGGCGGCGAGGCCGTGGGGCTCGACGGGCAGATGATCGATCGCCCGGTCTACGCGCGCGCGAAGCGGTTGGTCGACGAGGCGGAGCCATGAGCCGCCCGCGCGGGTGAAGCCGCCCTACTACGCGCCCAGGCCGCTCGACCTGCCGACCGAGGTGCCGCTCGAGCCGAGCGCGTCGCTCGAGGGACTCGACGAGGCCAAGGTCTTCGCCGCCCCCGAGGACCCGACGGACTGGCCCGCCTGGCGATCCCAGCTGCACCGGTGGCGCCGCGAAGCCCGCGATCGGGTCGGCTACGCCGACCAGCGCTACGCCGCGCTCGCGCGGCCGGACTTCGTGCTCGGCATGGCGAACCTGTGGGATGGCGCCCTCTACGATGCTCGCCGCGAGGCGTTCACGCCACGCGCCTTCGTCGAGCAGGCGCAGCATGAGTTCGGCGGGTTCGACGGCGTCATCCTCTGGAGCGCCTACCCGGTCGTGGGGATCGACGAGCGCCGCCAACTGGACTTCTACCTCCAGATCCCGGAGCTCCCGGACGTGATCGCCGCGCTCAAGGAGCACGGCCTCCACGTCTACCTGCCCTACTACCCGTGGGCCACCGGTGCCGATGCCGTCTCGACGGACGAACTGACCGCGTGCGTGCGGCATCTGGGCGTGGACGGCCTGTTCCTCGACACCGTGAAGGAGGGGAACCGGGAGCTGCGGGCGCGCTTGGACTCGGTGTCCCCGGACCTGGTGATGGGCGGCGAGTCGCGCGTCCCCCTCGCCCGCATCGCGGACCACCAGATGTCCTGGGCCCAGTGGTTCGCCGATTCGACCGTGCCCGGGGTGCTGCGCGCCAAGTGGCTCGAACGCCGCCACGTCCTGCACCACACCCGCCGCTGGCACCGCAGCCATCGGGAGGAGCTCCACTCGGCCTGGCTCAGCGGCAGCGGGATGCTGGTGTGGGAGAACGTCTTCGGGGTGTGGGTGGGCTGGAACGAGGCCGACAAGGCGATGCTCCGGTCGATGCGGCCCGTGCAGCGCGCGATGTCGACCTGGCTCACGAGCGAGGCGTGGACGCCGTTGGCCGACCACCCGGGGGCCGGATCGACCGTCTACGCGTCGCGCTGGGCGCACGACGGCACCCTCCTATGGACGATCGTCAACGCGGGCGGACCCGTCGACGGCGACTGGCTGCACGTGGCCGAGGGCGACGCCTTCGAGTGGGCCGAGTTGACCGGTTCGAGCGAGCTGACCGTGCGGCGGCTGGCCGACGGCGGCGTCGCGGTGGGCGGCAAGCTCGACGAGGGCGCGGTCGCCGCCGTGCGCGCGACGCCCGGCACGATCGTCCTGCGCCGAGCACCCGGCGTGCGCCCCGCCGACCGGCCGTCGCCGACGGCGTCGTTCCCACTGCGGATCGCGGTGCGCCGCCCGACGCGCTTCGCTGGGGCCACCGAACCTCCTGAAGGGTTCGCACCCGTGG
>JAABRR010000109.1 GCA_011390785.1 Sphingobacteriia bacterium
GATGCCGGTGAGGACAAGGGTCTGGTCGCCCTTGTTGGCGACGATGACCTGCCGGCCGGGGGCGTCGACCGCCGGCGGGGTGTTCAGCTCGCCATAGACCGTGACCGGAATTTCCACAGTGATGGTGTCAGCCCCGCCGGCGTTGTCGGAGACGGTGAGGGTGACGGTGGTCGCGCCGGTGGCCGGCGGGGTGAAATTCAGGGTCGCGTGTGGGCTGTCGCCGTCGCGCTCGACGGTGAGGCCGCCGGTGATGGCCGGATCGGCGCTCACGACGTTGAAGCTCAGCGGCTGGGTGGCGGTGGCATTGCCGTCGGAAATGCCGCCCATGCGGAAAGCGGTCGCCTGGCCGGCCACGGCGACAATCTGATCCGGCGCATCAAGCGTGGGCGGCAGGTTGTCCTCGATCGTCAGGATGAAGGACTGGCTGTTGTTAGCCCTGCCGTTGGCGCCGGTGGCCGTGAGCGTCACAAGGGCCGAGCCGGTGGCACCGGGGACCGTGTCGAAGCGCACAAAGGTCTGCCCGCCGGCGATCGGGTCAATTGTTACATTTTCGATCAGGCCGGCGCCGTCCAGACTGATCGCGCTGGCGTTCTCGATCTTGTTGACGCGGATTTCCAGCCCTTTGCGGTCGCGGTAGGTGGCAAAATCGGGAATGGCGGAGAAATTGGCGGTCTTGACGGCATCATCGCCGACGCGCAGCTCATCGATCCAGGTGGTGCCGCTGTAGCTGATGGCCGCCCCGTTGAAGGCGAAGATCAGGTAGCGGACCTGGGTCAGGTCGATGCCGCTCATGCCGCTGAAATCGAAGGTGTAGGTGTGCATCGCCTCCGAGGCGTACACCGGGTAGGCGAGGTTGATGTTGCCGGAACTGTCGGCAAGGTAGAGGGTCAGGATCAGGCCCGGATCAGAGCGCATGTCCAGGTTAACCACCGGGTTGGCCGACAGGTCCAACGGGCTGTCGAAGGTGTAGGTGAATCCCGCCCAGCGCACCGTCTTGTCCGAGCGGATCTGCGCCATGCCGTCGGCCTGGCTGATCGCATACTGGTTGTCCGAATTCCAGTTCGGGTCCAGCGGGCCGGAGAAATCGGCGGTCAGGCCGGCACCAGCGACACCGTTCACGCCGCACAGCGAGTAAAGAGCAAGGGCAAGGGTAACAATCTTGTTCGGGTGTTTCATGATATTCAGGTATCGTACGGTATCCGGGTGGCCCTTAAAGACACGGGAAAAAATCAAACGGTTGATTTGTACGGGAGCGGGCCGAGCCCCAATCCAACCTGCGCCCGGCAAGCGGCGGAATTGGCTTGACCCGGATTGACACGCGGGACACTTTTGCTGGCATGAGCCAACTGGAAATTCCGATTCGGGAGCTGCACGCCCGGACTGGGTACTACGTGAAGCAGGCGGCGGCGAAGGGCCGGATCCTGGTGACGCACCGCGGCCGGCCCATGGCGGAGCTGCGTTCGCTCAAATCGGAAGGGGGAAAGGGAGCTGGCATGACCTGGCAGGAGCGTGAGCTGCTGCCGGAATTTGCGGCCCTGATGAACGAGCCGGTGGCGGGGACGGACAGCACGCTTTCAGTCTCTGAAGACCGCGACCGGGGCTGATCAATGATCCGCTATTTTGACTCGGCGTACATCGCCAAGCTGTATTTGAACGAGCCCGACAGTGCGGCGGTACGCGAGGTGGCCGGGAGCTTGAAGGCGGTGGCTTGCTGTGCCCACGGGAGCGTGGAAGTGGCTTACGTATTTCACCGCAAGTTACGTGAAGGGGCGCTTGACCGGGCGGGCCTGATGGCACGGATGGATCAGATGCAGTTGGATGCCGCTCGTGGCTATTTGCGATGGCTGCCGATTGACAGTGCCCTGTTGGAATCAGCGGCCGACAGCGTGCGTGTCCTGGAGGCGGATGTGTGGCTGCGATCTGCCGATGCCCTGCACCTTGTCTGCGCCCGCGACAACGGCTTTGAGAGCCTTTATTCGAATGACCGGCATTTGCTGGACGCCTCCGGTTGGTTTGGCCTGAAGGGCATCCAGATAAGCCGGTGAAAAGGAACATTTCCCGTTTGCACGATCCGAACCAGCGCCCATTGCCGTCCCTGTCTGGCGTTTTACTGGAACTGGCGGCGGAAGGCGCTGGGAGAGAGGCCGGTCTTGTTGTGGAAAAAGCGGCTGAAGTACTGGGGCGAGGGAAACCCGCAGGCATCGCCGATATCGGCCACCGGTTGGGAACTGCGGGCGAGCAGGAAGGCGGCTTGCTGGATGCGGCGGCGGTTGAGATAGGCCATCGGGGCCTCGCCCATGACCTCCTTGAACACGTCGTGCAGGCGGCTTTCGGACAAGCCGGCGACGGTGGCGAGGCGGGAGCGGCTCACCGGGGTGGCGAGGTTTTCCGAGAGGAAGGCGACGGCCCGCTCGATGCGCGGCTTCCAGGTGTCCGGTTGTGGCGCCATTTCAGGACGAATGTGCAAGAATTCCGGATGCTTGTCCATTCCCGATCCGCGCCGTTTGTGCTACGGGGGCGACACAGCGATTCCGCCACCTTCGTGCCATACCGGATCAATCATCAGGGTATGCCGGTTCGGAGGAATCCCGTTCTGGCTCGTGCGAATCATCAGGTCGATTTGTTCGGTCGCGCAGGCGGCGTGTACCGGCCAAGGCTGGGATGTGCCGGGCACGTGGCGGTTTTCCGGGCGCGTGTCGGCATGCAGGGTCACAAAGGGAATGCAGGATCCGTCGGGTCGCTGGCAGGCCCACCAGGTTCCTGGGCTGAAGCTGATCACCGCATCCGGCCGATGCTGCCCAAGCCAGAGTTTGAGAGGTCCCTCGCTCTCCCCGTCGGAATAAGTGATGGGGATGCGCTCGGCGGGCGCAAGGTGCTGCTCCTGCAGCGCGCGTGCTGTGGCCAGCCGCTTGAAATCGTCATCGTTGGGACGAGCGTGCTGCATCAGGACAAAACCGATGCGCCGGTGACCTGCAGCGCGCAGCCTCTGCCAGCATATTTCCACCGCCTTGCCGACGTCGAAGCCGACCGCATGGTAGGGCAGATTTTGCGCGGACATCAGGTTCAGCACCGGCAGGCTGGAGAATGCACTCAGCCCCTCAAGGAAGGCCTCCCCACAATTGCCCAGCAAAATTCCCGCTGAGCCACGGTTCCATAGCCGCCGCGCCAGCGTATGCGGCTGGCGCTCCTTGGATGGATCCATCATCATCAGATCCATGCCGAACCGCGCCGCGCACGCCTGCAGCAACGTTGTTTCGACTTTTCCCCGCGAATGAGGATCCTGCCGCGGCAGGTCGCGGCACACGTAGTGGATCGTAATGCTGTCACAATTCGAGCGCTTGCGCTGCGCCACCAGCGCGGCGAAAAACAGGTTGCGCCGGTAGCCGGCCGCTTCCGCCGCCGCCAGCACCCGTTGCCGGGTGGCCGCCTTCACCTTCCCGCCTCCGCTCAAAGCGCGTTGTACCGTCGATTTGCCAATGCCCAGCTGGCGGGCCAGCTCCGTCAAAGTTATGCCGCTCATGCTGCCGCGATCCAAAACCATCGACCACACCCCGGGCAATCCCTTTCGGTGGACCGTTCCCATTTTGATGCGCTTTCCCTGCCGCGGTGTTTCCCT
>JAABRR010000110.1 GCA_011390785.1 Sphingobacteriia bacterium
CTTTGGTACCCATGCAAAACCCGGATTTATCAAGCGGGTGAACATACTGATGCGTCATCCGGAAAAAATCCGGGTGGAGATTGCAAGGCCGGTGAATCTTAAAGAATTCATATCACGCCCTGAGATCAATTGTCTTGATTCAGAATTTCAGACCCACCGCCTGAGAAGCCATCTGGTGGATATTTTGAACCGCCAGCGTAAAAGCATTACCGGCCCTGTGCTCAAATCCCGCCAGGAGATCACCGAAGATATTCTGACCCGAAAATCTTTGCGCGAATTTCTGGCTGATTATGCAGCAAGAAACAATATCTCTTTAAAAAAAACAAACAAAAAAGCAGCCGCCTATATCAATGAAATTGCGGCAAACTATAACCTGCGGGTTATCAACTTCGGCAACTGGATGCTCACCTGGATATTTAAAAATATTTTTGAAGGGCTGATGGTCAACCAGAAGGAGATCAACCGGATGCGGGAAAAATATACCGAAGCCCCCCTGATTCTGGTGCCCTGTCACAAAAGCCATCTGGATTATCTGCTTTTGCCCTATGTCATGTTCAGAAACAACATGCCCTGCCCCCATATTGCAGCCGGCAAAAACCTGTCTTTCTGGCCTTTGGGGCCCCTGTTCAGAGGAGGCGGTGCATTTTTTCTGCGCCGGACATTTCAAGGCGCGGAATTATATGCCAAAATATTTGCTGCCTACCTGGAAAAACTGCTCTATGAAGGGTTTAATATCAAAATTTTCATTGAAGGCGGCAGAAGCAGGACGGGTAAACTTCTGACACCCCGCCCGGGCGGTATGGCCATGATCATCAATGCATACCTGAACGGTGCCTGTGACAACCTGTATTTTGTGCCCATTTTTGTTGGGTATGACCGGGTTCTGGAAGAAGACGCATATCTCAAGGAAATTGAAGGAGGTAAAAAAGATCCTGAAACACTCAAGGGCCTTATCAGCACCCGAAAATTTTTAAAAAAAAAATACGGTAAGGTTTATATCCGGTTTGATGAGCCCATTTCCATCAAAGCATACATCCGGCAAAAAAACATAAACCTGTCAAGGGCCACAGCCCCGGAATATATGGATTTTGTCAAAGGCTTCAGCTACAGATTAATGGCTGCCATCAACAAAAAAGGGGTGGCCACTCCCCACGGTATCATTGCCAGCGCCATTCTCAACAGCCCGAACAATAATTTTGCCAAAGGCGGGATGATCGAGCAGGCCAATACCTATTTAAACATACTGATGGCCCATAACGTGGAATTATCTGAAACCCTGCTGCTGGATCTGGATAATACATTCAACACCGTCATCAATTCCTTTTTATCCAGAAACTTCATTGAACTGGCAGATGAAGATGAAGAAGAGATAACAGATGAGACCTATTTTATTGTCAAGCACAATAAACGGCCCATTCTGGACTACTATAAAAACTCGGTGATTTCTTTTTTTGTGCCCTCCGCCTTTACAGCTGTTGCTATTTTGGAAGTGGACCGGTTTAATTTCGCCCTGTTTGATCTGGTCCAAAGATACCGGTTTTTACAAAAAATATTTCAGGACGAATTTTTCTGTGACCAGGAAATCACCTGTGAAGAGCATATTTCCGCGTGCATAAAAGGATTTATCAATGAAGGCATCCTGGTGCCGGACAACACCCGACAGGACATGTTGAACCTGACCTCCAGGGGGTTGCGCAAACTCAAATGGTTTGCCTCCTTTATGCTGCCGTTCTTTGAATCCTATGAAACCGCGCTGCTGTATTTTGAAAAAGAAAAGAAAAGTCCCCCCGATGAAAAGGAACGGGCCAAAAAAATCCATTCCTATGGCATCCGTTTATACAAGCGCAAGCAGATCCGTCGGAAAGAGTCTTTATCGCTGATCAACTTTCGAAATGCTGCCAGATTTTTTGTAAAAAACGGCATCAACGGCGCTGAGGACCAGATCCAGATTGATTATTACAAACAGATCATCAACCGCCTGTCCCGGCTGATCATTTCCTGAAAACCCCATGAAAGCACTGATACTGGCCGCAGGATTCGGCACACGGCTTTTGCCCCATACAAAAACCATTGCCAAACCCCTTTTTACTTTGGGAGGTATCCCCATATTAGCACATACCATCCAATATCTTATCGGTTTCGGATGCCGGCAGATCATGGTCAACACCCATTATCTGCCGGACCAGATTGCCGATTTTATAGAAACCGGCAAAGAACAATTTGATGCACAGATTACCTGTATCCACGAGCCAATGATCCTGGATACAGGGGGCGCGATTGCCAATGTGAAAGATGCCATGGCAGGAAATCCTTTTTTTGTCATCAATGGTGACGTGGTAACCAATGTTGATCTGGCAGAGGTGTGGCGTTGTCATTTACGTAACCGCGCACTTGCCACACTGGTGCTCCATGACAGAAAAGAGTTCAACAAGGTGGCACTGGATGCCGGCGGCTGGATAACCGATTTCAACAGCCCCGGCAAAGGACTGGCATTCACCGGTATCCAGGTACTGTCCCCGCAGATTTTTGATTACATGCCACCTGAAAAGGTTTTTTCCAGTATTGATCTGTTTGCGGAACTTTGCAAAAACCGGCAGATCAAAGCCTATGTGGGTACCGATATTTTCTGGGAAGATATCGGCACACCGGAGGCGTATGCCCGTGTTGCCCGGCAATGGACCTGCGCAGCTGCCTTGAAAACAGATATTGAGGATACCGAAATTTTTGCAATGGCCGGTGACGGATCGGACCGGAACTGGTTCAGGGCAATACCCTGTAACAGATCCCCATCCAGTTCCTTCAAACGGCCCGGATCAGTTGTCCTTTGTGACCATGGCATTTGTCTGCCCGGCAGTGAGGCCCGCGCCCAGCTGGAGGCGTTTGTACATATTGGAAACCATTTGTCCAGACAGGGGATACCAGTACCCCGCATACTGGCCCATGATCCTTTGGCCGGCATGGTGGCACTGGAAGATCTGGGCAATACCCATCTGGTTGACCAGGTTAACAATACCTGCGATGAATCAACCATAAAACAGATGTACAAAAAGGTCATCAACCAGTTGATACTGTTCTCCCAAAAAGGTGCACACGGGTTTGACCCGGCATGGACATACCAGACCCCCACCTATTCAAAGGGCCTTATTCTGGAAAAAGAGTGCCGGTATTTTATGGATGCGTTTATGAACAACTATCTGAAAAAAAACCTTTCCTTTGAAACGTTTGAAGATGAATTTTGTTTTGTGGCACAAAAAGCCCTGGACGGTGGTTTTACAGGGCTCATGCACCGGGATTGCCAGTCAAAAAACATCATGGTTAAAAATACAACCGTTTATTTTATTGATTTTCAATCCGCCAGAACAGGGCCTTTTCAGTATGATCTGGCTTCCCTTTTACTGGATCCCTATGTTACACTGCCCAAGCAGGTGCAACAAGACCTGGTATCCTATGCCATGGACCGTCTTGGCCTTGACGTTGAAGCTCAAAGACAACGGTTTGCCCAATGTTTTCA
>JAABRR010000111.1 GCA_011390785.1 Sphingobacteriia bacterium
TGATATTTCTTTACGAATATCGAAAAGGTTTAAAGTATTGATTTCAAATAAAATAATAGTTGAACACTTTTCAGATGGTACTTTTGATGATAAATGGTATAAGCAATCCAAACGATTTCATGAATCCAACAAAAACCTGTTTCCTGCGTCGTTAGATAAAGACTACAAACAAAACTTCCTGAATGCTTATGCGGCTCGATCTTTATTATTTAGAAGTAAATCCATTAAAATGGGCTTAGCAGAGAAAACAAAGTACTTGTTTATTGTGGCATTTTTAGCTCCCTATAGATTGTTCTCATTAAGACTTTTAACATTTTTACTCAAATGAAAGAAATCATTTATTTTTTACCAGATGATAATTTGGGAGTTGCTTCTATTGTAAGGAATTTATTGAAATATAGGCCAAAGTCAAATAACCACTACAAGGTAATTTTTACCAGACAAATTGAACGTAAAGCCATACACATAGAAGATCGGTTTAATGCAGATGAACAGGTGACTTTTTGCTACAGTAAATACGAAAATTTATATGCCGTTTTTAAGCGTTTAAAAAAGCATATTCCAAGCGAAGATACTATTATTGTGGCCAATGACGGTTTAGAACTCAGGATGGTTAAAGCCCTTAAATTAAAGAACCCTTTGGTGTACATTATTCACGGCGATTTTAATTATTATTATATGTTGGCAGTTCAAAATCAAGGGATGATTGACCGGTTTATTGCTTACAGTCAATATACCCTGCAAAGGTTGCAAGAAAAATTGTTACTGGTAAACCAATCAAAAATAAAGTTAGAATATTACCCTGTGCCGGAACTTAAGCGCGAACAAACCAAGACTAAGGATATCGACTTACTGTTTGTGGGTTCATTTAGCGAACGCAAGGGTGTACAGTACCTAAAAGAGATATATGTCAAAGCCGCTGAGCATGTCAAAAACATCAAGTTTAGTATTGTAGGCAGTGGTGAGCATGAAGCCCATCTAAAAGATGATTTTAATGATTATGAATCAGTTAATTTTTTAGGACAATTAAATAATAAGGAGGTATTTGAAGTGATGGAAAGGTCTAAAGTGCTTATTTTCCCATCACTTTCAGAGGGCTTGCCCAATGTTGTAGTAGAAGCCATGAAAGCAGTATGCGTGCCGGTGTGTAGCGATATTAAAAGCGGCATTCCGGATTTAATAGACCATGGTGTAAACGGTTACAAGGTTCCTATTGGCGATACCTTCGTATTTGCAGCGTACATAGTGCAATTATTGCAAGACCATGGTCTGCGTTGTCAACTGGCAAATCATGCAAAAAACAAAGCTTATGGCATGTTTAATCCCACAAAAAATGCCTTGGCCTATCAACAGCTCATTACACAAACAACAGTAACCGAAAAATACTTTCCTTCTTATGCTTTGGGCGGTGTACTTAATCAACCGTTTATTCCCAATGTTTTTGTTAAGTTGATAAGAACTTTAGAAATTTCAAATAAATTATGAATCAAAGAATGGAAAAGCTACTTGTTCCTATTTTGATAACTGTATATCAAAGGGAAAAGTATCTTGCGGAGGCTATTGAAAGCGATAAGGACTCTACTTATCAGAATTGGTAGTTAATCATTTTGGACGATCGAAGTCACGATCGTTCGGTGAAAACTTTCAAAAGTTTTGAAGCTAAGGATGTCAAAATTTAGGTCTTCATCAATCAAAAGAATTTTGTTCAATTTAAAAATCCTAATAAAATAGCAGAGTGTGCATCAGTTAACTATTGGTGATACAAATAAAGTTAGCAAATTGGCTATTAACTTTTTATCTAATGTTATAGAGTGAAAATCTATAGCATTAAATGCTAATAATATATCATGCACTATGTTTCAACTCAATCAAAATGCTGAAAGTTTTGTAGAGGCCATACTCAATACAAAACCTAAAAATAAGCTATTTTGCCATAAAACACTGGGAGGCCTTTTAAACCAATCGTTTTTGCCAAATAGCTTGGTTAAATTTGTAAGGAAACTAAATTTATTACCAAAACTTTAAATTATGAGCTTACCCACATTTGTAACTATTGGAGCTATGAAATCTGGTACAACTAGTTTACATGATTATTTAAGGTTGCATCCTGATATTTTTATGAGTAAAGAAAAAGAGGTGGATTTCTTCTTTCATCCTTTGAAGTGGGAAAAAGGTTTGGACTGGTATAAAGCTCAATTCCATGATGATTTTAAAATAAGAGGGGAAACCTCGCCAAATTATTCAAAAAGAGCAGAAGTAGCTGAAAGGATGTTTGCCATAATTCCAAATGTTAAAATAATTTACATTACTAGAGATCCTGTAAAACGATTTGTATCTGAATGTAATCATTTACAAATCGATCCAAATGCAATTGTGGAATCAGATGATTTAATTAATAATCAAAGTTTTATTAATTCGCTTTATTATTCATGCTATAAAACCTTTACAAAATATTATAAAAAAGAGCAAATGCTCCTTATTAAATCTGAAGATTTACGGGCAAACCAAAAAAAAGTATTGTCCAGAATATTCAAATTTGTGGGGGCAAAAGTTGAGGATTACAATTTTGATGATACTAGGTTGAAAAAAGAAAATCATATTACCTCAGAAAAACAAATTGCAGGAACATTAGCTAACATAGGCAATCAAAACCAAATATTAAAACAAGTTAAATCTAGTTTACATTTAATTAAGCCACTTTTATTACCTTTTTGGAATAAATTAGCCTACAGAAAAAGAATAATTAGAACTTTAAGTCATAGAAATGAGAAATTTCTAAAAAAAGCTTTTGCTTCAGAAATGAAATTATTAAATCAAGAATGTGGAATAAATTATAACTATGAATAAGCCATTAGTATCCGTTTTAATGACCGTTTACAATCGCGAAAAATATATTGCTCAAGCCGTTGAAAGCGTGATGGCCTCCACCTACCAAAACTGGGAGTTAATTATTGTAGATGACCAAAGTAAGGATAGTTCGGTCGAGATTGCCAAAAGCTATGAGGCTAAAGATTCCAGAATCAAGGTCTATATCAATAAAAAAAACTTGGGTGATTATCCCAACCGAAATCAAGCGGCGAGTTATGCCAAAGGCAAATATTTAAAATATGTGGATGCTGATGACAAAATTTATCCTTATGGTTTGGAGCAATTGGTGTTTTATATGGGACAATTTCCTGATGCGGGCTATGGTTTGTGTTCCTTAGCACCAGATAAAGCCAAGATGTATCCATTTTCTTTAAATCCCAAAGCTGCTTACAAAAGACATTACATTGAAAAGATTTCATTATTTCATAAAGCACCTTTATCAGCCATCATTAAAAAAGAAGCATTTGACATGGCAGGGGGTTTTACAGGTAAACGCATGCTTGGTGATTTTGAAATGTGGCATCTATTATCGCAACAATTTCCAGTTGTTTTAATGCCACAAGGTATGGTGTGGTATCGAGAACACGAAGAACAAGAAATGGCGGACCATAGATCTAATCCAATGGAACCTTTTAAAT
>JAABRR010000011.1 GCA_011390785.1 Sphingobacteriia bacterium
ATTTAATCTTAATTTAATGTCTGTAATTAAGATAGATTAACTATCTTTGCAATATAATTCACTATCAATACTAACAATAATTCCAACCGACATGAAATATCTGACTATACTATCGCTGATTTTAGCATTCTCTGCATTTAGTGCTTTCAATCAAATTGTTGAAAGAGAAGGAATTTTTTATGGAGAAGACTCCAAACCTTTCACCGGAACCCATAAAGAATTTTATGAGAATGGAGGTTTATCTATGGAAGTATATCTTCTTAATGGCCAACCTGATGGGCTGGTAAAAACATATCACAGCAATGGCCTTTTACACGAACATCGCTCATACCAAAAAGGTATTATGCACGGCCAATGGCTAACCTGGGACGAAAACGGACAAAAGATTGCTGAAGCCAACTATGAAAATGGCATTAAAGACGGCAAATGGTACATCTGGGATGAAAACGGAGTGCTTTTATATGACATGACCTATGTTGAAGGAAAAAGATCCGGTGTATGGAAAATGTTTAACCATGATGGTACGCTTGCATCAGAAAAATCTTTTGAATAACGTTTCAAAAGCATTGCACAATAAAAAAGCCCCAAAATTGGGGCTTTTTTATTGTGGTTATAAAATATAAATGATTCTTAAATCATTTTACTTGTTTAGCTGTACGAGCTTAAGAGCAACTTTTTCAGTTTCTTCAAGATTTACTTCAACATCAGATTTTTGATAAGAAATATAAGAAGCAGAAATTTTATAAGAACCTGGCAATAGGTTAGCAAAAGAGAAGTTGCCATCAAAATCAGTGTAGGAGGATTCATTGGCCCCTTCAACAACTACTTTTACACCCGCCAGAGCTTCACCGGTAATATTATCCAAAACCTGACCACTAAGACTAACTGATTTTACATTTTCCTTTTCAACTTCAATAGTATTGGTAGCAAAACCACTAAAGGCAAGTAAAAAAAACATTACAACGGAGAAAGATAATTTTTTCATTTCGGGTATATTTAAAGTTTTAAAGACTAATTACTAAAATAAAACGGACAAAAAGTTTATTTTTTACCCACCTACAAAAGTACCTGTGCAGTATTACCAAATCATTAACGATTGGTAATTAAATTGTTAAGTTTATGTTAAGCGAAGATGTTGGATAGTAGAAAATGGTGTGAAAAAAAATAATTTCACACTGGAATTATTTTTTTTCAATTCAAAAAACAGTTGTATATTTGCAACCGCAAACAACGAATTGCCAATGCGGAAATAGCTCAGTTGGTAGAGCACGACCTTGCCAAGGTCGGGGTCGCGAGTTCGAGTCTCGTTTTCCGCTCAAAGACCTCTGGAAAAGAGGTTTTTTTTTAGGCGCCGGTTGCCAATTACCGACGATAAAACAAAATGATCTTTGCGTAGCCCGGATGGTGGAATTGGTAGACACCCAGGACTTAAAATCCTGTGGCCATTGCGGCCGTGCCGGTTCGAGCCCGGCTCCGGGTACATAAAGCCGCTGATTTTCAGCGGCTTTTTTTATCCTATGGTTACTTTATAATCAATATTTCTCTCCTTCAAATAATCCAGCACAAAATCAAAACAATCATCATCCATACCTACCAGTTCGGGAGGAAATACTCCCTTACCGGCAAACCGGCCCTGTAAAATCAATTCGGCATGAGCAGTAGCGGTGAAACCTGTAGTTCGTGCCATAGATGATAGTTTCTCGGTCGGATCATACTCGTCAAACAAGTCGTACTGAACACTTTGTTTTTTGCCGTTAACTTTACCATCAAGTTTTACACGCATTACTGTAAATTCTTCTTCATTGGGATTTAGTTTCCAATCGTTAATAAGAATTTTGCTGGTAAAATCAATGGGCCTTATAGCTGTGTTGTTAATGGTAATGGGCGACTTGTCAAAAAAACCAGCAATGGTGAGTGCTTGTATAAGCTGAATATGGCCGGGATAACGCAGGGTTTTCTCTTTCATGTTGGGCACATGGGGTAAATTCTTCAACAAGGATCGGAGACCATCCGTATAAAATGCTTCCAAAGTACCTACATTATCAAAAAACATCAGCTCCGGATCGCTCATTGCAGGCTTGGTCATTTGCCGACCTTTCTCAATATACCTTGCAGGTCTTGTATATTCTTCCACTACATCGATGGGAGAGAAAGGAGCTTTATAATTAAACGGATAAACTTTTACTTTGGGTAAACCACCTACCACGTATTCAATACTTTCCAGCTCCATCTTTTCATCCCAGTAACCAGCCATTAAATTGGGCATACCAGGGGCAACCCCACAATCGGTAATGGCAGTTACACCGTTTTTGGCGGCCAAAAAATTTAAATCCATAAAATCTTCAGGCATAAAAGAAATATCAACAATATTCTTTTTTGCTTCAATTACAGCCCGTACAAGATCGTATCCCATAAACCCGGGCACAGCAGAAACTACCAGATCAAAATCTGCAACAATTTTACCAACAGCGTCTTCGTCCATAAGATTTATACCCTTTGTGGCTATAGAATAATTCTTTGACAGAAACTTCAGTGATGGTTCATCCATATCTACCGCTGTAACATCATGCTTTTTTGAAAGATCAATAGCAATTGCTTTACCAACCATTCCGGCCCCTAATACAATAATTTTGCTCATAACTTACATATTTTAACAATCAGAATTTTTAGTTTTATCTGGTAATAAACTTTCCCGGATAAAACTAAATTACCAAAATTGTTGGCAAGTTAAATGTTTTGCATCAAAAAAATAATAAAATCATTAAATTTGTGAAGTTTAACAAGCCTGAAAGTAAATAGATTCAAGCAAATCAGACGTTTCTGGCGCATAATTTTAATTATCTAAGGGCATAATAAAGCCTCCTGTCTATATACCTATGTTAAATCAACATCAGAGCCCGGAAATTGGATCCAGAAAAAAAAATGCCATTATTTTTTTTATCATACTTATTGGCGTTTTATACATCACAAGGCTTTTCTTTCTCCAGGTGCTCGATCACCGTTATAAAATCTATGCTGAGAGCAACATTCAGAGAATAATAACTGATTATGCAGCCAGGGGGTTAATTTATGATCGAAACGGCGAACTTATTGTATATAATGAACCGTATTACGACCTCATGGTAGTACCCGGCCAGGTTGGCGCTATGGATACAACTGAGTTTACCCGTTTATTGGGAATTACCAGACCTCAATTTGAAAGCAGGCTTCAAACAGCACGAAGCTACAGCCGTTTTAAATCATCTGTTTTTGAAAAACAAATATCCAAAGACATTTTTGCAGCTTTACAGGAAAAACTTTTTAAATATCCTGGTTTTTTTGTCCAACCCCGTACACTACGCAAATATCCCTATCCGGTTGCAGCGCATACCTTTGGTTATGTTGGCGAAGCGGGACCTACTGATATTGCCGCTGATCCTTATTATCAGCCCGGAGATTATATTGGTATATCAGGCATAGAAAAGCACTATGAAGAAATTTTACGTGGACAAAAAGGCACCCGCATTGTTATGGTAGATGCCCTTAACCGCGATATTGGTTCTTTTCAGGATGGCAGGTATGATACAATAGCGTTGGCAGGTACCGATATTTATGCTTCACTTGATATCGAGTTACAACAATACGGAGAACAACTCCTGAAAAATAAACGAGGCAGTATTGTAGCCATAGAACCGTCAAGTGGTGAAATTCTGGCCCTGGTTAGTTCACCTGGCTATGACCCCAATTTGCTGGTAGGAAGAGTAAGATCGCAGAACTACCGGAAACTTCAGGAAGATACCCTAAAACCGTTATTTAATCGTGCACTCATGGCTAGTTATCCACCAGGTTCGGTTTTTAAAGTGGCAAATTTTCTGATTGGTTTGCAGGAAGGTGGTATTACAACTCACTCAAGATATTCTTGCCCAGGCTATTATTATAGTGGCGGCATCACGGTGCGGTGCAGATCGCACCCGCAGCCTGTTAATGTAGAGACTGCCCTGCAATACAGTTGCAATACCTTCTCTTGTATTCAATTCCGTAATACTTTAGAGCTTCCTAAGTTTCAAAGTATGCAGGAAGCATTAAACACCTGGCGCGATCATATTGTAAGTATGGGTTTTGGTATTACATTCAATAGTGATCTTTCGCATGAATTACCCGGACAGATAGGTAGTTCTGACTATTACGATCAAATTTACGGACCACGCGGATGGAAAGCCTTAACTGTTATATCCCTTGCAATTGGTCAGGGAGAAATTGGGACAACACCTGTTCAATTAGCCAACCTGGCAGCTACTGTTGCCAACAGGGGCTATTATATTACCCCCCATGTTATAAAGGCTATTGGCACTCCTGAAAACCTAAATCCCGAATTCATAGAACCCAGATACACATCTATAGATTCGATTCATTTTGAAACCATCGCACGGGCGATGTTCGAAACCGTTGAGTCAGGAACCGGACGCTATTCAAGAATACCAGACATTACCATGGGAGGAAAAACTGGAACTGTCCAAAATCCACATGGCGAAAATCACTCTGCATTTATTGCTTTCGCTCCCTTTGAAAACCCGAAAATTGCTGTTTCTGTAATTGTTGAGAATGCTGGAGGAGGGGCCACCTGGGCTGCTCCTATTTCAAGTTTGATGATTGAAAAATATATTAATCGTGAAATTAACAGGACCTGGTTCGAAAAAAGAATTCTTGATGCAGAATTTTAACACATTAAAATACAACCTGTAAAATATGAGAAACCAGTTTAACATATTCAAAAATCTCGATAAAATCACCATCCTGCTTTTTCTTGCTTTGATTTTCATTGGCTGGATAAACATATATGCCGCAGAAATAAATGAATCCCACACAAGTATATTCGATTTTAGCCAACGTTATGGCAAACAATTCATCTGGATAATAGCCGCAATCTTACTTGGGCTCATCATTCTGGCCTTCGATGTTAAATTTTTTCCCGCCTTTGCCTATGTTATCTATGGAGGAATTATGCTTTTATTAATTGGTGTATTGCTTTTTGGAACTACAGTAAATGCTTCTAAATCATGGTTTCAGATAGGCGGTATTGCCATACAACCTGCAGAATTTGCAAAATATGCCACAGCTTTGGCTTTGGCAAAGATCATATATGATACGAAATCGAAAATAAAAACTTTTAAAGATTTGATTAAACCAGTTGTTTTGCTCGCAATTCCTGTGATGCTGATTTTTTTGCAAAATGATACAGGTTCGGCAATTGTTTTTTCAACCTTTGTAATTGTTTTATATCGTGAAAATTATATCCCAGGATGGCTGCTTCTCTTAGGTATATTTGCTGTATTTCTTTTTATACTTACCCTATTGGTTAATGAGTTTATTATTATTGGAATTTTAAGTAGTATCTTCTTACTGACTGCTATAATCCTAAGAAAAAAGCCAGCATCAATCAGGCAACTTTTACTTATACTTTTGGTAATAAATACTTATGTTTATGGAGTAAGTTATGTGTTTGATCAGATTTTGCAGCCACACCAAAAAATGCGAATTGCCGTATTAATTGATGAAACCGTTGACCTAAGGGGTGCGGGTTATAATCTCCATCAGTCAAAAATAGCCATAGGTTCTGGTGGTCTTACAGGCAAAGGGTTTTTACAGGGCACACAAACCAAATTCAGCTTTGTACCCGAGCAGGGCACCGACTTCATTTTTTGCACGGTGGGTGAGGAATGGGGATTTTTAGGGAGTTCATTATTGATTATTCTCTTTCTTACTCTGCTGATTAGAATCATTTTGTTGGCAGAACGACAACGATCAACTTTTAGCAGAGCTTTTGGTTACGGCCTGGCATCTGTTATTTTTTTCCATTTTACAATAAATATAGGTATGACTATCGGACTTATTCCGGTTATTGGAATTCCACTGCCATTTATCAGCTCTGGCGGATCATCATTATGGGCATTTACTATTTTCCTTTTTACGTTTCTAAAACTTGACTCCAGACGCCTGGATCTATTATAATTTATAATTATGTACATTGCACTGTTTGGAAGAAGATTTAACCCCAATTTTTTCCCTGTAATTGAAAAAATGATTCGCCTCCTTGAAAACGAAGTAGATGTATTTTTTATAAAAGATACATTTTATGAATTTCTCAAGGAAGCCTTTGAATTTACAAAACCTGTCAAGCTATTCTCTGACCACAATGGTATTGCTTCAAACTGTTTTTGTATGATCAGTATTGGTGGTGATGGCACCTTGCTTGACACGATGCCTTATTTACGCAATTCTGAGATTCCGGTTTTGGGAATAAATACAGGTCGGTTAGGCTTTCTTTCTTCCGTTTCTACTGACGAAATGAAATTGTCAATCCAGGCACTTCTTCAAAGAAACTTTCGGATAGATCAACGATCATTACTTAAACTCGAAACCCAAAATGAAGAACTTTTTGGTGATTTCCCTTATGCGCTGAACGAATTAACCGTTCTGAAACGCGACAATGCGACTATGATATCGGTAAGTGCATATGTAAACGGGTTTTATTTAAATACCTATTGGGCCGATGGATTAATTGTTGCCACCCCTACAGGCTCTACCGGATATTCGCTTAGTTGTGGAGGCAATATTATTTCTCCCGATTCCGAAAATTTCATTATTACACCCATCGCTTCACATAATCTAACGGTTCGTCCTATCATTATCAAAGACAATTCTATGGTTAAACTCAGGGTAGAAGGCCGGATAAAAAGCCATCTTATAATAATGGATTCCCGCAGTGTTCCTATGGAACAACCTATTGACCTTTATATTAAAAAAGCACAGTTCAAGGTACACCTGATTAGTATTGAAAATAAAGATTTTTTCAAGACAATAAGAAATAAATTGGCCTGGGGATTAGATAAAAGAAATTAAAATATAATTTCTCAAAATGTAAGGTTTTCCTATTTTTAGCTAAATTTGCACCTTGAACTCTTGATTTTATTATCATATTTGCTTTTGAAAAGCAACATAAATTTCATAGTCAACAAAACAGAAACACATGAGGTATTTTTTAATAACCTTTTTTATCCTGTTAACCTTTGCTTTTGAATCATACACCCAAAGGTGGACTAAAGACCGCCATCACCTTATTATAGGTCTTGGTTCTTCAGGATTTATGGGAGACCTGGGAGGGGCTGATGATGTTGGATCACAGGGAATAAAAGACTTTGAATTTAATGCAGTCAGGCCAAATATCATGGCTGGATATCGTTATATGCTCTTCCAAAATATAGGTATTACCGGAAATTTATCGGTTGGTTATGTTTACGGAGACGATAATTTTACCCAGGAACCATTTCGTAACAATAGAAACATCCATTTCAGATCTCCTATTATAGAACTTTCTTCAACTGCCCAGTTCTATTTATTTAATTATGAAAAACGAAGGTCTACTATCAGAAGAATTACACAAAGGTCAAATCTTCGGTTTTCAGGAATAAGGGGCTACATATTTGCAGGAATAGCTGGCTTTTATTATAATCCTCAGGCCTACTTTGAAAGAGCAAATTATACCGGTAGTATTCCTGCTGATCAATTGCCTGCTGATGGATGGTACAATTTGCGACCCTTAAAAACTGAAGGACAAGGATATTTTCCCACTCGTAAAGAATATCTGCCCATCTCTTTGGCAATTCCTTATGGTTTTGGTGCAACTTTTCAAATAAACCAAAATTTTTCAGTGGGCATTCAATATGGCTATCGAAAAACCTTTACCGATTATATTGATGACGTTAGCACTACATATGTTGATCCAAACATTTACAGTATAATATTTGACGACCCTTCAAATGTTGCTATCTCAGAATATTTTGCCAATCCGACAAATAATCAGCTTGCAAAAAGTGCAACAGCACCCGGGCAACAAAGGGGAAATCCTTATAATACCGATGCATACATGTTTGGGTATATTACCATCTACTATAATTTCCCGGTACTTTTCAGACCATCCGGCATTATCAGATTCTAGTTGCAAACATCAGTTATGAAAGCCTGGAGTAAACAACAAAATATTTTGCCAATGTTTACGTTTTCCAAACACCCAACAGTAATTAATATGTATTGCAATTCCGTAAGATAATCAACAGAATCTAAAGTAAAATGCCGATAAATTCGCAACTTAAGTTGAAAAAACAATTCTTCCCAATTTTATTTCTTGTTAGTTTAGCGTTTACCCTGAACAATTCTTATGTTTATGGGCAAAAAAATGAAGTAGGTTTCTTTTTCGGCACATCATACTATTTAGGTGATCTGAATCCTAATAAACACTTTGGTTTGAGCAGACCAGGTATTGGAGGATTATACAGACATAATATTAACCAAAACGTTTCTTTAAGAGTAAGCACTTATTGGGCCAATGTAGAAGGAAATGATGCTGTTATACAATACAATACAAACAGAAACCTTCAATTCAGATCTAATATTTTTGAATTAAGTACGCAAGGCGAAGTAAACTTCTTGTTTTTTACTCCTGGCGACATGGAAACTCCTTCAACTCCTTACATTTTTGGCGGCGCAGGATTTTTTTGGTTTAATCCTCAGGCAGAAATAAACGGCCAGTGGTTCAATCTCAACCAACTTCGCACCGAAGGACAAGGTTCAGACTTATACCCTAATCGCAAACCATACAATCTTACATCATATAATATTTTGTTTGGTATTGGATATAAATTTAACATAACCCGCCAGTTTACCGGTGCATTTGAGTGGGGTTTGCGCAGAACCGGTACTGATTATCTCGATGATGTAAGCACCACTTACCCTGATGCTTCTGTTTTTAACAATAATACAGTTGCACTTGAAATATACGACAAAAGTCTAGAAAACAGAGGAAATAATGCCAATTTTCAACGTGGAAATCCAAACTCAAACGACTGGTACTCGTTCGCAGGTATTATACTGACAATCAGGATCAAAGACTTTAGCAAAACCCGGTGTCCTGCCTATAATTAATTTTTCATAAACTTTGAATTATGGTTTTTAATTGTTAAAATATTTTGAGAAATTTGTGCCTATTTTTCCGGAAGAGTAATTAGTTAATTTACAATGGATTTCAAAGATAATATCAACAAAAATAAACTGCCCAAACATATTGCAATTATCATGGATGGTAATGGCCGGTGGGCCAGACAAAGGGGGAAGGAAAGGATTTTTGGGCATGAAAATGGAATTCAGGCAGTTAGAGAAACTATAGAAGCCGCAGGAGAACTAGGTATTCCTAATCTTACTTTTTACGCTTTTTCAACTGAAAACTGGTGCAGGCCCAAAAAAGAAATAGATACCCTGATGAGCCTGCTGGTTAGTGCCATAAGAAGTGAAACACCCGAATTACTTGAAAAAGGAGCTAAACTTAAAGCTATTGGGGATATTGAATCTCTGCCTCCCGATACAATTGCCGAACTAAGGGAAGCCATGGAAATAACAAAAAACAATACCCAGCTTAATGTAATTGTAGCTCTAAGTTACAGCTCACAATGGGAAATAATAAAAGCAGTAAAGGATATTGCCAAACAAGTAAAGGATAACAAAATAGACCCGGATAAAATAGATAAGTCCTTGTTCAATTCGTTTCTGCAAACAAGCGGAACTCCAGACCCTGATTTACTCATAAGAACCAGCGGAGAATTACGAATTAGCAACTTTTTACTTTGGCAAATTGCCTATAGTGAATTATATTTTACACCTGTTCTATGGCCTGATTTTCGCAAGAAACATTTTTATCAGGCTGTACTGGATTACCAAAGAAGAGACAGAAGATTTGGAAAAACATAACATACAACAAAACAAAAACACATTACATTATAACCTGAAAACAACAAACCCTGCATTAAAATAAAACCCTATAATGATAAAAAAGCTAATTTTTCTGGCATTACTATTATTCATTTTTTCATCGAAAACCCTTGTAAGATCTCAGAATGTTCTTACCGGAAACCAGATTACCGTTAACTATAATAATCCCCGCGAATATGTTATCGGTGGGATAAGCGTATCAGGTATCAATTATATGGATCAAAACGTGATCCTCATGGTAAGCCAGCTTAATGTGGGCGACGAAATTGTAGTACCTGGCGAAGACATTTCCAGAGCTATCAACAATATCTGGAGGCAAGGGCTTTTTACCGATGTGTCTATTGGTGTAACTTCCATACAGGATAATATGATTTTTCTTGATATCGCCGTCAAAGAAAGACCCCGATTATCAAGATTTGAATTTAAAGGAGTAAGAAAATCAGATGAAACAAAACTCACCGAATCACTAAATCTAATTCGTGGTGATGTAGTAACTGAAAATATGATGTTTCGTGCATCAAATACTATTAAAGACTATTATGTTGAAAAAGGATATTTAAAACCCGATGTAAACATTACCCAGGTTACGGATACCGTTCGTAGCAACAGCCTTATTCTTGAGTTTGATGTTAGCCGGGGAGAAAGAACCAGAATTAAGGAAGTAATTGTGCACGGCAATGAAGTTCTTTCAGATTTTCAGATCAAAAGATTAATGAAAAAAACCCGCGAAAGAAGCATTTGGTTTCTGTTTAATGCATCAAAACTTATTCAGGATCAGTTTGCTGAAGATAAACAATTAATTATAGAAAGATATAATGAGTTAGGGAAAAGAGATGCTGCAATTCTGCGGGATACCACTTACTTTGTTGAAGAAAATCGCATTGTAATAGAGCTTTTTATTGATGAAGGCCCGACGTATTATTTCAGAGATATTACATGGGTAGGAAATACAGTTTATAAAGACGAACTCTTATCTGAAGTTCTCGGAATGAATAAGGGTGATATCTATAACCAGAAGCTATTGGATAAAAATCTGTTCATGAACCCTGAAGGTATTGATGTAAGTTCTCTTTATCTTGACGATGGATATTTGTTTTTCAATGTTAGCCCCACTGAGGTTAATGTAAGCAACGATTCTATTGACCTTGAAATAAGGATTTATGAAGGGCAGCAGGCCGAAGTAAACAAAGTTACGGTAATGGGTAATACCAAAACCAACGACCATGTTATTCTTCGTGAAATTCGTACCCGGCCCGGAATGTTATTCAGCCGGTCAGACATTATCAGAAGCCAGCGTGACATTATTCAGTTAGGCTATTTCGACCAGGAAAAAATTGATGTTGTTCCAACCCCTAACCCTGTAGATGGAACAGTTGATATCAATTATATTGTAGAAGAAACTTCATCTGACCAGATAGAGCTGTCCGGCGGCTGGGGAGCAGGTCGTATCATTGGTACTTTAGGTTTATCTTTCAATAATTTCTCCACAAAAAATATCCTGAAAAAAGATGCCTGGAGACCTTTACCAAGCGGCGACGGGCAAAAGCTAACACTTAGGGGGCAAACTTACGGAAGAGGCTATGTATCATATAGTGCGTCATTTATGGAACCCTGGCTGGGAGGCAAAAAACCCAATGCACTCAGCGTATCTGTGTTTCAAACCACACACCGTAATCAATATCCGCAAAGTAGCGAATTGTATGGCTATTACAGCATTATTGGTTCATCAGTAGGTTTGGCAAGAAGGCTGAGAGTACCCGATGATTTCTTTTATTTAAGACAAACTTTAGGATTTCAACGTTATGAAATTAAGAACCTTAGCACTGTAGCAGGGTTAAGCTTTATGATTGATGATGGCAATGCCAACAACTTCAATTATGGAATCGAGTTTGGACGTAATTCTGTTGATGCCCCCCTTTATCCCAGACAGGGATCTGAAGTTTCCCTGGGCCTGCAAATAACACCACCGTACTCTCTTATAAACGGAAAAGATTTTTCTGCGGTAGATGAAAATGAACTGTATAAGTGGTTGGAATATCATAAATGGAAATTCAAAACCAGTTTTTACACCCGTTTACTCGGAGATTTGGTTTTAAGTACCCGAACCCGCATGGGATTTCTTGGCTTTTACAACAAAGATATTGGAGTTTCACCCTTCGAGAGATTCTATCTTGGGGGCGATGGGCTTTCAGGATGGGAAATAGATGGTCGTGAAATCATTGCCATGAGAGGCTACGCCAACAATTCATTAACACCAATGGACAACAGAGGCCAGTTTATTGGCGGTAATGTTTACAACAAATACACTGCTGAATTAAGATACCCCGTTTCTCTTAATCCTATGGCAACCATCTATGCCCTGGCATTTGTAGAAGCAGGTAACTCATGGAGTAGCTTTGGCAGTTTCAGCCCATTTGATCTCAAGCGTTCCGCAGGTTTTGGTGTTAGAATATTTCTACCCATGTTTGGTTTGCTTGGCCTCGACTGGGGTTACGGGTTCGATGAAGTTGCCGGAAGACCTGGCGATAACGGTGGAAGATTTCACTTTAGCATCGGTCAGTCAATAGACTAATATGTTTTGATTGGTACGATATATGTTAAGATTAAGTACTCAGTCAGTTTAAAAATAAGTATTATCCAAATAAGGAGAAATAAGTCATGAAAAAAATTATCTTTTTAACTTCAATTATACTTTTTGCAGGTTTTTCAGCGATAGGGCAACGTTTTGCTTTTATCGATACAGATTATATTATGGAAAATATTCCTGAATATCAGGCAGCCCAAATGGAACTTAACGAACTTTCCAAGCAATGGCAAACTGAAATTGAAGCCAAATTTGCAGAAGTAGAGCAACTCTATCGCGAATACCAAACCGAATCGGTTCTTTTGCCCGAAGAAATGCGTAAGGAACGCGAAGAGCAAATTATCGCTATGGAAAGAACAGCCAAGGAGCTTCAAATGCAGCGCTTCGGACGAGAGGGAGACCTTTTCAAAAAACGGGAAGAATTGGTAAAACCTATCCAGGATCAAATCTATACCGCCATTGAAGATATTGCTACCCGTGGCAATTATGCGATTATTTTCGACAAATCCAGCGGTGGTAATATTATCTATTCTGATGTAAGATTTGATTTGAGTGATGAGGTATTACAGAAAATGGGATACCGTAACTAATCAGAAAATACTTTCTTAACAATATCTTTCAGGCCCTGTTAAATTGAATTTAACAGGGCCTGTTTCTTTATAAAATGTTTACTTAGATACTACTTAGTGCCAGCAAGAAAACTCATGTTTTTTACATTCACTACTTACCCAATAGCCTTTTTATCTCATTTAGTTTCATAAGAGCTTCAACCGGGGTAAGGGTATTGATATCAGTATTTAAAATATCTTCCTTAATCTGCAACAAAAGCGGATCGTCTAACTGAATAAAACTTAATTGATACTGATCATTCGCTTTCCCCTTCATTTTGTTAAGCCCTTTTTTTCCTGCCAATTCTTCATGGCTATGACTTTTCTCCAATTGCCCAAGAATTTCGTTGGCTCTGCCGATTACTGTTTTGGGCATACCGGCCATGCGGGCCACATGAATACCAAAACTATGCTCACTGCCCCCTTCCACAAGCTTCCTTAAAAAGATCACAGTGTTATGCATTTCCTTAATCGAAACATTAAAATTCTTAATCCGCGAAAAGGATGCAGCCATCTCATTCAGCTCGTGATAGTGAGTGGCAAAAAGGGTTTTAGCCCTGAAAAGTGGGTGCTCATGCAGGTACTCGGCAATTGCCCAGGCAATACTTATACCATCGTAGGTGCTGGTCCCGCGTCCGATCTCATCGAGCAAAATCAGGCTTCGATTGCTGATGTTATTAAGAATACTGGCAGTTTCGTTCATTTCAACCATAAAAGTTGATTCCCCCGACGAAATATTGTCTGATGCTCCAACCCTGGTAAAAATTTTATCAACCCAGCCAATTTTCGCTTCCTTCGCCGGAACAAAAGACCCGATTTGGGCCAACAAAACAATGAGAGCAGTTTGCCTTAACAAGGCAGATTTACCCGACATATTGGGCCCGGTAATCATAATGATCTGCTGCTTCTCATTATCGAGCAAAACATCGTTGGCAACGTATTCTTCTCCGGGTGGCAATTGTTGTTCAATTACAGGATGCCGTCCCAGCTGTATATCAATGGTAAACGAATCATTCATTTCAGGTTTTACATATTGGAATTGTCTGGCAACAGATGCAAAGCACAAAAGGCAATCGAGACGGGCAACAACATTTGCATTGATCTGAATGGGCTCAATGTATTCAGAGAGTGCTGCAACCAGCTCCCGGAAAATCCTTTCTTCTTCCTGTAGGATTTTCTCTTCAGCACCCAGAATCTTTTCCTCATATTCTTTCAGTTCGGGGGTAATATACCTTTCGCAATTTACCAGGGTTTGTTTCCTGATCCAGTCATCAGGCACTTTGTCTTTGTGGGTATTGGTAACTTCAAGGTAATAACCAAACACATTGTTATAAGATATCTTGATATTGGAAATTCCGGTTCGCTCCATTTCACGCTGCCGCATTTGGGCCAGATAGTCTTTTCCTGTTCCGGAAATACCTCGTAATTCATCCAGAAGATCACTCACACCCGGGGCAATCACATTTCCCTTGGTAATCAACGAAGATGGCTCAGGCAAAATTTCCCTGGCAATGCGGTCTCTTATTTCTGTGCACAGATTGATCTTATCGCCAATAGCCCGGATAGGCGCGTTCTCTGATGCCAGGCACATTTCCCGGATGGGCTGAAGGGCTTCCAAAGCTTTCTGCACCTGCAACAATTCGCGGGGCATAATTTTTTGGACTGCCACGCGCGAAATCAATCTCTCCAAATCACCAATACGCCTTATGTATTTGGCATAATCATCCGTAATACCTTCGTTTTGATTTAGATACTCTACAACATTATGCCTTTCCTGCATTTGGGCGCGGTCTTTCAGTGGAAGCACGATCCACCTTTTGAGCATTCTACTACCCATGGGCGACAAAGTATGATCTAACACCTGAATAAGGCTGGTGGCATTGTCATTGAGAGAATGTAATAATTCCAGGTTCCTGATTGTAAACTTATCCAGCCAAACGTATTTACTTTCGTCAATACGGGCAATTTTGGTAATATGCTGGATTTTATCATGGCGGGTTTCAGCCAAATAATGCATAACCGCGCCGGCAGCAATAATTCCGTAATCTATTTCTTCAATCCCAAAACCTTTATAGGAAAGAGTGCCGAAGTGCTTTAGCAAATGATCATCGGCAAAATCTCGGGTAAAAACCCAGTCTTCGAGGCTCGATGTGTAGTATTTGCCGGGGAACATTTCATGCAGTTCGCGCAAACGATTCTTTTGTACTACCATTTCACTGGGTCGGAAAGTTTGAATAAGCTTGTCGATATACTCCCGACTCCCCTGGTCGGCAAAAAATTCACCGGTAGAAACATCCAAAAAAGCGATACCACATAGGTTTCCCTGAAAATGAATACCAGCCAAAAAATTATTCTCTTTATGATCAAGCACCTTATCACTAAAGGCTACACCGGGAGTAACCAGTTCGGTAACCCCCCTTTTCACTATTTTTTTTGTCAACTTGGGGTCTTCCAGTTGATCACAAATGGCAACCTTCTGCCCTGCCTTCACCAATTTTGGAAGATAAGTATCCAATGCATGATGCGGAAAACCTGCTAGCTCAACGTATGAAGCAGAACCATTGGCACGTCTTGTAAGCACTATTCCAAGGATTTGAGATGCTGTAATTGCATCATCTCCAAAGGTTTCATAAAAATCTCCTACCCTGAACAACAATAATGCTTCGGGGTATTTACCCTTGATGGAATAATATTGCTTCATCAGGGGTGTTTCAACATGTTTATGGACTTCTTTCGTCAATTTTTTTGATTTTTTAGATGGCAAACCTACTCATTTTTTTCTTTTTTAGGAAATTTCATTTTGTGCCCCTTCCCATGAGCTTTACATTTGTAACTCATTAATTTTCAAACAAAAAATAACAATTATGTTTTTAAAAAAATCAGTAAATCAAATTTTTCTTAGTATTGTAATTTTAGTTTTTTCAACTTCAACCCTTTTAGCCCAAACCGCTCCCCAACAACCATCCATCCCACCAGCCGAATTACCTGATGATTATCCCGATGAGCAACTTGAATTGTTTGTAAATGCCATTTCTAAAGTAATGACCCTACAGGAACAGGGCCAGGCATCAATGGTAGAAGCCATTCAAGAACAAGACCTTTCCATAAGTCGTTTTAATGAATTATTAACCGAGGCACAACAAAAAGGACCAGAAAGTATTGATGCATCAGAAGATGAGAAACAAGCCTTCAATGAGACACTGGCTCAGGTTCAATCAATGCAGATGGAAATGGAACAAACCATGATAAAGGCAATTCAGGATGAAGGGTTGAAGGTAAAAGAATACCAGCAAATTATGCAATCTTACAACCTAAATTCCAATGTGAAAGAAAAGGTAGATAAGATGATGAGCCAACAATAGTAAGGTTAGCTCTGATCAAAATTAATATCAGGTGGTTTTGAAAATTTAAATAGGTAAGGTTTATGGTAAATGATTAATTTTTACTTTCGCCTAAAAAAATTTCATGACACCACTACTAAACAATACTGATAAACTCCAGCTTATACTGAAAAGCTTGCCTCATAAGCCCGGGGTTTATCAGTATTTTGATGAAGAGGGGAATATAATTTACATAGGGAAAGCCATAAATCTCAAGAAAAGGGTATCATCATACTTTAACCGCGATACTTCGCAAAGCGGCAAGGTAATGGTTATGGTTCGGCGAATTAACGAAATAAGGCATATTGTTGTTGAAACCGAAATAGACGCCCTGCTTCTCGAAAACAACCTGATTAAGAAATACCAGCCGCGCTATAATGTCATGCTCAAGGATGACAAAACCTTTCCCTGGATATGTATAAAAAATGAGCCCTTCCCAAGAATATTTCCTACACGAAACGTTGTAAAAGATGGCAGTACCTATTTGGGGCCCTATGCATCTGTAAGAATGATGCGCACCCTTTTGGATTTGGTACGTCAACTGTTTCAATACAGAAATTGCCGGTTAAAACTCACCAATGAAAACATTGCAGCCAAAAAGTTTAAGGTTTGCCTTGAATACCACATTGGAAACTGTTCCGGCCCCTGCGAAGGGCTTCAAACAGAAGAAGACTACAACATAACAGTAAAGCAAATTACAGAAATCCTTAAAGGGAATCTCAATGCTGTTATTCATCAGCTAAAGACGATGATGCAGCAATATGCCCTTGAATTTCAATTTGAAAAGGCCCAAATTATTAAAGATAAGCTTTCACTGCTGGAAAACTACCAGGCCAAATCAATGGTGGTAAATGCTTCGGTAAGCAATGTAGATGTTTTTTCGGTTATTTCTGATGAAAGCATTGCTTTTATAAATTTCATAAAAGTAGTTGATGGTGCCGTGGTACAATCTCATACCCTGGAGCTTAAAAAACGGCTCGAAGAAACCAACAGCGAGTTGCTCGAAATTGCCATAACAGAAATCAGGCAGCGGTTTAAAAGTGAAGCAGCAGAAATAATTGTTCCTTTAAAACCTTCTATTTGTCTTCCAGATGTAAGATATACCGTTCCACAAAAAGGTGATAAGAAAAAACTACTCGAACTATCGGAGCGTAATGCCAAATACTTCAGACTCGAAAAGATGAAGCAACAGGAACTGGTTGACCCCAGAAGACATACCAAAAGGATTTTGGAAAAGATGCAGAAAGACCTTGGTTTACCAGAATTGCCCGAGCACATAGAATGTTTCGACAATAGCAACACGCAGGGATCCTATCCTGTTGCCGCCATGGTAGTATTCAGAGATGCCAAGCCCTTTAAAAAAGATTACCGGCATTTTAATATCAAAACAGTAGAAGGTCCCAACGATTTTGCTTCAATGGAAGAAGTGGTTTACAGAAGATACAAACGGCTAATAGAAGAAGAGAAACCTTTACCCCAACTCATTGTTGTTGATGGAGGAAAAGGACAATTAAGTTCGGCAGTAAGTGCATTACAAAAACTTGATTTGCTTGATAATCTTCCTATTATTGGAATTGCCAAAAGACTGGAAGAGATTTACTTCCCGGGTGACAGCATACCGGTATATATCGACAAAAAATCTGAAACCCTGAAAATTATCCAGCATCTGCGCGATGAAGCCCACCGTTTTGGCATAACCCATCACCGGCAAAAAAGACAAAAAGGAAGCATGAAATCCGAATTATCAGACATTAAAGGCATTGGTGAAAAAACAGCCTTGCTCCTTCTGAAAGAGTTCAAATCAGTTAAAGGGATTCGTGAGGCATCTCCGGAAAGGCTCACAGAAGTTGTGGGCCCGGCAAAAGCCGGAATAATAAAAGCACACTTTGCCCATGACTAATTAGGCAGTAAAAAACTGATCAAGAAACTTAGACCAAAAACTCAGCTTTTATTATCTACAAAAACAACGCATTAAAAATCAGCTTAAAAGTAATGGGGGTAGACGCCCTGAATTGAGGATTAAAGGATGATAATACTATCTGACCTTTCCCTTTCGAAAGCCATACCAAAGCTGCTTTGTTCTCCATCAGTTCTTCATGTTCGGCATAACCACTCATAAGTAAATCATCTGACGGAAAACTGGCAATTACCCTTCTATCCATATCAAAATAGGGAATACTGGTTTGGAAAACCGGTTCCCCCCTATGAAAAACGCCTATTTCTGATGGCATACCATAAGTAAGTGGATGATCTTGTGCAAGATTCACTCTTATCAAAGACCCGGGAACATATAAACCTTTGGTAGTAAGACCTTTGCTTATATCGCTGATCGGTAGCATAAATTCCTCCTTATTGTCATCTTCACCAATAGATAAGGTCCCTGTAAAAAGCTCAGTGGCCGGCCCCCAGGCCATAACATTTCCTCCTTCATTCACAAAAGTTAATAGATTCTCCAATCCTTTCTTTCCCATACCTTTAGCATATTCCGGAGGATAGCGCGACGGAAATGACTGGCCGCTTCGTTCATATTTCCCTGTCATAAAGACCGATTTCGACTGATCAGAGAAAAACAGGATATCGTAATTTCCGGTTAGTCGCTCTGTTTGCAAATCAAAAGGCCTTAAAACTTTATAGGGTATGTGGTATTTATCAAAAATAAATCGCAACCAGCCGCCATCCATATCATGATTCCAGGTTTCTACCAGCCCTATTTTTGGAACAGAAACAGACATCGTTTCCACTGTTGGTTTCTCCTTCAAAAAGGTTGGATTAACAACAAGCTGATTCAAAACTTCATCAAAACCATTGCGCAGCCTTACTAAAATACTGCCTGCCGGAAAACTTTTATCTTCGGCAAAAAAAGAAGTTTTGGCACGCTCTGCTTTTAAACCTTTCTCTAATGATAGAAACAAAGCTTTGTAAGACTCATTGTTATTGGCTGAAAATACAGCCCATTGGGCGTCATCTTCTGCTTTCTGCCGAATAACGTAGGGAATTTGAACAGGGCTTAGCCTTCCTGTTAAATCGTAATTCTGTTCATTAATTTCAACAGACGAAACACCTCTGTGCAGGGGCAATGACCATGTGGTTATATCATAAGGTTTGATCAATTCGCCATCAGGAGTGTAATGGCGGGCAGGGAATTTTTGTTTTTCCATTACTTCTTTAATAAATGCCCTGTAAGGCTGGGCCAGTGGAATTACAATATCTCCTGCTTTAAATTGCTGATTTTGCAAAGTAATCTCTTCTGTTAAGGCATAGGATTTTACGCCATGCCGATGCAAAAGATTTATCATATTAACCATTTCGCTGGTATCATGTTGCTTTTGTGGGACTATATAGTAATATGGAGCTTCATTATTGCCCCGTTTTATCTCACGTTTTGTAACTTCATTACGAAAGAGAAGAATTTCATTTTTATGCAACACCGATGTATTTAAATAAGAAAAGGTATTTTCAAGCTCCATACGCACAATATCGGATAATCGCCACCATCCGCCCTTCCATGGACTAGGCATATTAATACTGATGGCATATTCTCCCATTCCTTTTCCAGTAGTCTGCAATTCGTTGGGTTCAATATATATTGGAGATGCAATATTGACACTGGCTGCTTCTGAAAGCATACCAATTACCCCTTTCCAGATAGATGTGGTGGTTGCTCCTGGCCAGTAATCATCAAAAAGATAATTAACAGAAACTCCGTCAATCCCTGCTTTGGTTAACTCATTAAGGGTGCGTGAGCCGTAAACTCTCGACCAGCTCCAGATTCCGGCATCAACATTTTCAGCAATAGGATCATGAGGCGGAGAAATATAAAACCGTGGTCCGTAAGAACCCATCTGATGGCGTTCTACCATAGCCTGAGGAAACCATTGTGTGGAATAAACATCAGCAACCAATTGATTTTCACTCTGCCACAAGGTAACCAAATCACGATTTATATTATGTCCTACGTATTTATGATACACCCCTGGCATGGAACTGGTTTCAAGGGGCGTACCCTTATGTTTATTGTAATGTTCAACAATCATGTTCATTCCGTCAGGATTATGAGGAATAAACATGGCTACTGTATTATCAAGAATAGACTGTCTGCGTGGGTCATCTCCGGCAATTAACTCATGAGCAACAAGCGGAAATGCCTGAATTGGGCCAACTTCACTACCATGCATGCTAAGGGTCGATAGAAAAAACACCTTTCCTTCCCGGATCAGATCTTCACGGTTTGTTCCCGGCTCAATATCATCTAATGCAAGCTGCCTGTTAATCTCTTGCAGCCTATCAAGATTGGCAATATTTTCCTCTGATGAAATAAATATGATGTACATCGGTTTACCCATTTCGGTTAAACCACTTTGCCTTACATGCACCATAGGCGACTGCCCATCAAGCAACGTTATATACTCCATTAATTTTTCGTATGTAAACATTTGCCGATCATCACCTGGAGTGAATCCAAAAAAATCTTTTGGAGAGGGAATTTGTCCCATAGTAATCCCTGATAGAACTAATAAAATTAGCAAAACCACGGACTGAAAGCATCGTCTTTTCATCATTTAAAAATATTAAAATGTAATATTAAACTGTTAGATGAAGTAAAAGTAGAAAAAAAAAATCCATAAAAACAATTTCATCTTTTGTAAAGCTAAATTAATTGGTTGTTAATTAAAACATGGGACTAAAACTAGTATGTTCATTGGTTGAGTAAACAATATTTGCGAAAATAAACCTTCGTAGCATTGCAGAGTATAAATAACCCAATGAATTGGAAATAAATTCAGTAATAAAGAATAACATTATTAGCGGTACAATGAAAAAAAAGGTCAGATTCGAAAACAAACGAATAAAGTATTATTTAGTTCTCATTTTTTTAAAAACACAAGATCAATAATATATGGGTCCTGATTAGTAATTTAGGAAGACCATGAAGTACCATTGAAACTTAATAAAAAAAGTTTGACCGCACTTTACTACAAAATAATCTTTTTAAGCAAAAAATATATTTGCCAGAACAAATGATTTATGTATTTTTGCAAACTCAAAATAAAACAAGGATTAAGTTCATATAAATAACAAAAACGGATAATTAGGTAAGTGAATCAAACCACTCTCGCTAATATTAGCAAGACTAAACTGACACTTACTCGATTCTTCTAATTCAGTTCTTTAAAATATCATCCGGAGAGGTGGGTGAGTGGATCAAACCACTCTCGTTGGCACAACGAGACTAAACTGACACTTACTCGATTCTTCTAATTCAGTTCTTTAAAATATCATCCGGAGAGGTGGGTGAGTGGCTGAAACCACCAGTTTGCTAAACTGACGTACTCGTAAGGGTACCGGGGGTTCGAATCCCCCTCTCTCCGCAAAACAAAATAGACATCGCATTTTCGGGGTGTAGCGTAGCCCCGGTTAGCGCGTCCCGATTTATGATCGGGAAGGTCGTAAAGTTCTTTTAATAAAAATATTTTCGGGGTGTAGCGTAGCCCGGTATCGCGCCTGCTTTGGGAGCAGGAGGTCGTAGGTTCGAATCCTGCCACCCCGACTTGAAAATCAAAGACTTACAATCCTGTAAGTCTTTTTTTTTACCCCACGAGAACCCAATTCGATTACCCACACTTTAAAACACCCATAATTTCTTCAACAAAATTCTCTCTCAAACAAAATCTGCCTGTTTAATAATTTTTGGTTAAATTTGGCAGGTTTTTGCAAAGATTTCCATTCGTTAAAATTGCACGTACAATCTTGCAAAATATACACCGACAGGTAATTAACCACAACTGTTCTTTCATTTCCTTATCCTTTAGTAAGGCAAAAGGCAGTGAGTGTCGGTTTGGAAAAAGAGTATCGCCTAATAAGATCAGCACAAAATGTATCAATAACCTTTCAATAATAAATACACGAATATGAAAAGAAGAGATTTTATTACCGGATCAGCATTGCTTGGTGCCAGCCTCCCATTTGGCGTTGGCCCATTGATGACTTCTTGTGCAAGAAACAGTGGCACACAGTTCAAACCTGAAGAATTAGGTATTTATTCTTTTGTGGATAAAGCGCCTGCTGGCAAACCCCTTAAGGCAGGATTGGTAGGCTGCGGAAGCAGGGGTACCGGCGCTGCTTTTAACTTTCTGAATGCGGGCGACGATCTTTCCATCGTTGCTCTGGGTGATGTTTTTGATGACCGCCTGCAGGACTGCCGCAGCAGGCTGGCCACTGAAAAAAACAACCAGGTAGAAGAAAGCATGTGTTTCATTGGCTTTGATGCCATAAACAAAGTGCTGGAGCAGGATATCGACCTGGTTTTAATCTGCACGCCAACCCACTTTCACCCCGAACATTTAAAAGCCGCTGTGGCTGCCAACAAACATGTTTTTATGGAAAAACCGGCTGCCGTTGATCCTGTTGGTATCCGCACAGTTCTGGTAGCTGCAAAGCAAGCTGAAAGATCCGGACTTAGTATAGTTACAGGCAATCAGCGTCGCCACCAAAAAGATTACTGGGCGGCTTACATGGAAATTAAAAATGGTGGCATTGGTGAAGTACTTTCTGCTACAGCTCACTGGAATCAGGGTGCATGGTGGAACAGAACCAAACGCCCAGGAGAAACCGACATGGAATACAACATCCGCAACTGGTTCAATATTAAGTGGCTAAGTGGCGATCATATTCTTGACCAGGCAGTTCATAATGTAGATATTGTTACATGGCTTACAGGCATGTTGCCTTTAGATGCTGTAGGTTATGGAGGAAGAGCACAACGCCTTACAGGAGATATTTTCGATTTCTTTAGTGTAGACTACAGATACGAAAACAACAAAAGAATGCTGGCAACTGCACGCCAGATAGATGGTTGCGATAACAATGTTTCCGAATCCATAATGGGGACAGAAGGAGTTTGCTACCTGCAAGGCGGAAACTTCAGAATCGAAAACTTTAAGGGCGAAGTAACATGGAAATACGATTATGAAAACAATCCGGTGAAAAATGCCTATGACCAGGAGCATGTTCACTTGGTTGAATCCATAAGACTAAACAAAAAAATCAACCAGGCTGAAGACCTGGCCAATTCTACTATGGTTACCATTCTGGGGCGTGAAGCTGCCTATACCGGGAAACAAATTACCTGGGAAGAGATTATGGCATCCGACTTAAGGTATGGACCCGAAGAGTATGCCATGACCGACCTACCATTTTATAAGGAAGGTGTTGCCCCGGTACCTGGCCAAAAACCCGGAGATCCGATATAGATTCTGAAAGAATTTCAGAAAAAATACTCTAAAGATGGGCAATTCCGGGGTTTCTTTTACTTTGATATCCGGAATTGTCTTTTTTAAATAGTTGGAAGCTAATTTTGATTCTCAACATCTTATTATCCGGAAAACTAAACAGCACTGTAAAAGTCATATCTCCGAAATACATAAAGATATTTATCTATTGTTTATATTTTAGCAATACATGACAAAAAAATCAGCCTTTAAATTGAAAGGGAAATACTTTGTTTTAATAGGATTTGCCATCGGAGCTATGGTAATCCTGTTATCTTCAAAAGCCATAAAATTCACTTCAACCGACGAGTTTTGCATGAGTTGCCACGTGCACCCTCATGCTGAAGATGCCTGGCGTTTGTCAACTCATTACGACAACAAATCGGGTATTGTAGTGCACTGCGTTCAATGCCATTTGCCGCCTCCCGGATCCATCCACTATCTAACAGCCAAAGCAACTACCGGTGCCAGAGATGTTTACGCCATGGTTTTTAAAGATACCGATAAAATCAATTGGGAAGCAAAACGGGAACTGTCTGCCGCCATCAAACACACGTACGAAGCATCGTGTATTTCGTGCCACGACAATCTCTTCCCAAAAGGGCTTTCTGCTGATGGCGAAAAAGCACACCTTCACTATGATATGAACAAGGAAAAACTTGGTCTGAACTGCCTGAACTGCCATCTCGATGCCGGCCATTACAACCCCAATTATATTCATGAACAGATGACTTCCATTCCGGGAGATGAGAGCCCTTCAGGACCCTTGTTTACGGAAGCTGCCACTATTACTGCATTTGAAAACTATACCGAGCAGATCCCCAATACTTCCGTTGCATTTGAAATGATAGCCATACCAGGAGGTAGTTTTAAAATGGGAAGCCCTGATAATGAATTTGGAAGAAATGATGATGAAGGCCCCGTTCGCAATGTTACGGTTTCGCCATTTTTCATGGGGCAAACAGAGGTTACCTGGAATGAATTCTGGGCATTTTACCGCAATACCATGGCCGAAGGAAGACTCAACCCACAAGCGGTTATTGCTCACAACGCTGCTTCACCAGATGCCATTAGCGGCCCTACCCCACCCTTTGGCATACCCGAACAAGGCTGGGGCGGTGGCAATAGGCCGGCAATTACCATGACACACTATGCTGCAGAGATCTATTGCCAGTGGCTTTCTGAACAAACCGGCAAAAAATACCGGCTACCCACCGAAGCAGAGTGGGAATATGCCTGTCGTGCAGAAACAGAAACCCCCTATTTCTTCGATGGAAACCCACGCAAATATGTTTCCGGAGGAATACGGGCCAGCCTGTTCGGTACCGATACAACAACCATCAACAGCTATGTTGTATATGAAATGAATTCTGCCAGCCGTACACAAGAACCATCCTTTGTTAATCCCAACCCATTCGGTCTGTTAAATATGAGTGGAAATGTATTGGAGTACTGCTCTGACTGGTATGCTCCGGATGCCTATGCACAAACAGCCTTGGATGTTGAGAACCCGAAAGGCCCATCATCTGGTAGCGAAAAAGTTGTGAGAGGCGGACATTACAATTCAGACGCTTTACAGGTAAGATCGGCGGCACGAGCCATGACACAACACGACGAATGGCTGAAAACCGATCCACAACAACCCAGAAGCCTATGGTGGTATTCAGATATGAAAGGAATTGGGTTCAGAGTGGTTTGCGAGCCTGATGAGAACCTTTATAACCCTGAAACCCTGGCCAATGAATAACTTTGAATAAACGAATTTTCCATAGGCCTTAATTATAACGTATGAAAAAGTATAGCAAGCTTATAGTTTTATATTTACTGATGGTTTCAGGGTGCTCAGAACCCATCAAAGAAGAGAATTCTTTCGTTTTTGACCCATCAGAAAAAACGATACTTTTGATGCACCCTACGGTTGGCAATCTGGAAACCTTTTTATACCTCACGGAAAATAACATTTTAAAAATCCCGGAAGGATTAAATACCATTGGAGTATACCATGAATCAGCAGCCTACGACTACCAAAAATCGGCAGCGTTTTTAGCCGAAAATCAGATTACCAACATTTCGCTTTATGGATTTGAAGAAGATTTAAGTCAGGAAAATTTATTTACTGAGAACTCACTTTCAAGTCAGTTCAATGAGTTATTCAACAACAGTTCAGGTGCCCTGTTTTTTGGCGGCCCGGATATTCCGCCGGCGGTTTACAATGAGCCCACGCTATTGCTTACAATTATTACCGATCCCAACCGCCATTACCTCGAACATTCCTTTTTGTTTCATCTGCTGGGTGGATACCAGGATGAACAGTACATACCACTACTCGAAAACAACCCCGATTATGCCATTCTCGGTATTTGTCTGGGTATGCAAACCATGAACATTGCTACAGGTGGCTCCATGTACCAGGATATTCCTTCAGAAATTTATGGGATTAACACAGTTGAAAGTCTTTTGGCTCAGCCCACTCACCGGCAACATCGAAACTATAATACCAACCTAAGGCCTGATGCAGACCTTTTCAGGGGCAGCTTTCATCCCATCCGGATAATGCCTGGCAGCCAGCTACAATCCTTGCTTGGAGGCCCCGAAGAAACGCCAAACGTTCTCAGCTCCCATCACCAGGCTCTCAAAGAGATTGGAAAGGGATGGAGAGTAGCAGCTACCTGCATGGATGGCATTATTGTGGAAGCCATTGAACATGAAAAATACAAAAATGTGGTCGGAATCCAGTTTCACCCGGAGGTGCCCCTGCTTTACAAGGATGAACCCCTGCTATTGGTTCCGGATGAAAAAGACAACCAATCGTTTGGAAAAACCTTTCCTAAAGCATCAGGAGAGAATTTTCATTTTGAGTTCTGGGAATTTATGGGCAGAAAATTATCTTTAAATCAGGATATTACTCCTGAACCTGTAACTTCATCACCATAGTACCATGCCGCAAATTGTCCGGCGGCAATACTCCGCTGCCATTCATCAAAAAGGATATATAAACCTTTTTCGCGCATAAAAAGAGTTGCCTTTTGTAGTGCCTGACGGTAGCGTATTCTTACCAAACAGTCTTTTTCTTCCCCGGATTTAAGCGCCAAATCTGGTCGTATCCAGTGTATTTCATCAGAAGCAATAAACAAACCCTTGCGGTTAAGTCCCGGATGATTGTGTCCCTGACCCACGTATACAATGTTTTTCTCAACATCTATTCCCAGAACAAATAATGGAAGAGATTTGCCGCCGATACTCAAACCTTTTCGCTGGCCAATGGTATAATAATGTGCACCACGATGTTCACCAGCGATTACCCCATGGGCAACTGAAAAATCATAAGGCTTTACTGATTTCTCAATCAGATCTTCTTTATTGGTTTCACCTTGTAGAAGATTATTCTGATTTGTAAAATACTCATCATCGGCAGAAATTTCTATTACTTTCCCGGTTTTTGGGGCCAGCTTTTGCTGCAAAAAGGTGGGTAGATCAACCTTGCCCACAAAACAAATACCTTGCGAATCCTTTTTATCTGCCGAAGCCAGCTCCAATTTAGCCGCAATACGCCTTACTTCGGGTTTTTCTATTTCGCCAAGGGGAAATAAAACATTGTCGAGTTGCCACTGCGATAACTGGCATAAAAAATAGGACTGATCCTTATTGCTATCCTTGCCAGCCAATAAGCGTGTATAAATACCTGACGCTGTTTCAACTTTTTTTGTTCGCGCATAATGTCCGGTAGCAATAAAATCGGCACCAAATCTTTGGGCAGCTTCATGAAAAACATCAAACTTTATCTCGCGGTTACAGAGCACATCGGGATTGGGGGTTCTACCCATTTCATATTCAGAAAACATATACTCCACCACGCTGGCTTTGTATTTATCGCTCGAATCAACCACTTCCAGCGGAATACCAATTTTTCGGGCTACAAGCTGCGCCAGAATTATATCCTCTTCCCAGGAGCAATCGCCAGATAAGGTTACGCTACTGTCTTTCCAGTTAATCATAAACAGAGCCGTTACATCATAGCCCTGATCCTTTAGAAGCCAGGCGGCAACGCTCGAATCAACTCCTCCGGAAAGACCAATGATCACTTTTTTTTGCATAGCGCAAAATTAGTATTAAATTGACAATGTTATTTAACTAAAATAACCAGTATATAAACTCTTACACTACCTTATAACGTAAAATATAGTTTTAGGCAAAAACATCTGATCAGATAATGGAATCAATATGAAGGAAAACCAAAAAAAGAAGGCCGAATTAGGATAAGTTAATAATTCAAAAACATTTATATAAGAAGGGCCTGCTGAAAAAGTTTTTAGTGCATAAGATGCAAGGCGACCAGGCAAAGCTGTATAATAATACTGCGAGCCGAAGGCAACGACGCAGATGATGCACTAAAAACTAACGATATAACAAAGCAAAGTTGTTCTAATGTTTGATTAAATATCCTTGCACCAAATATTTAAAACATTAATTTAAGATGTTAATAAACAATCTATTAAGTGTTTTTCAGCATACCCTAAGTAAGGAGAGTCGTAGATGGATTATACTGAAAACCAGAGCTCAAAATTAAATTAACATGGTAAAGGCTACTCCTGATCAAACATAAGGCTGTAGGGCCGGGCAATTTTCGATTCCAACTCACCCATGGCAACCAATCCATTGGTACGATAGTATTCACGACCATCCATATACAACAAAATTCCAGGCACGCTTAACATTCTCAGTTGACCGGCCAGCTCACGACTTTCGGCAGCATGCACCCTTACCAGCGAAATCAAAGGAAATTCTTTTTTCATCACGCTCTCTACCTTTGGCCATAAAGTGTGACAAACCCCGCAAACATCATTGTAAAAATACAACATCACGGCGGGCTCATCAGCCAGAAGCTTTTCGAATTCAGTCAGTGTCATAGTGGTAATATTAGGGTCATTTATTATGAAAATTTCAAGCACAAAGATATCAAACATCCCGATTTTAAAATGAATCCTATAAAAACATTCAATAATCAGTTATATCTTTACTTAATTGGAAATCAATAAAAAAAGATATGATTATCCCCAATCCTGCCGGAAAAAATATGGGGCTAAAGCCCCTGTTCTTTAAGGCTTTCAAATCCGTCAGTTAAACTATCGACATTGGATAATTACACTGATTGATAGTTTTTATTGATACTTTATTGATATTGCGACTATTTATTGCCGTTGGCTTCAGCCAACGGGTTTAGCTCAGGAAGAACAGGGGGCTTTAGCCCTATTTAGACATATATGCCAGTACAAAAAAATGTACTTGCAAAATTGCGGATAATACTCTCAGGTGCAGGAATTCAAATTTACGGGCTATACAAAGCACAGCAAACCCTTGCCTATATTGATTGGAACCACCAAAAAATTGAGTACATTTTACCTGGCAAAAAAAAGCGCGTCACCATACAAATATCCGAACTAACAGCTATTGAAATAAAAGTTTTCCAGGTGATATTTTACTTCAAAAACGGAAATAAAACCATCCTTAATATGGAAAACTTCCTTTACAAAGACCTTCAAACCATAAAGGAAGGCATGCAAGCCATTGGTAAAAGTCTGGAAAACCAAAAAAAATCTCAGACTGCATCAAAAGATTGATCAGCCCCAGGTCTCTACCTTACTAAATCATCGGTTTTTTAAATGATAAAAATACCGTAACTTCGTCAGCGGGCAAAACTGATTGTTACATTGCATATCCAATATTACCACGATATGATAAAATTCCTGTTAAACGGAGAATCCATAGACTATGATGGTGACCTTAAAGGGAATTTACTCCATTACTTACGAAAGGAAAAACTTTTAACCGCAGCTAAAAATGGTTGCTCTGGTGAGGGTAGTTGTGGCGCTTGTTTGATTGAGTTTAATGGCAAGCCTCGTTTGGCCTGCAAAACATCCATGGACGAAACAAGTAAGGCAGAAATCAACACGCTCGAAGGCATTCCTGAATCAGTGCGAAAAATCATAGCCACCAGCTTTGTAAATCGCGGGGCTGTTCAATGTGGATTTTGCACTCCCGGATTTGTAATGCGCACACACATCCTGCTTAAAAACAACCCCTATCCTACCCATAAAGATATCCAGGAAGCCATAAACGGCCACCATTGCCGATGCACCGGATACAAAAAAGTAGAAGCAGCCATTGCTGAATCAGCCTTACAACTTACTGGTAAACACCCTGTAGAAAAACTCAATCCATCAGGGCCCATAGGTACATCTACACCCAAATACAAAGCCATGGAAGCCGCTACTGGCAAACAGTTGTTTGTTGACGACATGCATTTTGATGGCATGTTATACGGAGCGCTGCTTTTCAGTGCCCACCCCAGGGCAAAAATAAAAACCATAAATACCCGTATTGCCAAAGGAATGCCTGGAGTTAAGGCCGTTTTAACGGAAAGAGATATTCCTGGAACCCGCTTTACCGGACAGTATTATAAGGATTGGCCTTTGATGATATCCGTAGGAGAAACAACCCATTTTACAGGAGATGTACTGGCTGGTGTAGTTGCTGAAACAGAGCAACAGGCACGCGAAGCTATCACCAAAATAGAAGTAAGCTATGATGTGCTTCCACCCATTACAACCACCGAAGAGGCACTTGTTCCAAAGGGACCACAGGTACATCGTAAAAAATCAAATCTGGTTGAAACTGCCAAACACTACCAGGGTGAACCTGATAAAGCCCTCAAAGAAGCAGATTTTGTTATTTCAGGAAAATACTCTACCCAAAGGGTAGAACACGCCTATCTGGAAACAGAATCGGCTATTGCACTCTGGGAAAAAGGAGGAATTACCCTGTACTCTGCCGGTCAGGGGATTTACAAAGATCGCCACCATGTTGCCAGGCTGCTCAATATGCGCGAGAAGCGAGTCAGAGTCATTCATGTGCCTACCGGGGGCGCTTTTGGGGGCAAAGAAGACTTTAGCGTTCAGGGCCACGCAGCACTCTTTGCCAAACTCCTGAAAGCCCCCGTAAAATTTACTCTTACCCGCCAAGAATCCATAAGGATGCATCCTAAAAGAATTCCTGTAACCATCGATATTACCCTGGCTTGCGATGGTAATGGCATGCTTACAGCCATAAAAATGCGTGCCACCGGCGATACCGGAGCCTACGCTTCGATAGGTTCAAGAGTAATGGACCGTATTGCCAGCCATGCAACAGGAGGCTACTATATCCCGAATATCGATGTTCAGGCCTTTACCGTTTACTCAAACAATGCCCCATCAGGTGCCATGCGCGGATCAGGTGCCAGCCAGGCGGTATTTGCTCTTGAGAGCTGTATCGACGAGCTCTGCCATATGAGCGAATTCGACCGTTGGCAGTTCAGGTACGACAATGCCCTTACAGAAGGCCTTACTACCGGAAGCGGTGATCATGTGCGATCGGTGGGCATCATTGAATGTTTGGAAGCCATAAAAGACAAATACTACCAGCACAGATTTACAGGTATTGCCTGTGCCATAAAAAGTAATGGAGTGGGCAATGGAGTTAAAGATTACGCCGATACAATTATTGAAATCGTTTCACCGCAAAAAGTGATTCTACATCACGGATGGAGTGAAATGGGACAGGGGATCCATACAATTGCTACACAGGTGCTTTGCAAAGAAACTGGCATCAATCCGGAAATTGTTGAAATATTAGTAGATACCCAATCGGGGATCAAAACCGGTATGACCACAGCATCGCGCGAAACCGTGCTTCTAGGGAATGCCATTATTGATGCCTGTAAGAAACTGAAAAAAGACCTTAAGAAAAATAATTTGGAAAAACTTTCCGGCAGAAAATATAAAGGACGCTGGGAATGCCACTGGACCCGTAAGCCCTGGATCAGAAAACGGAATGCAGTAACCCACTACTCTTATGGATATGCAGCCCAATTGGTAGTGCTGGACAGCGAAGGAGCCATTGAAAAAATTTACTCGGCCCAGGATGCCGGGAAGATAATCAACCCCATAATTTTTGAAGGACAGGTGGAAGGTGCAATCCATATGGGACTGGGCTATGCACTATCCGAAGAAATTATAACAGAAAATGGTGTTATTCAAAACACAAAACTTTCCGATTGTAAAATCCTGACAGCCAAACAAACCCCTGAAATAGAAATCATCCCCATTGAGGTGCCCGATCCCGTAGGCCCATACGGCAGCAAAGCTATCGAAGAAACCAGTGTAGTACCTGTGGCAGCCGCTGTTTCCAACGCTTTTGCACAGTTCGACAACATAAGAAGACACAAGCTTCCGCTCGAACCCATTGCCCATCCAAAACTCCCATAAGAAATTCATCCTTACTTCAGTTTAATATTAGATCGGTTGGCCCTGAAAACCAACTCATTCAAACCATGTTTAGAATGATTTCAAATAATAGGTCTTAGGGCTCAAATCCTTCTAAAAAAATTACCTTTGCCTTCGAAACGCTTATCATTCAAGCCGTAAAGAATCTTGATCTTAAGATTTTTTAGTTCAAAGCTGTCATAAATCAACACAAAACACCCTAAACGTTCTATGCGCAAAATATCAAAACACCCTATTATTGAGATAACACCGCACCAGGAAACCTCATTCCAATATAATGGTGGGCAGGTTTTGGCAGAAAAAGGCTTTACCATCGCCGCTGCCCTTCACCAGGCAGGCCATCCCATACATAGCCACAGCCTGAAAAACAGGAGCCGAAGCCTCGAATGCGGCATTGGCAAATGTGGTGCCTGCGAAATGCTTGTTGATGGCGAGATCAAACGGATTTGTATTACTTTGTGTGATGATGTTAAGCAAGTTTCCGAGATTCCACACAACTATGTTGCCCCAGCTACCGGATACAGCAAAAAGAAAGCTCTTAACATTTACAAAACCGATGTGGTAATTGTGGGCGCTGGGCCTGCCGGACTGGCAACGCGGGATATATTAAACCATCATCAGGTAAGCAATATAGTGGTAGATTCCAACGGAGAAATTGGCGGACAGTTTAACATGCAAACTCACCAGTTTTTCTTTTTCGAGAAAGAGAAAAAGTATGGTGGACTAAGAGGATTTGAAATTTCTGACCTGCTGGCCGGTGAAAACCACAATGGTATTATGCTCAACTCTACCGTTTGGGATATTTTCGAAAACAATCGGGTAGCGGTAAAAAACATCAAAACACAGGAAATATATTACATTGATTGCGAATACTTTGTGGTTGCCACCGGTGCCGTCCCATTTCTACCTACCTTTCATAACGATGATTTACCAGGGGTTTACACAGCTGCCGTTATTCAGAAAATGATGAATATTGAACTTACCTTGCTGGGAAAAAATATTCTTACTGTTGGGGCCGGAAATATTGGCTATTTAACCAGCTACCAGCTTATGCAGGCAGGTGCCAACGTAAAGGCAATTATAGAAGCACAACCCAACGAAGGGGGTTTTCCCGTGCAGGCCAACAGAATAAGGCGTTTGGGAATTCCCATCATGCTCTCTCATATAATTTTGGAAGCTATTCCCAACGAAAAGGGAGATGGCATCAGGGCCGCGGTAATTGCCAAATCAGAAAACTTTAAGGCTATACCAGGTACCGAACAAGAGATTGGAGGAATAGATGCTATAAACATTTGCACCGGACTAATGCCCGACAATGTGCTGCTGATTAAAGGCCGTGAAATGTTTGGAAGAAAATGCCTGGGTGCCGGAGATGCTGTGCGCATTGGCGAAGGAACCAGTGCCGTGTTACGAGGGAAACAGGTAGCTTACGAAATCCTGGAGAATATGCAAAAAACATTTCTCTACAATGATTTCCTTGCTGTTTCCAAAGAATACATCGATTCGCAGCAACATCCTTTCAAAGTTCAGGAAGAACCTTTTCTCCCTGAACCCGAAAGAATGGAAAAACCTTTTGTGGTTATCGACTGCCTCTATGGATTTGCCTGCAACCCCTGTGCTTTTGCCTGCCCTTATGGCGCCATTACCAAATCATCAACCAGCACCATTCCACATATCGATTACGAAAAATGCATCGGTTGCATGGAATGTGTGTATCAATGTCCGGGATTGGCCATCTTTGGCTACAACATCAAACGCGACCTGTTCTTTCTTCCCATAGAATTCGACCTTGAAGAAGGCAAAGAAGTTTTTCTGGTTGATAACAATGCCAAAATACTAGGCGAAGGGTTCATTCAAAAGATCCTGCGCAAGAAAAACCGCACCCACATTGCAAGGGTCAAAGCAGAAAAGATTGAAGAAAAGGACAAGATTCATGTTCGGGGATTTATCCAGAAAGACCATTTCCCACAAAATCCAGAGATAAAACCCCATCCCGAATCTTTTATGGGTGATACTTTTATTTGTCATTGCGATGATGTGGGTTTAGACCAGGTAATGAAAGTAATTGGCGATCGGAAATTTATTTCTGTGGAAGAAATTAAGCACACCACCCATCTTGGAATGGGCCCCTGCCGCGGGAAAAGATGCATACAGCGTCTCAAACAAAACCTTGCTCCCAAAGGAATAAGACTGATTGGCACCAGCACACCCAGGGCACCCATGTCGAACCAGGTTAGTATGGGAGAAATCTACCCTGCCAATCATCATGAAAAAATTATTACTCCTGAAATTCATCACAAAAGACAAGTTATTGAAGTAAAATCATTTGTTGCCGGCGGTGGAATTGGTGGCAGCTCACTTTTCCGGTTTTTGGCCGAAGAAGGCTATGAACCGGTAATGATCAACCATGGCTATGGCGCATCCTGGCGAAACATTGCCGGGGGCAGACCTGTATTCAGTCTTCCGGAACTTACCGACATTGCCAGACACAACCTTGAGCTTTTCGAACAGCTGGCAAAGAATCACGATATCGACTTCCGCCTAATCAACTACATTACTTTTGCGCATGACGAAGCCATGTTGAAAGCATTAGAAGAATCAATGGCATGGCAAAAGGCAGTTATGCTAAAACCTTCGCAATTTAAAACTGAGATATCGCCCTGGTTCAATTCATCGAACCAAAAATATATGGCTGCCCTAAAAACCAGCGAATGTTGGCAGGCAACCCCCGGAAAGGTAATTGAAGCACTCCGAAAAAGTGCCGTCGCAGCTGGTGGCAACCTTCTGGAAGACACCCAGCTTATCGACATTCAAAAAAATGAAGACAAATTCATTGCCATCGTAAAAAACCATGAGGGTGAATTTATAGAATACCACACCCCTGTATTCATTAATGCTTTGGGTGCAGAAGGCGATAAATTCGCCAAACTGTTGGATATAGAAACAGGTCTCTACCCGGTTAAACATCAGGCTTTTATTACACGTAGATTGCCCATGTTGGGAACAAACGGCAGACCTCTTGATATGCTGATTGACCGCAGGAATTACAAAGGATTTTCAGCCGTTTACGGCCAGCAATTGGGAGAAACAGGCCAGATTATTGGGTGTGCATCACCTGCTGTTGAACCCCGGGAAACAGGTCGTGATGTAAAAGTGAACAGTAAAGATTTTGCTGAAATTGTTTCTGAAATATTTGTTGATTGGATACCCGAAATATCGGCAGCCGGATTTCAGGCTATGTGGGCTGGCTATTACATTGAGCCCCACATGATTGTAGATATGAAAAAAGGTCTGTTCCTGGGGTTGAGAGGGCAGGGTTTCATGCTGGCACAATATCTTGCCAAGCTTTATGTAAATCAGCTTACCGGGAAACCTGTTCCAGACTACTTCAAAAGGCTTTGCCTTGATGGCGATGCTTTGCTGGAAAAAGCCTTTAAATAGTAGGTTAAAATAAAAATAAGGTTTGCAAATACAACTCGTTAATAATCTTTCAATTAGACTTGATATTAATAGACTTCAGAAAAAGACTTTGGCCTAAATAACCGGAGTAATTATAATATTTTCATCTCGAAACAACAAAAGAAACCCCAAAAAGGTTATTTTTACAAGTAACCTTAAATACATAGCACAATGAAGCACATAATTATTTTACTGCTCCTTTTTTCAATCTTTATTACGGCACTTTCGGCACAGATAAAATCGGAAAGAGAATACAGGATAAAGAGAAGTGAAGCACCCGAAGATGCCCGTGAATGGCTCAACGATGCCTTTGAAACCTTCAAACGTGTAAAATGGTACAAGGAAATAGAGAACGATCTTGAAAGCGTTGAAGCAAAATTCAAATATAAAGGCAGTAAGTTTAGTGTAAAGTTTGATACAAACGGCAAGGTAGTAGATGTTGAATATATAATTACCTCGGACGATATTCCCGAAGAAACCCGAAAGGTAATTTCGGGGTACCTGGAAAGCAATTTCAACAAACACCGAATACTTAAAATCCAGCTACAAATGCTTGGATCACCCGATGACCTTGAAGACTATTTCGATGATGATGAAGAAGGGAACATTACCAGAAACTATGAAATAGAATTTCACGGTATTACAGATGAGAAAAACGAATTGTGGGAAGGACTCTTCGATGAAAATGGAAACTTAATCCTACTCAGACAAATTGAACAAGGACCCACCTTTAACCTGGATTTTTAAAATGACAAAAAGACTTTTCTTAATCATATTACTATTAACCATCGTTCATATCATTACAGGAAATCGCATCTATTCGCTCAATAGGGGTTTATCGCCTGAAATTTCTCTCAATTACAAACTAAATGAAAAATACTCACTGAATGGCAAGGTGGAGTCGTTCCATTTTTACCAGCCAGCAGATGAAACAGGCCTATGGGAAGATTTTTCATTGGATGGCGTGGATTTCCAGTTTTTTGTTAACAGACGTATCAACCCTTTTCAAAGTGCAGCTTTGGGTTATCAATACAGCTACGACCCCAGCGGAGTTGGTTCAAACCGGATTATACAGCAATATTCATTTGTTACCCGCCCGGGGGTAGTACGTTTTGGGCACCGGCTTCGCAGCGACCAGACTTTCCATCCGGAAGACCCTCCGCGTCTGCGTTTCCGATACCGTTTTTCAGCGGAGTTTCCTCTTCAGGGTGAAGTAATTGATCCCCGCGAATTTTACATGGTAGCATCTGATGAACTTATATATGCAATACAAGATAGCCAAAGCAGCTACGAGAATCGATTGGTGGCTTCTCTGGGATATATGCTTCCCAATAAAAATCATAGATTGCAGGTCGGTTTCGACTATCGTACAAGACTTAGGGATAGTGAACTATCAGAAACTCTTTGGTTTAAAATGGCATGGCTTGTTCGTTTAAACTAATTCATCCCAATATTCATAAAATAATTTGCAATGAAAAAACTCAATTTCCTGAAAACAATTTCCATTCTAATGCTTTTAGTCCTGCTGACACCCCGCTCGCAGGCCTGTACAAATGTGCTTGTATCAGCAGGCGCCAGTGCCGATGGCAGTGTAATGATCAGTTACCTTGCTGATGCCGGTGGATTTATGGATCCGCTCTACTTTTATCCGGGCGGTATACACGAACCCGGTGAAATGATCGATGTTTACTCATGGGATTCAGGCAATTATCTTGGTCAGATTCCCCAGGCAGAGCGTACCTACAAAGTAATTGGTAACATGAACGAACACCAGGTAGCCATTGGCGAAACAACATTCACCGGACGCCCTGAACTTACTGCACCCAACGGTATTATTGACTATGGCTCTATGATCTATATTGCCCTGCAACGGGCCCGAACAGCCCGTGAAGCCATTAAAATCATGACCGATCTGGGAAATGAATACGGCTACAACAGCACCGGTGAATCCTTTTCTATTGCCGACAAAAATGAAGTTTGGGTTCTGGAACTTATAGGCAAGGGCGAGCATGGCAAAGGTGTTGTTTGGGTTGCTGCCCGCGTACCTGATGGTTACATTGCTGCCCATGCCAACCAGGCACGCATCCGCCAGATTGACTGGAATGATACCGAAAACTGGATGTGGTCGCCCGATGTGGTAGATTTTGCACGGGAAATGGGATGGTTTGGCAAACGCCAGCCCAAAGAAGAATTCAGCTTTGTAGATGCTTACAACCCACTCGACTGTGAATCATTGTTGCTTTGCGAAGGCCGCGTATGGAGCATCTTTAGAAGAGCCGCTCCCGAACAGGATTTCCCTGCCGAATACTGGCGATGTGTAGAAGGTGCTGAACCTTACGCGCTCTTTGTAAAGCCCGAAAATAAAATCACCATACATGATATGATTGGCCTGGTTCGCGATCATTTTCACGATTCACCCTTCTATACCGCACAGGGAGTTGATGCAGGTCCTTTTAACAATCCCTATCGCTGGCGTCCGTTGTATTTTACGTTAGAAGAAGGTGGACAGAAATATGCATGGCCACGCACCATATCACAACCCCAAACCGGGTTCTCTTTTGTTTCACAATCGCGCAACTGGCTGCCCGATCCCATTGGTGGTATCTTCTGGTATGCCGTTGACGATACCTATACCAATGCCTACATGCCCCTATATATGGGCATGGAAGAAGCACCCAAATCATTGGCAACCGGCAATATTATCGATTTTGACTGGGAATCAGCTTTCTGGGTATTCAACCTGGTTGCCAATTACGCCTACGGAATGTACAGCATTGTGATAGAAGACATACAGGAGGTACAGAAGGAACTCGAAACCCGCTCACACACCATGACCAAAGCCGTTGACGTTGCAGCGGCATCGCTCTATGAAGCCGACAAAACCATGATGCATGAGTACCTGACCGATTTCAGCGTAAACAATGCCGAATATACCGTTGAGCGCTGGCGTGAACTCGGATTCTACATCTTCTCGAAATATAACGACCGCTACATACGCAGCGAAGACAAACTAAGACCCTGGCCTTCAGGCATTGGCTACCCCGATGAATTTAAGCGCAAAGCTGTGGAAGAACGTCCAACCTATTTCGATGTTCGCTGGAGAAAACCCGGCGAATCTATAGAGTAGGAATAGTATCACAATCTCCGCAAAAACAAGCTGGCTGTAAAATCTAAGCATGAGTTACAGTCAGCTTATTTTGTGCATAAAACTAAATATCAACACCTTAGGGGCAATTAAAAGTTTTTTTCAGTATTTTGCCTAAAAAAATTGTGATGAGCAATTATTTTTTATACTTTTGCAATCCGTTATCAAAAGACTGACCGATGGTGTAACGGTAGCACTACAGTTTTTGGAGCTGTCTGTCCAGGTTCGAATCCTGGTCGGTCAACAATTCAAAGTCAAATTTACAACTTTGACCAACATTCAAAAGACGAAAACCCACATTAATGGGATTTCGTCTTTTTTTGTTAACATGAACAGATGAATACTGCATCTTACAAGCTTAAAGCTTACGGGAAAGCCCACAAATAAATTATTAAACCTATTTTAGAGCCTTGTTAAATAAGTTTTTATTACCTAAAATAGGCGAATTGAATTTTAATATGAATTGCAAGTATCTTCATACGACCATTCTCATAAGTTTATGACAGAGAGTTTTTTAAACTTTTGTCGGTGATAATCAATTGATTTAGATGGTTACATTTCAAAGCTTCAGAAGGCTGATGAATTTTCCTACATAGTCATCAATACTTTTCATTTTGTATTGCATTATATATCGGGGATGTTCAAGGGGAATAATCTGGTCAAAGTAATGGGAATCGTCGTTGAGTTTTTGCAGAAAAGCGAGATTTTTGCCGGTACCAAGGCAATACACCTTGTCAGTATAACAGCCCATGGCAATGTGATCGCTGACAGACTGCGCAGCAAACGGACGGATTTTATCCATCAAAACCTTATCATCGTAATAGTTGTAATTCACTTCACGCCCTTTATTGTTGGTTTTCACAAAACCGAGTGGAACAATTGAGTTGATGTAGAAATCCCTGTAAAATTTTTCTGCTCCACCATAGGCTTCCACAACACGATAAACAAAAACCGATGAAGGTTCATACGTTTCCAGCCCCTGGATTGTAAGTCCGCATTTTTCTTTTAGCCTTTTGGTATCAGTAAAGGGAATACCCGTTACCCCTGCCCCAAACCTGCCCGGATTGATCCCCAATATCAGATGCCTTTTCCTGTTGTCGTTATAAAACTTGTAATAAAAAAGAGAAGATGTTTTGATGGCGTTTATATTTTCCCGAAATGGATTCATTACCCTTATTCCGGCAGGGAGTTCAATACTGAGATCAAGATTTTGGTTGTAATCGATAATTCGTTGCGCAAATGTTAACATGGGTTATTATGTTTAAAAAAATATGATTTCAGACTAACAAAACTCAATAATAAAACTGATGCAGCCACCATAAACCATTTAAGTAAAGTAATAAAACCTGCTATTGTGGCAACGGAATCAATCCTTTCCGGAAAATTAAAGACTACGGTTAAAAGAGTAATGTTTTCAAAATAATCAAGAAGAAGAATTACAAATGGAAGCGAAGATAAAATCTGATCTTTGGTTGCCTTAAAAAGCAAAAGAGATAACATTACTGAATATACTAAAGGATATATAAAATCGAGTGCCAGCGTTCCCCTTATGTAGGTTTCACGGCCAGTATGTCCATAAGAACCAATGACCTGATAGGCTTTATCTGCAGTATAAAAAAGCTGCCCATCAAGAATACCGGCATCCAATTGATTGAATATCACAATAAACCCAAGATTAAACAATAAAAAGAATACGATAAAAAGAATAATAATGGATGTTTTGGTAAATCTTATAAAATACTTTTCCATATACTAAAGAAGTAGAATAGGGTAAAATGATTGGTAATAATGATCACCAAATATAATAATATGGCAACTGAAAAAAAGGATTCGTTTGACATTTTCTTAGGATAATTGATACATTGGAAAAAATAGACAGGGTTATTAATTGCGTTTTTGTAAATTCGCAAAATAATATCAGCCTTTTTAACAATATCCAGGTTTTAGCCTCCAAAACATGACTCAACCCAAACTTTTAAGTATAAACAATCTGAGTATTGGTTTTCAAACTGACGAGGGTTTTACAAAAGCTACTCAGGGAGTAAATCTGGCTTTAGGGAATGCTGAAACGATCGGTTTGGTAGGTGAATCGGGTAGTGGGAAATCGGTAACAGCACTTTCTGTTATGGGATTGCTACCGAAAAAAGCAACCCAGATAATCTCAGGTGAAATACTTCTTAACCATCCGCAAAAGGGTTTAATTGACCTTTTGAAAATCAGCAATTATGAATGGCAGAAAATACGGGGCAATAACATTGGCATGATCTTTCAGGAACCTATGACATCGCTCAACCCGGTTAAAAGATGTGGAATTCAGGTAATGGAAAGCCTTTTATGGCATAAAAAGGCCAACGAACAACAGGCACGTAAAAAAGTCATTCAGCTTTTTGAAGAAGTAAAACTTCCGGAACCAGAAAAAGTATTTGCCAAATATCCGCATGAACTATCAGGCGGACAGCGCCAACGGGTAATGATAGCCATGGCCATTGCCTGCGAACCGTTTTTATTGATTGCAGATGAACCCACCACGGCTCTCGATGTAACGGTGCAAAAAAGTATAGTAGAATTGCTGGGTGAATTACAAAAGGCTCACCAAATGAGTATCCTTTTTATTTCACATGATCTGGGAGTAGTAAATCATATCGCCCAAAAAGTGGCTATTATGCGAAAGGGAGAAATCGTTGAGCAGGGTAATACAACGGATGTTTTTACCAATCCTGATCATCCTTATACCAAAGGATTAATAGCCTGCCGGCCTCAAATAAATACCAGACTGATAAAACTACCCATAGTAGCCGATTTTGAGAATAAAGACCAGGAAATTCTGACCGAATTACTTTCTGAGTCAAAAATTGAACGCCAACTTCATCACGAAAAAATTTACGCCCAAAAACCAGTACTTGAAGTAAAAGAATTAATGGCAGGATTTGTAACAAAAAAGAACTTTCTGGGCAAACCACAACAATGGTTTCATGCAGTAAATAAGGTAAGTTTTTCTGTTTACAAAGGGGAAACACTGGGTTTGGTTGGCGAATCAGGGTGCGGAAAAACAACCCTGGGCCGCAGTGTGCTGAACCTTTTCAAAATACAATCGGGCCAGGTAATATATAAAGGTACTGATCTGTCAAGCCTTTCGCCGGAAGCCATGCGAAAGTTACGGCCAAAGATTCAAATCATCTTCCAGGATCCTTACTCATCCCTTACCCCTGGTATTCAGATTGGTAAAGCCATTCTGGAACCGATGCAAGTGCACCAGATAGAAAAAAACGACAAAAGGAGAAAAGAAAGAATACACTGGTTGCTCGTAAAAGTAGGTCTCGAGCCTGAACATTTCTGGAGGTACCCGCATGAGTTTTCTGGTGGTCAGCGCCAACGGGTATGTATTGCAAGGGCACTGGCGCTAAACCCTGAATTTATTATTTGCGATGAATCCGTTTCTGCGCTTGATGTTTCCGTGCAGGCGCAGGTACTAAATCTGCTTAATGATCTGAAACGGGAATTTGATCTCACTTACATTTTTATTTCCCACGATTTATCGATAGTAAAATTCATGTCGGACCGTATCATGGTAATGCAAAACGGGCTAATTGTAGAAAGCGGGGAAGCAGATAGTTTATACCACAACCCTGAGAAGGAATACACACGCAAACTGATATCTTCGGTGTATTAAGGAATGATAAATCAACATCAATACTTTATACATCCCCATGAACCCTCAGGGGAAAGAAGGCATTGCAAAACCCTTAATTAGGGCCTGCTGAAAAAGTTTTTAGTGCATCAGATGTAAGGAGACAAGGTGAAGATGTATAATACTACTGCGTACCGAAGTCAACGAAGCAGATGATGTACTAAAAACTAACGACCTAATAAAGCAAAGTTATTCTAATAATTGATTAAATATCCTTGCATCTAAGATTTAAAATCTTAATGGGTTAAGTTAATAAACAGTCGGTTAAGTGTTTTTCAGTAAGCCCAAATTAGCCAGTATGTTTTAAAGAATTATACCGCCTGGTTATTACTTTTGGTAAATTATTTTTCGAACATATTGTTTATCATTGATTTTAATCTGGATAAAATATACTCCCGGTTGATTGCCCAAAAGATCCAGAGTTACAAAAGATTCTTCAGATTGAAGCGTTTTGACCACTTTCATTAATTGATCATACACTACTATTGTGCTGTTATCTTCCATACCTTGAATATTGATTATACCTCTGCTTGGATTAGGATATACAACAATTTCAGGTTCAAAAAATTGACTATGATCACAGTTCAATACAACAGGGTTGAAATATTCAAATTGGCCGTCAAAATCAGTTTGCATAAGCCTTATATAGATAATCCCCGTTTTCTCAGTAATAAATGAGTAATTATACTCCCTAATTTTATTACTATTTCCGGCACCCTCAACATAACCAGCCGCTTCGTAAATTATACCATCTGAAGATACTTCAATGGTAAAGAAATCATTATTGATTTCGGTGGCAGTTGCCCACTTCACGCTAATCTCAGACTCATCGCAAACAGCATCGAAAAACAGTAACTCAATGGGTAGAGGGTTGGTACCTGAAATAGATCCTGCAGTTAAAGGACTGTAGGATGTAAAGCCTGTACCAATAATGTGGCACATATTAAGGCCATCGCTTACACCACCAAATCCCATGTTTTCCCATTCAACACCATTAAAATGAGCAAAGAGCAGGTCGTCGGTATCTACTATATCACTTCTTTCCATGTTTTTGAAATATAAGATAACATCAGGAGTAGAAGTCCCGGTATTTCTTATTAAATCCCAATATTCAATTAAACTGACATTGTTTACATCCGACGAACAATTGTTGCATGGGTATTGAGCATTAGCATTGGGCTGAAAGAAATACTCAGCAGTAAAAGCATCTGTTGATGATGCAGGAGCTGTAATACGTAACGGGGCATAAATGTTATTCTTGCCAAGTGGAAATAAGAATGCCTGACTACCTATTTTCCTAACCGGGCCATTAATAAATGAATTGTCACCTCCTTCAGAAGAAGTTGCACCATTGGTAAAGGTAAGGATGCTTGAAGCCGTGTTGTTGATTGTACCATTATTAAGAAGTAGATGACCCGAGATGGTAACGGGTCTGAGCAACGTAAGTCCGGTGCTACTGGAGTTTTCAACATTCAGAGCAAAGAAACTATGGCTTGCTGCTGTTCCGGAGATCTGTTGCGGATTTACACCAACAAAACTAACTGTACCCGATTGGGCAGAGAATACAGAGTTGTTGAGCCAATTGCCATTGATGGTTACAGGATGATTATTTGTGGTAACACTTAATGCGCCTCTCAAAATGCTAAGGTTGTTGTTAATTACAAGTGCACTACCCAGGTTAAAGAGGGCATTTCCATTGATAGTAAGGTTGTAGAATTGCTGATTTCTCGGATTAATTGATCTGGTGCCCGAGGATGCAGTCATTATTACAGTAGATGTGTTGGGGTTAAAAATTCCTGAACCTGAAATCACCCAGTGTTCTCTCACAGTAATATTGCCTGAACCACCTGAAAACTCCCCTCCATTTAGGGTAAACCTGCGGTTAATGGTTAGGTTGTATCCATTAAGGTTTACAATGCCGGAAGATTGTAAATAATCCCGGGTAACAACAGTGTTTGCTTCGATGGTAGTAGTGGCGTTGCCGATAAATCTTAGATGGTAAAATGTTGAATTTCCGGGATGTAAGATGTTATCGCCTTCACCATTCATAAATACAGTCCGTGTTCCGGCAATATAGCTACCACCAGTGTTTTTCCAACTACCTGCCACGTAAATATCTCTTCCGTTGGAAGCAAGTGTGCCTGATGTTAAAATCAGTTCGTTGTTTAACCTGATGATAACTTGCTGGTTGTAGGTTCCATTGCCTGCAATTTCGAGGCTATAGAAGTTGCCGGTGGATTGGTTTACGGTGTGGATACCAGCCGGTGCATTAAGAACTACTCTTGACTGGCCAGCATTGAACGTACCGGAAGCACTGACCCAGCTTCCCCCAACAGTAATATGGGGAGAGCCAATAGCGGTAATTGTACCTGCAAACCAAAGCTCCTCTGTAATAGTAAGGTCTTGCTCATTTACAGTAAGTATGGCGCCACTTTCTAAAGAAATGTTTTGCGCAAAGGCTGGCCCTTCAAATATTTCAGGATGAAAACTGCCTGTTTTAATCTCAACATTTTTTGTTGCATCCGGCACATCACCAAGCCAATTGGCCGGATTGTGCCAGTTGTTATCAGTTTCTCCAGTCCACACAGTAGTGTTTAACAATGACCAGGTGATGAGGCCGGTTGTTGGACTGGGCGGCATAACGGCATCGTTTTCATAGGTATAATTACCCATGGGTCCGAATGCATCGCTGATGTTGACAACTGTACCACCCGTTAGCCTTGTAATATTGTATGCGGGTCCATTGTTAAAAGTAATGTTCAAAATATCTTCATCATCGGGATGACCTGGCATTTCATTCTCGAGCCACAGATAGGTTCCTCCGGGAAAACCATTGGAAAAAACCCCGTTTGAAAGATTATTGGCTGCTTCAAGAATTGCTCCGGGCCGTAAATGGAATCCCGAAGCATTCATATATTCAAACAAATAGTATTGTGCACCAAATACACCTGTATTTTCCACTGTAAATCCGTAGCTACCTGTGGTACTTCTTGTTATTGTTGCCCTGCTGGCAGTCCCGGTTCCTAAAGCGCGGAATACACCGCCATTCGAGATATTGGTCTGTGAATTGGCACCAAATCTCAATACTCCATTTGGTCCAACCAAATATATCCCTGCAAATGATACATTGAGCTCATCAGACCCAATACCATCACCCATGTAAACTGCCAGTTGGTTGTGGTTGAAAGTCCCTGCAACCAGATTCATGTTTCCATTGATTCTTAAATCATTAACAGCAAGGTTATATGTTGATCCGGAAGCATTGATGGTAAGATGATGGAAAGAAGAATTTCCGTTATTGATGCTTCTGTTCGCTGAAAGTGCATTTAAAGCTACTGTACCATTGCGGGAGATGAAATCACCGTTGTTGTTCCAGTTGCCGGCAACAAAGATAGAGAAATTGCTGGTAGACAAATCCAATGAAGCTCCTTCCAGAATATTGAAATTGCTTTGCACGGTAATATGGTTGGCTAGTATATAACTTGTTGAGCCCCCAATGGTTAAGTTATAGAAGGTTTTATTGCCATTATTGATTGTTTTAACAGCTCCTATTCCATTAAACCTCACATGACCATTATTGATCAGGGTAGCCGTATTGGGCACAGACCAGCTGCCAGCTACAGCTACAAAATCATTTATTCCTGTAATTTCAAGTGTACCATTACCCAGAATCTCAAAATCGCCAAAAATTTCGAGGTCAGTATTTGCCTCATCGTAGTCAGTCTCAATGATAAGGCGTGCCCCTGTATTGATGGTCAGTTTTTTGGCTTTATGAGCTGAAGTTGTAAGTCTTGGACTGTTCATCACATTGGTAATGATAACATCCTCATTTCCTGTGGGTACTATGTCAGGACCTATACTGGCGGTCCAGTTGTTGGCATTGTTCCAGTCGCTGCTTACCGATCCATTCCAGGTTAACACTACCTGCCCGGTCCAGTCAACCCTGTTAAAGGGGTCATTCTCAAATAATGCACCGGAGAAACTTCCGGAAGCTTCATAGAACTCTATTCTTCCGGCATCAAGGGTTTTCCAAACATTCTTTGCAAGTGCACCTCCCGGAAAAGCCGGGAAATTGACATGAGCGATATAGTTGGGTTCTACGAAAGTCTGATTGTTCTCTATCGCCAAAAATGTCCCACCGTTTTGCCCGTTGGTAAAAGTACCATTGCTCAAATTGTGTGTTGAATCTATTACACCTGAAGCGGTAATTCTGATACCATTTAGGTTCATAAACATAAACTGATAATGCTCTGCTTTGATCAGTCCATTCATTACAAAGCCATATCTGCCACCAGAGTGCATATTATTGGTAAGAATAACATTTTGACCCGGTGTACCAACCATTTCAAAAACACCTGTTGCACCTACAGCAATTGTTCCACCATTGCCGGCCAGCAAGCGTCCACCAGGTCCAAAAATATAGGTACCATTAATCTGGATGGAATGGGCAGAAGAACTTCCCAAGGCAACGGTATGTCCATTGCCATTAAATATACCAGAAACAAGACTGATATCGCCGTATGCAGCGAAATCACTCTCAAGGGTATAAGTTGCACCGGCATCTATGATAATGTTTCTTAAAGCTCCTGTATTATTGTTGTAGTTGTAGTTGGTTCTTATCAGAGCATCACCAGAAGCTTTATTCAATAAGAAGGTTCCACTGTTCACAAAGGTTCCATTAACTGCATACATATCTCCTCCTATGCTGGTAGTCCTGCCGTTTGCACTATATCTACCGTCATTGACCAGTAAGTTGTTGCGGATAGTTTGCTCCTTGTTGCCTGGAGCATAAAGGATTGAATTTGCTCCCAAATCGACAGTAAGATTAAAAAAGGGATTCACTGAATTATCATTAACCGAAATACTCTGATTGCCATCTGCCCGGTTGAAAATAACTTCACCCAGCCTGGGAATAAAAATTCCTCCTGAGGCGCTGTTGTTGTTCCAGTTGCGGGAAATAATAATAGTATAATTATTTGGAGACACATCAAGAGTTGATGTATTAAACGTTAAATCTCTTTGTATCTCAATATCTCCGTCAAGGGTTTTAACAGAGCTGTTGGTTAAGGTAAGGTTGCCATAAACCACATCAAGGCCACCTCTTATAATCTGGTCATCATCACCCATATAGTTTACGGTGGTAGCATTCTCCATGAAATAGGAGAAAAAGTTTTTGGGGAAATGGTCAGCCCCTGTAATTCTTATCAAAACACTGTTTTCGGCATAAAACTCACCCAGTCCGGTAGTACTGGTTATGAGGTGGTCCATGATATCCACACGGCTCACCCCTCCTTTTATTGTCATGTTGCCGCCAACGGCCACATCACCACCCAGGGTAAGAATCCTGCCGGTACAACCGATTTCAAGATTATGGAACGATGAGACATTGAGGGTCTGGTTGCCAATGGTTCTGCTGAATACCATGGTGCCTCCACCCAGATAAGCGCCTGTACCTGTCCATGTTGCACCATTGAACGTATGGGTTTGATCGCCATCATGAAAAGTCCCGGTGGCTTCAATCAGCACATTGCCCCTGAAATCAATTACACTTCCATCATTGGCCTGCAGGGTTGAGGCAACCAATGTATTGCCATGTACTGTGCATTCGTTGGATGAGTATTTTGTTGCTGAGCCACCAACCGTAAGATGGTGAAAAATACCATTGGTTATGGTTTGATCGCCAGTACCGTTGAGCACAACAGTACCATTGCCTTGCGTGAAGTTTCCCTGGTTGTTAAAATCTCCACCTAAATTTATCACATAACCAGATGTATTGGGCACCAGGGTTCCATTCAGTAATTGAAGGTTTCCAAGAATATTAATAAAAGCACCACTTAGTGTAAACAATGCCCCGCTGTTATTGAAAACCACATTGTGGAAATTTGAGTTTAATGGATTTATCGTGGCCGAAGCACTTGCTGTGTTAAAAATAACTGTTCCGTTTCCGTGAATAAACTGCCCGTTTGCACCTCTTGTCCATGAGCCACCGCACACAATATCACTTTCAGGGCTTGAAACAATCAACCTGCCGAGTGCCGTTCCTTCTCCTATGGTGATATCACTGTAGGTAGTAAGATGGAATCCATCTACTATTTCGAGTGTTCCTGAAGTAATACGAAGGCTCTTGCAAAAACCATTTTCATTCAAAACCGGGTCGTTGGGTACACCACCAGGAATTACTGCGTCCATAGCTGAAGTGGGTACACCATCAGACCAGTTTGCAGGATTGTTCCAGTCAGAATTAACAATTCCAATCCATCGTGTTTCATTTACCTCGGGCCATCTTAAGCGGCCTCTTATGGCGTCTTGGGGCACAGCGGGCAAATCTGTGAGTTCATCTTTCTCGAACATATATCCGCCAAGATCTCCGGTTATGATACCACCCAATGTAATGGGCGGGTCAGAGATTTGTCTTTCTATATTATAAAGGCCCGCAACGGGCACTCCTGCAACGTTGATGGCTATATTTTCAATTTCGCCTCCTTCGTAGGTACCTGCCTCAAGTAAGAGGTAACGAGCCCCTGCCACATTATTGATGTTGGAAAAGGTGCCATTAGAAAAATTGTTGGAAGGATGAAGTGTTGCACTGGGCCGAATATCAATCCCATTGTTGGTCAGATATTCGATCAAATAATACTGAGCCTCAATAATTCCGCTCTCGATGACTACTACTGAACCTCCTGTGCTAAAACGGGTAAGGGTAGCTACATTTTCGGGCGATCCCAAAATTCGCAAAGTTGCCCTGGAAGGATTGTCAGCATTATCTACCAGAAGAGTATAAACCGTGGACCGGTTATCAAATGCCAGGGTTGCACCTGCATCCACATCCAATAATCCCCTTACAAGAGCATTCTTTCCATCAGCCAGGTTGGCTCCCAGGATCATGGTGTTCCCGTTGAGGAGCAAATGTGCATCCTGGTTTATGTTCATTGATCTGCGGATATTGGTACTGGGGGCTATAAGATTGTAAATAATGTAACCTCCGGAATCATTCCCAAAACTAACATTATTGAAACTGGAAGTTGTGTTATCAATATTTGCCTCTGCAGCAGCATTGAAGTTTACCCAACCAAAATTGTTGTGAGTAAAGTTTCCTGCGTTGCTCCAGTTTGACCTTGCCTCGATATCATGATAAATCAGGTCTATGTTATTATAATTATCCAGGGTACTTTCTATATTCACATCACCATTGACGATCCAGTTGCTAAACATTCTTTTCGTTCCTGTACCCCATATATTTACATTTTTCGCTTCGAACCCGGGAGTGCGAATATTCTGATTACCTCCGTAAAATGTAATATCAGCCAAAGCCGACTGCAAAGTCCCACCGGAAATATTATCTAAATTGCCCGAAATGTGATGGGAAAGATCACCGAGATTTACCGTGGCCGTTCCGGAAATGGTAAAATTACCATTGATGGTTGCTCCATTATCTGTAAAAAGAATATCATTTTCGCCTGTAAACTCAATATTGCGGAAAAGGTTAAGCTCCTGCATAGGCCCAGGATTAATAAACTGATCTTCTGTACCTGAAACATATACAGTTCTACCTCCTGCATGTTCAAATCTACCTTCGCAATTCCAGTTTTCGCCAGTAAAATAAATATCTCTTCCCGAAGTAAGTCTTACATTGGATGATATTTGCAAGTTGCCTTCAATATTCGCCACACTTCTGTTGCCCAAAGTTTTTATCCCGCTGCCGCTGAAAACTACATTGTAAAAATTCAATGAATTGGGCTCAGTACCACTGCCATTAGTTATGTTTTGGCTTGAGCCAAAGAAAGTAAAAGTAGTGCCAGGGCTGGCCGTATAGTTGTGCAAGTGTACATCTCTTTGTACAAAAACATCCTGCCCATTATCATCAAATGAGCTGGTGCCGGTATTGAATAATCCGTTAACCCGTAATGCGACCGTACCATCACTTTCTACATTTTTGGTGTATTGAAAATACAGATTGCCATATTCAATGCCATTTCCGGTAAATATAGTTTGTTCGGTACCATTGGGCGATCTTAGATAAAAGCGTGAATTATTGGCTAGATTGTAATTCTCAAATCCGGTGGGAGCCGCAACACCTATGTCGGAAGTAATGGCGCAATAAAGGTGAGAGTTGCTTTCCATAATGAATGTTTTTCCCGGCTCTGTACAGGTCATGGTTTTGGGGTTATTGAGATTGTTAGGATCCATTATCAATCGCACGTTGTTTTTAATGATAACATCTCCGGTAATGATCAGATCATTGTACATTCTTTTCCAACTACCTGATGTACCACCCAGCTCCAGATTGTTAAAGCCTTCTATATTGGCATTGATATTCCAGTCGCCGCCCACATGGGTAAGTTTAGTAGTTCCTGTTCCCCAATTGATCTGTTGCCCTCCCGCGGGAAGTGTGATGTTGCCGGTTAGAATCATATTGGCGTTATTCTCATTCATATCCAGAACAACATCATTATGACTGATCACCAGACTGCCTGTAATGGTCAGGTCTCCTGCTCCGGGAATTTTTCTATAATTGGTACCACTGTTATTATCCAGGTATAAGTTGCCATAAGACCAGGTTGCATCATTTGTTCGGATAATCTGATCGCCACCAATGTAATTGTAATATACCCGGCTGTTGGGAGCCATAATTATGGTTTCAAAACTTTGAGGGAAGTTGTTTGGCCCATTGATATACATGTATCCATTGTTCACAAGGCTATTTACTACAACTCCACCACCAATAATGAATGTGCTTAAATTTACGCTGCTGCCATTGTTGATGGTAAGGTCTCCCCAAACTTCACTGGCCTGATAAAAAGTTTTGGTACCAGTGCCTGCAAAAATTACCCTGTTGAAGCGGGTAACCTGATTTCCATTGTCCACCTGTTGGTTTCCACCATTGAAAACCACCGTGCCGGTGCCCGACTGTAAGAAAAGGCTATTGTTGATCCAGTTACGCCCAATATAGAGATCGAAATTTTGCCCATCAAAGGTGGCATTAGTACCAATATTAATATCGCCGGAGATGGTGATATTAGATTCAAGAGTTGTTGTGCCTGATCCCGACAAATAGAGATGGTGAAAGGTTCCATTGGTAATGGTCTGCCCAGTGCCACTGAAGAAAACAGTACGGCTGCGGGGGTCGAAGTTTGCCTCGGCAATGGGCTCCATAAACCAGTTACCACCGATGGTAATATCTCTGTTAAGTACATCAAATGTCCCTTTGTGAATCATAAGGTTATTTTCAATGTGAATATCACTGCCCAGAGCAAATACTGCATTACCTGAAGAATTAAACACCAGATTGTAAAAAATATTGGAAGCTCCCGGTAAAATGTTGATGGTGCTGGAGGAGGTCAGAAATCTGACGGTGCCATTTCCATGAGCAAAAGTTCCGGCATTTTGCCAGTGACTGTATATATCTATAATACTGCTGGCTGACAGGAGCCCTGCAAAACCGCCAGGCTCAATATTAAGCAATCCGTTTATTGTTAAAATATTGTCCTCGCCCACTTCAAAGCCAAGGTCATCAGTATTATTCAAAATGATGATGTTGCCACAGGAAACATCTTCACTTATTACAGCTCTATTAAATGGGCCAAGAAAAACACCGGGATCGAAATAGACATTATGCGTGGGAAGATAAGGTGCTGTACCTCCCTCCCAGTTGGCATTCTCATGCCAGCTGTTAGAAGAGACACCCACCCAGAAGAAACCACTGGGATACGTCCATTGAACAAAACCGCTGTCTGCCAATCCATCGTCCAGTTCAAATGAAGGTCCGGCAAGGGTACCTATACAATCCTGGCAAAAAACGATACCATCATTGGGCCCGGAGGGTGGAACATCCCGCCTGATGTTGATATTTGTGGTACCTCCCCCGTTGAAGATCACATTAGACATAACCAGGTTGGTGGCATTGTCAATCTCCAGTTCGTTCAGATTAAGATAGGCTGTTGTGTTGGCAGTGCTGCTTCCTGAAATAAAAGCCCCGTTGCTAAAGTTGTTTTCAGCATCAATGATACCCCCGGTAATTGTGATGGCCCCATTAGGCCCGGCACCAATCATTTCAAAACGATAGTGCTTAGCATGAAAAACCCCGTCGGTTTGTGTTATGTAATACGACCCTCCTATTCTTGTAAAAGTGGCATCAAAATCGGGAGTTCCCAACACCCGAAGTACACCACCCTGGTTTTGAACTGATTGATTGCTCCCGTTAAACTGAACGGAAGCATTTTCATTGACAAATAGTTCGCCACCCTCGTTGATAACAATTTTGGTATTATTGCTGTTCAGGGTCACTGAGTTTCCGTTCAGATGCAGAGTTCCCTGATTAATGGTTAGGTCATAGTTATTGTTGAGAGAAAAATCATTTAAAATATTATAGGTAACATCCGGAGCATCAATAGTTACAGTTCGGAAGGCACCTCCAATTCCGGGATCAATTGATCTCGGGCCTGTGGTTGCATTAAAAACCACCTGTGCATCGGGGCTGTTGGTATGATTAAAAGTTCCGTTGTTGGAGAAGTCACCACCAAAAAACACCTTATTGGATCCGGTGGTAAATGTACCGCTGATGATCCTGAAATCGTTATTCACATCCAGATCTCCATCAGTAGATACACTGGCTGAAATATCTATATCCCAGAAGCTTTTGTTGGGGTTTTCACCTTCCAGGCCGGTATAAATGATACCATTTCCATCAAACCTTACCAGACCATTTCTTGCGTTAAAATCTGCTCCATCTGCACTCATATCCCAATTACGCGCCACCAGGATGTTGTAATCATTTTCACTAACATCCAAAGTCACATTATCATCAATTATAAGGTCTCTTTTTACCGTCATGTGTCCATGGGTTAAAGTTTTTAACCCTTCATTGGCAAATTTCACATCCCAGAAGTCGGATGAACCTATTTGCTGATCTGTGCCATTAAAAGTAACTGTTCCATTATTCACATGATAGAAAGTACCATTGTTAATCCAATTGCCTTGTACAAAAAAGTTGACGTAAGAATTCCCCTGGCCGACAAAGTACCCATACACGTTTTCGAAATTATTGACCCAATTGCCCGTAAGTATAACGGCTCTTGAAGGAGGAGTGGCAGAATTGGTCGTTCTTACATATTTATTGGTGGGCGAGTTAAATATCAGATTATGCAAAACCAGATCATGACTGCTATAGTGATGAATATGTTGTACATCCTGGTAGCCATCCAGAATCACAGTGCCAGTGCCGGCAATAAATGCATTATGATCAATATGAATGTTGTCACTTATGGTAAGATTTCTTCCCACGTTAAGTTGTTGGATGTTGAGATTAAATACCGCAGCGTTGGCCACCAAATTCAGATTATTTCTTACATTGATGTTTGAATTTGCTGTAACAGTTTGGTTTTCAGGGCTATTGTTTTTGTCTATGATTAGATTCCAGAAATAACTGTTTTCATTGGAAACTATGGATTGATTGGTGGTTTGACCCACAAAATAAACAGACCCATCCGATTCCTGAGTAAAAACCCCTGTGGGTTCCACCATCCAGTTACCATGAATGCTCATGTTTCTTACGCCTGCATCAAAAGAAGCATCATTTTTAACAGTAAAATCGCCGTAAACAACAATGTTGCCCCCAGAAATGGAAGCTGTTCCTGAATTGGCAATTTCAAAGTGCATAAAATTGCAGGGCAAAGTAAATTGATCTATACCAATGAAAACAATTTTGTCGTCAGCCGACATATCTGCCAGACGTGTATTGGCAGCACCCAACAGCCAGTTGCCCCCTACAGAATGGGTAAACCCTGCTGCTTTGAAATAAGGCGTATTAGCTGCTACTGTAACATTTCCTGCAATGGTAAGATTTCCGGTTGCTTCTTTGATACGGTTTCCGCTAAAGGTGATGTTGCCATAGGTAACTGAATGGGGAATATACTGAGTGGTGGTTGTATTGGCAAAATGAATGGTACCATTTACCAGATTTATTACACCTGTAAAAGCATTAAAGATATTTGAAGCAGCGTTATCGGCAGTGGTTGTCAGCTGGGTATACTGCCCCAGGACCAGGTTGTTGGCTGGTCCACTAATGGTGTTGTTGTTGAAAACAATATTGTTAAAAAATGAACCTGCGCTTCCACAGCTTGCTGTGAAATCCCCAAGGATACTTATTGTTGACCCGTCAGCAATTGTTTTGGTTCTGGTTGCAGTGGGGGCATTCAGGGTAAATAAAACATTGTTCAGATTGTAGGTGCCAACAGAAAAGGTTTGGTTTGCATCTTCAGCATCGAGGGTAAGGGTACCGCCTGATGACATTTCAAGGGTGGATGAATTGGCGTTTTCAATATTTCCACTTAAATTCATATCAAACCCTGACAGGTTAAAAGTGATTTGTCTTTCGGTTCTGTTAAAACTAAGATTTCCTTTAATAGAAATAATACCATCTGCTGTGCGGGTTTGAGGGTTGGTGTTTTGTTCATTGCCAATCCTCAGGTGACCATAAACAACATCTCCCCCCCCTCTTACTATCTGGAGCATATCACGGTCGTATCTTACATTTGAGTTCTCGGGTAGCTGATAGTTAGCAAATCCGGAAGGAAACCCATTGGTGGCCCTGATATACAGGTTTAATCCCTCACCCATGATAAAATTACCTACACCCGTATTGGTGAGAGAAGTATTTTCATTAACAATAAGGTAGTTTGATAGTATTTCAACATCCCCACCCGTAATTACATTGAGGGAAGATGTAGTAGTAAGACTAATATTACCGGCAATAAATAGACTGGAAAGGTTCGCAAGGTGTATTTCAGGATTGTTGCTTGTAATGGATCCTGCTCTCATGGTAATACTTCCTGAAAAATTACAGGTTCCGTCAATGGTGAGTGTATTTCCAATACCATGCGAGCCTGCCCCTTCAACAATGGCATCGCTGTGGATAGTGAGAAAGCGGGAAGTAGAAATATTGCCTGTTACAGATTTTACAGAAGTTCCGCTGAATGCAAGATCGTAGAAATTGACATCACCGGCAAGAATGATGTTTTGAGGATTTGTTCCATCGAGAGTCACCACCGAGGCTGAGCTGGAAAATTTGGCACTACCGGCAATCTGGAAATCTCCGGAAATTACCATATGATCATTGATGAGCCTTACTTCCTTGGTGTCATTTACGGTAAGATCTCCGAAAATGTAAGTGGTAAAAACATTTCCTATCCGGGTAAAGTCAACTGCTCCGGCACCTGAGCAAATGACATTGTAAAACTCCACATCTGAATTATCTGTTGAAGAAATGGTACTTACTACCCCGTTAAAAACAATGGTTCCCAAACCGGTTCTTCTTCCCGAACCAGTTTCGGTCCAGTCGCGTGCCACGGTATGTGTAAGGCCCCCATCATCAAAAGTGGCATCATCTTCAATTACCACGTTTCGCTGGATATTCATGAGCTGGTAGGCTGTGGTATATGAATCAGGGGCAAAAGCTACGGAATTAAAGTTGATGGTATTGTTACCATTTACCTTGGTGTTGATCCCCAAAAAGCTTACATCAGCAATAGTTGATGAACTACTTCTGAGCTGCATACTTCCGTCATTGATCAGGTTCCCGTAGATCATAACCTGGTGGGTTGCCGCCGAGCCCACTGTAACTTCTGCACCAGCCATCACTGTGAGATGTTCACGTATGGCCAATGTTCTTACTTCCTCGCTATTTCCTATGATCAGGCTGCCTGAGGTGCCTTCACCAATAATCAGTTCCAGAACATCAATATCTCCATTGAGAATTACATCATGGCCATCTCTGATCCGGAAAGACGAAGAGGCATTGTTGAAGTTGCCGGATGGATCGGTATTCCAAATGGCCGGATTGAGAAAATCTCCACTGGCTATGGTAAAATAGGTGGAAGATGGATAAAACCAGTTGATCAGATCACCGGGATTGCCATTGTCATTTTCGAAGCTCTGGCCAGCCCTCGGCCCGACGGCATCATAAAAGTCCAGGCTTCCGATACCACTGGTGCGGCTTACATTGTATCCTATTGTGTTGTTGAATGAAACATTTGTTGCAGTTACAGAATTATGGGTATCAAAATCTACTCCTGTAAGTAACAGGCACTGGTTGCTGTTGCTGTTGGGGCCAAAGGTTCCAAAGCTGAAGTTATCGGCAGGAATATCGGCCGTAGCACCAGCTGCCAGCGAAATACCATTACCGGTGAGGTAATCAACAGAATAATGTTGCATTACCAATGAAGAACCCGTTGTATTGTTGATAAAAAATTGATTTGCCGGATCTGAGGCCGTCACTACTGCTTCATTGCCGGCGCTGCCCTGAATAATCAGGTTACCTGCATTTTGAATGCTTTTTCCTGACGCCCTGAAGGTAAGTGCTGAGTTGTCATTAACATGCATTGTTCCCCCTTCAGAAATCTGAATATTATCATACAGATCAACATCATGGCCGTTGGTAAGCAATGTAGCATTGTTTCCAATATCAATGCCATTTCTGAGGGAAAAGCCACTTGCTGCTGAAAGGTCAAAGGCCAACGTTGTAATATTGGATGAATTTGCCAGTTCTATATTAAAAATATCAAACTGCGTGGGCGCCCCACCTATTTGCCGGGACACATCATTGGTAAATCTTAATGATGCATATCTGTCGTTGTTAAAGAAAAGCCTAAATCTGCCATCAACATTTAGGTTGCCGCCAATGGAAAGATTATGGATTACATTTACATTATTGGTTTCCAGAGCCCCACTGTGGATGGTAACATTGCCTCCGATGTGGTGTACTTTGGATGTATCATCAGTACTGAGCAGAACAGTAGCATCCGTAATCACCAGATTTCCGGCGATGCCCATATTGCCTGCCAGGAACTTACTGCCCGGGGTGGTGAAAGAAAGATTATGAAAGTTAGGTTCTGCATTAAGAGTTTGTGTTCCTCCATTGAAAACAAACGTTCCTGATGAAAGCAATGTACCCTCATTGCTCCAGTTCATGGCCACAGTGTGAGTATGGGCACCTGCGTTAAGGGTTGCACCTGCCCCAATTTCAACCGAGCCGGCAATGTTCATGTCAATGTTTGCCGTAGTAGTATTGGAACCGGGATTTAATTTCAGGTCAAATACCCTGAAAGTTTCAGGTGAGCCTCCAATAGTATGGGGAACATCTGAATTTAATATGAGCGAAGCATTTCTTGAGTTGTTTACAAACAGGTCAAAAACACCATTAACAATCACATTGTTGTTTACAGTGATTGTATGTAGGCCATTTACAGTAACTCCCAAAGATGATCCGCTGCCTGTTGCAATATTATTGCCAATATTTAATTGGTAAGTTCCAGCAGTAGAACCTATATTAAAGGTAGAACTGTTTTCTATCTCCAGGTTGTTACTTATATTGGCATTGGAGCTAAAATTGGTAGTACCCCCACCTTTTACATTTAAATTGTCAGCATAAATTTCAGTAGCAGTTATTGTATTGGTATTATTGCCATCTATCTCAAAATTCCCTGTTGTAATGGAGTTTGAAATAAATGTAAAGGCCCTGTCACCCAGGATAGATATGTTGCTTGCATGAAAATTCCCGGTAGTTTGATCTAATCTGGCATTGTTAATATCGTTCAATACGATAAAATCACCACCTACATTTATATCATTGATCCCTCCAATCACCCTCAGATTGTTATTTGTACTATTACTAATAACAAAATCATTGATAATGTTAAGTTCACCCGATAGTGTTTTTGTAGATCGTTCCTGAATAATCAGGTTGTAATAATCCGAAGAGGTATTAATGGTTTGATTTGCTGTAGAACTATATATCACTGTATTATCATCAGCCTCCGCAGAAAAATTGTTAATGTCAACTGAAGCACCCCCAACGGTTAAAGATGCTCCTTCACCCTGTATCCATGAGCCCGATCCTGTCATGGCTGCAGCATTTGTTAAAACAATACTTCCATTGTTCTCAATAGAAATATCTGCAACGATAACGGCACCATTCATCTCAATCTTCTCTGTACCCGAAATTTCCATGTCATTTCCGGCAAAAGTAACCGCCCCAGTTCCTGTTTTACTAAAAGTGCCATTATTGGTAATGCCACCTTCAAATGCAAACGGAGAATGATTTCCAGTTATAAAACTACCATCTTCATAAATAGTTACTAAACCTAAAAAAGTATTATATCCCTCATTGCGACTATCAGTTATACTGCTATAAATATCTGTTTTGCCCAATACTGTTATATTAGCACGCTCTAAGTTAAAATTTCCTGTTGAAGAAATTTCAAGATTTCCGGCAATGGTTGTTATTCCTGCATTGTTGTTATCATTGACACTTCCTAATACAAGCATTTTGCCTGAGACAGATAAATTGCTGTTACTTAAATTTAAACTTCCGGTCACTTCAACTGTAACATCACCGGGACTAGCATCAGTGTTTAAAGTGACAGCATGAAGAATATAAACATCATCTCCTGCTGTCGGTAAGGTTCCACCATCCCATGTACCGGGAGTTCCCCAGTTTCCGGAGTTAACAGTGTATCTGTAGGGGATTGCGTCAAAACATCCGACACCTTCTCCCAGGGTGTAAATACCAATAGCATTGATGGCATTTCCGACCCCATCAAATGAAATAGTATTGGAGCCATGGTTGTAGCCGGTTCCGTCTTCATTGGTCTCCCACCCTGATGTGGCTAAACGTCCTACCGTGTTTAAGTTGGCTTCGGTAATAGGTGCTTGAACATCGTTATCGTGGTATGTAAAAGATCCGGTAAGTTGTAATCCGGTATTAGCGGGATTCAGTTTCCAGTAGCGTGTTATGGCATTATCGCTGCCGGATAATAAGGGATGCCGATCGCCAATAACTTCAATGTACATGTTGGTATTGGTAGCAGAAGCATTGGTAATTTCCATTGGAGAATATTCATTGCCTGAGCCGATAGGGTAAAGGTTATTCCATTCGGCTCCGCTTGCATAAAAGTGTAGTCTTCCACTATTGGAAAAATCAATCATATTATTGTTGCTGAAATTTCCATCACCATCTCCAACAAATCCTCCGGAAGGGCGATCCATTCTTAAATCATAACCCGCTAAATCAAGCTTGCCATCGTCTAAAGTGAGTGTACCGTTTGCTAAAATCCTCACATTTCCTCGTAATGTATTTGTGTTGCCACCCGAAATGGTCAGATTATAGTAATTGGTATTAAAAATAGTTTGGTCGCCTCCGGTATAATTAACGGTACTGCCTTCTCCCCAGGTATATGCCCCTAAAAACTCACCGGCAACGTTCAAAGTACTGCTGTTTGCTGTAAAAACGCGAACATGCATATTGCCACCAACATTGATAGTTGATGCATTGGCAGTAATTCTTCCGTTACTTGAATTGTTTAGATCCCCTGAAACATTTAATGTGCCGGCACCGGTAAAAGTGATGTAATTTCGATTATCTGAGCCCTGCATCACCACATCACCCAAAACAGTAACGGAGCCTTCATTTATAGTAAGCATCAAATTTCTGTTATTATTTCCTGAATTGGGCATAAATACCGAACCAACTATCAGAGCACCGTTATTTACTTCCAGAATTTGTTCACCCGAACCAGAAGGGACTGAATATGCGAGCTCACTCTCAATTGTTAGGGTATTCGTTCCTGAAATAGTAATTGTTGAATTGATGGATTCAGTTGCAAATGACAATGATTTAGCAAAAGCATCGATATCTAAAGTGCAGTCTGCACCGGAATCTATGATTACATCATAACCAATATTTGGCACCCCATTGTCCCATCTGCCAGGATCGCTCCAGTTTCCGGTACCTGAAAAGGTGGTGGTTTGAGTCAAAGCAACCCACCCGTAAAAAATGAAAAGAAAACCCAGCAACAAACCTTTATTTAATACTCCTTCTGATTTAACTGCAAATTCTATTGTCATGGCTTGAGAAATTGAAATCTATTTTTGTAAATCGCCTGCCCGGAAGCATTAAATATTAATTAATTCACTTTTATGATAGGATAAAACAACCAGTTTTTTACATACAGCTGAATGCCTCGCAAATTTAACGTTGAGCAACTATAGTTTTTTGCGTATTTTTACGTGATTTTAACATACATTTTATCCGATTTTCATCTGTTTTAGTTTATGTTAACATGTAATCTATGCCTTCAATCTTGGTGCTAGCAATACATTGAATCAATATGCCCTAAAAATAATGCCATGCATAAAAAATTCATCCGTCCGTAAAGAAAGCTTAATTCCTTCCGTTGGCAACGCTTTTATTAGAATAAAATCAGCTTGTAATTGGCTTCAGTCAAAGGGTACTACCAAAGTATTACCAATAAAAAAAGGTTTGCCGAAATGACAAACCTTTTTGTAATAAAAAATTGTTTACTTATTTAACCAAAGTAATGGCTATAGCTGCGGTTAGATTGGGAAACAAAGCAAATCCTTCCAACTCTTCTTCGCCTAAATCACCCATGGCAGCCAATTGCTCAAGAGTTAAGGTTTGCTCACCTACTACTCTTTCATTGGTCATGGTAGTTAAATTCAGCGACAGGGATAAATCTGAATCTGTGATAGTTAGAACACTGCCTGAAAGACTCCATGAGAAAGTATCAGTGATTTCTGTACCTTCTTCTTCATAAGTTGCAGAACCGGTGCCATCGGCATTAAAAACCATGGTTAACGGATCAGTATCTGTTTCAACAAAATCCTGCAAACCGGGCACGCCAAAATCTACAATAAATTCATATTTTTCCTGCTGCCAGGTTCCTACCAGTGTAAAATTGTCATCGTCATCTTTGCTGCAACTGCTGAATGAAAACGCAAAAGCGGCTAAAGCCAATAACATTCCTAATTTTTTCATAATCGGGTTGTTTTAAATAAATAAATGTTTAACTATCAAAGTTAGGAAATATCAACCAATAATTATTTAGGTATAACACCTAAAGTAAGGTTATCTGTTTTTTTCTTTTTGAATCTCCCGCCCATAACAATGCCGGCACAAAGGCTGATAAGATTCCTTTTCACCCAGCATAACCAGTTTATCATTTATTATTGTTCGGTGAGAAAAGTGGGCCAGGTTGCCACACTTAACACAAATAGCATGCACTTTTGTAATGTACTCTGCAACAGCAAGCAATTGCGGAATCGGACCGAAGGGTTTTCCTTTAAAATCCATATCGAGTCCGGCAACAATCACCCTGATACCTGAATCAGCCAATTGCATGCAGACCTGTGGTAAACCTGCATCAAAAAACTGAGCTTCATCAATACCTACCACGTCAACATCATTGGCCAGCAATAAAATATTTTGGGAAGCTGGCACCGGAGTAGAAAGTATCTCGTTGGCATCGTGAGATACTACCTTTTCTTCATCATACCTTACATCTATTGCTGGTTTGAAGATCTCAACACTTTGACGGGCAATTTTAGCGCGTTTTAACCTGCGGATCAGTTCTTCCGTTTTACCAGAGAACATACTTCCGCAAATTACTTCTATCCAACCACGACCCTGCGAAGAGTCAATATCTTTTTCGAGAAACATGAAGCAGTTTTGGCTTTTCTTTGTTAATTTTACAGCTTTTCAAAGCTCAACAAGATTATCTTGTTTTTTAATTGTGCAAATATAATTTTTGTATCACAATAAGAATTGATCTTTTTCGCTTTTATTTTTCAACCAAAAAACAATTACAAATTATGAGTATCGCAGAAACCAAAGAAAATATTGTTATTCTGCTTGAAAACATTATAAAACGGTCGGAAATCATAGAAAGACAAACCGGAAGCAAAAACTTGCTTGAAATTGATATGGCCATGGAGGACATCCGGCTGCTGTATCGTGAAATGGACAGGCTGAGAAAGTTTATAGAGGTGGAGAACATACAGAACCGACCGGGTATCAGAGAAATAAACATGGCATCTTCTGAAAAATCGGAAAACCATGAACCATTTCAGGAGTCTTCCAATCAACATACTCCAACCCAGAAAAACGAACCGGTAGTTCCTGCTGCTGAACCCGATGCAAGTGTTAAAGTTGTAGAACACCAAATTGCAAAGAAAGATGAAGAAAAAGTAGTAGAAGTAACAGAACACCCCCCGGCTCCACATGCAAAGGAACCTGTTGAAGAAGTACCCAAACCGGAAAAAACCCCTGAGCCTTTAAGAAACCCAACAGCAGAAGCTAATCCCATTCAACCTGAGCAACAACTCCAAACAACGATTAAAAAGGCGGGTATTCTGGTTGGTGAAAAATTTTCTTCAGAAAAAAGTTCAGTACATGAACGGCTGGCCCAGATTAAAGATGATACCAGCATTGGAGCACGAATGCAGTCTAAACCAGTTAGCAATCTTAAGGAAGCTATAGGTCTTAACGAAAAGTTCCTTTTTATAAACGAACTTTTTAACGGAGATATCAATGCTTACAACGAATCGATCAATCAGCTCAATTCGCGCGAATCGATTCACCAGGCCTTTGAAATGCTAAACGGCTTAACATCAGAATATAACTGGGATGGCAAACGATCAGGAGAAACCATTGACAAATTTGCTAACCTCGTGCAGCGAAGATACATGTAAATCATCTCATCCTTAATCTTAATCCTGTTCTAAACCTTTACCGTAGTCTCAACCATATTTTCAACCTTAACCTTAGTCTTAACCCTATTCTCAACCTTAACCTTAACCTTAACAATGCGCCTCTACATCATCCCCACACCAGTTGGAAACCTGGAAGATATCACCCTGAGAGCGATTAAAGTGTTGGGAAGTGTTGACCTGTTATTGGCTGAAGACACACGAAAAACCGGACAATTATTGCAACATCTTGGGATTAAGGCAAAAATGATGTCACATCATTTGTTTAATGAGCACAAAACAATTCAAAGTATTGTTGATAAGATTCTTGCGGGTGCAACCATTGGCCTGGTTAGTGATGCCGGAACTCCGGCCATTTCCGACCCCGGGTTTCTACTTGTTCGGGAATGTATAAGAAACAATATTACTGTAGAATGTTTACCGGGTCCTACGGCCTTTGTTCCTGCCCTGGTTAACAGTGGTTTGCCGGCAGATCGGTTTTGTTTTGAAGGATTTTTGCCTGCAAAAAAAGGGAGAAAAACACGTTTGGAAGTCTTGCAGGAAGAAACCCGCACCATGATTTTTTACGAGTCGCCCCACAAACTGCTGCGAACACTCACCGATTTTTCAACAGTTTTTGGACCGGAAAGGCAGGCATGTATTTGTCGTGAATTATCAAAGATTCATGAAGAAAATGTGAGGGGAACCCTTACAGAACTGCTTACTTATTACACCGAACATACACTTAAGGGTGAAATAACACTGATAGTGGCAGGCAAGTAGCAACAAATATTAATCGTCAAGCTTAAGAACTGCCATAAACGCCGATTGAGGCACTTCTACGTTACCCACCTGACGCATTCTTTTCTTACCTTTTTTCTGTTTTTCCAAAAGTTTACGTTTACGGGTAATATCGCCACCATAACATTTGGCGGTAACATCCTTGCGCAGAGCTTTGATGGTTTCGCGTGCAATAATTTTTGCACCAATGCCTGCCTGTATGGCAATATCGTATTGCTGCCGTGGAATAAGCTTACGAAGTTTCTCGCAGATTTTTTTTCCAAACTCGTAGGCATTATCTCTGTGAATGAGCGCAGAAAGGGCGTCAACATGATCGCCATTCAGCAAAATATCGAGCTTAACCAGCTCTGACTGCCGGTATCCAATAGGATGGTAATCGAAAGATGCATACCCTCGAGAGATGGTTTTGAGCCTGTCGTAAAAATCGAAAACAATTTCGGCCAGAGGCATTTCAAAGGTCATTTCCACGCGGTCTGTGGAGAGATAAACCTGGTTTTTTATCTGCCCGCGCTTATCCATACACAAAGTCATGATAGCACCGATAAATTCGGATTTGGTAATAATCTGTGCGCGAATATAAGGTTCTTCAATATAATCAAGCACATTGGGGCCAGGCATATCAGAAGGATTGTTTACGATCTTCATTTCGCCCTTTTTATCAAAAGAATGGTAAGAAACGTTGGGAACAGTTGTAATAACGGTCATCTCGAACTCACGTTCAAGCCTTTCCTGAACAATTTCCATATGAAGCATTCCCAGGAAGCCGCAACGAAAACCGAACCCCAGAGCAGCTGATGATTCCGGTTCAAATGTTAGAGAAGCATCATTGAGTTGAAGCTTTTCCATGGCAGTGCGTAATTCTTCAAAATCATCATTCTCAACGGGATAAATTCCGGCAAAAACCATGGGTTTCACGTTTTCAAAACCCACAATCATATCTTTGGTTCCATTTTTAACATGCGTAATGGTATCCCCTACCTTCACTTCCTTTGCTTCCTTAATACCAGAAATTATGTACCCCACATCGCCTGCATAAACGGTTTTTCGGGGCATCTGCTGAATTTTCAGCACACCCACTTCATCAGCATTATATTCTTTTTTGGTAGCCATGAACTTAACAAGATCACCATTAGAAATTTGACCGTTAAATACCCGATAATAGGCCACAACCCCTCTGAAGGGATTGTAAACAGAATCGAAGATCAAGGCCTGAAGGGGCGCATTAATATCACCGATAGGATGAGGAACTTTAGAAACAATGGCTTCAAGAATTTTATCTACCCCAAAGCCGGTTTTTCCGCTGGCAGGAATGATCTCTTCCAGATCGCAGCCTATCAAATCGATAATCTGGTCAGAAACTTCTTCAGGCATTGCGCTATCGAGATCCATTTTGTTGAGAACCGGGATAATTACCAGGTCATGCTCAAGGGCAAGATAAAGATTGGAAATGGTTTGTGCTTCAATGCCCTGTGTGGCATCTATGATGAGCAGAGCCCCTTCACAAGCAGCAATACTTCTCGATACTTCATAACTAAAATCAACGTGGCCAGGGGTGTCAATCAGATTCAAAACGTACTTTTCTCCGTCCTGTTCATATTCCATTTGTATGGCGTGGCTCTTTATAGTTATTCCCCTTTCGCGTTCCAGATCCATATTATCAAGCATCTGGTCCTGAAATTGTCTAACGTTGATGGTGTTGGTAGTTTGCAGCAACCTGTCGGCCAGGGTACTTTTACCGTGGTCGATGTGCGCAATTATACAAAAATTTCGGATATTCTTCATGGATATTACTCTTGTTTAGATGCCACTACATAAACCCTATACGGGCAGACATTGTTTCGGAGAAAAAAATAAAAGTGGCTCAATTCTCAGGGTGCAAAAGTACAACTAAATTTGATATTTTTTAAGGGAAAAAAGTGGGGGAATTTCAATGGTTTTCTGTGCTGACTTATTGAAGGTTAAGATGTTTTAATTTATATCCATTCTAAACAAAAAAGCACTTATTTTTGTAGAAATATTAGTAATAAAAAAATTTAGTATTTATTTTTAAAAAACGAGAAATTTATGTTCACAATCACCGATAAGGCCATAACAGAATTAAAAAATATCCTAACCGGCCCCGACATGCCTGAAAAACCTGGCATCAGAGTGTTTGCGCAAAGTGGCGGTTGCTGCTCAAACAACAACCTGGGCATTGAGATAGCAGATCTATCAAAGACCGATTTACCCGGAGATGATTTTAACGGATTGAAAGTACTGGTTGATGATCAGGCAAAAGATATTGCCGACAATGCAACCATCGATTTTTACGACCATCTTGAAAACCCAGGATTTAAAGTGCTATGGCAGAATGCCCAACAGCATCAACACAATCATGATCATGGTAATGGGGGTTGTGGTTGTCATAACTAAACTTTTCCATTTCACATAAAAAAATAAGGCCGTCTCAATAAAAATCACTGAGACGGCCTAATTTTTTGTTGATTGTTTTTTAAGACTAATCTAGAAGATATATCTTACACCAATCTGTAACTGCCACAATTGGTTAAAGTTAAAGAAGGTAGAATAAGATTCTGAAAGATAATTGCCATCATCATCCTTAACCATGGAAAAAATAGGCTCATTGTTGGCATCTACGCCTTCATAGGTAAGAATCTGACCGTTGTTTGCATTAAACATGTTTTTGTTAACACCCCATTCACTGTTCAGGAGGTTACCAAAGTTTAAGATGTCAAGATTAAATTGCAGTGTATTTTTCTGTCCGGCAATATTAATACTGAAATCCTGTGCAAAACGCAAATCAAACCTGTGTGTCCATGGTGCTCTTGCAGCATAAGCTTCAGCGTAACTACCCTTATTTCTGCTCAGATAGTTGTCTTGATCAACAAATGCAAAGAAAGCATCTTCATCGGCCTGGCTAACAAAATTTATTTCGCCTTTTTCACTTGGAATATAGATTAAGTCAGTTCCAATTCCATCACCATTCATATCATTTGTATAAGTGAAGCTATATCCATAGGGAGAATAACCTGCATAGAACAAATTAACAGTGGTGGCCATATGATCGTTGGCATACGGAATTCTATAAGAAGCAGAAGCAATAGCCTTTGAAGGAATAACAAATTGTGAACGCTGAGCTTCGGGTAAATGAGGACCATTAACCTGGAAGAGACCAGTGTAAGCTGATGCAGCATTGCTACCGGGCATACCTGAAACTTCTTTGGATTCAGTGTAGGTATAAGCTGCCATTAAATTAAGATTTTCTATTGGCTCAGCAAAAATTGAGATGTTTCCAATAGCACCCCAGCCTTCGCTGGTATTTGTCAGTACATAAGCATCTCTGGAAGCATAAGTAATATCATCTTCGTCAGGATAAATGTATCTGTCGTCGGGTCCGCTGAAACGCTCCCAGCTATTATCAGGTTGCATCAGGTTATAATTTTGAAGCATTACAGAATTGATGCTTTTTGTATAAATCCCTTCAATGGTTATGGATAATGGGAAATCGGCCGGAACGTCATAATCTAATGCCAAAGAGGTTTTCCATACCTGTGGCATTCTGAAATCAGGGTCAACAGCATTTACATCGCGTGGAAGAGCACCATCTTCAGGAGAAATCGTATTTTGAAGATTCAGTATTTCAATCATTTCATCTACATCAGTAATCATGGGTCCGGCAAGTAATGCTAGTGCAGGATTTACCTGATTAATTGAACCATCTTCATTATAAGTTGTAGTGGCTCTATAACTTCCCTGCACCATACCAGAGTTTGTGGGCATATTGGTAAAGAATACCAATGGCAACCTACCAGTAAACAGGCCAGTACCACCGCGTAGCTTAAAAGTCTGATTACCAACTACATCCCATGAAAAACCAGCCCTTGGTGAAACCTGAACTTTCGCACCAGGCCATGAGCCGGTATCAATTTTTCTACCGCCAAAATCCAAATCATAAATTGCATTATTTCTGATAAGATTATCAGCATATTGAATGTAGTCAGCACGTACTCCATATGTCAATTTGAAATTGGGGTTAACAGTCCATTCGTCCTGTGCATAAAGGCCAATCTGGTTAAAAGCCACTTCTGCAGCTGGATTTAATTCTCCATCATACCCATAAGTTAAGGCAAAATCTCTTGGAGCAGCCTGATTCAAAAAGTCATCAAGACTGGCATAGCGATAGTAACCTGTTCCATTACGCATATAAGAGTTATTTGCCATTTGGTACTCATAACTTGCTCCTGCTGTAATATTATGGTCACCTAAATAATAGCTGAGGTTATTGGTGATGTTGAAAATATTATTATTAACACCGTTATTCCATGTAAATAATTCATAACCAGCAGACATATAAGGCTCAATGATTTGGTTCCCATCACCATCAACACCATTCATAATATCAATAAAGGGGAATGGGCTTGAAGTAGAACCACGAACATCCTGAATTCTTGTGTAAGTTGTAAGAAACTTATTGGAAAGGTTATCAGATATACGGCTGTTTAAATCAAGTGATACTGAATTTACTATGTTATCAGATGAATAAATCGAATTAGCAAAGGCCATTGAATATTGGGAAATACGATCCATACTCCTGTTACGGAAACCGCCGTCGGTTGAGTTACCGTTTGTGGGATTCCAACCCTGATTCTTGGTAAAGTTATAGCGCAAACTCACTTTGTTGGCATTATTGATGTTCCAGTCAAGACGGGCAAGAAGCTTCCTGTTGCTTTCATCAGCTGGAAAATCAGTTGATGAACCGGGGTTATAACCATAGTTATCAATTAAGTGTTGTCTTACAAGTTCCATATCAGAAAGACTGGTGCGTGAAAGCATTTGGTCGGTATTGGCAATTCCATTATCTGAAGGTCTCCAGGTAACAACCTGTCCGGGGCGTAACTCATATTCACCATTAACAAAGAAGAACAATTTATTTTTGATGATGGGCCCGCCCAGGGTTCCACCAATTATTTGCCTTGATTCTTCGTCACGGTCACCAAAATCTACATCACCAATAGAGTTGCCTCGCATATCCTGATTATACAAATAAGAATAGGCAGAACCTCTGAAGGTATTGGTACCAGACTTAGTAATAGCATTGATTCCACCACCAATAAAGTTGGTCTGACGTACATCAAATGGCGCAATCACCACCTGCATTTCTTCAATAGCATCCAAAGAAATTGGGTTACCACCACCAGGCAAACTACTACTTAAACCAAAGTTGTTATTGAAATTAGCTCCATCAACAGTAAAGTTGGTGGAACGACCATCACCACCAGCAAAACCCATTCCGTTTGCGAAGGGAGAATAACGGGCAACATCCTGAATGCTACGGTTAATGGTAGGCATTGAAGTAAGTTGCTGATTCGAAATATTAGTAGTGGCGCCAGTTCTATCCGTTTGAAATGCAGAGGCTCTCATTCCCACAATAACTACTTCACCCAGTTCAACGGCACCATCACTTAAAACAGCATTTAGGGTAAAAGTCTCTCCAAGCAATAAATTGATATCCGAAAATGCTTCCCTTGAATATCCAATATAGGATACTTCGACATTGTAAGGCCCACCGGTACGCATACCCTGCAGGTTAAAACGACCTTCGGGGTTTGTGGTAGTACCATACTGTGTACCTGATGGGGTGTGAGTGGCAATTACAGTTGCTCCAGGTAATGGATCATTGTTCGCATCTACTATACGGCCAGTCATACCCGAAGTTGTAATCTGCGCGTACATTGTTCCGCTTAACAGCATAAGAGCTGCTAAAAACAAAATGATTTTACTTGTTCTTTTCATTTTAAAATTGTTTTTGTTTGAAATTTGTTTTTGTTTGTTGTTGAATAATAAGTAAAACGTATGCAATTTTAATAGGTAATCTTAATTTAGGTGCAAAAATACAATTTGCTGTAAGGCCAATTGCAATGTAGGGTTTATTTTTTCTTTGTTACCATATTAAGAAATTGTTAAGTATTTAATTTCTGCGACATTCAGATTTACATCGGCAATTATTTTAGTATAATTTAAAATATAGAATGCTACTATTTAGTTTTTAAAAAAGTATAGAGGGGCGTCTTGGATTTGATGTAGATTTTCCCTTTTTCAAAGTAAAAGCAAATGTAGAACCTACCCCCAGCGTGCTTCTTACATTGATAGTTTGATTATGAGCTTCTATAATATGCTTTACGATGGCCAGGCCCAGTCCTGAGCCACCTTCACCTGATTTTCTTGTCCGGCTTCTATCGCCCCGGTAAAATCTTTCGAATACCCTTGTAATCTCTTCACGGGGAATGCCTGTGCCACTATCTGTTACTTCGACAAGAATATTTTCATCCATATCAAAAAAACTGATTTTTGTTCGGCCGTTTTCTGTACCATACTTTATGGAATTGACAATAAGGTTGGTTAAAACCTGTTGAATCCTTAATCGATCGGCGTTTACCAATATGGCACTATCATAGTTTTCTGCCAGGTACAGTCTGATATTTTTCTTATCGGCTTTGATCTCAAACAGATCGATCACATCAAGGGCGAGGGCTACCAAATCAAAAGTTTCCAGTTTAAGCTTCATTTCACCGGCTTCGAACTTTGAAATAGCTTCAAGATCTTCAATGATAGAAATCATCCTGTCAATGCTTTTCTCAGTGCGTTCAAGATATTTTCTGTTTATCTGGGGGTCATCCATTCCACCGTCGAGCAAGGTGAGAACATAACCTTGTATATTAAAAATGGGTGTTTTTAGTTCGTGTGATACATTGCCTAGAAACTCGCGGCGATAGGCTTCCAGTTTTTTAAGATCATCAACCTCCTGACTTTTGTATTTTGCCCATTCCACTACTTCCTTATTGGTTTGCTCAATAATATCCTGATTGTTTAATATAGCACTTTTATTTTGCTTCTTCGGCGCTTTCAGATCATGGATGGTTTTATAAATCAGGCGAATTTTCTCGTAAATAAATTTATCCAGTATATATTTATAAATAACAAATGAAACTGGAAAAATCAAAATATTTGTTAGAAAAAATACTCCTGCATTCCATTTATAATCATACAACAGGCCTACCAAAGTGTAAACCAAAGAAAAGGTAACCATCACTACTAGTGATGCTAAAATGGATAAACGCTGCGAAGTGGAAAAGTTCATTATTAAAGGTTACACTTCAAATTTATATCCTACCCCTTTTACTGTCTTTATGTATTCGATACCAATTTTTTCTCGCAATTTTCTAACGTGAACATCTATCGTTCGGTCGCCAACAACCACATTGTTCCCCCAAACCTTGGAAAATATTTCTTCGCGGGTAAAAACTTTATTAGGTTTTGAAGCCAGAAGTGTTAGGAGTTCAAATTCCTTTTTGGGTAATACAATTTCCTGCTCAGCCCTTATAATTACATATCGCTCCTTATCAATAACAATATCACCTACCTCGATCATACTATCGGATTCCGAACCACTAAGCGAAGATGAATATCTACGCAACAAAGCTTTTACCCGGCTCAAAAGTAAAGCAGGTTTTATAGGTTTAGAAATATAATCATCAGCACCGGCATCAAATCCAGCCATTTGCGAATAGTCTTCACTTCTGGCAGTTAGAAATATAATAATACTATTTTGCAACGAGGGTACTTTTTTAAGCTCTTGGCAGGTTTCCATGCCGTCCATTTCTGGCATCATTACATCAAGGATGATTAGGTGGGGAAGTATTTTCTTTGAAGTTTCAATAGCGCTTTTCCCGTTATTTTCCGTAAATACCTGGTAACCTTCCTTACGCAAATTATAGCTTACAAATTCAAGTATATCAGGTTCATCATCCACCAACAGTATTATATATTCATTTGCATTCATAAAACAGTATTTAAGTTAACACCAAAGATTGTTTTGAATTAAAAGAATTTGAAACCATTAAAGGCATATGTAAGATTGTTTACTACCATATTCTAAATATCACATTATCAGATTTTTGCATATAATTTACCATATCACGGCAACGATGGCAAAGGTACTGATATTTCTGATGGGTGAAAGACTTAAAATATGGGTGCTATCCTTTAACAATGAAATTTAAATTAATATTAATAATAATTTAATACTAACTTAAAGTCATCTGTTTAAAGACTTTCACTTTCGAAATTTTAATAAAATACGAACCCAATAGATTGAATTTGAAAACCCTTAATCTGGTATAAAAAATAAATAAGGTAAGTAGGGCTTAGGAGTAGTTATAAGAATAGCTTTACAATTAAAAATATTCAGTTAATTTATTATCTTTGAAATTTTAACAATTCAATTATCAGGCTGTGAAGAAGAGACATAAGGCATTGATCCTGTTATTAGTAATATTTATCGGGATTCCCTTAATTTTATGGTTATCGTGGTTGCTAACCACCCCGCGTCCGGTGTCTCTTTTTATTATGGATAAAACTTCATTTAATGAAGACATGGTTAAAAACCGTGCGATCAACTGGGTTTTAAAACATTACAGATTTGTTAAAATCAATGGTAGAAATTACAGCCCTGAAATGGATTATTTTGGTTTCTTTCCCGGGGGAGAAAATTTTATAATAAGAGACTTATCAGAACTGAGTCCAAGAGAAATCCAGGATATGGCTGTAAGTCATCATGTAGCCTATTATGCTGATAGTTATGGTATATTTTCTAATATGTGGCCCAGTTACCAGCCCGATGTAACACCTGCCAGAAAGCTTTATGGAGGACTTGAATGGCATGATCTGCTTTTTCTTGAATACATGATTGAACTAAAACGGCTTGTTATAGCAGAATTTATTTTTCTGGCACCACCCACCCAACCTGCTCAAAGAAAAAGAGCAGAAGAACTGCTGGGTGTGGAATGGCAGGGTTGGACAGGTAAGTTTTTCCATACTTTAGATCTAAACCGCGAAGATAATCAGGTGCCGGGCTGGCTTCCCACTCTGTACGAAAAAAACTACGGCAAACCATGGGATTTTAAAAATGGCGGTATTATTATGGTGAATGATGCTGATAAACTTCTTGTCTTGGAAGAAGGTTATCAAATAATTGAAAATACCCACCTACCAATTCGCACTGAGAAAAAATATAGAAGAATTTACGGTATGAGCGACAAAATAGCATACCCAGGTTGGTTTGACGTTACATTACCTACGTCAGAAACATCTGAAGTAATTTCATGGTATGAACCCAATCTTTCTGATGAGGGACGTAATTTACTTTTGGAAAATGGATTACCAGAGAAATTTCCTGCTGTTATTATGGATGCCGGATATAAAAAAGTGATATATTTTGCCGGTGATTTCGGCCATACACCAATTTCGAGAAGATTTGTAATGTTTAAAGGGGCTAAATTCTTCGAACTATTTTTTGCAGATTTAAACGACCCTACAGATCGAAGCGCTTTCTTTCTTGCATACTACCTGCCTTTAATGAGAAAGTTACTGGGAGATTTTCAAAAAGACCTTTTGAAAGAAAATGAACTGCAATAGTAATTAATTATTCTCCACTCTACCCGAAAGATAAGCAAGCATCTTTACTTCCTTGACCGGCGGAATATTACTTTGCTCTATCAGTTTACGGATTTGATTATCTAACCCACTAATTGATGCTGTATTATTATTAAGAATAACAAGGAGAGTGTTATTCGGGAGCCTTACATATGCAGTTCTGTAGCCTCTCCACCAGCCATGATGATAAATAATGTTTTCATTTTCATTACTGCCTTTCTTTATTCTGAATCCAAATCCATAATTGGTTCGATAACCGTTGCGTAGAATCCCACTTTCAAAAGCCATTGACAAGGAAGATTCAGAAATCAATTGATTTTGTTCAAGAGAATTATCCCACTTTAGCAGGTCTTCAGTACAGGAATAAATTCCCTTATCGCCGGTAATGCCATCAATATAATCAAGGGGTATCTCTCTTAGCCAGCGGCCGGTTCTTTCATATCCATAAGTCATGTTAGGCTGTTCGAAGATACTCATATCCATTGTTGGTGAGTAAACAAAGGAATTAGACATATCCAATGGGGTAAAAATATTATCACTAATAAAATCAGCGAATGAGCTACCACTGACTCGTTCAATTATCATTGCAAGAAAAGCATACCCGGTATTTGAATAACTAAATCTTCTACCAGGAGTAAAATTTAATGGTAAATCATGCTTGATAATCAGTTCAAGCATATCATCATGGGTAGGAATGTGATTACTTTTCCAATAATTATCAATAACGTAAAAATAATTTTGAAGGCCGGAAGTGTGGTTTAGAAGATGTCTAATGGTGATATCAGGATAAGGAAAATCTTCAATATAGTTTACCACATAATCATCAAGTCCGATTAAATTTTTTTCTGATAGCAAAAGAGTGGCTACGGCCGTAAACTGTTTCCCTACCGATGCCAGTTGAAAAATATTATTTTCTTCAGAGAATTCAATATTTTTACTGTATCTGGCAAAGCCAAAACTCTTATTATAAACTGCCTGTCCCTGATGAGCCAACAAAATACTACCATTAAAACCCCTTCGCTTTAAAAGACTATCGAGTTTGGTCTCCATAAGAATAGAATACTCTGGGTTTATAGTAGTAACGGTTTTATGAATAAACTCTAGATTCTTTTCTTCAGCCCTGCTATCCGATTGTTTTTCGACCGCCTGTTGAAGAGTGCCCGAAAACAGGAACAAGGAGATAAAAAGCACGTTGCGAATAGAAGTAAGAAGAGAAAAAAAAGTTTTTATAAAGCGCATGATTTTGGTAAAATTAATTCAGTCGAAGTTTTTATCTGACCTCAGATAAATATCCTTATTAAAATATGAATATTTGCAATCATCTCTAGACAAAAGTAAACAAATCAAACTGAGTTCTACTGTGGTTTTTACTATGTTTTTACCAGTAAAAAAGCTTAAACAAAAATTATCAATATTGGAAATTAATAAGTAAAATATAAAAATGCGACTTTTATAGTCTGTAAAACAAGATATATCGAAACTATTGCAATACAGAATCAAGAAAAATCAACTAATATAATACCCGTCAAATAAAAAAAATGATGATTTTTTAACATAAGATTATTCCGTTCAGAAAGAATTACCAAATAACGTAAGAAATTCCAAATTTCCATGCAGTATTATACTGCCCATGGTTATACCATGTTTTGCCGCCACCATTATGGGCCCTTATCGGAGTAACAGACCTGGTAAGCCCAAGCTGAAAGTCGAAACCGCCAAACAAAGGAAAAGAGATGCCAGCCAAAGCATTTAACTCTGCTGGATTAAAAGGCTGTCGTTCATTTTCAGGTACAGGAGTACCCATATCTGTTTCTCTGTTACCTACCAATACAGAAGCTGAAAGACCTATGTATGCAGTAAAACTATCTACAAACGAAATATCAGTATATCTTGCTATTTCCATCCTGTAAATAACAGGTATTTCAACATATTGTAATAAAAATTTATATTCAAGAAAATCATTCTTTTCACTGGGTATTGATCGGCTTCCCTTTTCAATATACATTATTTCCAATAAAAGATCGTTGTATTGATTTAACCGGGTAAAAGTAAAAGCCGAGGCATACCACCCCAACTTTGATGGTCCGGCAAGATTGTCTCCAGACACTTCTGATGCCACCAGACCACCCCTTAATCCACCCCCAAAATTCTGTGAAAAAGCATTGGTAAAACCAAACACTACGAATCCGATAATTATTAATACGATATTTTTTTTTAGCTTCATACTATATCTTTTTTGTATTCTTACCGTATAATAAAATGTTTCCAATAGTCTGGGCACAGATCTAAAATTTTAAAAAACCAAAAGCACTAATAGAATGGACTTTATTTATCAATTAAAAGTACAAACCCTTATTGTATTTTAGCAAGAACGAAGGTAGAAAAATTAATAAATATTTATAATTTAGCTATATAAACGATAAAAGTCTGGTCTTTTAGCCAAATTACTGAAATCAAAACAAAAAATATATTTTGATGATTCGGCACCTGCATGATTATATACCGGTAAATTCTCTCAAAGAATTACATACATATCAGAAAATACTTGACAATACAGCAATTATTGTACTTGCAGATTCCGACAAGCATGTGCTTTATGTTAATCAGAAATTTTGCGATGTCTCAGGTTTTAGCCGTGCTCAGGTTATTGGGCAACCTATTGATAATTTAAGGCATGAGGATAATACGGCAGAAAAACTTAAAGATAAATGGCAAACTCTTGAAAGTGGAGAAATTTGGAAAGGCGAGTTGCTCAATAAAAAAAACAACAACGATACATACTGGGAAGAAGCTGTAATATATCCCTTTAAAGAAAATGGAGCAAAACCTTACCAATATTTGTCTATCGGCTCAGATATTTCTCCTTTCAAAAATGCTATGTTAATAAAAGATCAGTTTTTGGCCAATATGAGCCATGAACTCAGAACACCCCTACATAGTATTTACAGCCTTACTCATTTACTTGAAGAAACAACTTTAACCAACGAACAAAACAATTACGTTGAAAATATACTCAGTGCAACTGACATTTTAATACGCATGATAGAAGACATGCTCGATCTCAATAAAATTGAAAACGGACAAATTAAATTTCAGAATAAAATATTTAATCCAAATTTAGTAGTTAATTCCTTATCAAAAATTTTCAAAGAAAAAGCCAAAGAGAAAAACCTGGAATTTAAACTGGAGTGCGACCCCTCTATGCCCGAGTTTGTATTGGGTGACCCCTTCAGGCTCAAACAAATTCTTATACATCTTCTCGAAAATGCTGTAAAATATACTCAGAAAGGGAATATAGAATTGCTATGTAAACTTGCCGGAAAAGCATCTGACAGCTTTTTTCTGGAATTCTATGTAAAAGATACAGGCATTGGTATAGCAAGCGAAAATCTAAGCATTATACAGGAAAAGTTCATTCAGGAAGTAATGAATGACAAAAGAGTTTTTATGGGACAGGGGTTGGGCTTGTCAATTGTTAAGCAATTGATAGAACTTCAAAATGGCGAATTTACCATAAACAGTAAAGAAGCAGAAGGCACGCAGGTTCGATTTGTAATACCCTATAAGTTTCCAGGGGGAAATACTGTTGAAAGCCAGACAATAGTTGACAAGACAGATTCAAAAACCATTAACGGATTAAAAGTTCTTATTGCAGAAGATGTTGATATAAACCAGCTTGTTATTAAAAAACATATGCAAAAGTTTGGGTTTATAGCAGAATTCGCAGAAAATGGTAAAATTGCATTAGAAAAACTAAAAAATGGAAGTTTTGACATAGTTCTTATGGATATGCAAATGCCTGTAATGGATGGTTATGAAGCGATAAAAATAATCAGAACTGAATTTCCTGAAAATATCAAAAACATACCCATCATTTCTATAACAGCAAGTGTAATGGGTGAAGCACCTCATAAATGTTTTGAGGCGGGTGCCAACGATTATGTACCCAAACCCTACAACATTTCGGACCTGCGTCAAAAAATGGAGAAGTGGGTCAATGAAAAATCTAGTGTTAACAATAATATACAAGATATCATGCAAGAAAATAGTAAAAAAGAATACGAGTCACTAATTGACCTGGAATATCTAAACCAGCTTAGTGAAGGAGACGATGATTTCAGTATAAGTATGCTATCGTATTTCCTTGACAATACACCATCCGTAATTAGTGAAATGAAGCAGTTTTATGAAGAGAAAGACTGGAAAAACCTTAGAAATGTTGCTCACAAATTTAAACCACAACTTACCTTTATGGGCATTAAATCTATATTTAATGAAGTGGAAACTATTGAGCAAAATGCAGCATCAGTTGCAAACCTAACCGATATTCCGTCTCTTATAGACAAAAGTGAAAAAGTTTGTTTACAAGCCATGACTGAGATAAAACATGAACTGGAAAAACTGCTTGATAAAAACCAGGAATAGAGAAATGTTAATAAAATTCTACATTTTAAATTATTGCTCTCTATTAGGTTAGTTTAAATGAATCATTGCTTTTTGTAGATAAAGATGATTCATGTAATATTATTTCTGCGGAAGAATTTATTTAGTTTGATTTTTCGACAGCTGGTCTAAATTTTTGCTTATTTTTGGTGCGCGAAAAAAAGTCTTAGGATAACTGAAAAACTATTAAAATCGGGGTTTTCAGTTTTACGGGGCACTACTATATGAAAATGGAATAACCAACTAAAAAAATATGAGATGAAAATATTGGTATGTGAAGACGACTTCATGATGATAAAAGCCATTGAGCATAAGCTCCAACGTGAAGGTTATGAAGTGGAAGTAGCTAACGATGGACGTGTAGCATCTGATAAAATCAGGAATTCTGATTTTGACCTTATTATTACAGACCTTCTAATGCCATTTACTGGTGGGCTCGAATTAATAAATATGACTCGTAACGAACTTAACAAAACTACTCCCATTATCGTTTTGTCGAAAGTTGGAAATGAAGAAACAATTATTGAAGCATTTAAACTAGGGGCTGATGATTATCTTACCAAGCCTTTTAGCCCCAACGAATTATCTATAAGAGTAAAAAGATTTTTACTTAAAAGATAAATTAGGCCTAAAAATGATTCCATAAATACATAATGTCATCATTACTTGTTTTTAGGAGATAATCAGTAATATTTCCTTCATAGCGAAAATCAGAGAATCTTATGAAAGGACAAATAGGGCATTTGCCATCTGCTTATAAAAAAAACTTATCGATTTTAAGTATTTTTTTATTTTTATTTATACCCATGGGTCCATTGTTGGCCCAACCATCAATAGCTGATGATCCGGATGGTTGGTATTTCAGAGCACGTGAACTGGCTTATGATGAAAAATACGAAGAAGCACGGACTATATGTGATCAGATTCTTGAGCTATACCCCGAATACCTTGATGTTAAGACATTAAAAGCAAGAACCTATTCCTGGGAAGGAGAATTTGTTAAATCCAATGATATACTCAGAGAAGTTTTACAGGCTGATCCCAATAATTCAGAAGCCCTTTTCGCCCTCATTGATCTGCAAATATGGTATGGAGATTACAAAGAAGTAATAAAGTTTCTTGATGTAGCATTGGCCAACGACCCAAACAATACCCACCTTCTCTACCGTAAAGCACTTGCCCTTAAGGAAACCGGTGATGATATTGCCTCTGTAGTTTTACTAAATCAAATCTTAGATCTTGATCCCACCCATAAAGAGGCCAAAGCCTTACTTAATTCGATAGAAACCACACGTTTGGTTAACCATTTAGGAATAGGATACCGCGGTACCTATTTCCCTGAAAGCCTTATAGGTACAAAACCCTGGCATCTTTTCTTTGCAGAATTGGGAAGAAGAACGCGTGGGCTGGGCCCTTTTGCCTTGAGAGCAAATTATGCCTTAAGAGAAGACATTGATCTTACAAGCCTTCAAATAGAGTTTGACGCATATCCAACAGTAAGAACAGGAACATATCTTTATCTGAACGCCGGATATTCTCCCGACAGCAAACTATTCCCCATTACCCGTTTTGGGTTTGAAGTATTTCAAGCATTGCCTGCATCGTGGGAAATATCAGGAGGGTTTCGATTACTTAATTTCGAGGAAACAGAATCAATTATTATTACCAAAGATCTATTAATCCTTACCGGGTCTTTAAGCAAGCATATAAGAAAATATTATATCTCATTCAGACCTTACTTCACCTTTTCTTCAGTAGGGAGCGATCCAAATACCCAGGCTTATTTCCTAACAGCCCGAAGATTCTTTAAAACAACAGAAGACCATCTTTCACTGGTTGTAGGCCGTGGATTTTCTGCAGATCTGGACAAATTTACCGGTGGACAAGTTTATGACCTTAGCGGCACCCTTGTGGAAGCTATGCTTAATTACCAGCAAAGAATTTCAACAAGGTTCTTAATAAGAGCTGGCGTGGGTTATAAAATATTTAATGATGAAGTTCTTTTTGGAAATCCGTTGATTGTTGAAGGTGCTCTGTTTTATCGCTTTTAAGGGTATAAAATGATTTTGAATTTATAATTTATAAATATAATGGCGTATATAAGAAAACTTGTTTTGTTTACTGTATTAGCAGCGTTATTTCTTTTGACAGTAGGTATTAAAAGTTCCACAGCAGAAATAACATACCAGGGAAGTTCTCTTGTATTAAAAGGTTTGACCAACCAAACCTACAATTTAACAAGTCATTTTTTGCACATTATTAATATCGAAACGCTGATTAATGGCACAGGCCTCCATGAACCCGTTAAAGTAAGTTCTATTATTAACACCAAACGAAGCACAGAAAACAATCAAAACGCAACCAAAACATCCGAAAAATCATCTGAAAGTATCGTTAGCAGATTTTGGCAGGATTATTTGGAAGCGTCACTAACTGTAAAAATATTGGTCTTAATTTTACTCTATTTAATAATAAGCATCATTTTACTATTTATAAGTATACTCATAAACAGACAAATAAAAACCAAAAAACGTAAAAAATACAACGATCTTAAAAATGAATATCAGGAGCAGCTTGCCAGTTTTCTTTTTGATGATGATGTAGAAAGGATAGAAATAAAAGGAATAAACAAAAAAGTCAACCGGCAAATCTTAATCGATGAGCTGATAGATTTGCACACAAATCTTCATGGAGAAGCAGCCAACAAATTAAAGGATCTCTATTTCAACTTAAGTCTTCATAAGGATTCTTTAAACAAATTTTACAAGGGACGATGGGATAAAAAAGCAAAAGGCATGTCTGAACTTTCCCAAATGGACGTAAAAGATGCCAACGAAAAGATCAAAGAATTTGTCAATTCAAAAAATCCTATTCTCAGGACCCAGGCTCAGGTAGCAATGGTAAAACTAGCAGAAGAAGATCCTTTATCCTTTCTGGATTCGCTGGAAACAGAATTATCCTATTGGGAACAGATAAATATTTATGATGCTCTTATATACCACCAGATTAAAATAGAATCTTTCGAAAGATGGCTGGATAGCAAAAACCCATCTGTAGTTATTTTTGCACTTCGAATGATCGAACTTTTTAAGCAAGCCTCATCTGGAGAAAAAGTAAGAGAGCTTTTATTTCATGAGAATTCTGAGATTGCTCTTGCAGCTGTAAAATCAATGAATCAACTTCAACTAGCTGATTATAAGGAAGATATTAAAGTATTATACAGAAGCGAAACACTAAAACTGGTAAACATTCTTGAAACCCAGCGAAAAAACAAAGATGAAAAAGATATAAAAAGTCTCGACGATCTAATACCACGACGTATCAGGTATGAAATTATAAATTACTTCGAGACTTTAATCACTCCGCAGGATATTCCATTTCTTGAGCAAGTTGTACACGAACAGGAAAGCTCTTACAAAATAAGATTGTTAGCAGTAAAAATCATACTTTCTAACCAGCCTGAGGGAGAAGCCAAACTCGATGATCTGCTTAAAAATAGCGATGATGAGCTGATCAAAAAAATGATTATTAATGTAAAACAAAATCAGGAGATATGATTGAATTTTTCAGATCACTTCAATTTATTGTTGAAAATGGAATAATTCTTATAACCATATTTATTTTTGGTTCTTATGTTTTACTGGCATTGTTCTCAGCCTTATCAATGTTAGAATACATCCGTAAGAATTCATTTGTAGATTATAAAGTACTGCTTTCTTCTCCGCTGGCGCCTTCCATTTCGGTAATTGCTCCTGCTTATAATGAAGGAAAAACAATTATAGATAACATTCGGAGCCTTTTGTCACTGCACTATAATGATTTTGAAGTAATTATTGTTAATGATGGCAGTTCTGACGATTCAATGCAAAAAATTGTTGACGCTTATGATTTGGAAATCGTTGAATTTGTTTATGACAAAAGAATTATGACACAACCTATTAAAGGGATCTATAAATCAAGAAACAAGGCTTTTAACAAGCTGATTGTAATTGACAAAATGAATGGTGGGAAATCAGATGCCCTCAATGCGGGGATAAATTTTTCTCAAAAGGACTATATTTCCGTTGTTGATGTAGATTCTATTTTAGTAGAAGATGCTTTGCTTATTATGACCAAGCCCTTTTTGGAAGAAACTGATCGCAGGATAATTGCTTCTGGTGGGGTAATACGTATTGCCAATTCATGTAAAATTGAAGATGGAAAAATTACAGATATTAAGTTACCTCGTAAGTTTTTACCCAGAGTACAGGTGCTTGAATACACCAGATCCTTCTTAATGGGCCGGATGGCCTGGAGTAAATTAAACGGTTTGTTGCTGGTTTCCGGGGCTTTTGGAATGTTTAACCGCGATATTGTACTCAAAGTAGGGGGATATAACACCAACCTTGTGGGAGAAGATATGGAGTTGATTGTTCGTATGCGTAGATACATGTCTGAACAAAAAGAAAAGTATAAAGTAATTTATATTCCGGATCCATTATGTTGGACCGAAGTACCCGCCACCCTGAGAGTGCTGGGGCGCCAGCGTGACCGATGGACACGCGGAACAATGGAGAGTATCTTTCTTCACTTTAAACTATTCTTTAACCCCAAATACGGGAGTCTTGGGGTTTTGGGACACCCATACTGGTTCTTTTTCGAATGGCTGGCTCCAATATTCGAATTCGTCGGAATAATATATTTTATTATTATTGCAACCCTTGGTATACCCAACTGGGGTTTCTTTTTTCTTTTACTTGGTGTAGTATATTTCTTTGCGGTTACTTTATCTCACTGGGCTATTCTTTTTGAAGAATTGTCTTTTCACCGATATCAGAAAAAGAGAGAAGTAGTAAAAATGCTCTTTACTTCAATGCTTGAACCTATTTTCTATCATCCCTTCATTTTAATCTTTAGCATTAGAGGAAATTTTAAGTATTTTATTGGCGAAAAATCCTGGGGCAAGATGGATAGAGTAGGTTTTTCTGATGAAGAAAACGGTGATAATAAAACAAAATAAAACATTTCCTTATCAAATAATAATACATTACATTAGGGGGTAAAATTTTGATACCCCTTTTGTGTTTCATACCAAAATGTTTAACAATTTACTGATTTTTTTATTATGATAGTCTCAATGACAGGTTTTGGCAAATCGACTGTTATCAAAAATGATAAAACTATAAAGGCAGAGATTCGTACCTTAAACAGCAAAAATCTGGATCTTACCATAAAGTTGCCAATCCTTTATAGAGAAAAGGAAAATACTATACGCAATATGCTGTCTAACAATTTATTGCGCGGCAAGGTAGAACTTACAATAACCATTGAAAGCAATAATGATTCTGCAAATGCTCAGGCTATTAATGCTCCCTTGCTTATACACTATTATAAAGAAATAAAAAACGCATCATCCCAACTTAATATCGATATTTCCGATAATTTTTTCCCTGATCTGTTGCGACTACCCGATGTTCTTAAACCAGTTTGTGATGAACCCGAACAGGGTGATTGGCTAGCTTTGGAACAAGCTATTAATGAAACTATTCATAATGTAATCACTTTCAGGCAGTCGGAAGGTCAGCATCTTTTTGCCGACATTAAAGCCCGGGAGCAAATAATAAGAGATTTATCTGGAAGCGTAACACCTTTTGAAGAACAACGAATTAAGAATATAAAGGAGAAAATAACCCGATCTCTGAAAGATATTTCGGAAGACATAAAGATTGACCAAAACCGCTTTGAACAGGAAGTTATTTTTTATCTCGAAAAACTGGATATTACCGAAGAAAAAGTCAGGTTAAGAAAACATCTTGACTATTTCAATGAAACACTTTCATCCAATGGTGCTGAAGGTAAAAAGCTGGGTTTTATTGTACAAGAAATAGGCAGGGAAATAAACACAATTGGAAGCAAAGCCAATGATGCCAATATACAAAAGATTGTTGTTCAAATGAAAGATGAGCTGGAGAAAATAAAAGAACAACTTATGAATGTTTTATAGGTATGGAAATAGAAAAAAATAAAATGATCATTTTTTGTGCCCCTTCAGGCACTGGTAAAACAACTATTATTAAAACCATACTACCTTATTTCCCTGAAATATCGTTTTCTGTTTCAGCAACCAGCAGACATCCGCGAGAAGGTGAACAGTATGGAAAAGATTATTACTTTCTATCTACTGAAGAATTTGAAAAGAAAATCGATAATGATGAATTTATCGAGTGGGAAGAAGTGTATTCAGGAAATTATTATGGCACTTTGCGTTCCGAATTAAACAGAATTTGGGCAGATAAAAAACAGGTAATTTTTGATGTGGATGTTTTAGGGGGGATAAATATAAAGAAACAATATCCGTCAAACTCTCTGGCAATTTTTTTTATGCCGCCATCACTTGATAGCTTGAGAAAACGACTGGAGGGAAGAGGAACAGAAACTCATGAAAGCATTCAAAAACGAATTGATCGTGCCAGTTATGAGATGGGATTTTCTGATCAGTTTGACAAAATTATTGTTAACGACAATCTTGAGAAAGCTATTAAAGATACCAAAAGAATAATTGCTGAGTTTTTGGAGATCAGATCGCATGAAAAATGACTGAAAGCACTTCCCCATATACCGTTCTGTTTTTTGGGTCTTTCGACCCAATTCACCTCGGACATCTTATTATTGCCGAGTACATGATCAATGCTGGTTATGCAAAAGAGGTATGGTTTGTATTATCACCTGTAAATCCTTTAAAAGTTAAACAGGAAAAAACACATCAGGAGCTTCGCAAGCAAATGATAAGTCTGGCAATCGAAAATATTAAGGAATTTATGGTATCAGACATAGAATTTTTTATGCCTCCACCCCATTATACTTTTAAATCTCTTTTGGCTTTAAAAGAATCCCATCCGGAAAAAAAATTTGCACTACTGATTGGTGGCGATAATCTTAAAAACTTTAGAAAATGGAAAAACCACAAAGAGATACTCGAATTATTGCCCGTATTTGTATATCCAAGGTTAGGTTTTGAATCAAAAGTCTTCGACAATCATCCAAATTTACACAAAACACAAGCTCCGGTAATAGACCTATCATCCACCCAGATAAGAAAAAATCTTGCTGAAGGAAAAACAGCAAGATTTATGTTATCTGAAAAAGTATATGATTTTATTCTAAAGAATAACCTCTACGCCAATCCGAACTCTTTCTTCAGTGTATCGACATAGTCGAGCTTTTCCCACGCAAAGAAATCTACTTTTTTCATTAGCTTTACCTTTCCTTCTGATTCTACAGAATAAGTATCGGCGCCGTTATGGAATACTTCTATGTCCTGCGTGTAGGGTGTTCTGCCAAAGTGACCATAAGTTGTTGTAGGTAAATAAACCGGGTTTTTCAATCCAAATCTTTTGATAATGGCAAATGGCCTGAGATCAAAAATTTCCTTAATTTTTTCAGCTATCTGTGCATCGCCCATTCCCACTTTAGCCGTACCATAAGTATTAACATACAAGCCCACAGGTTCGGCAACACCAATGGCATAGGCTACCTGAACCAATACTTCGTCAGCAATACCGGCTGCTACCAGGTTCTTGGCAATATGCCGGGTAGCATAGGCAGCAGAACGGTCAACTTTACTGGCATCTTTACCGGAGAAAGCACCGCCACCGTGTGCTCCTTTACCTCCATAGGTGTCAACAATTATTTTGCGGCCTGTAAGTCCACTATCACCATGGGGCCCACCAATCACAAATTTTCCGGTGGGGTTTACCAATAATTTATATCCATTTTCAAACAGTGGCTTCAATCTGTTGGGAAGCAGTTCTATAGAACGAGGAATCAAATACTTTTGAATATCTTCGCGAATCTGATTTTGCATCTCGACTTCAGCATTCTTTCTGTCAGCGAATGAATTTCCAGCTGGCAAAACAAATTCATCATGTTGGGTGGATATAACTATAGTATCTATACGTACAGGTTGATGATCATCATCGTATTCAACTGTTACCTGAGCTTTTGAGTCTGGACGCAAATAAGTCATAACTTCCCCTTTTTTGCGAATGGCAGCAAGCTCTTGTAAAAGAATATGAGAGAGATCTAGTGTTAAAGGCATGTAGTTATCAGTTTCGCGGCTGGCATAGCCAAACATCATTCCCTGATCTCCTGCTCCCTGTTCTTCTTCCTTTTCCCGCTCAACACCCTGGTTAATATCAGCCGATTGCTCATGAATGGCAGAAATAACACCACATGATTCAGCTTCAAATTTATAGGCCGAATCGGTATATCCGATTTGCTTTAAAACATCTCTTACCACTGTCTGAATATCTACCCATGCACGTGTTTTTACTTCACCGCTACAAACTACTAACCCTGTGGTTACCATTGTTTCGCATGCAACTTTTGACTCAGTATCCTGACGTAAAAATTCATCCAGTAAGGCATCAGAAATCTGATCTGCAACTTTATCAGGATGTCCTTCTGAAACAGATTCAGATGTAAACAAATAGCTCATTATAAAAATTATTAAGATATAAATTAATTTTTTGCGTGGCAAAGATAAGGAATAATCTTTTTAAATATACGCTAAACTTCAAAGGTAAGCTGCCTGAAAACCTGTTCTATAGATTGATCTTCGTAACCCATAGAAAGTATAACCCATTTTTGGGCAACAGCAAAATGGAATATTTCACTTCGAAGATCTATTTCGCTTTGTGTAAACAGTTTTAGTTTTCCATTCCCTTCCTCCTGAATTTCAACAATCCCTGAAATTTGCTTTAAAAGCTGAAAATTACTTTTACCTTCAAATTCAACTGAAATTATCCGCGAAGTTTGATTGAGAAGTTGAATTTCTTGCGTTGATGCATCAGCAACAATTTTTCCATGGTTTATAATAATTACACGGTCGCAAACAGCTTCAACCTCCTGCATAATGTGCGTTGAAAGCAAAACGGTTTTCTCTTTTCCCACGTTTCTAATCAGTTGTCTGATTTCAACCAGCTGATTTGGATCAAGCCCGGTGGTTGGTTCATCAAGAATCAACACCCTGGGATCATGAATCAATGCCTGCGCAATGCCAACTCTCTGCTTGTAACCCTTCGATAGCGCACCGATCTTTTTGTGCTGCTCAGGTTCGAGGCCTGTCTGATGTATCATCTCTTCGATTCTTGTCTTTGATTTGCTGCCCAGTTTGTGTAAACCGGCAACAAAATCAAGATATTCACGAACATACATATCTAGATACAAGGGATTATTCTCTGGCAAATAACCAACAAGCTCCCTTACTTTTAAAGGAGCGCTGATAACATTATGCCCACAAACCCACACATCACCTTCATGCTGAGGCAAATAACAGGTAATAATTTTCATCATGGTGCTTTTCCCGGCACCATTTGGCCCGAGCAATGCTACAATCTCTCCTTCCTTTAATTCAAAGGAAACATCATCCAACGCTTTTTGATTGCCGTATTTTCGTGTTACAGAATTCGCTTTTAAACTCATGGTTTACTTTTTAATGGTTATTTCCTCCATTATCTTGTTGGTTCGGGCGGCACTCTCCCCTTTCGACGGGCAATTTCCCATTCCTTGTAATTCCGAAACAATGGTTTCAATCAAAGGCAATTGCACATGTTCAGGTCTTGGATTCTCAACCAGGATAGTTTTGCCATCCAATATTAGTTGGGTTGGTGTAAAACCAAAACAACTAAAATTTATGGTACCTTTTTCACCTACAATCGTTATTCTATCTTCAATACTATGTTCAGGAGCAACAAAATTCCAAATCCCATTCCCCGTAATATTATTTTGGCCAACAAACCCTGCCGACACAAAATCTTCGGGTTTATAGAGTTTTTTCTGGTTATAAGTTAGGGAAGAAACTTTCTCGACAGGGCCAAGCATAAAATCAATTACATCGAGTTGATGGCTGGCAAGATCATAAAAATATCCTCCACCGGATATTTCTGAAATCACACGCCATGGAAGCGGCTGTTTAAAATCAGCTTCCTGAGCAGGTGTAAAATAATGAATCTGAAAAAATACCGGTTTCCCGATTATTCCACTATCCAGCATCTCCTTCACCTTTACAAAGCCAGGAAGCATCCGTCGGTAATAGGCTATAAACATGGGAACTCCGGTTTCTCTTGAAGCATCAATCATTGCAAGGCATTCGCTATAGGTGGTAGCCATAGGCTTTTCAACATAAACCGGTTTGCCCGCCTGCATGGCTTTTATGGCATATTGAGCATGGGTATCGGGAGGAGTGGCCACATAAACGGCATTTACTTCAGCATCATTGATCAAAGCTTCGGCATTATTATACCATCTGTCAACATTATGTCTTAGGGCATAGTCTTTTGCTTTTTGGCCATCTCGGCGCATTACTGCCACCAATTGAGAGTCTTTGATTTTATTAAAGGCCGGCCCACTCTTTTGTTCAGTTACATTGCCACAGCCTATAATACCCCACTTTATTGATTTTGTCATATTTTAAAATTTTAGCTATTTATCTTGTTGGTCAAAGATATAAAAAGCTGTGTAAAATTAGTCCCATGGTTTTAGGTATGATATAACTAATATTTCTGAATTTTCTTAATAATCATATGAACCGAACCATGACAATAATATTGACACACACGCGGATGATTATAATTTCATAGCATGGTAAAATATGTAATATCAATAATCGTTGGTGAGCTCTCTCGTCATAAAAGACGAGACAAGCTATCTGACCGAATTAATAAAATTAAAACCAGATGAAAAACCCAACAGTATGAAATTACTAAGAAAAACAGACTTTTGGTTTTATTTTCCTAATTTTGATCAGCAAATACATTACATCACAAACAATATTTTTCAACTTGAAGGGAACTGTAATCAAATCAACAGGCAGCTGGTACAAAGTGCTTGATGAGCAGGGTAAAACCTGGAACTGCCGTCTGAGAGGCAAGTTTAAATTAGATGGTTTACGATCAACCAATCCTGTTGCTGTTGGCGACTATGTGGTATTACAGCCTGAAGCCGACCAGCAAACTGCCATTATTACTGAACTCCCCGACCGCAAAAATCATATCATCAGAAAATCAACCAACCTAAGCAGAAAGAGCCAGGTTATAGCTGCCAATCTCGATCAGGCATTATTGATCGTTACCCTGGCTGTTCCCCGCACATCAACAGGATTTATCGATCGTTTTTTGGTAAATTGTGAAGCTTATCAGGTAAAAGCCAATATCATTTTTAATAAGACCGACCTTTACGAAGAACCTGAAATGGATTTACTACATCAACTGGCAGGGATATACCAACCATTGGGTTACGAATGTTTTAAAGTAAGTGCTAAAAAGGGTTATGCGCTGGATGAACTTACCCTATTGTTAAAAGATAAAACATCTCTCCTTTCAGGACATTCCGGCGTAGGAAAATCGACTCTGATTAATGCTTTAGAACCAGGCCTGAACCTGAAAACTGCTCAAATCTCGCTAACCCATTTAAAAGGCAAACATACTACTACCTTTGCAGAAATGTTTCCTCTATCGTTTGGCGGTTTTATCATAGATACGCCTGGAATAAAGGAATTTGGTCTTGTAGATTTTGAGGATTGGGAACTATGTCATTATTTCCCTGAAATGCGCAATTTGTTTAATCAATGTAGGTTCAATAATTGTACACACCTGCATGAGCCGGGTTGCGCTGTTAAAGAGCATCTGGAAGATGGACTTATCAGCCCTTCACGATACCGTAACTATGTTAATATTTTAACTGGTGCAGATACCCGGGAGTGATTAGAAAAACAATAGAACCAAAATTTTTAAATAAAAAATAGTGAAATTATGCGATTGGTAATTCAAAGAGTAACCAGGGCATCTGTAACAATTGAGAATAAAATGCATGCAGCTACCGGCCCCGGCTTGTTAATCCTTGCTGGAATTGAAGATGCCGACACTTCAGAAGATGTTAATTGGTTATGCGGAAAGGTTGCCCGTTTACGAATTTTTGATGACAAGCAAGGTGTTATGAACTTATCTCTTCAGGACACAAATGGTGAAGTATTGGTAATTAGCCAGTTTACCTTGCATGCCAGCACAAAAAAGGGCAACAGGCCATCTTATATTAGGGCTGCACATCCGGAAACAGCCATCTCCTTATACAATGAATTGATAGCCAGCTTATCTGCCCAATTATCAAAATCTGTAAAATCAGGCCAATTTGGTGCTATGATGCAGGTAGAACTGATAAATGACGGCCCGGTTACCATAATCATTGATTCAAAAAACAAAGAATAATTCTATGGAAATAAAACAAGCACAACAAATTGTTGACGATTGGATACAGACAACCGGAGTGAGGTATTTCAATGAACTAACTAATATGGCAATGCTAACCGAAGAGGTTGGCGAAGTGGCCAGAATCATAGCACGAAATTATGGAGAACAGTCTTTTAAACCTGGGGAAGATGACAAAAACCTTGCCGATGAACTGGCTGATGTGCTTTTTGTATTGATTTGCCTGGCAAACCAAACGGGTGTAGACCTTACTGATGCACTGGAGAAAAATCTGCAAAAAAAAACCTCCCGCGATAGCAAAAGGCATAAGAATAACAAAAAGTTAAGAGATTGATCAGCTGGGATCGTAAGCCCACTTAAGCCAGATAGAACCCCAGGTAAATCCACCGCCAAAGGCTGCCAAAATAATATTATCTCCTTTTTTCATTTGATTTTCATATTCCCACAGGCACAAAGGAATAGTAGCATTGGTAGTGTTTCCATACTTATGGATATTTACCATCACCTTCTCCATGGGTACGCGGCTGCGCCTCGAAACTGCTTCAATAATCCTCATATTGGCTTGATGGGGCACCAGCCATGCTACATCTTCAGGTTTAAGATGATTTCTTTCAATAACTTCAACAGCCACATCGGCCATATTTTTTACAGCAAATTTGTATACAGCCTGACCCTCCTGGTAAACAAAATGTTCGCGGGTGTCAATATTCTCATGGGTGGGAGGATATGAAGACCCTCCTGCTTTCATATGCAGGTGAATATAACCACTCCCATCTGATTGAAAAATATGATCCATGATTCCCTGGTCTTCTTCAGAAGGTTCAAGTAATAAAGCAGAAGCTCCATCACCAAATATAACACAAGTTTGCCTATCAGTATAATCAACAATCGATGACATTTTATCTGCTCCTACAACAATTACCTTTTTGTACCGACCTGATTCAACAAACTGGGCAGCGGTTACCAAAGTATAAATAAATCCTGAACATGCTGCATTTACATCAAAACTAAATGCATTCTTTATTCCAACCTTATCGCTTATAAGATTGGCAGTTGCCGGAAATTTCATATCAGGGGTTACTGTAGCACAGATAAGTAAGTCAACATCTTCAGGATTTGTACCGGTTTTTTCCAACAAACCTTTCACAGCAGCAGCCCCCATTACTGATGTTCCCTGCCCTTCGCCTTTTAAAATTCGTCTTTCTCTTATTCCAGTGCGGGTAGTGATCCATTCATCGTTGGTATCGACCATGTTTTCCAGCTCGGCATTGGTAAGAATATATTCAGGAACGTATCCGTGAATACCCTTTATTGCTGCCCTGATTTTAGTCATAACAAAAAAGAATTATTAATTTAAAGTACGTTTATGTTAATGATAGTCTTAAGACTTATTCTGGGTATATTTGTCGAGTGCATCATTTATCCTGGCAGATAACTTTGCTTCATGCACATCTCTGGAAAGAAGAATCATGTTTTTTGTAGCAATATCGTTTGATATCCCGTGCCCTATAATTACAGTTCCATTAATTCCCAAAATAGGAGTTCCACCATAGCTTTCATAATTCATACGATCAAAGAATTCATCCTTAAAGCCGCGTTTCTTAAACATCCGGTACATGGCTTCAGCCTGTTTCAGAACAATATTACCGGTAAAGCCATCACAAACAATTACATCTGCTTTATGGTTGAACAAATCTCTTCCCTCCACATTTCCGATAAAGTTAAAATCCGGAGAATCCTTCATTAGTCTGAATGCTGAATGTGTTGTCAGATTTCCCTTTTCTTCTTCCTCTCCAATATTAAGCAAGGCAACCCTTGGATTTTTGATGCCATGAACAAATTCAGCATATACAGAACCCAAAAGACCAAATTGATACAATACATCTGATTTGCTATCGGGATTTGTACCTACATCAATAAGAACACCCATACCACCATTCTCTTTAGGCAAAACAGAAGTTGTAGCAGGCCTTATAATTCCCTGAACCACATTAACACTGTAAATAGATCCTACCAGCATTGCACCGGTATTACCTGCACTTGCAAATGAATCAATCTTTCCTGTTTTCAGCAAATGGAAACCCTTGCTTATGCTTGATTTTGGCTTTTGTGTAAATGCCCGCGTGGGTTGTTCGCCCATCTCAATAACTTCAGGGGCATGCTCAATGATAAAATGAGATGGATCGGCACCAAACTCATTAAGTTTATCTTCTATTATATCACGTGGACCAATAAGAACAATCTTATCATCGCTACTCAATACCTTACGGGCCAGAATTGCACCATTTAAAATGCTGTCGGGTGCGAAATCGCCGCCCATTACGTCTAAACCAATGTACATCTGTTAAATTTAAATTAAACAGACCGAACAAACAAACTTAGTTTATTATTAAGTTTATTAAATTCGGTTGATATGATGTTTGATAAGGTATTGCCTTTTCCCCGCCTTATTATTTTTAAAACATTTAAGGAAGTTTGAAAAGTAATTACCTTGAATTAAACTGCTGCAGCTTTTTCAATAGCTACCTGTCCGCGATAATATCCACATTCAGGACAAACACGGTGCATTAGTTTTAATGATCCACAATTGGAGCATGATGAAAGAGAAGGTTCAACAGCTTTGTAATGAGTTCGCCTTTTGTCTCTGCGGGTTTTGGAAATTTTACTCTTAGGATGTGCCATAATTTCAGCAAAATTTATTAATTGTTTAATTAAACTTAATATTTTTTAATGCATCCCATCTGGAATCAGATGGCTTATTATCATTATTCGTTGTCAAGTCTTTATTTCGTTTAAAAACATACTTCTCCAGTTGTTTTAATACCGTTGGATCGCACATGGGTAAACCATCTTCATTATCTTCATGAACCTTTTTTTGTGGCAGGCCAAGCATCACAAACTCATAAAAAAACTGTGAAACATCAATATGACTATCAGTTGAAGGTATAATTACAACATCATCGCTTTGCTCTTCCTTTCTATCACCAAATTTTACATAAAGATTATTATGAACACTTAATTGATACCAAAAGGGTTTAAGGCATCTGTCGCATTCGAGCTCTATTTTTCCTGTTATATAAAAATCCAGATCCAAACGAGTTGTTCTTTTGTTCAAAATCATTTTTCCTACAAGATCGGCAACAATTACCTGATCATTGCTTTCGAAGCAGGCAAAAAAATCATTATTTAAATCAAAAGTAAACTCGTGTTCTCCGCCGGAAAGCCCGACAAATGCTATTTCAAAGGGTTTCAATGCTTTCAAAGTACTTTCTTTTTTTCAAAGGCTGCAAAGTTACAACATCTGCAGAAAAATAAAAAATTTTATTTGAAAATTCCAACATGGCTTTATAGCTTTGCAAATTTAACCTGTAAATTATTAATTAGTATAAACTCAAACCCTCATAAGTACCGATAATTTTAGAAATTTGCTCGCATTGGCAGGGTAAAAGCTCTAATAAATAAATAATTAATATATTAATCTTTTTGATCAAGAAATTTTTATTCTTTGTAACTTCACATTAAACCATTTAAATATTGGTGTTTACTTACAACACAAATTATCAAATCAATAAATTCAGACTCGGGACTGCTCCATTTTCCAGTTGGTAAATTGAGATGATAAATACTTCAGAAGATTTATAATTACTACTTAAAAAAATAAAATGACTTTGGCAAATATCCGCATTACAAAACAATTTCGCTTTGAGGCTGCTCATGCTCTTTGGGGCTACGACGGTGCCTGCCGAAATATCCACGGACATAGTTATGTATTGTATGTCACTTTAAAGGGCCAACCATCTGCAGACATAAATGATGCAAAATATGGGATGGTAATGGATTTCTCCTTGCTAAAAAAAATTGTGAACGAACAGATCATAGATCAGTTTGACCATGCACTTATGATTCGTAAAAATACACCTCACGAGCAGTTGGCACAATCTTCTGATTTGTTAGGAAAAATACTGGCTCTACATTACCAGCCCACTTGCGAAAATATGGTTGCCGATTTTGCTGAACGGATAATTTATCAATTACCCGACGGAATTGCCCTGCATAGTTTAAAACTACACGAGACAGCCACTGCCTATGCAGAGTGGTTTGCAGAAGATAACCCATAAATCCTGCTTAAGGTTGTTTGAAAATGAGGCTTTTAATGAAATACCTTTGTCGAATCAACATAGTCAACTGTTTACAAATAATTTCATTACCTGTTTTTTACTTCTCCTACAACCCTGAAAATGGAAGTTTTAGGTTCTGCATTAGATGTTACCGTTACCGTTCTGCTTATGCGTTGTGCGTTGGGTGCCAGTCGAAATTCAATTTTTATAGTTCCTTCTTTACCTGGCATAATAGGTTGACGGGGCCATTCATGAACGCGGGTTCCACAACATGCTCTTACATTAGAAAGGATTAAGGGCTCGTTGCCTTCATTGATAAATTTTATATCGAGTTTAGATTCAGGCATTTCATCCGTATAAACAACGCCATAATCATATTTTTCAATATCCCAAACCAGTTTTGGCCCATCCTTTTCTTCTAAGGCTTTTACGCCGTTACCCAATAGAATAATTAAAAACAAAAAGAGAATCTTTTTCATAGTAATTGATTTAATAACATTTAGTAAAAATAGTGACAGGCATTTTACATGCACTTTAAAAACTTTTTGAAGATACAAATTCCAGATTTCCTAAAGTCATAAAATACACCCAATTACAAAATAATTATGAATATTTCAATAATCTTGTGAATTAAAAAAAAGACCGGATGAGCAAATTGCCCAACCAGCCTTACTTTTTTGATGTATGAGATTTTTTTAAACGTGACACTTATTGATACACTCAACGATCTGTGTAACTGCATCACCCTTTAGATAATAGAAAGTTTTCTTTCCACTACGTCTTGAATCAAGAACACCTTTTGTTTTCAGTATGTTAAGGTGATGAGATGCAGATGCCTGCTCAATTTTTAATGATTCATAAATCTCCGTTACATTCATTTGTTCCTTTTCCTCCAGCATATCGATTATTGCAATACGCATTGGATGCGCGATTGCACGAAGCTTGCTGGCAGCTTCCTCCAACTTCTTGGGATCAAGTTTACTTTGTGCCATAAAAATCATTTTTAAGTTTGATAATCAATTATATTAAAACTAACCACACAACAAATATATGAATATATTTTGCAATTTGATTGATTTTTTTTATAAAACTGAAGATTCATAAAGAAACAAGTCACTTTTAATCAGTTTTTTATAAATATTCTATCTCATTAAACTAGTCCAAATGGACTATGAAAATATCACCCATCTATAACTCCTGATTATCAGTAATATATTGATTAGTTCCAAGCAACAATTTGAATACTTGCTATTTCTTTTTGAATTTTCTTACTGTTTAGATTTGCAAATTTTTGCTGAAAAAAATTCTCTGTTCATCTTTGCAATAAATTCAACAGAAATTCCTTTTGGGCAATCAAATTCACATCCATAAGTATTAGAGCAAAAACCAAATCCAACTTCATCCATTTTATCAACCATTCTTTGTACTCTTTCTGTTGCCTCTACTCTTCCCTGTGGCATCATAGCATATTGTGAAACCTTGGCAGAAACAAAGAGCATTGCAGAAGAATTTTTACAGGCTGCAACACATGCACCGCATCCAATACATACTGAAGCATCAAAGGCCCTGTCGGAGATACTTTTGTTGATGAGAATATTATTGGCATCTTTAGCTACTCCTGTATTTATATTGATGTAACCACCTGCATGCATGATCTTATCAAATGCGGAGCGGTCAACCACCAGGTCTTTGATCACAGGAAATGCTTTGCTTCTCCATGGCTCAATAACAATTGTGCTACCATCTTCGAATTCGCGCATATGCAACTCACAGGTTGTGGTATTTCTTTGCGGCCCGTGTGGCCGTCCGTTAATATATAATCCGCAGCTTCCACAGATCCCTTCCCGACAGTCGTGTTCAAAATGCACAGATTCTTTTCCCGATGTAATTAATTTCTCATTTAAATAATCAAGCATTTGAAGGAAGGACATTTCTGCTGACACATCTTCAATCGGGTAATCTACAAATTTTCCTTTGGTTGCGCCATTTTTCTGACGCCATATTTTAAGTTTGAAATTCATATCTGGTGGACTTAAGGTTATTTGTAACTTCTTTCTTTGAGTTCAACATTCTCAAAAACGAGGGGTTCTTTATGCAAAGCGGGCCTTTCTTTGTTTCCTGAATATTCATAGGCAGATACGAAGGCAAATTCAGCATCATTACGCTGGGCCTCTCCCTGGGGCGTCTGATACTCTTCCCTGAAGTGCGCTCCGCAGGATTCATTTCTATCGAGAGCATCGTAACACATCAGCCTACCCACTTCAAAGAAATCTGCAACCCGGAGAGCCTTTTCAAGCTCCTGATTATATTCATCAGCTGTGCCCGGAACCATAACATCTTCCCAGAATTCATCTTCAAGATCATTGAGCATATCAATAGCTTTTAGTAAGCCTTTTTCACTTCTTACCATTCCACAATGATCCCAAAGAATTTTACCCAGTCTTTTATGGAAGGAAGTAACACTTTGCTTTCCCTTTATTGCCATTACTCTGTTAATTCTGTCGCGAACCTGTTTTTCAGCATCATCAAATTCAGGAGTATCAGTAGCGAAGCGAGGTGTTCTGATTTCATCGGCCAGATAATCTCCAATGGTATACGGTAAAATGAAGTATCCATCGCCGGAGCACTGCATCAATGAGCTGGCCCCTAAACGGTTGGCTCCATGATCAGAAAAATTACTTTCACCAACAGAATACAGCCCGGGAATGGTGGTCATTAGGTTATAATCAACCCATAGCCCACCCATGGTATAATGACCTGCCGGATAAATACGCATGGGCTCCTTGTAAGGATTAATACCGGTAATCTTACGATACATTTCAAACAGGTTACCATACTTATCTTCAATAACTTTTTCGCCCTGTTTTTTAATGGCATCTTTAAAATCCAGATAAACGGAAAGTCCGGTTTCACCAACACCATATCCGGCATCGCATCTTTCTTTGGCAGCCCTGGAAGCTACATCGCGAGGCACAAGGTTTCCGAAGGCGGGATACCTCCTTTCGAGATAATAATCGCGTTCATCTTCAGGAATATCGTTTGGATTTCTTTTTTCAGCCTGCTTTTTCGGTACCCAAACTCGCCCGTCATTTCTTAACGATTCTGACATAAGGGTAAGCTTAGATTGATAATCATTAAGCACCGGGATACTTGTAGGGTGTATCTGAATAAAACTTGGATTGGCAAAGAGAGCTCCTTTCTTATGAGCGGCCCAGGCGGCTGAAGAGTTACTTCCCAGCGCCAATGTAGATAGATAAAAAACAGTTCCATAACCTCCTGTAGCCAAAACTACGGCATGAGCAGAGTGGCGCTCAATTTCTCCTGTAAGCAGGTTGCGGGTTATGATGCCTCGAGCCTTACCATCAACCATGACCAGATCAAGCATATCACGGCGTGAATACATTTTTACATTTCCCTTTGCAATTTGCCTGTTGAGAGATGAATAGGTACCCAATAAACATTGCTGACCCGTTTGCCCTTTGGCATAAAATGTACGGGAAACCTGCACACCCCCAAAGGAACGCGTTTCCAGACCACCACCATAATCACGGGCTAATGGAACCCCCATAGCAGCAAAATGATCTATGGTAAGAACACTTACTTCTGATGCACGGTAAACATTGGCTTCGCGGGCACGGAAATCGCCACCTTTTATCATATCATAAAATAGACGGTATATACTATCACCATCGTTTTTATAGTTCTTTGCAGCGTTAATTCCACCCTGCGCAGCTACTGAGTGAGCCCTTCGGGGAGAATCCTGAAAACAGAACACTTTTACATTGTAGCCAAGCTCTCCTAAAGTGCTGGCAGATGAGGAACCAGATAATCCGGAACCTACCACAATAACGTCGAGTTTCTTTTTATTGGCAGGACTTACCAACTTAAGCGACGATTTATAATTATTCCATTTGTCGGCTAATGGACCTTGAGGAATTTTTGCATCAAGCTTTATCATTGCTATTGTAATTTAATATCATTCAAAAAATAATTTCATTTTCCAATCCTGATCTCATTATTTAAAGCTAAACCAGCAGGAAACAATCTGTTCTTTTACCCTTGATAAAGAAACAGGAAGTAGAGCGCAATTACACTAAATCCTATGGCTACTAAAACCGCATAAACAGTTCCTATAACTTTTATTGCCGGGGTATATTTATCATGATTTAAACCGAAGGACTGGAATGCAGATTGAAATGCATGCTTAAGGTGGAAACCTAAAAGGATGAATGCGAAAATATAAATTCCGGCATTTACGGGGTTTTTGAGAGTCTGGGCTACCATGGGTAAAAAATCATGTGCCGACTCAGCTCCTGCATATACATCAACCAGACCGATTTTCACAAAAAAGAAATGGTATAAATGCAATGCAAGAAAGATAAAAATTACAACCCCGGTATGAATCATAAACTTTGAAAAAGTCGATGTGCCAGATTTACCGGCAACATAATAATTTATTGGGCGGGATCTTTTGTTGTACAACTCAAGCATTACACCCAAAATTATGTGAATGATAAACCCTGCAAAAAGAAAATACTCAACAATCTTAATTACAGGATTGGTTAAAAGGAAGTCAACAGCTGCATTAAAAGCTTCACCACCATCGGGCTTGAGCATCAAAAGATTGGTTGTTAGATGCGACACCAAAAACAGCATTAAAAAGGCTCCGGCAGCCGCCATTATATATTTCCGGCTCAGAGAGGCGATCTTAAATTTACTACTAATCATACATATCGAAATTGAATTGAAAAATGATTGGCTTTTATTCTATGCTTTTAAAAGGATGTTAGAATTTTTCAAAATGAGTTTTGATAATAAACAGGCAAAGAAAATAAAACAATTAAAATCAGATAAATAATTAAATTAAAAAATTTGATTGAATTAAAAATTGGGATCTAAGTATATCCTGTATACCACTCATTTATGCATAAAACAAATGTAGATTATATAAAGTGCAAAAGCAAATAATTTGCTTATTTGTATTAATTATAAATAAAGTAGCACTATTTTGTATATCAAATACTTAAATACCTATGTTTATTTTTATTATACTTTATTTCATGATAAACTCAAAACAATTATTAAACATGTGTCAAATTTATGAAACCTTGTTCAATTTATCCTTAAAGAAATAGCAATCAGCCGGGCTGGAAAAATTTGTACTTTTGCATCGGTTACAATTGATTGATTATTCTTAAACTCATATAGTATCCAACTAAAAACCCTGGAATTTTCTCACAACTGATTACTGAGAAACCAGCCAGATTATATTCATCTATCACCTAAAAAACTTTCATAATATGTTCGCTAAAAATGTTTATTCAGAGAGAAGAAAAAAACTAGTTTCATCATTGTCAACTGGCATTGTTTTTTTCCCCGGTAACGGTAATGCACCTATGAATTACACATCTAATGTTTATCCGTGGCGGCAAGATAGCAATTTTCTTTACTTTTTTGGCCTTGACTATACAAATATGGCAGCCATAATTGACCTTGACAGCGGAACAGAGCATCTTTTTGGTAATGATGTAAATATAGACGATATTATTTGGATGGGACCCCAAATTTCAACTGCTGAAAAAGCTGCTTTATGTGGAGTTGAAAACTATCATCCATATCATGAGATAAAAGAATTGATTTCGCTGGCTGTAAAATCAGGTAGAAAAATTCATTTCACACCTCCTTATCGGGCAGAAAATAAGATTTTGCTCTCTACCCTTACCGGCCTTCCTGTTGAAAATATTAAAAATAACGCATCAGTTGAGTTAATTAAAGCCATTGTAGCTTTGCGTTCCGTAAAAGACGAACTGGAAATTGGAGAAATTGAAAAGGCTATTAATACGGGATGGAATATGCACACTACAGCTATGCGAATGGCCAAACAGGGTATTGTTGAGCAGGAAATTGCCGCAGCAGTTGAGAGTATTGCTCTGGCGGCAGGCGGAATGTTATCATTCCCGGCTATAATTAGTATCAGAGGCGAAACGCTCCACAACCATTACCATGGTAATACCCTAAAAGAAAATGATTTGCTTCTGGTAGATACGGGAGCTGAAACGGCTATGCATTATGCTTCAGATCATACGCGCACCACACCGGTTGGCGGAAAATTTACAACAAAGCAAAAAGATATATACGAGGCTGTACTTGAAACACTTAATACCTCCATTCATGCAATCAAACCTGGCGTTACCAACTACAGTAATCATCTGCTGGCAGCCACAACACTAACTTCCAGGTTAAAAGATCTTGGACTGATGAAAGGAGATATTTCTTCGGCGGTAGAGCAAGGTGCTCATGCATTGTTTTTTCCACATGGCCTGGGTCATATGATGGGATTAGATGTACATGATATGGAAGATCTGGGAGAAGATTATGTAGGGTATGATGATGAAATAAGAAGATCTGAGGTTTTTGGTACATCATTTTTACGACTTGGACGTAGATATGAGCCAGGTTTTGTATTGACTGTTGAACCGGGCTGCTATTTCATTCCTGCGCTTATTGATCAATGGCAGGGGGCCAATAAGTTTGCCGAATTTATTAACTACGACAAAATAAATGAGTACCGGGACTTTGGGGGTATCAGGATTGAAGATGATGTGCTTGTTACAAGAGATGGATACCAGGTTCTGGGTAAACCTATTCCAAAATCAGTAGCTGAAGTTGAAGATCTGGCATCTGAATGATTACTTCGAAACATAAAAAACCCCGTCATTAAATGACAGGGCTCTTTCTTGGGGGGAGGCGGTTGTTCCTTTGGTGAAACAACAATTATCTTAACATTCCAGGGATAATACTTTTATAATTACGATCAATTATTTTCGTAATTAAACTTTTTTTTAAGATGTACCTTTGCGGGATGATCCTGCTCAATTATTATATAGTCTATGCCATGTAACTCGCACCAGTCAGAAAAGTCATCTTCACTATTACTGTTTTCTTTAAAGTCACTTATCAGGTGTTGCTCAATGCATACCAGATTATCTCTGGTTTTAAGCAATTTTAAAACAATATCTCTGTAGGTCATGGCAGTGTGGTATGTAGTAATAATGGAATGCTCGGTGGTCTAAGCCCGGCTAAGATGTAAAGCCGAAAGTTGTCTTTGAATCTCTTTATAACTCTTAATAAGTTTTGAGATTAACTCACACTCACGTGTATTGAGAAGGTAAACAACTTCCTTGTTGTTTTCAAGATCCCTTAAATACTCAAGTTCTTTATCGGATAGCATCATGATTGTTTCTTTTATATAAATGAAATTCTTTATATTGAAGTGTTGATTTGCTAAATCTCCAAAACAAAATTACCTTATCACTCACCAAATAAGATCATGCATTTTACCTGATTTTTGTAGGTGAAAAACCCGGTTCTGAAATAATCATGAGAAATTTATAGTTTAGATGCTGGAAATCAAATTTTTATAAATATTTCGACATACAGGATATATTTTATCCCAAACAGCTATAAATATAAAATGGCAAACAGATGGGTATCTGTCTGCCATTTTTCTGCTCTCATCAGGATTAACTAGGAAATCCTTTTTTTAAGTGCTATTGTTTGTTCTTCAAAACCAGGTTTTTCAAGTAAAGCAAACATATTTTTCTTGTAAGCTTCTACTCCTGGCTGATCAAAAGGATTTACCCCAAGAATATAGCCGCTTATTGCACAAGCCATCTCAAAGAAATACACCAACTCTCCGAGTACTTTCTCATCGATATGTGGTAGAATTACTTCAAGATTGGGTACCTGCCCGTCAATATGTGCAAGCATTGTTCCTTCCTCTGCCATTTTGTTAACGTAGCTGAGGCGTTTTCCCGACATAAAGTTAAGCCCGTCAAGGTTGTCATTATCAAAGGGAATTTTTAGGTTATTTTTGGGATTTTCAACCCTAATAACTGTTTCAAAAATATTCCTTAACCCCTGCTGTATATACTGCCCCATGGAGTGCAAATCGGTAGTGAGATTTACCCCTGCAGGAAAAATTCCTTTGTTGTCCTTTCCTTCACTCTCACCATAAAGCTGTTTCCACCATTCAACAAAATACATCAGATTGGGCGTATAAGAAGCCAGTATTTCAGTAGTTTTGCCTTTTCGATAAAGGATATTCCTTACCACGGCGTATAAAGCAGCAGGATTTGCATAAAGGTTATTTTCCTGTTTCAGGAATACCTGCATGTTTCTGGCGCCTTGAATAAAATCAGCGATATTAAATCCTGCAACTGCAATAGGCAACAATCCAACGGGAGTAAGTACTGAATATCTTCCCCCAACATCATCAGGGATAATATAAGATTTATAACCTTTCTCATCGGCCAGAGTCTTCAGAGCGCCTCGTTGAGCATCGGTTATAGCAACAATACGATTTACTGCATTTGTTTCCCCATATTTTCTTTCAAGATGCTCACGCAACAACCGGAAGGCAATTGCAGGTTCTGTGGTAGTACCCGACTTACTGATTACGATAACAGAATATTCTTTCTCATTAAGCAGATCAAGAAGTTCAGCCATATAATCTTCGCCTATATTTTGTCCTGCGTAAATAATAAAAGGACTTTGCCCCTGGTCCTGTAACGCGGAAAAATTGCTGTTAAGAGCGTCAATAATTGCCCTGGCGCCCAGATAAGATCCTCCAATTCCCACCACAACAACTATTTGCGATTGTTTGCGAATGAGAGATGCTGTTTGCTCAAGATCATTTAAGAAATCTTCATTAATTTCAGAAGGTAATTCTACCCATCCCAGAAAATCGTTTCCTGCGCCACTTTTCTGATAAACTTTTTTTTGTTGAAGCTTAGCTTCAGACTGAAACAGCTTAATTTCCTGCTCGGAAATAAAACCAGCAACTTTATCAATATTTAATTTTAATTGGATCATAATCGTTTATTATTCAAGTTTACGAGCAATTTCAACGGTTTCGTAAGCTTCAATAATATCTCCCACTTTAATATCATTGAAACGATCAATGTTAAGTCCGCATTCGTAACCTGAAGATACTTCCTTCACATCATCCTTAAATCTCTTCAAGGATCCAAGATAACCGGTATAAACAACAATGCCATCGCGAATAACCCTTATTTTTGAATTACGATGTATCTTACCGTCCAGAACCATACAACCAGCAATAGTACCCACCTTGGTAATCTTAAAGGTTTCGCGCACTTCAATATTGGCAGTGATTTTCTCTTCAATTTCGGGAGAAAGCATACCTTCAATGGCAGATTTAATCTCGTTTATTGCGTTGTAAATAACTGAGTAGATTCGAATATCTATTTCTTCATTTTCGGCAAGTTTACGTGCCGCCATTGATGGCCTTACCTGGAAGCCTACAATAACTGCATTGGAAGCAGAAGCAAGTAGCACATCACCTTCGGTTATAGAACCAACTGCCTTATGGATAATGTTAACCTGAACTTCTTCAGTAGAAAGTTTGAGCAATGAGTCGGCAAGGGCCTCAACAGAACCATCCACATCGCCTTTAATTATCACATTAAGTTCTTTGAAATCGCCAATAGCAATACGACGGCCAATTTCATCAAGAGTAATGTGTTTCTGGGTACGCAAACCCTGCTCTCGAATAAGCTGCTGCCTTTTGGACGTAATGGATTTGGCTTCCTGTTCATCCCTTACCACATGGAAAGTATCTCCGGCCTGAGGCGCCCCATCAAGACCAAGAATAAGGGCTGGAGTTGCCGGGCCTGTTTCTTTAATACGCACATTTCTTTCATTGAACATTGCCTTAACACGTCCATGTGTATTTCCTGCCACAACAATATCTCCTACCTCGAGGGTTCCGTTTTGTACAAGAATCGTAGCCAAATAACCTCTACCCTTGTCGAGTGAAGATTCGATTACCGTTCCAGATGCCAGTTTATCCGGGTTTGCCTGCAGGTCTAGAAGCTCGGCTTCAAGCAATACCTTTTCAAGCAATTTGTCAATATTTACACCATTTTTAGCAGATATCTCCTGACTTTGGTATTTTCCACCCCAGTCTTCAACAAGAATGTTGATTTTGGAGAGTTCTTCTTTCACCCTTTCAATATTGGCATTGGCCTTATCAATTTTATTGATGGCAATAACAAGGGGAACTCCAGCTGCCTGGGCATGATTGATGGCTTCAACGGTTTGAGGCATCACATTGTCATCAGCGGCAACCACAATAATGGCTACATCGGTAACTTTGGCACCTCTGGCACGCATGGCAGTAAAAGCTTCATGACCGGGTGTGTCCAGAAATGTGATCATTTTCCCATCTTCCAACTGAACAGAATAGGCACCAATATGCTGCGTTATACCTCCTGCTTCGCCGGCAATAACGTTAGCATGTCTGATCTGGTCGAGTAAAGATGTTTTACCATGGTCAACGTGGCCCATAACCGTAACAATAGGGGCTCGGCTTTTCAATTGGTCTGGAGTATCTTCTTCTTCAATGATTACTTCCTGCGCATCTACACTTACAAAGTCAACTTCGTAACCAAATTCATCTGCTACAATAGTAATAGTTTCAGCATCAAGTCTTTGGTTTATAGAAACAACAAGGCCAAGGCTCATGCAAGTAGATATAATATTAATAACAGGTACATTCATCAGGCTGGCCAACTCGTTGGCAGACACGAATTCTGTTACTTTAAGGATTTTTTCTTCCGATTCAGCTTGTTCAGTCTCCTGAATTCTTTGTCTTTGTTGGATATCCCGCTTTTGCCGACGATGCTTCGCGGCCTTTGATTTTCCAGTACCACTGAGAGAAGCAAGTGTTTCACGAATCTGGCGTGAGATTTCTTCGTCACTTACTTCAGGTTTAACGTAATCTTTTTTAACAACCTTTTTACCTTTGGATTGCTGCTGTTGCTGGGTATTAGGCTGATTTTTCTGTGGTTTCCGTTGCAGGTTCTTCTGATCGGTTTTGTCTCCAGCTTGTTGCTGGCGATTATCAGCACCGGTTTTGGGAGAACTTGCAGACTTGTCGCTTTCCTGAACTTTTTCTTTGCGTATTCTTTTGCGTTTTCGCTTCTTGGGTTTATCAGCATCAGATGAAGACGCAACAGGCTTTTTGCTCTTATCTCGTGCAGCTGGCAGCTCCATTTTCCCAAGTATGGTAACTCCTTCTAATTTCTTTATTTCTGTTTTATAGATGTTATCTTTCTGCTTCGAAGTTTTTTCACTTTCTACAGGCGTTTCTGCTGCTGCCGGTATTTCATGTTCAGCAGAAGTATCATCTTCTGCGGGGGTTGATTTCTGGGTAGAGGGAGAATCTTCTTTATCCAGAGGAACATCTTCATCAACGTTTTTTTCTGCTTTAGGCTCTTTTTCAAGCTTTTCTTCTTTTGTATCTGCCTTAATATCGATAGCGTCAGTAGTCTTTTCTTCTTTATGATCAGCAGCAGTAGTTAATTCTTCTTTGGATTCTGTTGCGGATATTTTATCAGTAGGTTTGGCTGCAGGCTTTTGTGATTCTGTTTCGGGAACATCTTTTTCCTTTTTACTTTCACCAGATGGTTTTTCCTCAGCCTGTATTTGCTTTTTCTCTGGTTCGGAAACTTGCTTTTCAGAATCATCCTTTTTGATAACTAATGGCTTTTCATCTTTTGGTGAAGATTTTCCTTTCATCTGGTCAGCATCGAGCTTACCTAAAATTTTGGGACCACTAAGGCGGACTTTTTCTTTTAAGAAATCAGATTCAGACTTATCTGCATGGGCTGTTGGGGTAGTTTCTGACATCGAAGATTTAATATCTTTAATAAGCAAGTCTCGGTCTTCTTCGTCGTCGTCTTCTTTTTTCGGAATTTGCTTATTGATAACTTCATCTGCTTGTTCACCTTCTGGGATTGAAATGCTTTCCCGTTTGGTAAAACTTAAACCTGTTTTCCGCACTTCATCTTTAAAGCTTTTTTCTTTCTGAAATTCTTTGGCCAAAATAAGGTAGGCGTCCTCAGATATTTTAGTATTCGGATTAGAGTCGATGGCCATGCCTTTTTTAGCTAAAAAATCAACAATGGTATTTGTACCAATGTTAAACTCTCTTGCTATTTTACTTAATCTTAATACCTTGGTGCCTTCTGTCATATTGGAATCCTGATTTACAAAAAAATTTTGAAGCCTGTGAAAAATGTGTGCAAAGTTATATAATTTATTCAAATTCTGCCTTTAATATACTTAATACTTCCTTTATGGTTTCTTCTTCAAGATCAACCCGAAGAACCAGATCTTTAAGCGATTGATTGAGAATACTCTTTGCTGTATCAAGGCCAACAAGCTTAAACTCATCAATAATCCACTGCTCAATTTCATCAGCGAATTCCTGAATATCAACATCTTCTGAATCCTGATCAGTATCTCTGTAAACATCAATCTCGTAACCGGTAAGGCTACCAGCCAGTTTAATATTAAAACCACCTTTGCCAATTGCCATAGAAACCTGATCGGGTTTCAGAAATACTTCGGCTCTTTTATTGGCCTCATCAATGTTTATTGAAGTTATTTTAGCAGGGCTTAACGCTCTGGAGATATAAAGCGTAGGGTTGGAAGTAAAATTAATTACATCAATATTCTCATTTCTGAGTTCCCTAACAATACCATGTATGCGTGAACCTTTCATACCTACGCAGGCACCTACAGGATCGATTCGATCATCATATGATTCTACAGCAACCTTTGCTCTTTCTCCCGGAGCTCTTACAATTTTCTTAATGGTTATAAGGCCATCATGTACTTCGGGTACTTCTTGTTCGAAGAGTCTTTCAAGAAAAACATTAGATGTACGTGAAAGAATAATTACCGGGTTGTTATTTTTTATTTCTACTCTTGCAACAACAGCTCTTACTGTATCTCCTTTGTGAAATCTGTCGGATGGAATTTGCTCAGTTTTAGGCAGCATCAACTCAATATTTTCATCATCCAGTGCCAGTAATTCTTTCTTCCAAACCTGGTAAACCTCGGCAGTAATCAACTCTCCAACTCTTTCCTGATATTTTTTGTATACACTGTCCTTTTCCAGCTCTAATACCTTGGTTGCCAGATTTTGCCTAATAGAAAGGATTTCCCTACGGCCAAAATCTGACAATTTAACGGGTTCAGAAACATCTTCCCCAATTTCAAAGTCGGGTTCAATCATAATCGCTTCAGAATATTCAATCTCCTGGTTAGGATCTTCAACTGCTCCATCTTCAACGATAACCCTATTGCGCCAAACTTCAAGGTCGCCTTTATCAATATTCACGATGATATCGAAATTATCAGCCGAACCATATTTTTTCAGCAACATGTTCCTGAAAACATCTTCAACAATAATCATCATCGTAGGGCGGTCAATGTTTTTTAACTCCTTAAATTCGGAAAACGATTCGACCAGATTTATACTTTCCATTTGCATGAATAATTAAAACAGATTTTTACTTTGTAAATTAAATTTTTAAGCAGATTTAAAAGAAACCTGCACTTTTACATCTTTTGCATTATCGTAAGAAAAAAACTGAACAGGATCTTCGGCTGGTGTAACATCCTTTTTCTTTTTTTTCGGTAATTCTTTTTCAATGGTAAAGCCTTTATCATCGGCATTAATAAGCAACCCTACAATTTTCTTATCATCATGCCCCATAAAAACAATATTTCGGCCAATGTTCTTTTTAAATTGCCGGGACATGGTAAGGGGGTTATTGATACCAACAGAAGAAACTTCGAGCTCAAAATCTTCAACATCTCTGTCGAATGACGATTCAATATGACGACTAACCGCTACACAGTTGCTTATGGGAACGCCTTTATCACCATCAAGAAAAACACTAATATGATTACGTCCTGAAACCTTAATATCCACTACAAATAATTGTGGATCATAACTGGCCAGAAAATCTTCAACCAGATTTTTCACAGTGCTTTTATCAATCATACTAGCTAATTAGAGAGCTTAAGAGTTAAAGTTATCACCAATAAAACAGGGGACTAAAGGTCCCCTGAAATGAACTTTTTTTAAAATACGGCGCAAAGTTAGTGAAAAAATCTAACTTCTCAAAAAATGTTCTGAATTATAGGTATTTGCGTCATCAATATTGTTTTTTTCCGTATACTTCTCCAATAACGTTCTAAAACCTGCTAAACATATTCATGTAAAGTTGATAGTATCTGTCAAATATTTCACCAGAATCTTCTGCCAGCTCAGATTGTTCTTCCAGAGATGTAAGGTGAGAAATACGTTGTACAATGGCCAGAGATTCCTGCATGCTCCCTTCGAGCATTCTTATTTTTCTATTGCCAAAAGAAAAATAATAGCTAAGATTTTGCTCTTCCAATTCAAGCATGCGTTCAAAAATCTGGTTTGCCTTATCAATTTCGCCGGCGGTATAATAGGTTTCACCCATAAGCATAGTAAAATAATTATAGGGAACATTATGTTCTGGCATAATTTCCATAGCGTAATCAAGAACTTCAATAGCTTTTTCATTCTGCCCTTCTTTTAATAAGGCATTTGCTAAACGATTAAAGATGTTGCGGAAGTTTACAGTTAACCTGATATTATCTTCGTTCAGATAAACACTCGGATCATACATATTGCCCCACTGAAATTTATTCATTAGGTTATCATACATAATCCGCGTATTGATGCGCCCTGTTTCGGCCTGTGATTGTGGGGTTTTGATAGGAACAAGACGATATGCCATACCTTCGAGTTGGAAATATTCTTCTAACCCAATATATGCTTCGGCACCGGTTGTAATGGCAAAATACACGGGTCTTTCCCAATTGTTGGTGGCCAGAAAATCGAGTACCATCAGGTTGTTTTTGTTTATTCCACCCCCTGAGTTAGGAAACTCCCACTCTACAGAATCAACAATAAGATGAGCGTCTTCCGGGGCTACGGTGCCATTTTCAACTACTTTTGCAGAGTCAACAGGCAACCTGAACCGGCGGGTTGGGAGATAATTATCAACGGTTCGGCCAAGATTTCTTTTGTTATCGTCTGAAGTAGCAAAATTTATGACGCTACGTAAATTAATATACTGACCTTCTAAACGCGGGTCTTCAATAAAGTACAGGAAATCGCGTGTACCATCGCGATATTGTTTGTGCTCTAAAGAAAACGGAACAGGCAATGCATCATATGTTTTGCGACGCATCATACCGTCAATGTACCAGTCTGTATTGAGCAAGCTAAGGTTTACAACCTTAATATCAGTTCTTACTCCTTCTACTTCCTGCGCATACCACAAAGGGAAAGTATCATTATCGCCCATTGTAAAAATAATAGCATTTGGGGCGCATGATTCAAGGTAGTTGATAGCTACATCCCTGGTAGTATAGCGGCCTGATCTGTCATGATTGTTCCAGTTTTCTTTGGCCATAATGGTAGGAACAACAAGGATAAGAAGTGTTGTACCGGCAATGGCAGAATATTTTCCTCCTAGTTTTTTTTGAAGAAGATCAATTAATGAAAGTGCCCCTAGTCCCACCCAAATAGAAAAAGCGAAAAATGACCCAATGTAGGAATAATCTCGTTCGCGGGGTTGATAAGGAGTTTGATTAAGATAAACGATGATGGCAATTCCTGTCATTAAAAAAAGTAACCCTACCACCCATGCATCTTTGGGTTTTCTTTGCGCCTGAAAAACAAGACCAACTATACCCAGAATAAATGGCAAGAGAAAATATTTACTATGCCCAGGGTTAGATGTAATACTTTCGGGAAGATTTTTTTGGGGGCCGAGAAAAATACTGTCAATAGGCTTAATACCTGTTATCCAGTTTCCACGTGTTGGTTCTCCATGCCCCTGAATATCGTTTTGCCGACCCGAGAAATTCCAGAGAAGGTATCTGAAATACATATGACCGAGTTGATAAGAAAAGAAGAACCGGAGATTTTCGGCAAAGGTGGGTTTGTTTATAACCTGCGGATTGCCATCACGACCAGTAACTCTAACGGGCCGACCCTTTACGCGGCCCCAACTTTCATAAGCACTTACATGGTGGCTGCGATTGCTATGCATACGGGGGAAAACAGTTGTAAAGTCAGGATTATAAACCGGCACAGTTGCCTTATTCTGGTCCGTAATAACATATTTACCGGCGTTTTCATCTTTTCGCCATACTGGTTTACCATCTTCAATATCATCGATAGGGGCATTGTAATAAGGCCCGTGCAGAAGAGGCCAGCTACCGTATTGCTCCCTTCCTAGGTAAGCTTTAAGAGAAAGTGCATCTTTTGGTGCATTTTCATTAATGGGAACATTGGCATTTGAACGTATTACAAGCATCATAAACGATGTATATCCGATAAGAATAAACATCATAGCCAAAATAATAGTATTGAGTATAACTTTGTTTCTTTTATGGGTGTAATAAAGCCCAAAAACGATAATCCCTATAAGAAAAATAAAATAAGCTAATGTACCCGAGTGGAATGGCATTCCCAGTGTATTAACAAAAAATCTCTCGAACCACCAATCGAGTGTTAGCACGCCTGGAATAAATACATTTTGAATAAACCCCAATATAGCAATTGCGATAATACCAGTAATTATAATACCCCGTGGTGTTGTTTTGTATTTTTTAAAATAATAAATAAAGACAATCGCAGGGATGGCCAAAAGATTAAGCATATGCACCCCGATAGAAAGTCCGACTACAAATGCAATCATAACCAACCACTTAAGCGAGTCGGGCTCATGTTCTGTTGCTTCCCACTTTAAAATTGACCAAAAAACAAACGCAGTAAAAAACAGGGATGTAATATAAACTTCAGCTTCAACGGCAGTAAACCAGAAAGAATCACTAAATGTGAGTGTTAAGCCACCAACAATTCCTGCACCCCATACAGCCCAGGTTTTGGCACTGCCTGCATCAGGGGTAATATCCAAAAGCCTGTGACCAAGGATTGATATAATCCAGAACAGGAACATAACGGTAAGCCCACCCATTACACCCGACATAGAATTGATAAAAAGGGCTACACGGCTTAAATCTCCCATGGCAAGCAGAGAGAACATTCTTGCCATCATTTGGTAGAGAGGAGCTCCGGGTGGGTGCATAACCTGAAGTTTAAAAGAGGAGGGCAGTCTTTCGCCGGCATCCCAGAAGCTTGCTGTTGGCTCCAGAGTTAGCATAAATACCGTGGCGGCAGCTATAAACATTAACCATCCCAAAAGGTTGTTAACGTTTCTGTAAGATTTAAAATCCATGGAATTACTAATTGGTGATTACAATAAGAAATTATGAGAAAATTACATATTTTTTCAGGCTTGCGAAGATAATAAGAAAAACTGCAAGTGCATGGAGATTTTAACAAAGATTCGATGCACAAAAATATTGACTTTAGGCATGAAGCACATTCCAATAAACTTTAACCCAACTAACCTATCTCAGATTCCTGATAGCTCTATGCACATGATTTTTAATACGTTCGTAAACATCATTTTTACAACCTTGTCCGTCAACATCAACCAATATCTGGCTTTTCCGGTAATAGTTAACAATGGCATCATTACGCTGTGCATGTTCTTCCAGCCTTGCAACAATGGTAGCTGCACTATCGTCATAAGGCATGCGTTCATCAGTTTTAGCCCTGGCATCCAGTCTTTTAACAAGCTGAAGATGAGGCACCTGTAAATTGATAACACAATTAATGGCACAATTTTTCTTTTTCATTATACCATCAAGTATATATGCCTGAACCATTGTGCGGGGATATCCTTTAAACACATATCCTCTTTTGAGCCCATCAGTATTCCGGAGTTTTTTCTCTATAAGCCTTATAACGATTTCATCGGGTACTAGTAAGCCTTTATCCAGGTAAGGTTGAATTTGTTTAGCCAAAACAGAGTTTGTTTGAATTTCTGTTCTTAACAACTCACTGGTTGAAATATAAGTAAGATTGAATTCATCTGCAAGTTTCTTGGCCTGGGTTGTTTTTCCTGACCCGGGATATCCATAAACCATAATATTAACTGGTTTACTGTTTATCTCTTCGATTATTTGATGATTGATACGATCAAATACTTCCTGTGTAGTTCCCAATCCGTTAACTTTCACCAATTTATCAGTATCCTTGTAAAAGTCGAGCAGTGGATAAGTTTTGTTATGATATTCCTGTAGCCTTTTCCTTATAACCGCCACATTATCATCGCTTCGATCCTGCTCTTTGGCTCTTTGCAGAAGTCTTTTGGTACATTCTTCATCCGAGATATCAAGAATTATGATTTTGCTAAGTGACGTCTGTAAACCTGTGAATAACCCGTCTAGTATATAAGCCTGCACATAGGTACGCGGAAAACCATCAAAAAGAAACCCATCGCTGTTTTTTTCAGACTGTAGTGCATTGCCAATAATCTGCACAATGATTTCATCATCAACCAGCCCCCCGGATTCAATAATGTTTTTAGCCTGCAAGCCCAGGGGTGTACCCATTTTAATTTCATTGCGCAGTGTCTCACCTGTAGAGATATAAGTGAGATTGTATTGCTTCATGAGTAAATCAGACTGTGTACCTTTCCCTGCCCCGGGTGGGCCAAATAGAATAAGATTTAGCATAAAGTATGTGTTTTGACTTATAGATAATTGTTTCTATATGGTATTACTGCAAAAGTAAAAACATTCTCGTATTATTGCTGAAAATAATGCGAATATGTAACCAATTCGGATGGTTTTTGACCAAGAAAAAATAACCTGAATATATTAAAATAGGGCTCTGAGCTGCACACTTCCAGTATGTATGGCTCTGACATCAGTAGGCTTACGACCGTTATATTGAAAACTTAACTGAACCCAGGCGTTTAGGTTTTGCTGCCAGTTAACATTCCAAACATGATTGGTACCATCCCTGAGTCCTTGAAGCATCTCAAAAGATAACGGCGAATTAGAGTCATATGGAAAATTAATCTGCCATATCTGATAGCGAAATTGCAAACTACCGCGGGATGGAAAGCTAAATCTATTTTCAATGGTAACTCTATGACTTTGAGCATTTTCATCACCTAAAGCATTTTTATCAATCAGGTAACCATAAAGTAAGCTGATCCTTACGCCGTTTACAGGCTGAACAATTACAGATGGTTCAGCCAGTTTGTGAATGATCCGATAGTTGCGCCTGGCAAAAAATTCCGATTCGTTTTCTTTCACTCCTGTTTCTGCCATAGCATGCAGAGATACAAACCGGGTTATGTTATAGCGCAACCGAAGAGCATTTGAGTGAATAGTCCGGCTTTCAAACCCATTGCTTAAAAGATTCTTACTTTGGTTATCCAGCAAGGTCCATTCAAAACTGTAACGGGGGTGGGTGCGGTTAAAAAATAAAGAATTACGTAAAGAAGAAGTTAAATTTACCAGCAAACTATCGCTAACATTAGTAAAAAAAGGATTGAAATTTTCGGGATTAATACCCCCCTGTCTTTTGTTCTCAATCCGATAATTCAACCTATTGGAAAAACGTGCAAAAAATCCACGCCAGCAGTCTTTATCCCGCCAAACAACAGCAGGATCAATATTTAAGCTATGACTGATAGCCGTAGAATATACCGGAACAAAATCATCTGTTGGAATAAAAACCCTGATGAAGTTAGCTTCATCGGGATATGGGGATAAATCGAACTCGTCAAGTTCCATTACATTGTTATTGTTGTAGTCATTCCATTGGTAAACTCCCTGCCCTGCAGGCACTTCAATATATATAAACTCGCGCTTTCGCTCGCGGCCACTTGATGATTCGTAAAACAAATTAGAAGTAATAAGTCCTGAAACCCATCTTGAAAAATAATCTCCTCTTAAGTTGATGGTATTTTCATTTTCCTGGCCTATAAGACGCGCGTTATTCACTTTTACTTCCCGATAAATAATCTGCCCGGTAACTCTTTGATTGGGATTAGATGTATTTTGATATTTAAATCCATAATTATGAGCTTTTTCGGCATTTTCGAAATAATCAGCCTGGGGAAGTTTATCTTCACGAAAACGGTAAAATAATCTAAATGGGTTTCGGCTTTGTGATGGCTGCTCTAAAAACACTTCCCATTGGCTAAAAAACTCACTCCGTGGCGAAAGGCTGTCAGAACTAAAATTCAAAATTCTATTATTCTCGATCTGATGTTCAATCCCGGCACTCAATATCTCAAACTCTTTTATAAACATAGCATTATGCCTGTAAAATGCAGTATTTTGCAAACCCGAACTTTGCAAAATACTTCCGGAATATATCAATTTGTTAGTCCCCACAGAAAGATCGCTCTGCAGGCTGTTTAAATACCCCTGGTACTGCTCACCTCTTAAGTAAGCCTGAAAATCATATTTTGCATTAAACTTCCCGGATTTTTGGATGGCCAGACTAAGTTTAGGCAGGTGCTCCGTTTGGGGCATTATCAATTGATCGATATTCCAGTTACGTTCAAACTCTATACTTCGGAATCTTTCTATCGGTCGAAAATTAGCATCTGTACTTTCCCAACTGGCATGTGTAACGAATTGCCAGGATTGAGGGTTAACACCTCCTCTTTTGTCGTGAATTTCTATCTTGAAAGCATGTCCTGAATTGTCCTTTTTATGAAGAGAAGAAAATAGATTGATATCTTTTTGAGAAAAAGAATACTCCCAGGCAGAAGAGGTATTTTTAGAAAAAATGAAATCCCCTCCCATTGTAAGCATTTGGTGTTTTGCCGGAGTTGTAAGCTGAACAACAGGTTCGTGAGTACCCTGCAGACTTCCATTTAGTGGAGCTACCCATTGATAAACACGCCCGTTGGCAGCGGTATTTATTTGATTGTAGTTCCCCTGCCCCTGGCCAACAAAACTAAAACCAGGCTGATATACAGCAACTTCAGGATCAATAGAATATACAAATACAGAATCAAAACCTAATGTATCGGTAAGTCTGTACATTACCCTATCGTTATTAAAGCCAGTACTATCAACATTCCAATCAACAGCCTGATGCACGCTATCGCCCACGGCAGCCATCAAAGATCGCCTTCTGTCTGATATTTCCTGGAACAATGGTTGATTGGGATGATCCTGCTCATTGAAGAAATTAACCCGAAAGGCTGCCTTTTCCAATTGATATTCTACCCCTGCAAAAGCCATTGAGCGCACAAAATTGCGCTCGGCATATTCAAACTCAACCGAGATACGACTCTGACGGGTTATCATAACTGATGGCATAAAGGTAATTTCTGCAGTATTATAATCAATGATATAATCTCGATCCATACCCCGTTGCATGAGGCGACCATCAATAAAAACCCTTTCCGTGCCGGCTAAGATCATCACAAAATTCTCGTTGCTGTTTCCGCGCAACCTGTAGGGCCCCTGATTGCCTTCTCTTCCCTGAATTTGGTTACGGGCATATTTACCCCGGGAAATAGCACCTGCTGCAGATATTTTTAATTGCCCCCCCCCAAGAATTGTTGAATCACTTTCAGTGCCTTCCCAGGATATCATTCCTCCACGAGCTTTCCGCGTAAAATGCATAAAATGACCAGCAGGCTTCAATAGTTCAAAATCACCGGCAACTAAAGAAGCTCCATAACCATCAAATTTCATAAATACCTTGTCAAAATCCTGTATTTGTTGTGTTGTACCTTCTGGCTGAAAAGGGATATTTTGATCGGAGATAACGGCAAGAATGGAAATATCTTCTGTAAGCATCCCACTCAGCTGAAGATTCATGGCAGAGTTGAGCACCGGGTCCTGATTATTTCCGATTGTAAGTCCACGAGAAATACTGCCGCTACTTTGAAGGCCTTCAAAACGCAGTAAGCCCTGCTTGGGAAAAGTATTATCAAGGGTAATAATAGCAGGACTTTCTCCAGGGCCTGGCAAACGAATTAACGCCGGATCACGTAAAAATAGCGGGTCAGAAAAATTAAGCGGCCAAACCCTGTAATGGACCAAAACAGAATCACTTAGCCAAAACTCAGGTATTTGAAGCAGCAGAGTAGCTTCAATAAAATCCACTTTGTAAAAGGCTGAATCCAAAGGTTGATTATCGGGCCCGTAAATCTTAAAGCTTTCTGAAACAATACTGAGAGAATCTAATCTTACCATTGATGTTGATGCAGCAAGGCGGTACTTCCTTTCCACATTTGGGTTATTTGCCCGCAAATTGAGCAATAATATGATTATGGAAAAAAAAACAAGAAATTTTCTCAAAGCCTAAAGGTTGAAGGTTTCACTATGCTAAAATACAAATAAGCTGTTTGTATTTAATAGGATACCTGAAATTGTTTCCTGTCAGAAGTGTGCGCAACATTAAAACAAACCGGTAATATTTCCGTCGTTGTCGATATCAATCTTTTCGGCAGATGGTAATGACGGCAACCCGGGCATACGCATAATTGTTCCGGCAATGGGTATAATAAACCCCGCTCCTGCAGCAACTTCAAATTCTCTGATTTTTATGGTAAAATTGCGTGGCCTGCCCAGGAGATGCGGATCGTCAGATAATGATTTTTGCGTTTTAGCAACACAAACGGGCAATTTATCCAAACCAATTTTTGCAAAAAGATCTATTTGTTGTTTGGCTTTTACAGTATATTCTACATGATCAGCTCCATATAACCGGGTAGCAATAGTATGAAGTTTCTTTTCAATATCCCAATTAAAATCATAAATAGGCTTAAAGCAGGAGGTACAGCCATCAGCTGCTTCCTTTACTATTTCAGCCAGTTCGATGGTTCCTTCACCCCCTTTTTCCCAACCTTCGCATATAGCTACCTTAACACCAAGTTCTTCGCATCGTGATTTTATGATTCCTAACTCTTCAAGGGTATCAGATGAAAATTTATTAATGGCTACAACTGGTTTAATGCCAAAATGCTTAATATTTTCAATGTGCTTTTCCAGGTTAGGCAGTCCCCTTTCCAAGGCAATGGGATTGGGTTCGCTCAGTACAGAGAATTTAACTCCTCCATGAAATTTTAAAGCTCTTACGGTGGCAACAATAACAGAAGCGTTGGGAGAAAGCCCACCATACTGGCATTTTATATCAAGAAATTTTTCAGCACCCAATTCTGAAGCAAAACCAGCTTCGGTTACTACATAATCAGAAAATGATAAGCCCATTTTGGTGGCAATAAGTGAATTTGTTCCCTGAGCAATATTGGCAAATGGGCCTCCATGAATAATTGCAGGGTTGCCTTCAATGGTTTGCACCAGATTGGGCATAATGGCATTTTTCATTAGTACTGCCATAGAACCCTGAGCATTAAAATTGCGGGCGTAAATAGGTTCATTATCATAGGTATACCCAATAAGGATATTCCCAAATTTTTCTTTCAAATCATCCATGTCTTTTGCTAAACACAGAGCAGCCATAACTTCCGAGGCAGCAGTAATATCAAATCCTGTCTGACGTGGAACTCCTTGTCCTGGGCCACCTAAACCAATAACAACCTCACGCAAGGTTCGCTCATTCATATCCATAACCCGTTTCCAAACAATCTTCCTCGGATCAAGATTTAGTGAATTTTTACGGCTATGCAGATGATTATCGATAAGAGCAGCGAGCAGATTATGGGCCTTTTCTACTGCTGCCATATCTCCGGTAAAGTGAAGGTTTATATCTTCCATTGGCAAAACCTGAGAGTATCCACCACCAGTAGCACCGCCTTTAATTCCAAATACCGGGCCCAATGAAGGCTCCCGCAATACAACAGTGGTTTTAATTCCAATACGGTTTAAACCTTCAGCCAGTCCAATACTTGTTGTGGTTTTTCCTTCTCCTGCTGGTGTTGGAGTAATTGCCGTAACCAGGATCAGCTTCTTATTACGAATTCTATCATTATGAATTAGCTTTAAGGGTAATTTAGCAATGTAAGGCCCAAACATGTGCAGTTCTTTTTGCTCTATTCCAAGTTTTGCGGCAATATTCACTACAGGTTCCATTTTGGCCGCTTTTGCAATCTCGAGATCCGATTTCATTTTTTTCTTTTATTATTATTTTCTAACTTAATATTTCTCATAAAAATTCCATTTCAAAACAGGAAACAGAAAAATCATCAATATCAACACATTTAACCACAAAAGTTTTTTAAGAATGTATTCTTAAATTGCATAAAACTTAAATTTCTACCACATGATAGATATTTATAATCGAAAATGACACAAGTTTACCATACAATTAGATCTTTGTGACGCTCTTCAGATGCTGTTAACTACTCTGGCAAAGACTGCCTGAGATCAGAAAGTGGCTGGTAATCAAATCCTGTAATGGTAAAGATTTCGGCAGCATCGGATTTTGGTTGTAATCCCCTGAATAACCAAATATTAAAAAATAACCGTATTCCGTCAGCTACGGGAATATGGTTGCCGGCATATTGCCATTGAGAAATTATTCTGCCTTCAGGTGGTATAGCATAATGGCCATGCCAGCTGGTAAAAACAATCTGATCCGGGGTCCATTCAATTTGGTGGGTGGTATAAGAACCATTGGTAAGTATAGGGAACCGGAATTGATTTCCCGGAAAATCGGCGGGCTGCAAAACATAATTTCCGAATTGATAATTTTCTTTATCGCCCCAGCGGCTAAATTCTATATCAATTTCATTTTCTTCATCTTTAAACAAAAATATGGCTGCAACAACGTGAGGGTCAAAATCCCACGGACTTGCATCAATAAAAAAGGTATAAGTACCATAACCAAAAGTTTTCTGCGAAATAACTTCGCTGGCATACCACCTTCCGTTGTCTTTTGGCGAAAGGGTAAGGTTTAAACGCCCCCTTCCATCTATCCAAACATGGGTTGAATCATTTGCCCAATAATTAGAACCAGGATTACCAAAACCTGCCTTTACATCCCAGAGATATCCTGCAAATTCAACCGTGCGATGTTCTTTTGAAACAAAAAACATAGGGTCTTCTGACCAATCCCAGCAGTCAGTCCATTGATTGATTCGCTGCTTAAGATAAATGCCCGTAGAAAAATGATATTCGCCAGAACTTTTTACCCGGTAAGTAAATACCTTACTTTGATTTAGTTGTGATGAATGCAAAACAATTTCTTCTTCAAGACGAATTGTTTCTTGTGTAGAAGAATTTTTCAACAAAACAACCACCAATGCTTTGAGAGTTTTACCTGATGGATTTCTGACAAATACTTCAAGGTTAAGATCATCATTAACCTGCAAGGATGGATTGGCATTATTATCTCTTAAATATGATGCTTTTACATCCAGAATGTAGGGCATGTTTCTTTCAAAGGTAAACTCTTTAGAGTTTTCAGAGATGTTAACTTGTTCCCATTGCCCCCATAATTCAAGGGCATTATCAAAAGAACTGCTATGCGACAAGTGTAATCCGGTAACAGAATAATCGTCGGCAGCAGGTATGTCATAAAACCCTGCTATTGCATTAAGGGTTTGTGCCTGTTGTTTAAACCGCCTTCTTTCAAGTTTTATAATACCATTTGACCCGGGAATACTATTACTACCCTGAGATGCATTGTTTAAATGGATTAAAACCCTATCGACTTTTTCAACTGAAACAGAGTCGTTTCCCAAAAATGATTTACCCCAAATAGAAGAAATACTGTTAAACCCATAAAAGCCCAAAAAAAATATCATCAGTAGTGCGTAATGTTTAATAGTCATATGCGTAATTTCATTTTGGAAAAACAAATGCGAAAGGTAATAATTTTTTTAGTGGTCAGGCAATATGTTTGTAAAGAAGCATTGCTAAAAGAATGATCCAAAAAACCCGGATTAATATTCGGTTATGATGCTTATACAAAAAATCCCGATTTTCCCATGCGAGTCAGCAATTCAAATTACAGTAATTTTCATTATCGTAAAACAGAATTAAAAAAGGCACCAGTTTAAACCGGTGCCTTTTATATGATGTATGTAAAAAAGATTACTTTTTAACCTGTATTTTTTTAAACGATATGCCCTTCTCTGTGTGAATGGCTATAAGATATATGCCGCTTTGGTAATTTGAAACATTTATACTAGCTTCAAAATTATTTACTGCTATTTCCTGTATCTTTCTTCCGGTAATATCATTTACAACCAAAAAATTGATCCTTTCATCTGCCGTAATATTTAAGAAAGAAGATACAGGATTGGGGAATACACGAAACTGACCAGCGCTCAGATCACCTACGAAAGTAGGCTGGTTATCATTATACCAGAAAGTATATTCATTACCTGTTTCCTGAATGGTAACCATACGACCCGGAGCTCCAAAGGGGAATTCAGCAGTTTCGTCGCTCCATGACCCATTGATCCTAAATTTAAACTCGTACTCTCCACCAATTGCCAAATCAGGTATAGTTATGTTGTATGTAAGATATTCATCATCTGAAGCTGTTAATATCAATGGGTCATCACCCCAGTTGTTAAAGGTGCCCGCCACATCAACAAAATCATTATCAGGATCAAATTTATCTTCATCGGCCCACACAACCATTCTCACGTTCAGGGTAAGATCAGCAACTTCAGGGACAAACCTGACCTTCACAATTTCTAATTTTTCAATAGCAATACCATCCAGATCAGACGAGCCAAAATGTCTTATTGCCACATGCACACTTTGGCCGGCATAATAAGTTAAATCAAGATTTCTTGGTAACCATACCCATTCCAAATCATCAGGGCCAAGAGTTTCTTCCCAAACAATGGTAAAACTTTCTGTTTCAGTATCGGTAGTAGAAATAAGTATTTCGTATCTTTCCTGGCTATTTTCAGTACTGGTAGGTGCCACGTGGAAATTCATTTCAATGGTTTCTCCATCAACAATATCATCCAGGAGAATCTGTGGAGTGATAAGCCAGTTATCAGGAGTAAGAGAAGTACCTTCTCCTTCGATTAGCCTTGATCTTGAAACCATGTAGGTTTCGTAAGGATCACTTTCATCATCGCTATTATCTTCCCACACCCACTTATAGGTATCTCCGTCTGCATCTATATTTAACCATCCTTCGGGAAGCCAATCGAGAGGTGTTTCAACTCCTTCGCCTTCAAAATTTTCAACAAAAGGCAGCGTATACATAAAGGCATCGCCCAGTTTCTGAACCACAAAGCCATTTCCGGCAGCAAAGCCCATCAGCCAAAGGTTACCGAAGGGATCAATTACAACATCATTGCTAACACTTGCATTTCCGTTAGATACACTCCCAAGATTAAATGAGTGAACCACATGATCGGCAAATGTACCGTTTGAAAGGTTTGTCATAGCAACAAGCAAATCCTGCCCATCATCGATTTCCAGAACATATAAAATGTTTTCTATAACTTCACCAATTCTAACATGAATGTATGAGAGGTATCTTTTACCTTCATAGAAAAATGGCTGTGCATACATGGACCATCCAGGGAAGAAACTTTGGGGAATGATCAGTTCTATATTTGCCTCTTCATCCAAAACTGCCACACCAAAAGGGCCACTTAACAAACTATACCAATCATCATCATTACCTACAGTAGCGGTAGCCCTGCAAAAGTTTACATTTTCAAGATCATCCATGCTAAATACAGCTGGTTCAGCAGATTCAAGTTCTCCTTCTTCCGTGTACCAAACATAAACGTTTTTGCTACCATATCCTGAAACAACAATAGCAGCACCTACTTCCGGATCTCCAATAACGGTAAAAGCATCACCCAAACGTGCAGGCGTAGAAGCGTATTCGATAAGCAAGGTAGGTGTTGCATCTACATTACTCCAATGGTACATTCTGAAGGTTCCACCGGCAAAATCCATATTGGAAGCGAAAATCTGCTCACCTGCTGTTGTTACTTCATTAATGGGAAAATATCCGCCGCTAACTCCTGTCATATCAAGTTCTTGTGGGGTTGCACCTGGATCATTGACATCCCAATAATAAATATGTAACCCATTAATACGTGATGCCACAAATACGTGTTCACCATTAAAGGCAGCACCCCGGTTGGCACCAGGATCGTCAATAGCTGCAGGAAGATTGCCATTTTCAGAAGTAACTTCCATTATGGTTTGAATTTGATCAAAAGACATGCCCTGACCAATTGCCCCTTTCATGCCAGAAGAAACAAGCGATATGGTTATAATCATGCCTAAAAAAGTAAATTTTTTCATAGGATTATTTTATAGTTTAAAAAATAGGTGGATTGGAGTTACTGGTTTAAAAGAATTCATTTGAATGGAAAAAATTCAATTAACATGCAATTTTACCAATAATTTTATTCATTTCAAAGAATTACTTAATTTTTTTAAGATGTATTATTAATTAACTGAATATATCTCCTGAAATAATCCAAAACAAATACTATTTCTAAGATAAATATGAATAAAAAAAGATGAATACAGTAGCTTTTTAAGATAGGTTTAAGCAATTTATTCAATAATTGAATTAACCGGCTAAGCAGACATAATTCAATCCATGAAACAGCTCCTGGTAATCTGAGAAAACAATTAAAAATTCAAATTTTAAAGTAAATTCTTGATAAGAACTACCCATTTTTTATAAGCCTGATCATTTAAATGTAAGCCGTCGTTAGTAAATTCTCTTTTTAGCATTCTATTTTCATCGGTAAAAAAGATATTGAAGTGCAGATAATCACAATCGCATTGTATTGCCAATTCATGCAGGGCTCCATTAAATTTGTAAATTACCGGATTTGGTCTTGGAGGGTTATGCCTGGTAGGAAATAATGATGTGAGATATATTTTGCATTCTGGCGAGCTATAAATTCTAATGTAATTAACCATCTTTCTAATATTCTCAAGAATCTGTTCAAAGCTGACATCTCTCGCCAAATCATTGGTTCCTATACATATAAAAACCTTTTCTGGTGAGAGTGCAAACCAGCTTTGCTTCATGGCGTCGAGCAATTCTCCTGATGAATAGCCAGAAATGCCATGATTTACAAAATTCTGACCCGGGAAAAATTGCTGCAGATCAAAACCTTCTGTAATAGAATCTCCAAGAAACAATGATTTATTCATTTTTGCGAAAGATTTTAAAATGATTACTCAATCCAAATTATCTAAATAGAACGACTATCAATTTAATTGGTAATCTCTGTATGCCGGCAAAATTAGCAAAAAGCATTCGTTACCAGGTAAACTCTATCAGTTTTTCATAAGAACATCAAAAGGAAAGATTTTTCCTAAATCTTAAGATCACATTTAATTAGCGCCTAATTAGCTGTATACCAACAAAACAGTTGCTTTAGTTTAATTTTAAACGTATATTTAATTTAAATAATTGAGATTTTGCTCCAACACCTTTACGAAGTGTTTTTTTAAATATAAGGTAATGTCGTTTAGTTAAGGATTATGCAATGCCTGATTCCCCCTGTGAAGGGGAGTAGAGCCTGCAAATTATTCAAAGCATCACGATTGTTTAAAAGAAGTGAGTATAATGATATCTATGATTTTCCTTAACTAAATTGACATTGAAATAAAAAAAGTTTAACCAGTCCCTGTTCAGGAAAAGGAAGTAATATGACTAAGAAAAATTTGTGTTTTTGGATTTGTCCACCCTTTGTCCACCTTATAAATTATGGAATTACAAACGGTTAGCATAAATTTGATCATGCATTTCGGTAGTAACTTGTCCACCGGGAAATAACTTAAACTATTCAAATCATTCATTTAAATACTGAGAATTATGAAAAGAATTATTTTTTTCCTTCCCATTATCCTTCTTATTAATTCATGCAATAAAAATGAGGAGGCAAGTCTGAGCTTCGACAGTGTTGTTGAAAAAGCAGGGGGCTTCGATCCGGTTGTAAACCAGCAAGAAGTATCAGATGAAACAGACTTTAATGAGATTATCAATGGTGAAGTTTGGAATTGCACTACCAGAACCTACAACGCATTGGCACCGGGTGGCGGCAGCAGTGGTTTCCCCCTATTCAATCCCAATGCTTCTGTAATTTATCCGGGTAGTTTACTACAGGGAAAATCACTCCGGCAGGCCACACCTGACGTAATTGCCGTTGAAAGATCCGGAGGTACTATTTCTTACGATCTTTTGAATGGCAACCTGTCATCTTCCTTCACAGTTGGAGAAGTTAGAAAAAGTTCTATTCAAGATGCTATGAATCAAATCATTGCCAGTTCACCTCCCGATTTACCAGCAAATTTCCAGTTTTCATTTACCCAGGTGCAAAGCGAGCGTGCTTTAGCCCTAAAAATGGGGATAGATTATGAGAATGCATTTGTTGATATTCAATCTGATTTTGGATTCAGCAGTGGCTCCACTCTTAACCGCATTTTAGTAGAGCTTAATCAGAGTTTCTTCACCATGAGTTTTGATATCCCTACCAGCCTGAATGGGTTGTTTGGGCCGAATGTAGAACCCTCTGACCTGGCCAAATATGTCTATGAAGGTAATCCGGCCACTTACATTTCTGATGTTACCTTTGGCCGCATCTACTATATGCTTATCGAATCGACAAGCAGCTATACGGAGATGGAAACGGAAATCAATGCTTCCTTCAATGGAATTGTAAGCTCGGCTTCGGCTGATATTTCGGGGCATTCGCTTAATAAGCTTAAAAATTTAAAGATCAAGGTAATGGCCTTTGGTGGTGAAGCTACTACCAGCCTTCTAACCATTGGAGAAACCAATCTTAATAACCTGGTAACCCTTTTGGCCGAATCAACCACCATATCTACTGGCGTGCCCATAAGCTATGTAGTCCGAAGCGTATATGATAACCGCATAGTGGCAGTGCAGCTGGCTACTGAATATGATGTAACCAACTGTGAGCCGGCATCCACAGGTGGAGAACCAGCCTGGACAGCACATTGGCGCAATCAGGTACTCGATCGTATGGGGCCGGTTGGTGCAGCTTTTGTATTTAACGATACTGAATTCATACTGATTGATATCAATGGAACACAGTTTATGCGCAGCGATGTAGGGGTGTTGGAAGGCCCATTCCCAATCGGTGAGCTGGCTGAGGGTACCATGGTATTTAGTGGCATAGGTGCTGCCAGCAACATTGATGGCAATGATTATGAGAACCCCTGGATACAGATCGTTGACATGACCGGTAGTCAATATGCATACATAACAGGTAACCGTACCTGGAGTAGCACCTCTCGTCCGATTACCGATCTGGCTGAAGGAAACAATCCCTTTAATCTAAATGGTATAGGTGCAATGGCTTTCCTGTCGAAAAGTAATGATGGACCTTCAAGCCGTATTATGTTCAATAAAGATGGCGATAAGTATTCCCACTATACCAATAATCCCAACAGCTTTGGGCCGGTTTACGACATCACCAATTGGGAAGATGGCCCGCCTTTCCAGGTAAAGAAAATTGGTGCCATGATCGGGTTTTTCCTGGGCAACCAGCGTTACCACATTGTATTTAATCATTTAGGAACCCAGTATGCTGTCTGGCCTACTGGTGGCCCTGAGTGGCTGGGGCCGTATGACCTTTAATCTTGAAAAATACTAACGATGAAAAACAAACTGTATATTCTTCTCGTGTTTTTTAGTTGGATGATGCAAACTGCTGTTGCCCAGGGGCCAAACCTTGATAGTCTGCAGTCTGTTTACCAGCAACAACCTTATGACACCACCCGCATGATGACACTGAACCATCTTATCAATGCCACCATGTATCGCGACCCACCCAGGTCAATGGAATATGCCACCGAAATGTCGGCTATCGCTTACGAGCTGGGCCTGAAAAAATGGCAGAGCCTGTCGCACTTTCAACTGGGGGGGTTGCAAAGCAATCTCGATAATAATGATCAGGCCAGGGTACACTTTGATCAATCGTATCGTTTTGCAAAAGAGATCAGTGATACCATGCGACTTTTACTGGCCATTAACGGAAAGGCCGTATTGGAGATGAATCTGGGCAATTACAAAGTAGCCGACTCACTCAATGAGATCAATATTGAATTCCTTACAGCCCGTAACGATCAGTACCGGTTATCCAATGCGTACGGAATAAAAAGTTCCATAAATCACAGCATGGGCAATTATAATATTGCCTACCAGCATGCACTTGATGCAGTGCGGATCCTGGAGCAGATGGATCGCCCGGTTCGCCTGGCTGATGCACTCGTTCAACTCTCTGATGTAGAAGTATCACTTAAAGAATTCAATAAAGCGATTGAACATAGCGTCAGGGCACTTTCCATATTCCAACAGGCGGGAGATCTGATGTATCAGGCCCAGGTATTAACCAACCTGGGCGATCTCTATCTTGAAACAGGCGACAAAACCATGGCCCGTGATCATTTGCAGTCTGCTATACAAATGGCAGATAGCGCCGGAAATGAAAGCATTAAAGCTGCAGCGTTAAACAACATGGGTCGCTGGCATAAAGAGGATGAACAGTTAAGCAGCGCTCTTAACTCTTACGAACTGGCGCTGGAAATATACTCACGTATCGGTGATACCCATGGCGAGGTACAATCACTTTTGCTTCTTGGCGAATTAAGCAATCACAATCAGAATTATGCAGAGGCCATTCAAACTCTTGGACAGGTTATTGACATTGCCTCTGCCAGAACGTTTACTCCCGAAAAATCAGAAGCCCTGCGTCTGCGGGCTTCTGCCTGGGAACAAACAGGAAGACCCGACATGGCTATTGAAGATTTCAAAAAACATAAGATACTTTCTGATAGCTTATTTAATTCAGAAAGACTTAGGGAGATAGAAGAGCTAAGAATCATCTACGAAACAGAGAAAAAAGATCAGGAGATTGAATTACAGCGGTTCGAAATTGAGCTGCTCGACCAAAAGCAACGCAATAACCGCATTAGCATTGCGCTCCTTATTATTCTTCTGGTCTCCGTAGTTACCAGTGCTTTTTTGATTTACCAGAACTTCAGACAGAAATTAAAAAGACATAGGCTTGAAGTTGAAACAACACAACAGTTGCTGGGATTAAAAAAGCGTGAACTTACCACTCAGGTGTTGTATATTGCTCAAAAGAACGAGTTGCTGAAGGAACTCAGGGAAATGGTATCGGAAGGCAAGAAAAAGGAGCCTGATTCATCGTCCTTACGACAGATATTGAGCAGGTTGAACATGGATGCTGCCAATGATAACTCGTGGGAGCGGTTTCGTATCTATTTTGATGAGCTTCACCATGGTTTTGAAGAAAAGATAAAACAACTGGCCCCTGATGTTTCGCCCGGCGAATTACGCCTGATTTCTTTAATAAAGATGAATCTGAACTCGCAGGAGATCGCTTCGGTGCTAAACATTTCTGGCGAAGGGATCAAGAAAGCCCGTTATCGGCTGCGCAAAAAACTTAGCCTTGAAGGCGAGAATTCATTGGAAGACTTTCTGGCAGTATTATAAATGAATAAAACCGGAAATGCAGTCATCAAATATTTACCCCATAACCACCAGAATTTCCAGGATATTGCCATGAAAAGACTTCACATCAATCCATTCGGCGGTATAAGGTTCCTTATTGATGGTAATGGATCTTACTCCCTGATTTACAGCTGCCGAATTGTCAATTTGGATATGGAGTTCCTTGCCCTGAAACTTGCGTATTACTGATAGTTTATCCCATGTTTTGGGCAGGGATGGGTCAACCTTTATTCCTTTGAGTGAAGTTTTCAACCCAAGAATCCAGTCGAGCCCAATGCGATACATCCAGACTGAAGAGCCTGTGAGCCATGAATGAGATGCCTGACCTTCGGTTTCGTGTTCGCGGCTTGTAACATATTCGGAGTACACGTAGGGTTCAGTTTCGTAGCGATCAATACCCACTGCATTTGACGAATTTACGGGCATCATTTTCTCATAGATGCGCCATGCGTCTTCCACCTTGCCATTCATGATGGCGGCCTGAACGAACCAACTTGAAGCATGGTTGAAAACAGCACCGTTTTCTTTTTTACCAGGCACACAACGCGAAATCAACCCGATATTGTCTTCAACTTCGCGGTAGGCAGGCCAGCAGATCTGCATACCCATCTTATTCTCCAGATGGTTTACACAACTCTGCAAAGCACTCTCGGCACGTTGTTTTGGAGCTACCCGCGATATTACTGACCAGGATTGCGTATTAAGAAATATTCTTCCCTGCTTCATTTTATCAGAACCTACCACCTTACCATTATCGCGAAAAGCCCGCACATACCACTTGCCATCCCAGGCAATCTTGTTTACCACCGTGGCAACCTTGTTGTAAGCCTTATGCCAACGATCTTTTACAGCGGCATCTCCCTTATGGTCGAGAAGTTCAAAGGTCTTATCGAGCACGTAACAAAGAAAAAAGGCACCCCATATGGTTTCGCCCTTGCCCAACGGGCCAATATGGTCGAGCGTATCGTTCCAGTCGCCCTTACGGATGCGGGGCAGACCGCGATCAGTGCACTCGCTGATGGCAAAATCAAGTGCCCTGACCATATGGTCATAAACACTGGCTTCCCCTTTGTCATAGAACTTCACCACTTCATCTAAAATGCTGAAATCATGGGTTTCGTTAAGGTATTCTATAAGGCCAAAGGGTATCCATAAAGGTGTATCGGAGTGGTGGGTTCGTTCTCCATGGTTGGTCAGTTTAAAGAAATTGTGAAGGGTGGACCCATCGTTAAACTGATATTGGAGGGCATTGAGAATTCGCTCGCGCACCCGACCCGGATCAACGATCACCATCCCCAGGATATCCTGAAACTGATCGCGCATACCTGTGCCAAACAGCAGTCCACCGTGGTAGTAACCTGAGTTTCGCGCCATATCGAAAGTAACAGCACTCTGGTATTGGTTCCATACGTTGAGCATCAGGTTGAAGCTTTCACTGGGGGTGTTTACCTTTACATGCGAAAGGTAATTATTCCAAAAAGCTTTCACTTCATTGAACTTAGATTCAACATAATCATTATCTTGGTAATCAGCAATATGTAACGACAAATAAGGCTTTTCAACACTTTTGTGTTCAATACCCATAAATACAGAAAAATCCTTTTCGCTATCCTTTTTCAGCTCAATTTCAGATTGTAAGGCAACAACCGGATCACCGGCAGTAATCTCGGTATCGAACATACGGCCCTGCTCCACGGCAATAGGGTTGGCCTCAGAACGCCACTTACCAATAAACTTGTCCAGACTACTGTCATAGCCTTTAATGGGTAGATTCATCGTAAAATAAACCTTATATTGCCAGTCTATGTTGGGCTGTTCTACCGAGGCGGATTTTTGTTGCAACACCCAGTAGCGGCGGGTGGCTTCCAGAGTTTCCTGCTCGCGATTAAATACGATATCAGTAAAATGTTTGTCGTTGGGCTGATTAATAATGTCGTTTAGGGCATTACCCATCATAAGCTCCTGAAATGCGAATACCTGCAATTGGCGGTTTTTGCCCGATTGGTTGTGCACCTTTACCTTCCATATCTCGCAATTGTTGTCGCGGGGAACAAAATAGGTTAACTCTGCTCTTATACCTTTGTACTCAGTTATGATGGTGGTATAGCCCTGTCCGATGTGTGCTTCGTAAAGGTCGTATTTTCTGTCGATGGTTGGAGCCCAGCTCAGCGACCAGTACTCACCCAACTGCGAATCACGAAGCATAATGTAGCGGCCGGGCCTATCCCATGGCAGGCAGTTATAGCGCATTCGCGAGATGCGGTTGTCGCGGGGGGTTTCCAGGTATGAGAAACCACCACCCCCATGAGATACCAAACCTGCATAATGCTCATTCCAAATGTAATTAAACCACGGACGTGGTGTTTCAGGATTGGTAATCACAAACTCTCTGAAATTCTCTGTAAAGTAACCGTACTCGTTTTTTATCATTGATGAATGTTTTTTGAAAAGACGGAAGACCGAAGACCGAAGACCGGAGAAACAGGGTTACCATAAGGATACTTCCAGCTTCCAACTTCCAGCTTCCAACTATTAACTTTAATCACTATGCTCTTTCTCTATACTCTATTCTCTAAAATCTCACTCTGTAACTCACAATCTCCCCCCTTCCTACTTCCACATCAAAGCCATTTCCTTTTAGTGCAATCTTCTGCTTTTCAATCTCTTCCAGAGTAATGGATGAAACATTTTTAATGGGAATTGCAAAAGAAACGCTGCCTTTGATGGTTTTCCCGGTGGGGTTATACAGACGCAGTACAAAGGTACTTTTTTCTTCGCTCTCAGGCAGCTTCATCGAGCCAAAAATAAGCTCTGCAGGCTCGATTTTCATCATTGATGCTTCTGCTTCCAGTGTTCCGGAAAGCTGACCGGTTTGCGCCATCCGAAGTGGATAATTATAAACAAAGGCTTCGCGATATACCTGCCCCTGCTCCCAACCGCCCTTATGCGGATAAATGGCCAGTCTGTAAACGGATTCGCCCAGCATCTGCGATCCTTTTTCGTAGGAATAATCCTGGGGTGCCGATGGATTGATCTTGTATTCGAAGGTTCGGAAAAGGGTAATGGCCAGCGTTTTTTCTGCATCAGCCAATACTTCATACTCTTTGAGACCATCTACCAACGCAGCAATTCCTTTTTTTCCATCCGAAACATCCACAAAATGGTGCATCGGGAAATCGTACATTGGCTGCTCAATCCAGTCGGAAGTGTCAGGGCGGTCGAGTGTGCGCTGCACTACGTCAAACTGTCCTTCGCCCCATGAATGGGTGGCATTGAGCCGGGTGGGGATCATCAAACGTAACCGATGACTTTCACTCCTGTTGTTTACCATCACGTCAAGGGTAAAATGCCGCTGCCCTTTTGCCAATCCTACCTTTAATTCGATGTCATTTTCAACAACACTGTCGGGTTGCGATGTGCGCGCTGAAAGGCTGGGTGCCAGCAAAAGTGTATGCCGTATCGTGATCTCGTTAAATATTTCACCGGAAAATGACTTTTCTACCCCAGCCTGAGTTCCTTTTGTGGAAACTACAGGATCAACCGGTTTCAACACCCATGCATGCCCGGCCTCCCCATGGTCTTCAAACCAGGCAATACCATTGTATTGTGTTTTGGTTTGCTTGTCGGTTACATCGAGTGTGCCATCAGCGTTGGGTGCAATCTTTAGAAACTCATTCTCCAGTATCAGACTTTCGTTTTGTGTTGTTGTAAGATCCAGTTTTTCTTTTGTAATAACAGTAAAAGCTTTTAGCCCGAAAGGAGGAATTTCTGTTAGGGTAAGATAGGTCTCATATCTTATCATATCGAAAAACATCGGACGATTGATCATTTGCTCCAACACGGGCTGGTGATGATGCACGCGACGGATGGATTTCTCAATCAAATTTCCATCCTTATCAAACACGTCAAAATCGCCCTTATCTAGCGAAACCGGTACATCCACATAAGCCATTACCACTTCATTGCGCAGATAATTAGCAGGATTTACAGCAGTAATAAATATCTGGCTTTCATCTGATTTTCTAAAGTTTGTGGTGTTAAGATATGGCAGCAACGATTTGAGCGACCTTTCAAACACACCTTTTGAAATCTCAACAGCATGTTTGTATCGTAGCATCATGTCTTCATGGATTCGGTCGAGCGAGCAACCCCCAATTGAATCGTGGGCAGAATTCTGAACGATCAGTTCCCAGGCGGTTTGGGTATATTGATCGCGGATATCGCGGCCAAACCATGATGAAAAGATATTGAATGGCTCGGCATAATACTGGATCCATCGCTCAGCATCGAAATTGGCCTGCTTCAGATACATGCGGGCGGAGGTGGTGTAACCAAACATGTTGCCGCAGCGGTTGTTGTTCTGGGCACTTCGCCGCTCGCCGTAAACCTTCTTCAATCCTTCCAGATCAACCGATTCAGCCAGGTTCTGCGCATACTCTTCAAGGGTGGAGTGGCGTACATCAATGTGGGGCATCTTTTTGCGGATATCGCGGATAATATCTACCGTTTGCCGGTTAGGGCCCGACGAGTCGTGGCCTTCCATCCATATTTTGTGGGGGGTGGTAAAATCGTGAGCCTGATCTTCGATGATCTTGTTTACCATGGGCTCAATATTCTCGGGATAGTAGCCGGTGTGGGGTGAAATGATAAAATAATCTTCATTTTGCTGCATGGCATCGGCAAAATGGAAGGGTGTACCCCCTTTTTTCCAGTTGTACTCCACGTCGAAAAACCCTTCGTTGTGAACCGCTGGCCGATAAATGTAAAAGTAGAAGTTATACCGCGGCATGGTGCTGAAACGCGACGAAACCATCCGGGTTCCGTCGGCTCCTTCCCACAAAAATTCGGCTTTGGGACTGTCAATGGAGTTGATGCCACGGTAAAACATGATCAGGTTGATGTTGAACTGCCTGTAGATCTGAGGTAACTGCGATATTTGCCCCCAGGAAAACGGTGAATATCCGATTTTGGAAACCCCACCATATTGATGGCTGGTTTTATGCCCTAAGAGCAGATTGCGGATATGATTCTCGCCCCCTACCTGGAACTCTTCCGGCAAAATGTACCACGGACCATGTAGCAGACGATTTTCCTGCGTAAGCTTTATAATTCTTTCCCGGTTATGGGGTTTTATCTCAAGGTAGTCTTTTAACACAATACTCTGGCTATCAAGGTGGAAAGCCCTGTAATCGGGCTCCGATTCAAGAATATCGAGCACAGCGTCGATCATATCAACCAGCATTTGCCGGTTGCGTTGCACCGGAAAGCGCCATTCGCGGTCCCAGTGGGTGTTAGAGATGAGGTGGAATGTTTGAGTCATAGTTTATTTTTAAGACCGGAGACCGGAGACGGAAGACCAGTTGCAAGGATTCGGGTGGTTATTTTCATTGATTAGGGTTTTAGTTTATTTCCAAGACTGAAGACCGAAGACCGAAGAATGGTTGTGGGATTCGGGAGTTATTTCATTAATTGTTAATGGCTGTTTACATTATCAGTTCAATTATTGGATTTTGTTTATTCCTTTTTTAAACGCTATTGTCATGTTCATTAAGTTAAAACATTCTTCATAATGATAATTAAATTGATCACTGGTAATATATTTTCTTAGTTTTGCTTTGTGAAGACAGGTAACTACTTCTGCAACAGACCGAATAGCGTAACCTATAAAACGAATTTGTTCTGCATCAGACTGACCGGTTGATCCTTCTGAAATATTCAGTGCAATGGAATCAGCGGCCCTTCTGATTTGTGAAGAAAGATTATACTTTTCAGCAGCTGGAAAGCCATTTGCCATTGAATTGATGCTTTCTCCTAATTCCATCGCCTTTTGCCATATTATCAGCTTCTCAAATTTAAATTTCATATCATTAAGATTTCTAGTCAATTCATTAGTAGTAAGTCAAAATTTGCACTGCAATTCTTCCGTCTCCGGTCTCCGGTCTTCTTCGGTACTCGGTCTTCCATCTTCACCTTCCCACAAAAACCCCTTCCTCCACCATCACCTGTGGAATGCCGCCGGGCATTACATGTGTGGCAGCGGCCAGATCGTGACCGGTGGTTTGTGCAAAGGGTACAGCTATGCAACAGCCAATACCGGCGGCGCGCATGGCTATGGTGCCGCTCTGGCTGTCTTCAAAGCCGATAACCTTGTCGAAGTCGGCGGGCATAACGCCGGCTTTGTGCAGGGCAATACTATAAAGGTCGCGGTGAGGTTTGAGCCGGATTTCGCTTGAATCGGTGGCGGTAACAAAAGCATCGTAAACGTTATGATAATCGGAATAAGCCTTGATAATATTCTTTTTTCGTGCATCGCCAAGCTGGCTGTTTTCTATTACCCGCGACATAACACCAAGTACTTCCTGAATGATGATATCAGCTTCATAAAAGATGGATGATGTAACGAGAGCCAGCTTTACCGGGTTTATCTCAAATTCCTTTCCCATTTGTGCGATGGAGCGGGTTAGATCTGCTTTCCGGGTTTCATCAAGGGGTTTCCCGATGAATTTTTCATAATCGCTGATGATGAGTGGTGCCATCAAGTGCGCTTCATCGCCCAGCCAACCCTTCAAAAGCGGAATAAGTACCGGTATTCCTGGCATCGGAGAAATAAGGTTTTCGTCGGATTCCATACTACCAAACACCTGCATCCTTACATCATTTCCTTTTCCATCACGCAACATCAAAAGGATTCGGTGGTATATTTCATAGTAAATGTCAATTCCCATACTCACCAGATCAGTGAAAGAAGGGCTGGAGATCACCGAACCAAAATTATCAATGATCATTTTTTCAGACACCTGCTGTTCGATCTGTTGCAGAGCAGATAACATATTCCACTTGCGCAAATTCTGCCGTACTTCAGCCTGTCGCTGCGGATCCCTGCCATTGTTCAATGTCCAGTGCGCTGATCTTAGAAATGCCGCAATAGCTTTGTCAGGCTTAAGCAGGGTGTTGTATTTTTCGATCAGGTATTCCACATGTTTGGTAGTGCTGTTGCCGATGATATAGGCCAGATCAACATTATGATCCAGACCAACCCACTGCTCTCTGGTAAGCAATCCACTCATCTGACGGATCATGCTCTCCAATGCATAGATGCATAGGATCTCCGTAGTAGTAGTGGTGCCATCCATATCCATCAGTGCTGCTTTTAGTTGGGGTACCCTTTCATTTTTTGGTGCCAGTGGATAATATTCCACCGCCGGGTAAACGTAGGATGGGTTTTTTACTTCGGCAAATTCACCATTG
>JAABRR010000112.1 GCA_011390785.1 Sphingobacteriia bacterium
TATTGGCCCATCTGCCTTCTGAAACAACAATGCTTCCGAGTCCGTTGCCCAGGAAGATCAGATAATCCTCCTGATCCGGAAAGTCTCTCTCTGTGGAAGAATCTGTGTAGCCGTTATTGGTGATGGCTTCGGTACCCAATATAGCAGTCAGGTTATGACGATCGGCAATATTTGTGTTCCATGAGAGCACGTTACTGGCCGTTAAAGACTGGTAATATCCATTGTTGATATTGAGAGAGTTGGGATTGTTGATCCTGTTGTTGGTACCCCAGTTTTCGTTAAACCTGCGCTCAAAGAAATCGGTACGATCGAGGCCGTATGTTCCCGAAAAATGTAACGAAGGGAATATCTGAATCCGGGTGTTAACATCACCAAAAAGGCGATTCTGACTCATGTTATGATTCATTTTGTCGGCAAGCCCAACAGGGTTGTAACCATCTCCAAAAAAATTAGGATTGGCCGGGGAATCGACATATTCGCCATTTTCATCTTTAATGGGAATGGCAGGTGTGCGAAAGAGCGCATATCGCACCACGCTTCCGCCGTTTCCACCAAAGCCATCGCCACTGCTCCCGATAAGGTCGTTATTGCTTCTGGCCATGTTGATGTTGGTTCCCAACCGGATAAAATCATTTACCTTGCTGTTCAGGCTGATTCTTCCCGAATAACGGTCGTAGTGGCTGCCAAGAATAATTCCCTCCTGTTCAAAGAAATTACCCGAAACCATATAGGTGAGCTCTTCTGTTCCCCCACTTACTGAAAGGCTGTGGTTTTGAATAAGTCCGTTCCGGAAAATGGCTCCCAGCTGATCAATATCCGGCAAACCGGCAGAAACTTCATCGTCTATCAGCTTGCGCTGCAAACGTGGATTATCGATAAAAGCATTGTCATTGTCTGCCGCCTTGTTATACATTTCAATATACTGATCGCGGTTGGCCATGGGTGTTAGCCTGCCGTGCTGCTGGTACCCCACCTGCGATGAATACTCAATACGCGGTTCGCCTTTTTCCCCTTTACGGGTAGTGATAACGATAACCCCATTGTTGGCACGGGCACCGTAAATGGCCGTGGAAGCAGCATCTTTCAGAATACTGATCGACTCAATATCAGTGGGAGAAAGGGTGCTTAAGGCATCAACCGTGGGCACACCATCAACAATGTACAATGGATCGTTGCTGCTGTTGATCGATCCTACACCCCTAATCCTAACATTGACCCCTTCGCCCGGCATACCGGTGTTGTGGGTAATATTTACCCCGGAAGCCCTTCCCTGCAGGGCCTGATCGACACCCGCAACCGGCAAAAGGCGCATACCTTCACCATCAATGCTGGAAACAGCCCCGGTAAGATCAACTTTCCGCTGAACGCCATACCCAACAACAACAAATTCTTCAAGAACAGTAATGTCATCGGTTAAAACCACATCGATTGTTTCCCTGGTGCCAATTTCAAATTGCTGTGGAGTAAACCCAATATAACTGAATACCAGAACAGGATCATTCAGATCAGCAGGAAACGTAAGGGTGTACTCACCATTGAGATCGGATGTTATACCTGTGTTGGTTCCTTCAATTATGATGGTAACACCGGGAAGGGGTTCGCCCGAAGAATCGGTAACCTTGCCGCTGATCTCACGAACTGGAGACTGACCCACTAAAACAGCCGGAAATAAAAACAACAGAAGTACGAATAAAAATCTGCATTTTTTTAAAGTCATCATATGCCTGATTTTTGGTGATATTATAAACTCTTTATTTATTGATAGGCCACAATCACACTCCCCGCCCTCCACGATCCATCCTGCTCTACAAGCTTTTCATTCTGTGGAATTTCAACGATAAGACGCGCTTTGCCGGCCGGAAGAACCAGATCAATGCTTGTGGTTACATTCTTTGCTAAAATATTTTTGGTGATTACATCGAAAAGGTAAACGGGCTCTCCTTCATAGAAATAATCAATCTCCTGCGCTTCTTCATATGGATTATAAATCAGGTAGGTAGGATAAGCATCATTTCGGTAAAAATCGGTTGCGAGACAGTCGAGCCTCAGTATTTTTTCTACGTTGGTGGTTTGAATGATGGCCCCGAAAACACCTGCATGAGAAGAGCCATAAAGGCTGAACTGGGTAACATCGGGATTGCCTTCCACCCAAAGCGGGCCATCGCCCAGGGCAACCGGAGAAACACCCACAAGGCGGGGAATATCAAAATGATTTACCTTCTTTACCCCTTCATAGCCAATTACATTGCGTGTAAGGTTTTTATATTGCGGCAACGTTTGATTTGCGTCGGGAATCTCATTGGGATAGAATAACCTGGCAGCATTGGCGGCATTGAGCATCCATTTGCCGATGGTTTCTGCATAGCGTGGATCGTATCGTACCATGGGTACCAGGGGCCACGCCATGTCGAAAGTATTCATAAGGAAGGCAAATCCACCATCGTGGGCCCAGCTTCCCTGCAAACCATGCACATCATAATTGCCCCATCGTTCGTTCATAACTCCCCACCCATAGCGGGCTTCCTCGTTTTGTGTACCGGTAAAGGTCCAGTCGAGAATGGGATGAAAATCATACGTGGTGCCATGCTCAGCATTGAGCCTGGCAGCCGTGTAGGCACCAAAGGGCATCAACACTTCGTAAAAACGGCCTTCCTCCTGTGAGAGCAAGGCTTCCACAGCCGATTTAGCTCCCTGAAGATATCGTGGGTCGTCAAATTTTTCATAGGCAGATAACAACACCCAGGCATGACCGGCAGCAGCATCTTCCTGGTAAGGAATATGGTTACGCTTCCCTTCCATGACAGCATAATCGAAGTAAGAAAAATCATAATCACCGTTTAGCACAGAATCAGCCTTAAAAAACTGCTCAGCCACCATGTGCAACAGGCTGTCAGTTCGTTCCACTTCAGGAAAAAGATCGGCAACGGCGAAATACAGCACATTTGGAAATACGTCGTACCACCAGTCGCGCCCATAGCCGCCACCCAGGTTTCCCACCTTTTCGGATGTGTTGTTCATCATGATATTCCAGCCGTTGCTGCTGTTGAAATAGTTTTGAACCATTTTCACATAATTGTAGCCATCCTGATCGGTTTTGTCGATCCCAACCAGCCCGGCACTCATAAGGGCACCCAGGCTATTGATCGATTCGTGGAACTCGCCATCGTTTACCCCCGGCCCCTGCCTTACATCGCCAATGGCGGTGTACAGGCCAAACGTTTCCTGCGGGAAATTCCTGCCACTGTCGTCGATCCAGATAAACGGCAAATAATCGCCGCGCAAATCATGATCAAAAACATACTGATCGTAGTTTGCAGCAACTTCTTTCCAGTTGGGCATTTTGTAAGGTTCGGGAAGGTTGGGCATATCCTCTACCCTGCTTATGCTGATCTGCTCAACGCTTTCTTCCGAAGTGCATCCAAAA
>JAABRR010000113.1 GCA_011390785.1 Sphingobacteriia bacterium
TTTAAGTGCCATTGTTCCAGGATCATCCGAATAATGGGTAGCATCTTCCATGCGCCCCTGGAGCAGCCGGACACACTTACCCTGTTTAATATCAACTGCAGGTATGATAATCATAAATCTTATATCTTCTTTATGCCGGGTGTTGTCACCCGCTGGTAAATCAGGAGGTGATCACAGGGTGCCTTTGCTGGAAAGTGTGCCTGCAATCTTATCGTCAATCCGGGTTGCCTGGTGCAAAGATCTTCCCATGGCCTTGAATATTGATTCCAGCACATGGTGCTCATTGCTGCCGTAATGGGTATTGATATGAAGGTTGAATCTGCCTTCAGTGCAGAATGCCTGGAAAAATTCCCTGGCAAGAAATGCGTCAAACGCAGTACCTGATGTGAGGTTTTCCGGAAAATTATACACAAGATAGGGCCTGTTGGACAAGTCGACAGTAACGCTGGAAAGGGCTTCATCCATTGGCACGCAATTGTTGCCAAACCGCTGAATCCCCTGTTTGTCACCCAGGGCAGCAAAAAAAACCTGCCCCAAGACAAGACCTGTGTCTTCCACTGTGTGATGCAAGTCAACATCCAGGTCACCCATGGCTATAATTTTAAGATCAAAAAAACCATGAATACAGAAAGCGGTGAGCATATGATCAAAAAAGGCAATGCCCGTGGTGATGTCCGCCTTGCCTGTTCCATCCAGATCCATTTGAATCTCAATCTGTGTTTCTTTTGTTTTTCTTGAAAGCCGTGCATCCCGCGCCATGAGACAACCCTTGAAAATAAATGAAACCTGTTTTTATCAGCAGCCAGCCATCGCCATAGAACAAAACATTGCCGTAACGAATCTTGTAATAATACGCAAATATACTTTTATTGTCAATTAATTTGTGGGAACGTGAAAAACAACTGCAGTCTTGCAAATAATACAGATTCGCATTATACTGCCCAAAGGTTCACAAATATTTTACGATCCTGGGATGAAAGATCATGGCCATAAACCAGATTTCCGGCAATATATATTCTGCTCCCGGCAATCCTGTTTTCGGGGCACCAAAAAATGTGCCATTGTCCCCGCGGGATACTGATAACAGACCGGTAGATCAACCATCCCGGGGCACGAGACAAGATGTTGACACCCAGGAATCAACTCCCCATGCCCAGACAGATCCTGCATCATCCCCAGGGGCACTCACCACGGCTGAACGTATGCTGCTGGCTGAACTCAAAAATGCCGACACCCAGGTCAGGCAGCATGAAATGGCCCATGTGGCCGCTGGTGCAGGCATAGTCACGTCTGGTGCCAGTTTTACATATAAAAGGGGGCCGGATGGCCAAAACTATGCTGTTGCCGGAGAGGTCAGCATTGATGCCGCACCGGTGCCCGGAGATCCCCAGGCCACCATTCGGAAAATGCAGCAGGTCAGAAGAGCGGCCCTTGCTCCGGCCAGTCCTTCTCCCCAGGATATCAAAGTGGCATCCCGGGCCGCTGCTTTGGCTGCAAAAGCAGCATCTGAACTGATGATTCTCCAGGCCCGGGAACGTACTGCTGCCAATGAATCCCAGGCATTCGGCAATATCAGAACCGGTTCCGACCAATATACAAAGGTCAACACCTTGCCTGGGAAAGACACCCGGGCTATTGATCTGACAATATAACCTTTTGGGGAAACCACCGCGCTTATTTGATCAATTTCACGATCTGCCTGAAATGATCCCCTCTGGCCCTTCGCATCAGCTCAAACAATATCATTTCCACTGAGGTGATCTGAGCCCCTGACTGCACAATTCTCTGAAGTCCGACTTCTTTGTTTTCTTTGGTTCTGGATGACACACAATCTGATACAACCTGGACTTCATACCCTTTGTTGCGCAATTCATAGGCTGTCTGAAACACACAGATATGGGTCTCAATACCGGTTATCAATATCTGGTTTCTGGACAGGGCATCAAATCTTTCCATGAATACCGGATCCTGACAACAGGAAAAGACATCCTTTTCAATGGGAGATTCCCCTGCCATCAACTGCTGGATATCCGCCACTGTGGGCCCAAGCTTGGCAGGTATCTGCTCCATCCAGAGAATCGGCACTCCCAGCACTTTCATTCCCTTGATAAGTATCGCCAGAGACCCAAACAGTTTTTCTTTCTCATACATCAACTGGGCCAGCTGACCCTGGACATCCACCAGAAGCATGACGGTATTGTCAGTGGAAAACATGGATACTCTCCTTTTTTTGGTTGTATGATTCAAAATTTTGGACAAACCCTCGGACAAACCCATTGCACAGTGAAATGGCAACTGAACTGCCGGCCGGAAACCGTTTTTTCCTGCACGCATCATTATTTTATGTAATATCCCGGACGATAGTACCATATAAAAAATATCAGACCGATTGCGACAAATCAATTGAAATTGTAAGATCGCTTGACCAAGCACCCCGGCGTATGGCAAATATATAGTGACAAATCCTGACAATTATTGTCAAATCAGGACTGAATATTGGATAATTTGCCGGAACAGGCCCCCTTGAAAAACAAACCATAGCACTGACCTACAAGATTTTGTGGTAATACAAAAAAATCCTGCATGGTTTTTGCATGGTTTTTGGGCAATACGCAATAAAAATAATGATGGAGGCAGACAAACATGATTTCAGCCGTTCAAAATAATGCATCGGCACTACAGGCATTTTCCAATCAGATAGCCGTCAGTGCCAATAATGTTGCCAATGCGTTGTCTGATGATTTTAACTCAAGCCGGGCACACAATATTGGGGCCAGACCCCGGGGTGTAGCCACTGTTATTTCCAAAGATCTTAGGCCTGGCCCACTGGTGGAAGATCCCCTTAAAAACGACGGGTCCCTCAAGGAATTATCCAATACAGACATCGCCCGGGAAATGGTCCAGCAGATGACGGCCCTGCATGGCTTTGATGCCAATGCCAAAACCATCCAGGCCTCCGATGACATAATGGGCACGATCATTGATCTGATGGGATAAGCAATGAAACCCCATGGTCGGCATTATATATTACTGGGCCTTGCATTGACCTGCCTGGCCTGCGCAGACCACAAAGCCTCCGTATCCCGGGGACATTTGCCACCGGACAAAACACAGTCCCGATTACCGGCCACTGATCTATCTTTTCTGACAGATACCCGTAAAATCATCGTACAAACGGCTGTTGAAAGTATCGGCACCCCATATCGCTGGGGTGGTCATACCCCTGGCCGGGGATTTGACTGCAGCGGCCTGGTACTCTATACCCACCAGAATGCAGGGATTCAGGTTCCCAGAACAGCCAGTGCCCAGTTCAGCCAGGGACGAAAAATTCCCCGGCACCAGCTGGTACCCGGAGATCTGGTATTTTTTGCCATTCCCGAGAAAAAAAACGGCTTCC
>JAABRR010000114.1 GCA_011390785.1 Sphingobacteriia bacterium
GCAGAGCCGCAATGTATTCCCAGGCCATATCAAGATTGGGTAATAGGTTGCCTTCGGTAATTTGCTGGTGGTAAAAATCTTTTACTATGCGGCAGCTTGGGTGGTTCACGGCCTTGCAGATCATGTATGACTGGGGAGTAGTGGTAAGAAACAAGCCCGGGTGGTCGTATGCGTTCAGGGGTTCCATAACCAGTACAAGTCCTGTCGGGCCTGCTATATCGCAAAGCATACGCATGGTGTCAATTACGTTGGCAGTTTGGTAATCCCAGTCCAGTCTTTCATCAAAACGGCCGGGTACAACCAGTGCCTGGCTTAAGTTGGTGCGTTTTTGTAGTTCTACGGCAGCCTTTACTTTGTCTTTCAACATTTCCATCATTTCCGGGTCTCTGGTAACCATCGATTTTGTGCCAAAATCTGCATAGAGAACATATGGACCAAAGTCCATTCCCAAACGATTCAGTTCGTTAACAATTTTATCCTGAAGGGCCGCGTCTTTATTCATGAATCCATTGTCGAAAATAGCTCTGAAACCCTGGTCATTCATGAAACGGATCTGATCGATAGGGTCATCACCGGCATGTTCTCTGAATGTGCCAAGGCTTGGCGCATATTTCAGGTTAAATTTGGCAGAATTTGATATTTTAGCGTTGCTTTCTGCTGCTGTAGCGCTGAAAATACCGGGAAGGGTAGCCATGGCTGCACCGCCCAATGTGGCTGCTCTTAAAAAGTTTCTACGTTCCATATTGTAAAGTTTGTTGAAATGTTTATTTGTTGAATCGCTTATGGGTTTATTTCAGCAACAATATCAATTGCATCTGCTATACATTGGCTGCAAATGTTGCTTTTAAGATTGTGCTGGTTATAATACTCACGTCCTTTGTCAGATGTAAGATCGCATTTCAGTAATGAACGGCAATACAGGGTTTGATGCATTTGCTGAAATTTTTCACTAAAATCCTGGATATTTCTGTTTGTATGGTCTTTCAGTTGTTTGTTGTCAGAAATGGTTTTTCCGTTTAGAAGCCCCAAAACCATAAAGGCTCCGGTAACGGCACCACAGGTATCCTGCATTTTTCCCATACCACCACCAAAACCGGCTGCAATCTGCAGGGCATCTGATTCATTGATGGTTAAATCTTCTGAGTAAGCATAGATAACTGATTGGGCGCAGTTGAGCCCGTTGTAAAACCCTTTGATGGCATGTTCCTTTTTGGCTGTGATATTCATTCAGATGTACTTTGTTAAGTGTTGCTAATCGGCCTTTCAAAAGTACAACTTTATGATTAAAATGTATTACCTTTATGAACAAATCCCTGCATGGGTCAATATAGTGTTGGGAGGCTTTAAAAATGGCTCTTTACCAAACATAAACAACAACACGGTTTTGCCTTATTGTACATTTTTGATGTTAATCTCCTGTTGAAAGGCAATGTATTATACTTTTAAACTTATTCTGTGATGCCGGTTGTTTTCTCTTCTTTCCCAGTAATTACCGGATACATAACTGCCAGCCAAAAGGGGATGAACATCCACCAGAAGTAATTATTAAACAATACAAAATAAAAATGGATGTTTCGTTTGCCCAGGATGACTCCCTGGTATTTAAAAAAGTATTACACAAACGTGTAAATGAGTATTTTGCTCAAAGCGGTTTGTCAAAAGGTTATACCCCTTCTATGGTGGTAAAAACGGTAGCAATGTTATCCCTGTATATTTTACCTTTCGTTGCCATTCTGGTTTTCCAACCTCCTTTTTGGTTGGGTATGTTAATCTATATTCTGATGGGAGTGGGTACTGCCGGTTTGGGTATGTCAGTAATGCATGATGGAAACCATGCCGCCTATTCAGAAAACCAAAAAGTAAATTATTTGATTGGTCTTACAATGAACATGATGGGGGCGGATTCCTATAACTGGAAAATTAAGCACAATAAGCTGCATCATGTTTTCACCAATATTTATGGTAAGGATGAAGATATTAATAGTCGCGCCATATTACGGTTTGCATTTGCTTCTCCACTTAAAAAGTACCACAGGTATCAGTATATTTATGCATGGTTTTTATATTCTTTAATGTCCCTTTCAATGGTATTTCTTGATATACCGAAGCGTTTTGTGTACCGAAAAATGGGGATTACCAATTTATCGTTAAAAGCTTTCAGAAATTCACTTGCACGATTAATTGCTTCAAAGATCATTTATCTATTGGTACTTATTGGGCTTCCTATTTATCTGGGACTTGGTTGGGGCTACGTAATTACAGGCTTTTTCCTTATGCATTTAACAACAGGGTTTATCCTAAGTGTTATTTTTCAGATGGCACATGTTGTGGAAGGACCTGTACAGGCCATTCCGGATGCGGAAGGCAGGATCAACGATTCTCTTCTTGTTCATCAATTAAGGTCGTCTGCTGATTTTGCAAAAAATAATAGATTACTTTCATGGTATGTCGGGGGACTAAATTATCAAACAGAACACCATCTTTTCCCACGAATTTGTCATGTTCACTACCCCGCACTCTCTAAAATTGTGGAAACCACAACGCGCGAATTTAATATTCCCTATAATGTTTACAACACTTTTGGCGAAGCACTTCGCTCGCATACAAATACCTTGCGCAAACTGGGAAGTGTAAAGGTTTAAAGCTTTTCTGAAGGGTAGATTTTTCCTTTTCTTCACGCTTATCAAAACTGCTATATTACCTGGCACCCTTTTCACCTGAACAGAAGAAAGGCAAAAGGATTTTATTGTTTTGTGTTTTGCTAATTCTTAATGATACCAAGCACTTGCAGGGCATTCATCGTTACATCCTTACGAATCATGGCAAACATATCCATGTTAAATGCTTCGCCCGGTATTACGTTGGTAGCAAAGAAATAGATATCCTTACCAACTTCCACATAGCCAACAAACCATCCGTTGTTGTTTCCGCTTCTTACTGACCAGCCTGTTTTCCCACTAAGCGTCCAATCAGGGGTTGATTCAATTAACATCATCGATTTCATGATGCGATGCGTTCTTTCTGATATAGGTAATTCCTGGTGCCAAAATCTACGTAGAAAATTGATCTGCTGAAGCTGACTAATGTGCGAATCTCCCGTCAGCCAGAAAATATTAATATTCAGCGAATCAACTTCCATACTTCCATAATCTAACCTGCTTAGCCAATCGTTCATCCTGACAGGCCCTATATTGCTGGCAATCTCCTGGTAGCAGGGTACACACGAAACATGGAACGCATCCCTGAAAAATAAATCCTTTTCCCAAATTCCCATGGCTCGTTTTTCACCATCCCATTCAATCAGGGTGCTGTCGCTGGCCATTACGCCTGTTTCTAAAGCAATAATTGAATTGGGGATTTTGAAAGTGGATGCCGGCAG
>JAABRR010000115.1 GCA_011390785.1 Sphingobacteriia bacterium
GACGCAGGGGCGGGCATCATCCTCTACACCATCTATGTGCTGGTGAATGATACCTTGTTGTACCCATGGATTACCACGCCCGAAACCTCCGCCCTTTTTTCTGGCGAGGTGGGCTATACATACAAGTTTTACAGCATTGCCACCGACCAGGTGGGTCATATCGAGGAAGCCCCGGTTGCCTTCGATGCATGGACTACGCTTACCGTGGGTGTGCCCCAACTCAACAGCGTCAACGCCTTGTTCAGCATGTGCATCTGGTATTTAGCGACATGGTCTCAGCAGACGTGGCATGGGTCAGCATCTACAGCATGTCTGGTGCGCTGGTATACAGCCGGCAATATACAGCCAGCAGTTCCTGTATCATCGATACCGCCAACCTCAGGGACGGTGTGTATGTGGTGAAAGTAAGCGCCGGTATGCAGCAGGCCATCGAACGGCTGGTGGTGGCAAAATAGCCATTGACCGGCACTTATTTATCCGATAAATAAGACAGTACATTTAAAGGCTACATTTATTCAGGTTTGGCATCGTTGCCTGATGTTGCATACAAGCCAATTAAAGCCCCGGTGAAACCACCTGCAACGTTGGTAGACAGGATATCGCCGGAGACTGTACCGCCTAGATTTATAAACGCTTTGCCATCCAACGAATAGTTAAATCTGTAATCATCACCATCAGCACTTACCTGTAAATGAATTGGATTGCGTATGTCAATTTTGGTGCTTGCCAAAACTGTTGAGTTTCCCCTTTCGGTTCTTTCCAGGAGCAGATAAGTGTCGCTGCCTTTGCGGGTAATGCCAAACACGTAATTGAATCTTTCGCTTTGATAACAGGCAATCCCAGCCAAATCGTTCTCCGAGCCAGGATTATAGGTTACGGTTGTGGTAGCGGTAAATGTTTTATGCATCTGCCTTTTAAATAAGCTGGAAATAGGGGCAACCGCCTTTATATTGGCTTCATACGGTCTGATTTGCAATCCATTTCTTGCAATAGTCATGAAATCTTCGCGTGGGCCCCGCATGCCTATCCATCTGTAATCAAGTTTCTCTGATGAAAAATGCTCGGTAAAGGTAAAGTTGCCGTTAGGGAAAAATCCATCGTGGCCGGTTTTGTTAACAACACCTTCTGGCATTTTCATTTTTGGTTCGAAAGGCACCAATCCATTTACAAAAACAGGCCATTCACCACTCCAGTCAACAGGCAATATAAATGTTTCACGGCCGGTATTTACCCTGTTTTTCTCATTGGGACGTATGGCCAGAAATACGCCATACTTTTTACCATCAGGACCATCTGTAATATCTGCATGTCCTGCCCATTCTACCCTGTTGGCACGATTTGGGTCCAGGTATCGCTGCGACATAATCGGGTTGCCGGGAGCCGGGACATAGGGGCCTCTGGGGTTATCACTTACAAAAACAACCTGGCTGTGCCATCCCCCGGTTCCGCCTTCAGCACAGGACAAATAGTAACGGCCGTATTTTTTATAAATATGCGGCATTTCGATCCAGATGGGTTTTTTGGTAATATCCACGCCTCCATCTACAATAATCTTGTCTGTACCGGCAACTACCTGGTTCTCTTCCAGATCATAATCCCATACCTTAATTACACGGTGCCCCTGATACAGTTCCTTCCCTTCATCGGGTGCGTCATTGTGCACCACATAGGCTTTGCCATCATCATCAAAAAATAATGAAGGGTCTATGCCATTAAAATTTAACTTGTATGGATCACTCCATCCCATAAAAGGGTCTTTTGTGGTCACAACCATATTGCCAATCCCACCGGCAAATTGGGTGGTAATCATGTAAAAAGTCTCATTATGAGGGTTAAACTTTATGGCTGGGGCATAGATGCCTGCACTGATGCCGGTATCCTGCACTTTTAACTGAGAAGGCCGGTCTAAGACATGACCGATCTGAGTCCAGTTTACCAAATCATTGGAATGAAAAATAGGCACACCAGGCCACATAGCGAACGATGAATGCACCATAAAGTAATCATCGCCTCTTCGAACAATTGCGGGATCCGGGTAGCATCCCTGTAAAATAGGGCTGTAAAACTCATCATCTTCAAGAGGGTAGTCTTTGTAGACCTGGTCATCACCCACATAAACAAATTGCGAGAAAATAGGCGCACTTTGTTGAGTTCTTTGTCCATAAATGCATGCAATGCCAGAGAACATCATAAAAATTGACATAAAAACGATTGGCCATTTTTTCAATATAAATAAACTGCATTGATTTTTCTTCATCTTATTAAGAATTAAAGTTTAATTGCTTTTTCGGAGATTCGAAATTCTATCAAATATATAAATAAAAAAGAGGCTAATCATTTTGGTTAGCCTCTTTTTTAGCTGGGATATCGGCTTGTTTTTCTGCGAATTCATCAGGGGTGGCAACCTCCCAATATATGATGTAGCGGGCATCATGCAAACGGTAAAATGGAATAAGCGTTAATTCATTTGCTGATTCAGGATACAACAAATCTTTCATTGTAAATGACAGCAGCTCGTCCTTAACCGGAACAATCTTTTTTGACCAGTCATCGGTATCCCTTATTATTACAGGCGCTTCTTCTCTATAAAATTTTATCATCCAGTTTAAAGTATTCAAAAGCAACGGACCCGCCGGGAGTTTTGGTGGCATAGTTAAAAAGTCCAAAGCGATAACCCATAAAATGGGGTAAGGTGTAAGCCATTTGTAAGGTATCTCCTATTTGCAACCAATTTTTGCCATCAAGGCTGTAATAGAAATAAGCTTTGTCAGTGCGATCAGAAAAATCGCAATCAATTCTGAAATGCACCTTGTTAGTGTTAATAGATGCAGTTTCAATTACCACAGGTTCTTCGGAGTGGGCATTCACCATTACCACCGTTTTTTGTCCGTTTTCCATTTTAACGCCCACAAAGCCGTATTGCCTTTGTAACGCAATCAGTCCGGCGCAGTCGCCATTTTTCATTTTGCTTATATCTATCTTTGTCGTTGCAGCGCTTTCGGGGCCGAATGTGCGTTGGGTAAGTGTGTTTCGAGCCTCTAGAACATCTTTGTCCACACGACTGGTAGTCAGGCTCAAAAACCCCTTCCTTCTATTGACAGACCAATAATCATTTACAGGGTTGTGATTCCATTGCCAAACCAGTGGCAAGTCGGGTTCTCCTCTGCGGCGTTTGAAATCATCTGAAGCAACAATCCCGGGTGATAAACCCCTGCTGGCTGGAAAATTCAATTCATCGGGTACTGCGTCATCTATTCCCAGCAGAGGCCAACCCTCTTCCCAGCTTACTGGAACGAGGTATGGTATGCGTCCTACTGAGCCAAAATCGCGAAACAGGTATGCATACCAATCACCTTCAGGCGTGTCGATCAATCCACC
>JAABRR010000116.1 GCA_011390785.1 Sphingobacteriia bacterium
TCAAAGTCTCAAAAACTAATTAACTTAGTAACTTAAAACAATGCAAGAACAATCTTCATATACCTTAGTCATCGAACCCAAGACCAAACTGCTGGACTTGAACCTCAAGGAGGTTTGGCGTTATAGAGATTTATTATTGTTGTTTGTAAGGCGCGATTTTGTCGCCGTGTACAAGCAAACAGTTTTAGGGCCTTTATGGTTTCTTATTCAACCCATACTGACCTCATTAGTTCAACTTTTTGTTTTTACCAATATTGCAAAAATATCAACTGATGGTATTCCTCCAATTTTGTTTTATCTTTCTGGTAATGTGATGTGGCAGTACTTTTCTGGTTGTTTAACTCTCACATCAAACACCTTCCGAGGAAATGCAAGTATTTTTGGTAAAGTTTATTTTCCTCGTTTAATTACACCACTTTCTTTAATAATTTCACAATTATTAAAGTTTCTAGTTCAGTTATTACTTTTTATTGCGGTTTGGATGTATTTCATTTACGATGATTCAATGGGTGTTATAACTCCCAATTGGACGATAGCAATGCTCCCAGTGCTAGTAATTATAATGGCAGGATTAGCCTTAGGAGCGGGTATGATTATTTCTGCCTTAACTACTAAATACAGAGATTTTAGTTTTTTATTGTCGTTTGCAGTGCAATTATTAATGTATGCTACTGTAGTTATATATCCACTTTCAAGTGCACCACCAGAATACAGAAAATTTATTCTTGCAAATCCTATGACACCATTAATAGAAGCGTTTAGGTATTCATTTACTGGAGCTGGTACTTTTAATTGGTTATATCTAGGTTATAGTTTTATGTGTATGATTTTTCTTTTACTTGTTGGTATAGTGGTATTTAATAAAGTAGAGAAAACATTTATGGATACAGTATAATAATATTTTAAGCTCTTATTTTGAGATATGTCAGAACCAGTTATTAAAATCCAAAATTTAAGCAAACAATACCGATTAGGAACAGTTGGTACAGGAACAATTGCACATGATCTAAACCGATGGTGGCATACTAATATACTAAATAAAGAAGATCCTTATTTAAACGTTGGAGAAGTAAATGACAGAGGATATATTGGAAATAGCGAATACGTTTGGGCTTTAAAAAATATAAATTTAGAAATATTTGAAGGTGATGTTGTTGGTATTATTGGACGTAATGGAGCTGGAAAAAGTACTTTGCTAAAACTGTTGTCTCGCATTACTGCTCCAACAACTGGTTTGGTGAAAATTAAAGGAAGGCTTGCCTCTTTGCTAGAAGTTGGTACGGGTTTCCATCCAGAATTAACTGGAAGAGAAAATATTTTCTTAAACGGCGCTATTTTGGGCATGTCAAAAGCTGAAATAAGTTCTAAATTAGATGAAATAATCGATTTTTCAGGATGTGCTAGGTATATTGATACGCCGGTAAAAAGGTACTCTTCTGGTATGACGGTTAGAGTTGGGTTTGCGGTTGCAGCATTCTTAGAACCTGAAATTCTTGTTGTGGATGAAGTTTTGGCGGTTGGCGATGCTGAATTCCAAAAAAAGGCAGTAAATAAAATGAAATCGGTATCTCAAGAAGGAAGAACAGTTTTGTTTGTTAGTCATAATATGGCATCGATAAAGAATTTGTGTAAAACTGCTGTTTTATTAAATCAAGGAGGTGTCGAATTCCAAGGAAGTGCTGAGGAAACAGTAAAGTATTATTTGAGTAAAGATTTAGAAGCTTTTGAAAGTGGTGCTGTTATTGATAAAGGAGGTTCTTTAGAGGCAGAGATAGTTGGTTATAAAGCTTTTAGAGACAATAAAGAGAGTAAATCCTTTTATACAGGAGATCAGTTAGTTTTGGAGGTTGATTTTAAATTCAATGAATTTATAGGTAATGTTGACCTTGGAATCAATTTTAAAAATTATAACAGAGAATTGATTTCACATATAACGAATTTAGATGAACATGTTTCTATTAGTGGAAATAAAGGAGAAACAAAAAAAGTGAAAATTATTATAGATAGTATCAACATGGCGCCCGACACATATTTTATAGATATTGGTGCTGTTTCTTCGGGTAAACCCCTGCATATTTTAGAAAATTGTTTTGAATTAGATATCAATAAGGGACCCAATATAGGACGTCCATCCTTGTTTCCAAAACATGTAAAAGTATTCACGCCTACTAAATGGCAATTTTCATAGGAAACGAGCATGCTAAATGTTTAATCACCCAAATAAAGTATGATTTACAAACTGCATGAGACTGTCAAAAACAATAAACAGCAACAGATGAAAGACGTTTACATATCCTCATTCCATAAGTCTAATATTTCGCCGTATTTACTCTTTTACCAAAAGATGGTCTTTAAAATGTTAGGTATTGAATTGCATCAAATAAAAGATGACAATAGTTCCCATGGCGATTTTATGACAAAAACCCTTAAAACTATTAATGCAGACTACTTTATTTTTTTTGATATTGACTGTATTCCTTTAAGTACTCAAGCAATTACTAAACTACTTGACCAAATAAAAGATAATAAAACAATTGCAGGAGCAGCGCAAACCGCAAACCAATTTAATGAAGGCAAAAACACCTATGTAGGGCCATTTTTTATGGGTATTAGTAAAACGGCTTATTCAGTACTAGAACAGCCTGATTTAAACAGGGACAACCAGAAGGAAGTAGATGTGGCTGGCATTTTAAGTAAAAAGGCGAACGAAAAAAACATAAAATTAAAATATTGGTATCCAACCCATGTTGAAATATCAAAATGGCCTCTATACCCTGAAGGTGAATTTGGGATAGGAACAACCTACGATAACCTAGCGTATCATCTTTTCGAATCGCGATACTCGGCCAACATTGTTCGCTTTATTCGTAAATCGAAAGAAACAGTAAATATACATTGGAAGCTTAATGTATTGAGATATGCTTCGGTGATACTGCAAATACAACTATTTAAAGTTAAAATGAAATTTCAAAAATGAAATTTAGTTTAGTTGTTGGTTACCGCAACCGAGATTTAGATCGCGTAAAACGATATTTAAACTCTGTTAAGAGTCAAACTGTAACAAACTTTGAACTTATTTTTGTAGATTATGGAAGTGATGTGCCTATTGCAGCCGAAGTAAAACAATTGGTCAATGACTATAAATTTGCCAAGTATATTTATAATTATACTATTGGTTGGCCTTGGAATCGCTCGCATGCCTTAAATACAGGTTTACGAATTGCCAAAGGAGAAATTATAATTTTCAGTGACATTGACCTAATTTATTCTGATAATTTTTTGGAGCATATTGCAGCAAGTGTGAAAGAAAATC
>JAABRR010000117.1 GCA_011390785.1 Sphingobacteriia bacterium
GAGGTAGGGGTCGAAGGACCCCGAGGTGAGCTCGACGTAGACGGGAACGCCCGCGGTGAGCGAGCGCTCGTAGAGGAGGAAGTGCTCGCCGTTGTCGAGCACCGGCGAGGAGGACGTCAGGGCGGACGCCTCGTAGAAGGTGAGGCGTCCGTCGACGGTCTCGGTGGGGGCCGTGGAGGTCGACGCGGCGGGGGCCGGGGTGGCCGGGGCGGGCCCGCTCGAGCGGTCGGCCGCGGCCGCCGCGGCGGCGGGCGCGCTCGCGACCTGGTTGCCGAGGCCGCCCGACGCGGACCCGCGTGCGTCCGCGACGTTGCGGACGTTGACCTCGAGCAGCGGCCAGGCCAGCGCCACCGGCCGCAGGTAGTCCTGCGCCTCGATGTAGCCGCCGTCCTCGGTCTGGTAGCGCAGCGTGGGGATGCCGATCAGGATCCCGTTCTCGTCGACGGCCGTGCCGCCGGAGTTGCCGCGCGCGAGCTTCGCGTCGGTCTTGATCCACTGCTTGCCGCCCGTGGTCAGGTCCTCGCCGAGGAAGCCGCTGATCGACCCTTGGGTGAAGGTGATCGTGCTCCCCGAGATCCCCGGGTACCCGAAGACGAACACCGGGTCGCCCGGGTAGACGGTGTTCGAGTCGCCGACCTGCAGGAAGGGGAACACCGTACCCGGCGCGATCGGGGATTCGTCGGCGTTCTCGAGGATCTGCAGGATGGCGAGGTCGTACAGCGGCTCGCCGGCCACGTAGCGCGCCCAGTACCGATGCTCCGGCGGACGGTCGGGCGCGGCCGGATCCGTGACGCCGATCGCGTGCCACTCGTCGGCGTAGCCCGTGTCGATGTCGCCGATCACGTGGAAGTTGGTCAGGATGAAGCCATCGGGGCTGACGATGGTGCCGGAGCCGGCCGCGATCGTGGCGCCCGCGCTGGGGCTGTACCGGTTGACCTCGACCACGGCCTGGACGATGCGTTCGCGGAGCTCGCGGGGGAGCGACTGGGCGAACGCCGCGGCGGTCGCCGCGAGCGCGACGAGCGCGATCAGGAGCCTTCGGATCTGCATCGTGCCTCCAGGGCCGCGCCGAGGGAGGTGCGCGGCCGCAGGTCTTCGCGCCGGGTCGGGTGCCCAGCCGGACCGTCGACGCGCAGGCTACAAGGCGACGCTCGGATACGCTGCGGCATGCCTCGCACCCTGCTCGCCCGCGCCGACGTCCCGGTCCACGAGACCTGGGCCCTCGACCACCTGTTCGCGACCTCCGACGACTTCGACGCGGCGCAGCGCGCCCTGGCCGCCGACGTGGCGAGCTTCGCCGCCCGCCGGGGGGCGCTGGCCACCGATGCCCGCGTCCTGGCTTCTTCGCTCGACGCCTACGGCGACCTGCTCGCCCGCGCCGAGCGCCTGCGGCTCTACGCGACGCTCCCGGCGAGCGCCGATCGCGGCGACGCCGGCGCACGCGCCGCCGCCGGCCGCTTCCGTGCCGCGGCCGCCGGTTGGGCCTCCGCCCTCGCTTTCGTCGACGCCGAGCTGCTGGCCGCGCCGCCCGCGACGTTCGAGGCCTGGCTCGGCGATCCGGCGCTCGCGCGCCACCGCCCGTTCCTCGAGCGGTTGGCGCGGCGCCGCGCGCACGTGCGCTCGGCCGAGGTCGAGGACGTGCTGGCCGGTGCGGACGCCACCTTCGACGCGTACGAGGAGGCGCGCGCCACGCTCGTCGAGGGGGACGTGGACTTCGGCGCCGTCGAGGCGCCCGAGGGCCCGCGGCCGGTGGCCCCCGCGAGCGTCCGCGCGCTGCTCGGCGATCCCGACCGCGCGGTGCGGCGGGCGGCCTTCGAGCGCTGGGCCGACGGCCACCTGGGCGTCGCCGACACGCTCGCCGACCTGTACGCGGCCCGCGCGCGGCGCACCGCCTTCGAGGCTCGGGTGCGCGGATACCCCAGCGCCGAGGCGTCCGCGCTCGCCACCTTCCATGTCGAGCCCGAGGTGCTGGACGCCACCCTCGAGGCCTTCACGCGCCGGCTGCCGGTGTGGCACCGCTACTGGGCGGTGCGGCGGCGCCTGCTGGGCGTCGAGCGCCTGGAGGCGTGGGACGTCTTCGCGCCGTACCCGGTGGACGCGGTGGCGGTCCCGGTGGAACGCGCCATCGACTGGATCGTCGCGTCCGCCGCCCCGCTGGGCGACGACGTGGTGGCCACCCTCGAGCGCGGCCTGCGCGACGAACGCTGGGTCGACCTGCGCCCCAACGCCGGCAAGCGCCTGGGCGCGTTCTGCGATGCGGCGCCGGGGGCGCACCCGTACGTGCTGCTCAGCTACGTCGACGACCTGCCCAGCGCGAGCACCCTGGCGCACGAGCTGGGGCACGCGCTGCACGCGGCGCGATCGGACGCCCGCCAGATGCCGCTCGACGGGGTGGACGAGCTCTCGATGACCGTCGCCGAGACCTTCTCGAACGGGCAGCAGGCGCTGATGCGCGGCTACGTCGCGCGTTCGAGCGAGGCGGCCGACCCCGCTTTCGACCTCGGCCTGCTCGACGAGGCCTTCCAGAACCTGCACCGCTACCTGTTCGTCATGCCCACGCTGGTGCGGCTCGAACGGTGGGCGCACGCCCGGGTCGAGGCGGGCGAGCCGCCGTCGGCCGAGGAGCTCACGGCGACCCTGACCGGCTTCTTCCAGGAGGCGTACGGCCCCGAGGTGACCGCGGACGAGCGATCCGGCATCGCGTGGGCCGAGTTCCCGCACCTGTACGCGCCGTTCTACACCTTCCAGTACGCCGTCGGACTGTCCGTGGCGCTCGCCCAGGTGGCGCGCATCGAGGCGGGCGAGCCGGGCGCGGCCGAGGCCTACCTGGCCGCCATGGACGCGGGCGCCTCCGTGGCGCCGAAGGAGCTCTTCGCGCGCTTGGGGTACGACGTCGCCACACCGGCCCCGATGGACGCCGCCTTCGACGTCGTCGAGGGGTTCGTGGCGCGCCTGGAGGCGCACGCGGAGCGGCTCGGGCGCGCGTAGGCCAGGGTCAGGCCGGGCTCGGCTCGTCGCGGAGCGGCTTGCTGACCTCGCGCAGGACGTCGAGGATCTCGCGGTAGCTCTGGATCACGGTGGTCTCGTAGTAGCTGATGCCGTGGTCCTCGCAGAACGAACGGATGATCTTCTGCGCCTTGCGCAGGTGGATCCGCCCCATGGTCGGGAACAGGTGGTGCTCGATCTGGTAGTTGAGCCCGCCGTACCAGAAGTCGACGACCGGCGACGCCTTGACGTTCCGCGCGGTGAGCACCTGCTTGTGCAGGAAGTCGTAGTCGTCCTCGGGGTGGATCAGCAGCA
>JAABRR010000118.1 GCA_011390785.1 Sphingobacteriia bacterium
GCCCTCGGCATCCGCATCGGGGCGCATTATCCCGGCCACATCGCCGACTGGAAAAACGACCCGGAGGCGGTCTGGACCGGCACCGTTGCGACCCTGCGCGAGATCCAGCAAATCGCCGCAGCGGAGGGCGTGACCCTCGCCCCGGAATTGCACTTCAAGACGCCGTTTGAGCGCCCCGCGGACGCCCGCCGCCTGCTCCGCGAAATTCCCGGGCTGCCCTACACCTACGAGCCCTCCCATTTCATCGTCAATGGTATCGATTATACCGATACCGCCGATCTTCTGGACGGGGCCGTGCACTGCCACCTGCGCACCAGCGCGCCCGGCGAGCTGCAGTGCGCCCCGCCCAAGGGCATCGAGTCGATCGACTGGATGCTGGGCCGGCTGCGGCAGCGCGGGTTCACCGGCCATGTCTCCATCGAGTACCTCCCGGAGGCCGGCTTTGACGTCGTGGAAGCCATCCGCTTCCTCAGGGACCGCCTCGCGGGAACGAGCCGTTAGTCGCGCTCAATCGCCTGCAAAACAACCGCTGGACCCGGTCCGGCTCCCCGCAGCACGAGGTTGTCGATTCCCTGGTTGTTGCCGCGGCCGTCGCCGTTGGCGTCTGCGCGGATGCGGAGCGTGTAGCTGCCGGCGGGCAGGCTGCCGAGGGTGCCGAACGGGACTGTGTAGTTGTTTCCTGATACAGCTGCCGCGATGGTATGGGATTCCATTTCGGAAAGGCCGTTGTCGAGGATGGCGACGGTGTAGAATGAGTTGTCGAGGAGGTCCTTGAGGACCCCGTCATTGGTATAGTGGCGGGCGGTGAAGCTGACCGCGTTGATTGAAAAGGGTGCGCTGGCGACAACCGGAATGTCGAGCTGCCAGGGGCTTTCGGTGGTGACGTTGAGGTCCACGGCCAGCTCGTCGGGAAAGCCCGGGAAGAACACGGGAGGGACCGGCCCGCTGGTCTGCACGACGGAAACCGTGCCGGGGTCGGCGATGGCGGGGTGGGTCTGCCACAATGGCGCGGAGTCATTGCCGGGAGCCCCCGCCGGTTCATGCGCGGTGAAGCTTGTCTGCAGCAGGATGACCGGTACTGGGTTTTCCGCTACGGGTTGCGGGGCGGCAAAGGCGGTGTAGGACAGCCGCGCAAACAGCCGTTGATCGGCTGGATTGAGCGCCTCGAAGTACGCCCGGCAGGTGTCCTGGGTGGCATTTTCCATCCGGATCATCCGGAGGAAATCAGCCTCGGTGCCCCATGTTCCAAGGTCGGTGGAGACAGCGACCGAGTAGGCAATGCCGTCGGGCACATCAATTGCAAGACCGAGCGTGCCGCCGCCGGCATCCAGAAAGCTGGCTTCCGGCGCGGGAACGGGCCCGGCGGGCGGGTACAGGACAGCCGGTACAGTGGTGGTGCGGCGGCGGGAAAACTCCGGTACCGTGACCGTCTCGCTGAAAGCGGCGGCCCGGATGGTTTCATCGGACCGCGTTTCCGCGGCGCTGCGGACGACGTGGTAATCCTGCAGGGCGGGATCGACTCCATCGGTTCCGGCGAGAAAGAACAGGTAGTCGTGGGTTGGCTGTTCGCCGGTATCGAGCAGCGTGGGCACGAAGGAGATTCCGTCGGTCGGGGAGGGCGCCTCAATCCCGGCAAGGGCGGCGAAGGTGGGCAGGAAATCCGGCGAATAGAGCAATTCACCGGACAGACGCCCCGGCGCGATCCTGCCGGGCCACCAGGCGATGCAGGGCACGCGCAGCCCGCCCTCGGAGGCGTCGCCCTTGTAGCCGTCGAGCGGTCCGTTGTTGTCAAAGCGGCTGTCGAAGTCGACCAGTCCGCCATTGTCACTGGTGAATACCAGGAGTGTGTCGCCGGCGATGGCGTGTGATTCAAGCCGGGCGACGAGGTCACCGATCATGCGGTCCATGCGGGAGATCATTGAAGCAAAGCGCTTTTCGCTGGTCGTCCACGGCTGGCCGCTGGTGTAGGGCTCAAGGGCCGGCACGACAAAATCCTTGTGCGGGGTCTGCAGGGGAAGGTAGAGGAAAAACGGGTGGTCCTTCGCGGCGTCGATATAGGCGAGGGCTTCCTTCATGTAGCGGTCGGTGGTATAGCTTTCGTCAAAGGCGGTTGTTGCGGGATCGTCGGCCATGGGGACGGGCACCAGCTGGTTGACGGGGGTGGCTGCGCCAAGAAAGCCGCCCGGATCGTAGCGGTAGATGTGATCCGGATAGTAATCGTGGTTGAGCGTCTGGTTGGGCTCACCAAGGTAAACATCCCAGCCATGCTTGTAGAGCGCGCCCGGACCATCGCTGTCCATGGCGGGATCGGTATTGCCGCGAAAGGCGTCGCCAAGGGACCACTTTCCAATCATCGCCGTGTGGTAGCCGGCGGTCCGGAGCACGGTCGACAGGGTGGTGTCCTCCTCCTGCAGGGGCTCGTGAATTCCCCCACCGCCATTTTCGCGAATCCGCGAGTGGCCCATGTGCAGGCCGGTCATGAGACAGCCCCGCGACGGCAGGCAGAGGGACGCGCCTGAATAGAATCGGGTGAAGCGCAGGCCTTCTGCCGCGAGGGAATCGAGCGCCGGCGTCTGGATCAGCGCCTGGCCGTAACTGCCCAGGTTGCCGTAGCCAAGGTCGTCCGCGACAACCAGGACAATGTTCGGGCGCGGGTCATCCGACCGCTCTGCTGCTGCGGCGGGCATACAGGTGGCCAGGGCTCCCGCCGCGCTGGAAAGGAGCAGTCCGTGCAAGGGCTTCATCCGGTAAAGCTCAGGACCTGCGGCGCCGGACAAGCAGGAGCAGCGCAATCGCGCCGGTCAGCAGGGCCGTTGTGGCCGGCTCGGGAACCAGCTGGAAATTCAGGTTTTCGGCCGAATCATCGAGGATGAAGTTGTCGAGGTACGCGGTGCCGGTGCTGCTGTTGGTGGCCAGGACAATCACCTTGTCGAGCGGGCCGCCGAGGCCGTCAGCGCCGGTGCGGAAGGCAAGGTCATTCCACAGGCGGTCGCCGGTTGTCGCGGCCGCTGTGCCCGAGTTGATGTACACGTCGTAGGTCTGGGCGCTATTGTCGGCCACCAGCCAGATGTTGTACCAGGTGTCCGCCGCCGGGCTGCCGGCGGACAGCGTGGTGCCGGCATCGCGTGCGCCAAACCCGCTGGTGCCGGTGATCCCGCCCGCATAGGCCGCCGCCTGGTTGAAGTCTGTCGAGGCGGCCAGTTGGGCCGGGGAGGCGGCGCTGAAGCCGGCAAAGGCGCGATCGGCCGTGAGGCCATCCTCAAAGCGGATCTGGAAAAA
>JAABRR010000119.1 GCA_011390785.1 Sphingobacteriia bacterium
TGGTTATTTTGAGAGAATACTATGCCGGCCTGACTGACAAGGTTGAGGTCAAGCTCCAGAGCCACGCAGAAGGCAGCAAAATGTAATCTGAAACAGATTATGCAGTAATATAATAAGGGGGCCCTGTTCCACACATACTGGAACAGGGCCCCCTTATGTTTTCAATCTACGCCCTGGCCGGCTGCGCCGCAATCAAAATTACCATTGGTTAATCAAGGAGCCTTGCTGCTCAGGGTTTCGTTACCGGGGGCTGGCCTAATCAAGGCTGCGGTCTGAACACACAGACGCGTGATCTGCGGGTTCAGCGCCTTCCAGTTTAAATGCCTCATTGAATATTTCCAGCAGTTTGACGGTCTGTTTGGCCATCATCACGCAATTTCCGGAGATGGCGTAAAACAAAATGCTCAACCGGGTTTTGGATGAATCATTGCGGATCCGTTCAATCTGGTTGGCGTTGAAATCATCCACCAGTTCCCGCAGGTAGTGAAACTGCTCCACAATTTCCTGACAATCCACAATCTGTTTGTTCGCCAGAGCGGTTTCCACCGTCAAAAAGATATAGAGAATCACCTTTTTGATTTCCATGAGTTCTTCTATCTGGACCGGTAAAAGGCCGCTGTGGCGGTTGGATACGTGCATGGTGCTTCGAATGACCGTATCTCTGTACCCATCGGAAAGTTTTTGCAGGCGCCGGATAATCTGGTAATAATTATAGGATATCTTGTTTTCTTCTTTCTGGAGCAGGCGCAGCACCTTGAAAATATTGGCCACAATAATATTGGTGCTCAGCTGGAGCTGTTTGGTGCGGCTTCTTTCCCGGCGCAGGGTAACGATATCTTCCTGGAACAGGGCATCAAAGGTCAGGTCAAAGGATTGCCTGATGGTTTTCAGCTGCAGGGCCAAATGGTCGAAGGTGTCGGATACGGCAGCCTGGAAATTGTCCACTTTTTCAAACTGAAAGATCTTCATTTCTTCCTTGCCTCTGGCATGGGTGTCATGTTTTTTCTTGTTCTTCCAGATCATGAACCCGGCAAAGACCATGAGAGCTGCAATGCCGAATCCGTTAAAATAAAAAATAATGTTGGCAAAGATAAAGGCCACCATAAAGGCAATAAAGGCGGTCATAAACCAGCCTCCCACCACCGCAAGAACGCCTGTGATGCGGAAAACAGCACTTTCTCTTCCCCAGGCCTGGTCGGAAAAGGAGGATCCCATGGCCACCATGAAGGTGACATAGGTGGTGGATAACGGCAGTTTCAAGGATGTGGCAAAGGATACCACCGCACTGGCCACCATGAGGTTGACCGATGCCCGGATCAGATCAAAGGAAGGTTTTTCCCCTGCAGCACCGGCATGGCGGGTCCTGACAGGGGTGATTCTGGCGGCAACGGTTTTCCGCACAGATCGGGGCAGCACCGTGCGCAGGGAGCTGAAGATATAATAAAACAGGGCCACGATTTTTCTGGACAGCCAGATGGATTCAAACCGCTCCGGGCCTTCATCCTGCTGTCCTAAGCGGATCTCGGTTTCGGTAACGGTTCTGGCTTTTTTGGATACCCACAGGGTAACCACCATGACACTGCCTGCCAGAAGCATGATACTTGTCTGGGTCTGGACAGCCTTGCTCAGCGCCTCCATGGTAATACTCATGGGATTTGCGGAGGCAAGGGCCGTGGTAAAGGCCTTGAGACCGGCCAGGGGTACCCCGATGAAATTGACCAGGTCATTGGCGGCAAAGGCCATTGCCAGTGCAAAGGTGCCCACCAGGACAATGGGTTTGAGGATATTGATCCTGAAAATGGAGATCAGCAGCTGCAGCAGGATTGCTGAAATGAGAAATATGCCGGTCAGGATGGTAAAGGTATGATGATCGATCCATGCCAGTGTTTGTTCATCCATGAAGGTGGCACCCTTGGCACCTTTGATGAGAATGAAAAAGGTGATGGCGGTCATGGCCACCCCGCCCCAGACCGCGCCATAGCGCTTGAGTCTTTTTTTATAATCAAAGGTAAAGATCAGCCTGGAAAAGAACTGGACTATCGCCCCTGAAAAAAAAGAGATCACAATGGACAAAAGGATGCCCCCCACAATGGCCATGGCCTTGGCGGTGTTGATATAATCCCACAGGGCCATGACACCTTCTGGTGACTGCATGATTTTGATCAGGGAAACAGCCACTGCAGCCCCCAGCAGTTCAAATACAATGGAAACCGTTGTGGAAGTAGGCAGACCATAGGTGTTGAACAGATCCAGCAGCAGGATATCGGTGATCATGACCGCCAGAAAAATCACCAGCAGTTCGGGCATGGTGAAAAACTGGGGATGGAAAATGCCTTTTCTGGCGACCTCCATCATGCCCCCGGAAAAAGTCACCCCTGCCAGAATCCCCACGCTTGCCACAAACATGATCACAACAAACGGGGCCGCTTTGGACCCGATGGAGGAGTTTAAAAAATTGACCGCATCATTGCTCACCCCGATCATCAGATCCAAAAAGGCGAATATCAGCAGAATACCGATGATGATATAACAGAGTTCAAGGCTCATGTGTTTCTCTTTTAAATATGGTTCTATTTGATTCCTAACGCGGGAAATCCGCAACCCAAGTGCCCATCCTCATTTTCTTGTTTTTTTACAGGAACTGAAGAGCAGGGCACTAACCGCATTCTAACAAATGATCCGTTACATATACTTTTTGGACAAAACAATCAAGGGGTGTCAGGGATTCAACCGGATCAGGGGTTTTGTAAGTCCGACGGGGCGGGGGATCAACTGGATTTCAACTGTAAAATAGTGTCATACACCTGTTTTTTCGAGATGCGGTATTGGTCTGCGATTTCTTTGGCCAGATCTGCCGTGGACCCGTGCTCCTGGTCCAGCCGCTTTTGGAGCAGGGTTTCCAGTGCCTGTTGGGACAGTTTTTCCGGTTCACCGGCACCGGCCACAAACAGGGTGCATTCGCCTTTGGTGGGGGTGCGGGCATCTATGCATGTCATCACATGAGAAAGAGGGCCCCGGACAAATTCTTCATGCAGTTTGGTGATTTCTCTGGCCAGGCAGGACTGACGGTCTCCCAGCACTGCCATGAGCTGATCAAGCAGGGCCCTGATGCGCCTGGGAGATTCATAAAAGATCAGGGTGGCCTGGTGGGGTGCAAGTTCCTGGATGGCCCGGATCTGCTGAAGGTTTTTTCGGGGCAAAAATCCGGCAAACATAAACCGGTCCGTGGGAAGGCCGGCCGCGCTGAGCCCTGCAA
>JAABRR010000120.1 GCA_011390785.1 Sphingobacteriia bacterium
AATCTGGTCCATGGCCTTTGCCTTGTCCTGGATGCCTTCACATATCAGATCAATGCCCAGATTCCTGCACCGGTGGGCCAGGGCGCCTGATGTTCTGCCGGTGATGATGCCCACCTGGATGTTGTTGTCCATGAGCATTCGGATACCAAGGCCATCCCTGGATAAAAAACTTTTTATCTGTTCTCCGGAATCCGTGTAGGTTATGCTGCCGTCGGTCAGCACACCGTCCACATCCAGCACCAGCATTTTTATTTGTTTGAGAAGGGATGACATGGGTTTATCCAGATACCTTTTTAATGGCCAGAAGGGTTTTGAGCAGATCAGCCATATCGTTGAGGGGCATGGAGTTGGGCCCGTCACACAACGCTTTTTCCGGATGGGGGTGGGTTTCCATGAACAGGCCGTGGGCACCTGCTGCAATGGCGGCTTTTGCCAGGGTGGGAATGAACTGCCGGTCCCCTGCAGAGGCTGCGGCACCGCCGCCGGGCAGCTGCACACTGTGGGTGGCATCAAATATCACCGGCACCCCCATCTGTTTTAAAATATGGATGGACCTGAAGTCCACTACCAGGTTATTGTATCCAAAACTGGTGCCCCTTTCCGTGATGGCAATATGGGGATTGCCGGTGGTGGCAGCCTTGTCAAGAATGTTTTTACAGTCATGGGGGGCCAGAAACTGGCCTTTTTTAATGCTCACCGGTTTGCCTGTGCGGCAGGCCGCCAGGATCAAATCGGTCTGGCGGCATAAAAATGCCGGAATCTGAATCACATCCAGTACCCGGGCAGCAGCTGCTGCCTGGTCCGGCAGATGGATGTCTGAAATTACCGGCAGATCCAGTTCGGATTTTATATTGCCCAGGATTTTCAGGCCCTGTTCAAACCCCGGTCCCCGAAAGGACTGGACCGATGTGCGGTTTGCTTTGTCAAAGGATGCCTTGAAAATAAAGGGAATCCCTAAGGCCCGGGTAATGGTTTTCAATGTCTGTGCAATGGTAAAGGTGGTGTCGGCGTTTTCAATCACACAGGGTCCTGCCACCAGAAAGAAGCAGGGGGAGGGGGTATCAAGCATGTCAAAAAAAAAATTATTCATGGGGGGTCCTTATCTTGAATTCATCTGGGCCAAATTATAATCTGGCATGCAAAAAGTCAAGAATGGAAAATTCCTTGATAAGTTGGGGTATAGCTGGTATTTTTATGGGCGTTTCGCTTATGTAATGCCAACCTCTTGAAAAAAATAGGTATTGTTAATGAAGAAGGTTTTTTTGCTGGTGATATGTGCTGTCATCCTGGTGCCCCTGGTCTGGTTGTTGATATACAAATATGAAGGCGCAGCACCACAGGTGGATGTTGAGATGCCCTCCTTGTATTTGAAAGAAGGCTATGAACTGTCCCTGAAAATAACTGATACACAAACAGGCCTCAGGGATGTCAGGGTCTCTTTGGTGCAGCAGCAAAGTGAGAAAATCCTGCTGGAAAAATCCTACCCTTTTATATCGGTTCTCACCCTTCTTGCCGCTGAAAAAAAGCAGGAAGACCAGCTTCTCATTCCTGTGGAAGCCCGCAAATACGGCATGAACGATGGAGAAGCACTCATCCGTATCCAGGTGTCGGACCAGGCCTGGCGGGGATGGAATAAAGGCAATGTAACTTTAGTGGAGAAAAAAGTTGTTATTGACAGCAACCCCCCCCAGATCCAGGTGTTGACCCAGCGCCATAATGTGGAACGGGGCGGCTCCGGCCTTGTCATATACCGGTTGTTTGAAGAAGATGTCAAAAGCGGGGTGATGGTGGGAGAGCGGTTTTTTCCGGGCCATTCCGGCATGTTTGAAAAAAAAGATATTTTTGCCGCGTTTTTTGCACTGGACCATACCCAGGGTCCGGGAACACGCATGTGGGTAACTGCAGAGGATATGGCGGGAAATACTGCCAAGCGTGGATTTCATCATTATATCCGGGACCATGATTTCAGAGCCGATGTGCTCAATATTTCAGATCAGTTCCTGGAATTTAAAATGCCTGATTTCAATCTCGGGGAAAAAGAAGCCCGCTTTGCTTCCGCACCCAATCCTCTGCTGGAAAAGTTCCTGGAGATCAACACCACCCTTAGAAAAGCCAATGTGGAAAAAGTGCTGCAGGTACCGGCTGATACAACAAACCAGCTGCTGTGGCAGGGACGGTTTGCCAGGCTGCCCGGATCCGCCACCCGGGCACAATTCGGAGACCGCCGCACCTACAAATACAAGGGCAAAGAGATCAGCAGCTCCTTTCATATGGGAATCGATCTTGCTTCCACTGCCCATGCCGGGATAGGCGCTGCCAATACCGGCCGGGTGATCATGGCCGAGGCGGTGGGAATATTCGGCAATACGGTTATCATTGACCATGGTTTCGGTCTGGCCAGTCTGTATTCCCATTTAAGCAGCATGGTTGTGTCACCCGGTGATATGGTGCAAAAAGGAGATATTATCGGAAATACCGGTCTTACTGGTCTTGCCGGTGGAGATCATCTGCATTTTTCCATGATTGTGCACAATGTGTTTGTCAATCCCCTGGAATGGTGGGATCCCACCTGGATAAAAAACAATATCACATCCAAAATTGATGAGATAAAAGTTCAATCTTTTAATTGACAGCGATCCTGTAATTGACAGCGATCCTGCCGAGCCGGTGCCCGGCACCAAACATGACAGTTACTCTTGCAGGTTACGGAGAAGAAACAAGGCAGCCATGAACGATCATAAAATCACCAAAACCTATGAACAGATAAACGAAAAAATTGCCCGGGGAGAAGCCGTGGTGGTGACTGCCGAGGAAATCATCGGCATTGCAAAAGAACACGGCATCGTGGAAGCGGCCAGCCAGGTGGATGTAGTGACCACCGGTACATTTGCACCCATGTGCTCTTCCGGGGCGTTCATTAACATCGGCCAGTCCAAACCCCTGGTGCGCACCTCCAAAACCTGGTTCAACAACGTGCCTGCCTATTCGGGCATCGCTGCGGTGGACTGCTATCTGGGGGCTACCCAGCCCTGTGATGATGATCCTTTGAACAAGCGGCATCCCGGGGAATTCAATTACGGCGGCGGCCATGTGATCCAGGACCTTGTGGCGGGAAAAACGGTCGAAATCCGGGCGGAAAGCTATGGCACCGACTGCTACCCCAACCGCCGCATCGAAAAAACCATGACCCTGAAAGAACTTCCCAATGCCATGCTGGTGAATCCCAGAAACGCCTACCAGAA
>JAABRR010000012.1 GCA_011390785.1 Sphingobacteriia bacterium
CACCCATACCTGATTCCGAAAATTGCGATCGTAGATCCTGTTTTGACCAGGTCTCAGCCCCCACAGATTACGGCATCGTGCGGAATGGATGCTTTGACACAACTCATTGAACCCTATGTTTCGCTCAAATCAAATCCATTTATTGATGCCATTTGCCTGAAAGGTATCGGACTTGTGGTAAATTCCCTTCTGCGGGCTTATAAGGATGGTGAAGACGCCCAGGCCCGCGAAAACATGAGTCTTGCATCGTTGATGGGGGGTATAGCATTGGCCAATGCCGGCCTGGGTGCTGTGCATGGATTGGCATCGCCGCTGGGTGCTTTCTTCCCTTTGGCCCATGGCACTGCATGTGCCACAACTTTGCCATCTGTATTCGAAACCAACTTCAATGCACTCCTTGAAAGGGGAAACAAAACGGATGTTGCCGGTAAATTTGCTGATGTTGCACGTTTATTATCGGGTTCGTCTGAAAAGGACAACATCGTAGCTATGCAATTGGGAACAGCATGGTTAAAGGATTTGAAAAAACAATTGAACATCCCTTCTTTAAGCAAGCTGGGTATCAGGCAAACGGATATCCCATTTATTTTACAGGAAAGCAGAGGATCGAGCATGAAAACCAACCCGGTGGTATTAACAGATGATGAAATCCGTAAAATACTTGTTGATTCTCTTTAGTGGCCTGTTGTGTAAAATGAATTTTGTGGAAATGTCCTTCTGACAATAAGAAATTCGGGAAAGGGCTGTGAAGAGAGTAAGCTTACATTACAATAAGGGCATTACTTCGTGCAGATCTCTGCGGAGTTTTACCAATGCACGTGAAATTTGTGTTTTTACCGTACTAACAGAAACCCCCAGTGTTTCTGCAATTTTGTCGTTTTTCATGTCTTCAAAACGACTCATCTTAAAAATTTCCCGGCATTGGGCTGGTAAGTTATTCACTGATTTCTCAACCAGATACTCAATTTCTTTATTTAGTAATTCCGATAGCGGAAAATCAAAACAATAGGCGGAGTCGTAATGTGCTGATTTTATGTGATGTAAGAAATACAATCGGTATTTATCACGTACTTTCAGGTGTTTGAAATGATTAATGCATTGGTTGTAAATACTGCGAAACAAATAAGATCGGATAGAAGAATCGATATTAATGGTTTTTCTGTTTTCCCATAATTTTACAAAGGTATCTTCAGCCATCTCTTCTGCCAGATCATGGTCTTTCAGTATCTCTTTTGCATAGTTCAGAAGTTGCCCAAAGTATGATTTGAACAAGGTTTCGAAGGCCTTCTGGTCTCCATTGCGGATATTATCCCAGATATTTTTTTCGAGTTGATGCACACATCAAATATAATAATTTTATTAAACAAATGTTAATTTTGAGCAAATTTTCATTTATAGTAATATAGTATTAGCTTATATGTTAGTGTAAACGAATATCAGGAAAACTAGTAAAATCAATTATTGACCGGATTATTAGCACCACAATTATATTGGCATACATTGAAATTGGGAAATTTTGTAATTACATTTGCAACCATAAATACCCAATAATATTTAATAGGATGTAAACTAATATTTCAAATTTCCCTCTACTTATGGATTTCGACCTTAGCTCACTTAGCGAACAATATTTTTTGAATAAAATTGATTATTCAGATAATTTCCGAACGAAATGTTTAAAAACCTATGTATCGCAGGTTTTGCTTCAGGATAACCAAAGATTGTATAGGTCGGTATTCGAGAAGGACGAGCTCAGTTATATGTATGTAGATTTTGTGTTCTACAATAAAAAATTTGATGAAGAAGATTGGGAAGCTTCTATTGATTTTGAACTCTCGAAGTTGGAAAAAGATACGCTTCCGATTATCCTTGATACAACCGATTTGCAACAAACCATTACCAAAGATTTAAATCTTGTCACCATTACTGATAACTGGGGTGGGAGTGAGCCTGGCAGTGCATGGGAACCCGGTGTTTATCGGTGGGAAGTGTCAATAAATGGCGATGTGGCCGAATCTGTAATTTTCTATGTTCAGGAAGATGGGATGGTAAAAGTAGGAGAGAACCCCTATTTTAATGTGTATGCTTTGCGCATGTTCGAGTCAGGGGATAAACCCCAGGAATATGATGACAGACATTACTTTTCCTGTTTTCGTACTGATGCAACAAGGTATGTTTGGGCAGAACTCGAATTCGAAAATCGTTTGCAGGGAAAAACCTGGATGGGTGAGTTTACCTTTCGGTTTTATAATGATGCCCGCTTGCTTATGGGTACACGCACCTTGGTAGAACCCGTTACTACATTAAGCAACAACCGTATTTTCAGAATTGAAGCTGGCGTTGGGCACGAAACCCAGGTAAGCTGGTTTCCGGATAAATACACAGTGGAAGTTTGGTTTATGGGTGTAAAAGTGGCTTCCACTTCATTTGAAGTAGGAGAAAAAGATGTTTATGGTTCTACGAAACTGGAAATACCTGAAAAGGAAGAATCCAATGTTGAGATCAAACCTAAGGCTGCGCTAAGCGAACCAGTTGCTGATGAGCCTGTATTTGACGTAAACGATCCCAAATCTGATGAATATTTGCTAAAAGACCTGGCCGAATTGGTGGGACTTGATTCAATCCGGCAAAAGTTGCGGGAATATATTGCATTTGTAAGGTTTAATACATTATTGAAAAGCAAAGGGGTGGAAAGTAAAGATCCCATAAACCTGCATGCTGTTTTTATGGGTAATCCCGGAACGGGAAAAACCACTGTGGCAAGAACCCTGGGTAAGATCTACCATCATCTCGGGCTCTTATCGCGCGATACTGTTTTTGAGGCCGACCGTTCGTCGTTAATTGGCCGCTATATTGGTGAAACAGCCCCTATGACGCAGGATGTGATCAACAAAGCACGCGGTGGCATTTTATTTATTGATGAAGCCTACGCCCTCAGCAAAAAGCACGATGAGAAAGATTTCGGTCGCGAAGCCCTTGAAATAATTCTCAAAGAAATGTCTGATGGACCAGGCGATCTGGCCGTTATTGTGGCCGGCTATCCCAAAGAGATGAAAGATTTTCTCAATTTTAATCCCGGCCTACGGTCCCGTTTCCAGAATATTTATGATTTTCCGGATTATTTACCTGAAGAGCTGGTTGAAATTGCCCGAATAAAGGCTGAAAGAAAGCGATTAAAAATTGCTGAAGATGCTGATTATTTGTTAAGGCAGATATTAAGCGAAGAATACCGTAACCGCGATATCACCTTCGGTAACGCCCGCCTGGTTGGCTCTCTCATTGAAGCTGCACAACTGAATCTTGGGGTTCGGATTATGAAAAATAAGTACCCTGAAAAGCTTGATATTGATACCATTTGCACCATAACAAAAATTGATCTTCAATGCATTTCGCTCAAACCCGGAGCCAAAAGAGCTGATTTACCTGTTAATGAAGAGCTGTTGAATCAAACCATGGTTGAACTGAATCAGATGGTGGGAATAGAAAAAGTCAAGCAGGAAATTCACGACCTGGTAAAACTGGTTCGCTATCAAAAAGAGATAAACCGAAATATTTTAAATTCCTTTAGTCTTCATAATGTTTTTATGGGCAATCCCGGTACCGGAAAAACAACGATTGCCCGGCTTATGGCCCGACTTTTCAAAGCTTTGGGATTATTGGAAAGGGGCCATTTGGTTGAGTGTAGTCGCGAAAATCTGGTGGCAGGTCATGTTGGACAAACAGCCATTAAAACCAACGAAATGATTGAACATGCCTTAGGTGGGGTGCTTTTTATTGACGAAGCCTATTCGTTGTTTTCACCCAGGGGCAGTAACGATTTTGGTAGCGAGGCGGTAGAAATTATCCTGAAAAGAATGGAAGACGACCGCGGACAATTTGCCCTGATCATGGCTGGTTATACCCAGGAAATGCAGGTTTTTCTCGATAGCAATCCCGGCTTACGCTCGCGGCTCGACAACCACATTATGTTTGATGATTACTCGGCAGATGAATTGTGCAAGATAGCCCGGATCATGTTCGACAATAAGGGGCTTCTGCCAACGGATGAAGCCATGGAAATTCTAAAAAAATATTTTCTGCTACATACATCTAACAGCGACCGGTTTTTCGGCAACGCACGATTTGTGCGAAAAGTAATTGAAAAATCGGTGAAAAATCAACTGCTCAGAATGGGATCTACCTTGCCTGGTGAACGAACACTGGAAATGATGGAGACATTAACAGCAGATGATGTGAGCGAGTTTGTAAATTCGAAAGATGCTCTGCAATCTAAAAACTCCATAGGATTTTCTATGAAAAATCCACGTTGATTAAGGCGTGATAACCAAATAGGGATATTGTCTCAGCCAAATATTTGCGGTGAGTTAACTTCGACAACATTTTCCAAATAATCTCTTGTATCTGGGCCAAGATTGAATAAAACATCCAGAATGCTTGTGTTGGCTAAGAAACCAAAACGGTCTTTAAAAATCTGGTAATATTTGGGGTAGGTGAGGGGATGCAACAACTTCCTGTCACGGTTCTTGGGGCTGATAGCAAAACGTAAGTCAGTGTTATTACCTGTATCAGCAATAAACGCTGATGAGTATTCAATATGGGTAGGAATCTTTAATTCTTTTAGAAAAATATCCAGTATGGCCTTATTCAGATCCAAAAGTAGTTCTGTTTCTGTTTGATAAATCAGGTCTTCCACCAAATCGGCATAGTAAATAAAGTAGGGTGCATTGCGATAAGCGGAATGAAGGGTTCTCCAATGGTTTTTTTTCCACTGAATATGATCGCTGATTAAAACTTTGTTGGTTGGAGTGTGGTTGCCCAAGGGTTTTTCTACCGGAACTGTAATGTCTGCCTCGCCATTGCCTGTTATAACCCTGCATCGGTTGCGCCAGGTTTGTCTCGGATAGGTTTCGTGTAAATCAATAACAGCCTTTTCGTGGGACAATAAGTAAGCAAAATATTCAACGGGGGGGAAATAGGCTGTAGATAACAATATCATAATCAAGATTCTTTTGGTAATATTTATTCGGATTCAACCGGACTAAGTTTTTTTATGGTTGTAAAGCATCTTTTCCATCTAATTTTATGAAGCAGCCCCGCATCTTTATCAAAGGAAAGAAAAACCCCTGTAACCTCACCAATTATATGGCTTTCAGGAACCATTCCCCACAGTCTGGAATCGGAAGTGTTGTGCCGGTTTTCGCCCATCATAAAATAATAATCATTTTTAAAAGTATAGGTATCCATATACTTTCCTTCCAGAAAAATAGAATCGTTACTTATCGTAATGGCTTGTCTTTCATGATATAAAATATGATACCGATAAAAATCAAAGTTGGTGGGATTCATTGTGATCTTCATTCCTTTGTACGGTAATTTGATGGGGCCGTAATTATCAGGGGTCCATTTAAGGGCTTCATCACCAAAGGGATAAACAAAGTCTTTTTCCTTTTCGGGAAAGTGTCGTTCAATACGTCTTACAAGATGATTTCTGGCCAGTGAATCGGCAGTTTCCTCTGTAAAAGGCAGGATAAAGCGGTTTCTTCCTCTGGCCCTTGAACCTTCTTTAATCTTGTATTCAGTTAGAAAATCTTCAGCCACCACATCATTTTTTAATTCTGTTTCATAGCTCCATTGCAATGTTTTGGTGCCGGGTATTTTTACATTGTTAACCCAAATATCACCTTTTTTGATGATGATCTCATCTCCGGGCTGGGCGGCAACTCGTTTGGCGATAGGGGTTCTTTGGTCTATGGCGGTTTGGTGATAAGCAGGCAGGTTTATCAAAACAACATCATTTATCATAGGTTGGTTATAACCGGGAAAGCGCCAGTAGGGAAGCTGTCTTAACGGAGCCAGTGTATCGGTGGTAAAAAATAGATCTACCCATTTTTTTGGTAAAATTCGCATGGGCATCCGGGCCCCGTATTGGTATTTGTTAACCCAAACTACATCGCCTGCCAGGATGGCTTTTTCCATGCTGCTGTCGGAAATGGTTTTCAGATCAAAAACAAACCACCGTAAAATGATTAGAAAACCAATGGCAATGATGAAAGCTTTTAACCATTCGCGCCAATGCGATGGGATGTTAGCTTTGGGTTTAGGTCTTCTGATTTTTTTGGTCATGTAAAAGGAATTGCCCGCAAAAGTAAGATAAAATAAAAACAGCCCCAACACTGTTGAGGCTGTTTTGCATTACTTCACGAGTTTATTTTACTTTGGCCAAAGCTTCTTTTATTTTTGGCAGGGGCAATTTGTCTGTTTTGCCTTCTTCTTCAATTACTTTAAGTATTGCTTCTGAAGAAATAATTCCTGTTTTCAGAGCGAAGAAAAATACGGCAAAAATAGCAGCATTTCTGGCTCCAACTGTCCTAAAATCGTGCTGTATTACATCGGCCCCAGTTTTAGGAACTTCCAGACTGCTATCGATCATGAGTTTACCATTGGTCATAGATTCGATTCGTTTCCTGTTGTGTGCCAGCCCGTCTTCGGAAGTAATAATGGCCATATCGGGTACGTTGATACCGTGGAAGTCTATAGGCTGTGTAGAAATATTGATTTCTGACGTTGAAAATCCCACACCCACCGTTACCGGATAGCTTCCCTTTTGGGTAACACAAAGTCCAGAGCTTACGCAGGCTTTACTGATCAGGCCGGCGGCAAGTTGAACTCCTTCTCCGGCTGAACCGCTTATAACCAGTGAAACCGTGGTTTTAAGGTAAGATTGGAATACCTTCTTAATTTCACGAACTTCTCCCAGTAAATCATCAGTTTTCTTTCCCTGATGTTTTTCAAAAGGTTCACGATGTTGCGTCCATTCTCCCAGTGGTTTGCCCGAAGAAGCCGCTATTTCCTGTAATTTGCGTTTGGGGTTGAGTTTTACGCCATAACTGGGGCAGATTTCAAGAATTTCTACCAGAGAAAATCCTTTGTTGGAAAAAGCTACTGCCAGCTGGTCGCTGATATCGCCAATTCCGGTAATTCTACTTACGTAAGGGGCACCTGCTGTACGGGCCAGGGCACAAATGTCATAGCCTGAGAATTGATTTCCTTCATGCGACGTGGTGGTATGAAATCCTACCGGGGTTAGACCACTGGTTTGCCCACCCGTCATGCCATACAGATAATTGTTATGCACTACAAGTGTCATATTTACATTTAGTCTGGAAGCTTCCATGATATGCTGCAAACCAATAGTAGCTCCGCCATCACCAATAAAAACGATGATTTTCTTATCAGGGTTATCAGTACCAAAGCTTATTCCTGAAGCCAGGGCTGCTGATCTTCCATGCAGGCCATGCACAGTATGTGTATTAAGAGCTTTGTCTATTATGCCGTGGCAGCCAATATCGGTTACAACAATTATATCGAGTGGTTCATAATTAAGTTTTCCGAGTGCCTTTGTTGTATTTTTGGCTATAAGGTCGTGTCCGCATCCCTTGCAATAAGGAAGGATTTCAGTATTTAAGAACAGATTATTCATTTTCTTACCTCCTCTCTAATTTGCTGGGGTGTGATCATTTTCCCCAAAGATCCAACAAACCGATGACCGACAGGTTTTTTCAACCCATATATCAGGTCGCTGAATTGGTTATTGATGTTTTCTTCGGCTACAATAACTTCATCGTAGCTTTCCATGATTTCCAGGTAAACTTCAGGTACTGGAATAAGGGTTTTGGGAATGAGTAACGAAATATGTCGTCCTTCTTCTCTTAGTTGATTAACAGCATGTCGGGCTGCGGCAGCAGTAATACCAAAGGCAACTACCAGTTTTTTTGCCTGTTCATCTTCATCCAGGTCGTACCAGGTATATTCATAGGCTCTTTTCCTTATTTTTTCTTCCAGGCGGCGGGTGTTGGCCATAGATTCTTCATCAGCGTGCTGAAGTATTCCTTTTTCATTGTGAGTGGAAGCATTGAATCTTATCTGGTGTTTGTTTTGTCCCAAGGGCAGAAAATCGGGAACAAAATTGGTGGCTTTGTAGGGTTTGTAATTTCCATCGCATTCCAGATCGTAGTATTTTCTTTCCAAAGGAGTTATTTCAGGGAGCAGGTCCATATTAAAGCTTTTGGTTGTCATTACTTCTTCTTTCGATGTAAGCAAAACAACCGGAGTTCTCAGCTTTACTGCCAGTTCAACGGCTTTGGCAGAGAGAGTCCAGCAGTCTTCCATGTTTGAAGTACATAATACCGGAAGCGGGTGGCCTCCTGAAATATTTCCTTTCAGCAGCGATAAGTCGCCCTGCGCGCCGCTGGTAGCTGTTCCTGTGGCAGGCCCGAGGCGTTGTACCAGTACGATGACCATGGGTAGTTCCATCATAAATGCCATGTTTATGGATTCAATCATAAGGGCATAGCCGGGGAATGATGTGGCAGTAACAGCGATTTTGCCAGTGGCTGCAAGGCCGCTCATCCATTGTACGGTGGTTATTTCATCGGGGGCAGCCAGCATTAATGGCATTCGCTGCAATCCGTACTGGTAAAGCAGGTTGGCTGGTGTAATGGGGTAGCCTATAAAGGCATCGGCACCAGCCCTGGCCATTGATTCGATAATAAGACGAGACCCATCCAAAAGGGCATGTCGTCCTTTTTTATTCTCTTGCATAGATTACTCCTTTATTTAGTAGTTGGGTGACTGTGTTTTGATTATATGAAAGCAATCCGGACAATATTGCCCGGGTGTGTTGACCATAATGGGGGGGAGGGCTTAGTTTTTCCACATACATTTTATCTGATGTATTAAAGGATATACTTCTGATTCCCTTAATTGTATTGCCATTTTCATAAGTTGCATTGAGCAGCATGGGTTGTGATTCAGGAATTTCGAATACTTCTTTCATGTTGAATACTCCGCCGGCAGGAATTCGTTTTTCCTGAAGCAGGGATAAAATTTCATCGCGTGAGTATTTGATGATTTGATCCTGAATAATCTGATTGATCTCTTTCTTATGGATAACTCGTGCATGATTTTTGGCAAATCTGCAATCCGTTGCCAATTCAGGTTTCCCAAGCAATGTTATGAGCTGTTGAAATTGTTTATCGGTACCTGCTGCCATTACTATTTCTTTACCATCAGCAGTTTTGAAGATGGTACCGTAGGGCACAATGTTCGGATGATCGGAGCCCATTCTTTGGGGTATAGCATTGCCAACCAGCCAGTTGGTAGCCTGGTTGGCTAAAGAAGAAATCCCTGAACGGAAAAGCGATGCCTCTATGTATTGCCCGTTGCCGGTTTTTTCACGGTAATATAAAGCCAGCAAAATAGCCTCCTTAAGTTGATGAGCCGCCAGAACATCCATCAAAGCAACCGGCATTTTGGTGGGTGAGCTACCGGGTTCTCCATTCATAAACGTAAAACCGGTTTCCGCCTGAATTATGGCATCAAACCCTGACCTTGGGTTTTGCTGCCCGTAACCTGTTATATGCGAATATATTATACGTCTATTTTTACCCTTTAAAGTTGGATAATCCACTTTTAGTTTTTCCGCATCTCCGGGTTTGTAACTTACCAAAACAATATCGCAAAGGGCAGCCATATCGTAAATAATTTGCAGACCTTCGGGTTTGCTCAGATCGAGCGCCATGGATTGTTTCCCCCAGTTAACGCAAGAGAAATAGCCGGAAATATCAGTTTCCGCATCTTCCTTCGGTAGTTTCCAGCTGCGGGTAACATCGCCCTGGGTGGTTACATTCTCAATTTTATAAACGGTGGCACCCAGCTCAGCGAAAAACATTCCAACCGAAGGACCTGCCAAAACGCTGGCCAATTCCAAAACTTTTAAACCTTCCAGGGGTGTAGAGAGGCTCATAATAAAAATGTTTTATTTTAGATTTTGCGTGTTTGGATTATGTAAGGGTTTTATAAATGCACAAGGTGATGAAAGGCAATGGATGGTCAATTAGTTTTTCTTTGAGAAAGTATTACCCAAAAGTACAAAAAGAATAGCAGCTCCCACAGCCATGTAAGTATCTTCTATTCGCCACCATCCTGCAAGTTTGGCAATAATATTAACCAACACAGCCAAAGTACCACCTATAAAAGCCCAACGAACACCATTGGTGGTTATCCACCCCCGTTTGTAGATTCCCATCACGATAACGATGGCTCCAATTGCCCTGATACCATAGGAAATATAGGCCATGCTGAGAATGGCTCCTGTGCTGTAGAATGCAAGAGGAATAGTGATCAGGTTTACCAGGATAACCAGTTTACGTGCTGTTGAAATAAGTTTTTGATCTACAGCAGTTTTGTTTATTATACCATGGTATATGTCTTTGGTGGCAATGGTTACCACAGCAAAGTTCACGGGCCCAACGGTGGAAAGGATGGCTGCCAGAATTCCCGCCAGGGCTATTCCTCCCAATATGGGGTGGATGAATTCGGGTGTCACCATGAGGGTGGGGAGTACCATTTTGGGATTGATCATTTCTGTTGTGGCATTCCACAAGGGACTGGCAATGGTAGAAACATCGAAGTAATTTCCGGTTTTTGCTACCAATCCGAGCAATGCTACCATGATTCCAAAGGGTGCAATAATGAAAGCCGAAAAGATGGCTGCTTTTTTCGCAATGGCTGCACTTCGGGCAGCAAAAATGGGCTGAATACTTGCCTGGCCAGCCATACCTCCCAAAACACCTCCCAAAATCAGGCTCCAGGCATAGCTAAGACCCCCGCTAAATGGGTTGTAAAGATTTGCAGGAGATCCGTTTGAGATCATTTCCTGTTTCAGGGCAACAAAACCACCTACATCATTTATTCCTATCCAGGTTGCTAGGCCAATGCCCAGAAACATTGTAATAACGTGGATTATTCCTGTTATGGCTAATGCATGCATGCCACCCACATAAGTATAGGCTGTAATTACGAGCGAAGATATGATTACCGAATACAGCCAGGGAGTGCCAAACATGGCAGAAATTACGCTGGATGCGGTTTGCAGCTGAACGAAAGCCAGCACCATATAAGCAAAAAGAAAGGCAATAGCCGAAATGGCTCTTGCCCTGCGTCCGAATAAGGTTTCCAGCATTTCGCTGACAGTATGCACGTTATTTTGCCGGTAATGCCGGGCTACCGTAAACCCGATAATGATCATCCCGATGGCTGTTGAAATGTTGTAAAGAATGGGTTGCAAGGTACCGGAGGTAAAGGCACGCTCACTAACACCGATGGTGCTCATTCCACCCAGCCATTCCGATGCTACCACTACAGCACAGGCAATTACACCAAGATTCCGGCCCGCTACCAGGTAATCGGCAGCGGAGCGACTGGCCACTTTTTTGGTGAGTAACGATATTAGCGTTATAAACCCAAAATAAGCCACCACCACTATTAAATAAACATTCATTACGGTTTTTGATTTAAGTGTTTTGATAACTGCAAATCAGAAACCCGTGGGCTATATAAAAAACCAACCCAGGTTATCTGATTCTATTTGACAACTGGGCGCAAAATTAGTTATTTAGCCTATACAAGGCAATAAATAACAAAAAAATGTTAATGGTAATTTTTGTTTTAAACTCCTGATTCAGAATACTCTTTTTCCTTCCAACCAGGTTTCATGAACCTTAAGATCATAAATCTTTTCGGGTTCTATTGTCAGAAGATCTGCATCGAACACCACAAAATCGGCAAATTTGCCTTTTTCAAGGCTACCTCTGGTCTTTTCTTCAAAGTTGGCTTTGGCTGCCCAAATGGTCATTCCACGGAGAGCTTCTTCGCGGGTAAGCGCCTGTTCGGGGTGCCAGCCACCTGCCGGAAATCCTCCGTTTTCCTGACGGGTAAAAGCAGCATGAAAACTGTACAGGGGATTGATATCCTCTACAGGAAAGTCGCTTCCATTAGGTAACCACCCCGTTTGATTCATCAAATCGCGGTAGGCATAGGCACCCTTAATTCTCTCGGGGCCAATCCGGTTTTCTGCCCAGCGCATGTCAGAAACAGCATGAATGGTTTGAATAGATGGGATGATGTTGTATTTTCCAAATTTATCAAAATCTGCAGGGTCAACTACCTGAGCGTGTTCAATCCTCCAGCGTAAGTCATTGTCAGGTTTCAGATGTGTTGCATACATGTCAAGAATAAGGCTAACAGCTGAATCGCCTATGCAATGGGTATTAACCTGGAATCCATGTCTTTTTGCCAACTCACAGGCACTCCGCATCAAGTTAACATCATCCACCAGCAAACCGCGGGAGTAAGGTCTGTCGTTATAGGGTTGTTTTAGCAAGGCACCTCTTGAACCCAGCGCTCCATCAGCAAAAAGTTTGATTGATCGGACTGTTAAACGATCAGTAATATAGGGCCCATTTGAAAGAAAGTAATCGTAGTTTTCCCGGGTTGGATTGAGCATTGCATAAACACGAATATCAATTTCAGCGTTTTTTTGCAAGCTGTCCAGAAAAAGGATACTTTCAAGGGGCAAACCTGCATCACAAACTGATGTTAGCCCAACAGAAAAAAGATTTCTTTCGCCTTTTTGAAGTAATACAACTTTCTCTTCATCTGTAGGATTTGGAATTAAAGATGATATCATCGACATTGCCTTATCAATAAGCAACCCGGTGGGTTTTCCATTCTCCATTACCACTTCTCCGCCTCCAACAGACGTACGGCCATTTATATCAGCCATATTCAGTGCCTCATTATTGGCAATGGCTGCATGGCCATCCACACGAACTATATAAACAGGTTTGTCGGGAAACATTTCATTCAACAGACTATTATCTGGCATTTCTGTTACTTCAAAATTATTTTGATCCCAGCCACGGCCCAATATCCAATTATCATCAGGGTTTGCTTCTTCATGCTCTTTAAGTCTTTCGATTATTTCTTCCATAGAGGCAGATAGCCATAGATCAGCATACATTAAATTGATTGAATAGCCAATAAAATGACTGTGAGGATCTATGAAGCCGGGGTAAACAAATCTGTTTTTAAAGTCGATGGTTGCAGCTGAACTATATGTTTTATTGATGTATTTACTACTACCCAAATCCAGAATCCTTCCTTCTCTTACTGCCATGGCCTGAAAGAACTGCAGGGCACTATCAACAGTTTGGATATGAGCGTTGTAAACAATAAGATCAACATTTTCCTTTTCTTGGTTGCAAGAAACAAAAAACAAGGGCAAAACAAAAAACAAGGAAAGAATTCTAATCATTTTCATAAAGGAAGGTTTGGGTAATGGAATGTAAATTTTTGATATATACTAAATTACCTATAATTCGTATAACCTTTGTAGGTTTGGGTAGTATAAAATTAAAATATTATAATTTATTTTGAGTATTCTTTTTTAAAGAATATCTAACGGTCACTATTTCAGTGAAATAATGTTACAGATTATCCGGTTCTGTTAAATAAATTACAAGAGATATAGCCTAATTGGACTATTTTGTTGAGACGGGAAATGAAAATTTTGAAGATATCTTCATTAGTTTATTATTTCATCCAGAATTCTGCCTGAAATTTGCAACAGACTGATTTCAGCAATCTTGGTTTGGTATTGAATAGAAAGCAGCCTTTCTTCGGCTTCAAGAAGATCTTTTTGTACTTCGCGAAGTTCAAAGCCTGATAACCCACCTAACCGATATCTTTCAAAGGCTATATCAAGATTCTCTCTTGCTACATCAAGATTTTGGGTTTCCAGGGTTAAAAGGCTCAGGTTGTTGGTGTATGTATTGTAGAGAGTAATAAGATCGGCTGAAACGACTTGTTTTACATGATCCAGTGAAATATGACTGTTCTCAATCTGAATACGGGCATTGCGTTCCAATCTTTTCTGGTTGGAGCCATTGTATAAATTTAATCCCAGGGTTAGAGAATAATTCATACCCCATGTTTGCTGATCGCTTAAAGTACTGTTTTGAAATGTGTTATGAGTATATCCATAACCCGACGAAAGATTGATATAAGGATATCGTTGTGAAAAAGTTAGCTTAAGATCCTGTTCGGCAAGGTTAATATTATGTTCTGCTGCCAGGATGGAAACATTTTTTTTCATAGCAAGATCATACAATTCATTGTAAACTAATGATTTATTGATGACAATATTTGTATCGAAAGGCGAAAAACTTTCATTCAGGTTTTCCAAAGCCATAATTTCGTTGAGTCTAACCCGGGAAGCGTTGAGCACTTCATATTGCCTTTCAAACCTCGAACTGTCTGCATTTAGGTTAACCTGTGCCTGCAGCAACCTGACTTTTGAACCCGAACCAAGTAAAAAGTGCTCTTGTTCAATACGTACTCTTTCTTTGGAAAGATTTACAGCATATTTAAGATTAGAGAAAAGCTGGGTCTGCTGAATAAAATAATAGTATTCTGATGCCAGCTGCCCAATGGTATTCTCAATAGACATGCGGGTATTGATTTCTGAGAGATGATTTAATTCTTCCAGACGTTTGTATCTGTATTGAGCATTAAAGCCATCAAAAATCATCCACTGGCCCTGTAGTGCCATGTTGGTGGTTGTATTGTGAATATTGGGATTGAAAGCAGAACCACCATCAGTAAAATTCTGATTGGTATTGTTCAGATTTCCGGCAAAAGACGATCTGAGATCCAGGGTGGGGAGCAATCCTGCATTTCCACGTGTGTAATTACTTACAGCAATTTTTTGCTGGTTTTGTATGATTCTGATAGAAAAATTGTTTTCTACTGCTGTTTCAATACATTCTTCAAGGCTTTTGGTTTGTTGAGCATGAAGGGAAAAAAAACTGGCAAAAACAATATTAATTAGCAGAAACGATATTTTCTTCATTTCTAATTTTCTTTTTTGTACTTGAAATATATGAATAAACAGCCGGCACAACATACAAGGTAAGGAATGTTGAAATGATAAGTCCACCAACTACGGCAACACCCATTGCTACACGGCTTTGTGCACCTTCGCCAAAACCGAGGGTAAGGGGTAAAACACCCAGAATGGTTGATAAGCTGGTCATAAGAATTGGTCTGAACCTGGCGGCTGCAGCGTATTTAATAGCTTCTATTTTCGACATCCCTTTTTGCCGGTTCTGATTGGCAAATTCTACCATTAGAATTCCATTTTTAGAAACCAGACCAATGAGCATAATGATTCCAATCTGGCTAAAAATATTCATGGTTATGTCAAAGTACCACATAAAGAGCAAGGCACCGGTAAGTGCAAGTGGCACGGTCATCATAACAATAAACGGATCGCGGAAGCTTTCAAACTGGGCAGAAAGTACCAGGAAGATTAAAATTAAAGCCAGCAGGAAGGCAAACATAAGACTTGACGCACTTTCCTGGAAATCGCGTGAATCACCCGCAAGGGCGGTACGGAATGTTTCGTCGAGCACTTCATCAGCAATTCTGTTCATTTCTTCAATTCCTTCGCCAATGGTATGCCCTGGCGCCAGACCCGACGACACGGTTGCAGAAACAAATCGGTTGTATCGGTAAAGTTGAGGGGGGGCGGTTTGTTCTTTCAGGTCAACCAGATTGTCGAGCTGAACCATGTCACCCTGGTTATTACGAACGTAAAGAGATTTAAGATCGAGGGGTTTGTTTCGGTTTTCACGGGCCAGTTCACCCAGTATCTGGTATTGCTTTCCATTCATAAAGAAATAACCGAATCGCTGGCCCGAAAGCGCCAGTTGGATGGTTTGGCCAATATTTTGGGTAGATACACCCATTAGGTTGGCTTTATCGCGGTTTATGGAAACCTGTAGTTCAGGTTTGGTAAAACGTAGGTTAACATTAGCCATTTGCAATACCGGACTTTGATCAACTTTTTCCATAAATGCAGGCAGAACTTCTCTTAGTTTCTCTATATTTTGGGCCTGTAAAACATACTGAACCGGCATACCCGATCTGCGGCCTCCAAAAGTAGATTGTTGCAGAACAAAGGCGCGTGCAGTAGTTTTTTTTCGCACTCTTTCAGAAAGATAATCGGCAATTTCCTGCTGACTTTTCTCTCTTTCAGCAGGTGGTATTAAGGTGGTTCGAACATTGGCCCATGACCCAAAAACCATGTAAGTAACCGATTCCACTTCAACTACTTCGTCCATTACCATTTCTGCTATGTCAAAAACATAATCGCGGGTAAACTCAAAAGTAGCGCCTTCAGGTGTCTGCGCATTGATGTTAATTTGAGAGCGGTCTTCCAAGGGAGCCATTTCTGAAGGTATATTGCTGTATAGCAAAATTATAAGACCTATAGAAATAACCAAGACCAAAATGCTAAGCCATCTTTTGTTTAGAAATACATCAAGAGATTCTTTGTAGGCATTATTTACTAATATGAAGAACTTTTCTGTTTTCATGTACAGGGCTCCTCTTTTTGCCCTTTGCTTTAGAATTTTGGTTGAAAGCATGGGCGTAAAGGTGAGCGCAACAAATGAACTAATAGCCACTGCACCGGCAATAACAATGCTAAACTCACGAAAAAGACGGCCTGTCATCCCTTCCAAAAATACGATCGGTATGAAAACTGCGACAAGTGTTATCGTAGTGGCAATAATGGCAAAGAATATTTCCTGTGAGCCTTGTAAGCCGGCTTCTCTGGGAGTCATGCCCTGCTCAATCTTTACATAAATATTCTCCATCATAACAATGGCATCATCAACCACGAGCCCGATAGCCAAAACTATAGCCAGTAGGGTAAGAACGTTGATGGTGAATCCTGCCAGGTACATGATAAAAAATGAACCCACCAACGATACGGGTATAACCAGAATGGGGATTAAGGTAGTTCGCCAGTCGCGAAGGAAAAAGAATATAATTACCACCACCAGAATAAAGGCAATAAATATTGTATTGCGAACTTCTACAATAGATGATCTTATGTATTTTGTGTTATCAAAACCTATTTTAAAGAAAATATCATCGGGCAGGTCTCTTTTTATGTGTTCTAATCTGAGATAAACTTCATCGGCTATTTCGATATGGTTTGAGCCAGGTTGCGGCACAATGGCCACTCCCAGCATGGGAATTCTATCGCGCATAAGGATGCTTCTGAGATTTTCTGAAGCCAATTCAGCCCTTCCAATATCAATGAAGCGAATTACCTGATCATCTTCCTGTTTGATGATTAAATTGTTAAACTCTTCGGGAGTAGTTAGAAGTCCTAACGTTCTGATAGTAAGCTCTGTAGTAGTTCCTTCGATACTTCCGGAAGGTAATTCTACATTTTCGCGTGCAATTGCGTTTCTAACGTCAAGGGGAGTAAGTCCATAACCGGCCAGCTTGGCAGGATCCATCCACAGTCGCATACTCCATCGGCGCTGCCCCCAGATGGGTACGGCACTTACTCCGTCAATGGTTTGAAGCCTTTCGCGAAAAGTTAACTCAGCATATTCAGATAGTTCGGTGAGTGGCCGGCGGTCGCTTTGTATGGTAATGAACATGATGGGACTTGCGTCTGCATCGGCTTTGGAAACAACAGGTGGGTCAACATCTCGGGGTAGTCTTCGTTGCGCCTGTGCTACTTTGTCTCGCACATCATTGGCAGCAGTTTCCATATCTACAGTCAGCTCAAACTCTACGGTAATATTGCTGCCCCCTTGCCGGCTAACACTGGTTATAGAGCGAATACCCGGCACCGCGTTGATGGATTGTTCCAGAACTTCTGTAATTTGGGCATCAATAACATCAGAGTTGGCGCCAGGATAAGAGGTGCTAACAGAAATAATCGGAGGATCTACACTGGGAAACTCACGTACTCCAAGGAAGGTCATTCCGATGATGCCAAACAGGAGTATGATGATGGTTAAAACGGTTGCTAAAACCGGTCTTTCTATACTTAAGGATGATAAACTCATGAATTGATTTAAACTAATTTACTTAATAGTATCTAAAACGACTTCCATACCATGTCTTAACTGTAATATTCCGGTAATAATCAATGTATCGCCAGGTTGCAATCCATTTGTAATCTGGATCATATCTGATGTGCGCAAACCTGTTGATACCAGTTGCGATTCGGCTTTCCCTGATTTGAAAGTAAAAACCCTGTCGCCATCCATTTCGGGTATTAGTGCTTCGGTGGGAATGGCTATTGCATTTTGTATTTCATTCAGATTCAGTTCTATTGAAACAAAACGTCCGGGTTTTATGACTTCTCCGGGATTATTATATAAAGCTCTTACTACCATGTTTCTGGTTCGAATATCTATATTCGGATCAACAGCATAGACTTCTGCATCCAGGGTATCTATTAGTCCGTCAAGGGTAAAACGGATCGGAAATCCGGGCATAACTTCACTGGAATATCGCTCGGGGATTGCAAATTCAATTTTCAGGGGATTTCTTTTGATCAGGCTGGCAATACGGGTATTTACATTTACGAATGCACCTTCGCTAACATGTCGTAACCCAATAACGCCATCAAAAGGCGCTTTGAGCTCCGTTTCAGCAATTCTTGCTTCAATAAGCATTATGTCGGCTTCAATGGTTTGCACTTCGGTTACAATCTGGTCGTAGCTTTCCTGGCTGATAGCATCACGAGACAAAAGACTCTTCTGTCTGAATTCTCTCTCTTCAGCCAGCTTTTTCTGTGCCTGAAGTTTCAGGAGTTGTGCCTGCAAGGGGCGATCATTAATTTTTGCAAGCAACTGACCTTTGTTTACTTTGGTGCCTTCGTCAAAATAGATATTGATGATCTTACCAGATGTTTCGAAAGATAGATCAACCTGCTCATCAGGGATCAGAGTACCCGAGCTGTTAATCCTTTCAATTAAAACTTCACTTTGAAGAAGTTTTGCTTCAACATTGAGAATATTTTGGTTTCTGGGCCCTGCAATTTCAGGGTTTGGCTGGCTTTCGTTAATAAATAGTGGTTTTAATTTGGGAATGAAAATAATAACCAGTATAGCAATTATGGCTATGGTTAGATAAAGTGGTCGATAATTCCTTTTCATTATTATTACTAAGATTATAGAAACTACCCTGAGTTATCAGGGACTTTTATTTTGTTTAAGGGTATTTATTTCCTTTTCTGGATTTGAAAAAACTCATTCAAAATAACCGAAAATGAATCTTTGTAGATGTTTTCCTGGCATCAAAAGTAAATATAATTGTATGTTATGCACTTCCAAATAATCTTAAAAGGGGATGATGGAAATTTAATCATACTTATTATCTAATAAGTTTCCGTAAGAAAACCCATGTTTTCATCAAGTGCCTGATAAGAAAGCGTTAAGTGCAAGGCGGGCGAAGACTTAAAAACTGAGAGTCCCGATTAAAATAGGGATGATTGTTTTTGAAGGCAAGCCCAATGAAGCAATTGGCGTTTTCTTATCAGGTACTAATTAAGGCTGGGGTATGCTATTCTAATATGAAAAATATGCATCATCCTATTTTTGAAAACTTTTTTGATGGTGGCAATATCACGAAACGTTACATCGGCATTGTCGAACTGGTTTTCGTTTATTTGGGTATCAATAATACTATCAACCAGTTGATTAATGGTTTCTTCACTTGGTTTTTTCAGACTCCTTGAGGCAGCTTCAACCGAATCGGCCATCATCAAAACGGCAGTTTCCTTGCTAAAGGGCTCCGGGCCTTTATATCTGAATATCTCTTTGTCTATTTCCTTATCGGGATTTTTGTTTTGTTCCATTACGTAAAAATAGCGGGTGGTTGTTGTTCCATGGTGCGTTCTGATAAAATCAATGATATATTCCGGCAGATTATGTTTCCGGGCTTTTTCGATACCTTTTATTACATGAGTAATAATGATTTCAGCACTTTCGGTGTAGGTAAGTTCATCGTGAGGATTAATTTCTGAATTCTGGTTTTCGATAAAGTATTGCGATTGTTCCATTTTTCCAATATCATGATACAATGCCCCGGTGCGTACCATTAAAGAGTTTCCCCCGATAATATTTATGGCTTCTTCTGCCAGGTTGGCTACCTGTAGTGAATGTTGAAAAGTTCCTGGAGCTTCCATGTTAAGTTCCCTTAGCAGGGGAGAGTTGGTATCAGATAATTCAAGTAGTGAAAAATCAGTGGGTAAACCGGATGTCCTCTCAAAAATAAAAATCAAAGGATAGGAGAAAAGTGTCAACAACGCGCTTCCGGCAAAGTATAGATAATTGATCGGTTGTATAGCAGTCAATGATCCGGTTTGCGCTAAAATAAGTCCGGTGAAAACTGTGGAATAAGTTATAAAAATAAGAAATACCGTAAAGAATAATTGAGATCGCCTGCGAAGGCTGGCCATGCTAAGAATGGAAATTATACCGGCTATGAATTGAAGAAAAACAAATTCAAAGCTTTTGGGCACGAGAAATCCAATTAATATTGTGCTTATAATGTGCACATATAAGGCTAACCTGTTGTCGAAAAAACTTCTGATGATTATAGGAACGATACAAACCGGAACCAGGTATAGCAGGTTGATATTTACTTTAACAACCTGGCTGGTAAGAAAAATCATAAGGTAAATGGAAAGCAAGATAACAATCAGTTTTCGCGTGCTGTAAAAAATATGCCTTTTGAAGGCCATTAGAAATAAGCTCAGAACCACCATAGAAATTGCCACAAGCATAAATTGCCCTGTCAAAACAAAATAATTGGCCGAAGAACTGCCTAATTGACGAACATATTCTGCTCTGAACGACTCAAGAATAATATATTTTTCGTCGGTAATAATTTCTCCTTTTGACACAATTTTTTCGCCTTGCTGTATCATTCCCCTGCTTGGTGAAATACGATCCAGAGCCATTGTTTTGGCTCTTTCATTAGCATTTTCATCCCAAAATACAGAATGTGTAATAGACCCCTCAAGTACATTTCTTAATAAAATTCGATATTCAGCAATATTTTCCTTTTTCGATAATTCCTGTGCGATAAACTCAAATGCTTCCTGGATGGTAAAAAACTCATTTGCTTTTCTTACCCTTGCAATATTTCCGTCCAATAGTAAAATTTCCTGCTGGGGTTCTGCTTTCTCTAAACTTCCTTCCTTAAAAATTACTCCCTTTCTGTAAATAGAATCAAAAATGTTTAGAGCAAGTCTCTTTTTTTGTTGCTTTATTTCTGAAGAATACTGATTGTCAGTAAATTTATCTTCCCATGTTTTTTCAAAACGACTATTGAGAATTTGAAACTGACGTTCATAAACAAGTGAATCGTAACGGTAAAAGGGAGTATAGTCATCTAAAACTTCTTTGCGTTCTTGTTCTAACTCCTCTTGTGTTTTTAAAATAGCAAAATTGAAAGGAGCAATTAAATCATCATACATCCATGGGCGGGTTTGCGAAAATTCTCGGTAAAAACCTGTCTCACGTGGGAAAAGCATTAAAATCAAAATGCCACTGATGGCAAATAGGGAGAACCTAACCCAATGCGCAAAATTTTCCTGAAACCACTCAATGACTCTCTTCATTTTTTCTTTTGAGATTTACTTTTTCTTAAATAATTTTTGCACCAAAATGATTTAAAACTTATTTGATTACAAAATTTTTCTTCGTCGTAAATACGAATTTACGGTTTTTTTATTATTGAGGTTTCCTAAAGTTACTCAGATTGAGAAGTGCAACTTATTTAAATAAGAATATTATTTCAGTTATCAGAGATATGTTCAACTTATTGTTATTTATTCGCTGACTTTTTAACTTATAACAATGTTTCTTTTTATTAAATTTACCATCAAAACTTAAACTATGGAACATGCTATCAGTCTATTAAGTGTTATTCCGGTAAGATCAGTTGCAGACGACCGCAGCGAACAGGTTACTCAACTTCTTTTCGGAGAATTGGTTCATATTCTGGAACAAAAAGGAAATTGGTTATTTATTCAGGTTTTGGCTGATAGTTATCAGGGTTGGGTTTCATCAGGTCAACTAACCAAAATCAGTGAAGTTTTGTTTCACGATTTAAGTAATCAAAAATATTGGGTTAGCAATGATCTGGTTCAGATTATTCATAATAAGACCGCAAATTTTAGGATGCTTCTCTCTGGCGGAAGTACCTTTTATAATTGTGCCAGTAATCAATTCACTTTGCTCGATCAAGAATGGGAATATATGGGTGGGATGCAACCGGTAAGTAGTTTTCAACCCGCTGATATTATTGGTAATGCATTACTTTTTTTACATTCACCTTACCAGTGGGGCGGAAAGTCTGCATTTGGTATTGATTGTTCGGGCTTTACACAATTGGTTTTTAAAATGTCGGGGGTAATAATCCATCGGGATGCATCGCAACAAGCTCGACAGGGTGATGTTGTAAACCTCCTGCCCGAAGCCCAACCCGGAGATTTGCTGTTTTTCGATAATGAAGAAGGTGAGATTATTCATACAGGCATACTATTGCCAGATTCAAAAATTATTCATGCGCATCAGAAAGTTCGTATAGATATTGTTGACCACCAAGGTATTTTCAATAAAGAATCAGGAAAATACAGCCATAAACTTAGAATTATTAAACGAATTGGGGGTTGATTTTGGCCTGTTTTTTTATGATTTATTTTTCCTTCCTGTATTTTCTTCCTTTCTTAAAAAAACAGTTGTTATTTAAACAATATTTCTCCCGGATTTATTTGTTTAACAAAGGATAAATTTTGTACCTTTGCACCCTTGAAAATTAATCTATTGTGATGATAAATATAACACTTCCCGATAAATCAAACAGGCAATATCCAGAAGGAGTAACTGGCTTGGAAATAGCTAAAAGTATTAGTGAAGGACTGGCCCGTAATGTACTTTCAATAAGTGTTAATGGGGAAGTATGGGATTTGAACCGCCCCATAAAAGAAGATTCGCTTATTAAGCTCAATACATGGAACGATAAGGAAGGTAAGGCAACCATGTGGCATTCATCTGCCCATTTAATGGCTGAAGCTATTGAAACCCTTTATCCCGGAACAAAGTTTGGAATTGGTCCGGATGTAGAAAATGGATTTTATTACGATATAGATCTCGGAGATAAAACAATATCGAGCAACGATTTCGAAAAAATTGAACATAAAATGCTTGAATTGGCCCGACATAAACAGGAGTTTAAGCGAAGAGAAATCTCTAAAAGTGAAGCAGTAGATTTTTTCACTGAAAAGGGAGACGAATATAAGATTGATTTGCTTCAGGATCTTGATGATGGCACCATCTCCTTTTACGAATCGGGCAATTTCACAGATCTTTGTCGAGGTCCTCATTTGCCTGATACCAGTCCCATAAAGGCGGTTAAACTGCTAAGTATTGCAGGAGCATATTGGCGTGGTGATGAATCCCGTAAACAACTTACAAGAGTATATGGTATTACATTTCCTAAACAAAAGGAATTAACCGAGTACCTGGAACTTTTAGAAGAAGCCAAAAAGCGTGATCATCGTAAAATTGGGAAGGAAATGGAATTATTTGCCTTCTCTCCCAGCGTTGGACAGGGTTTACCACTGTGGTTACCCAAAGGAGCCATGCTTCGCGAGAATCTTGAGAAATTTTTAAAAAATGTACAGCGTAAAGCAGGCTACTTGCCTGTTATTACTCCACACATAGGTAATAAAAATCTTTACATTACCAGTGGGCACTATGAAAAGTATGGAAAAGACTCGTTTCAACCTATTCATACACCTGCTGAAGGAGAAGAATTTCTTCTCAAACCTATGAATTGTCCGCATCATTGCGAAATATATAAGACTAAACAATATTCTTATAAAGATCTACCCGTACGTTTAGCCGAATTTGGTACTGTTTATCGATACGAACAAAGTGGTGAATTGCACGGTTTAACGCGTGTACGTGGCTTTACACAGGATGATGCACATATTTTCTGTCGACCTGACCAGGTAAAAGAAGAGTTCCTGAAGGTTATGGATATTATATTGTATATTTTCAAAGCACTCGATTTTAAAGATTACAGCGTGCAGATCTCTTTGCGTGATCCGGAAAATATGGAAAAATATATAGGAACAGAAGAAAATTGGGAAAAAGCTGAGAAAGCCATTATTGAAGCTGTAGAAGAAAAGGGTATTGAAGCCGAAGTTGAAACCGGAGAAGCTGCTTTTTATGGCCCCAAACTCGATTTTATGGTTAAAGACGCTTTGGGCCGTAAGTGGCAACTGGGTACTATCCAGGTAGATTATAATCTGCCCGACCGGTTTGAATTGGAATATACCGGTAGCGATAATCAGAAGCACAGGCCTGTAATGATACACCGGGCACCATTCGGTTCAATGGAAAGATTTGTTGCCGTACTTATTGAACATTGTGCCGGAAACTTTCCTTTATGGCTTACTCCTGAACAGGCTATCGTATTGCCAATCAGTGAGAAATATGAAGAATATGCAAAAAAAGTCTTAACTTTGCTCAATAATGCCGATATAAAAACTATAATTGATGAGCGGAGTGAGAAAACCGGAAAAAAAATCAGGGACGCCGAGACCAGAAAAATCCCCTTTATGATTATTGTTGGAGAAAAAGAAGAAACAGAAGGGACGCTTTCAGTAAGAAAGCATGGAGAAGGTGATTTAGGAACCTTTAAACCAGAAGAGTTTTTAAAACTGGTTAACAACGAAATTAATGAGCTTTTAGCTTTTTAAAATACCACAGCTTAATTTAAAAAATTTAGTATTCACAAAAGTAAGGAGGAACCAAGTATAGCAACACCTTATAAACCAAGACCTAAGAGAGGTTTTGTAAAACCGGAAGACCCTCATAATATTAATGAAAAAATTAAAGCCCCAGTAGTTAGGGTTGTTGGGGACGAAATGGAACCGGCTATATTGCCCGTAAAAGAAGCATTAGTTTTAGCTGAAGAGCGGGGACTCGATTTGGTGGAAATAGCACCAACTGCCAATCCTCCCGTTTGTAAAATCCTTGATTACAAAAAGTTTCTTTACGAACAAAAAAAGAAGCAAAAGGAAGTTAAGGCAAATGCAGCTAAAATTGTGGTTAAAGAAATCAGGCTTGGTCCAAACACCGATGACCATGATTTTAACTTCAAGCTCAAACATGCTCAACGATTTCTTGAAGATGGAACAAAAATTAAGGTGTATGTTTTTTTTAAAGGTCGTTCAATTGTTTATAAAGAACAGGGCGAAGTTGTGTTATTAAGATTTGCTCAGGAGTTGGAAGAAATTGGTAAAGTTGAGCAAATGCCCAAACTCGAAGGCAAAAGAATGATTATGTTTCTTTCTCCCAAGAAGAAAAAGTAATATTTGTTTATTTTTTATTTATTAACCATAATTTTTAATTGCAATGCCCAAAGTAAAAACTAAATCCGCAGCCAAAAAGCGTTTTACGCTTACCGGAACTGGTAAAGTTAAGCGTAAGCACGCTTATAAAAGCCATATCCTTACTAAAAAAACAAAGAAGAGGAAAAGGAATCTTACCAAAACCGGTCTTATACATTCAAGTGATGAAAAAAATGTTTTAGCAATGCTAAATATTTAGCAAAGAAAAACTCCCAGTAAACAAATTGTTAAATCTTTGTTTAGCCTGAAAAGTCTTTTCCATATTTGGTAAAGCGCTAAACGAAATTAAATCTTAAAACAAATGCCCAGATCAGTAAATAATGTCGCCTCAAGGCGTAGAAGAAAAAAAATACTAAAACTAACCAGAGGTTATTTTGGTGCAAGAAAAAATGTTTGGACAGCAGCCAAGAATACCTGGGAAAAAGGCCAGGGTTATGCTTATCGTGACAGACGTACCAAAAAGAGAAATTTCAGAAAACTCTGGATTCTGCGAATCAACGCGGCTGTTAGAATGTATGGCTTAAGCTATTCAAAATTTATGGGTGATCTCAGTAAAGCCGATGTTCAAATAAACCGTAAAGTTCTTGCCGACCTGGCAATGAATAATCCGGAAGCTTTTAAAGCGATTGTAGAGAAAGTAAAAAAATAAACCAAATATATTTTAAATGAAAAGGGTTGACTTTTTAAAAGTCAACCCTTTTTTAGTTTTTCATCCATCCAGTTTAGAATGATTTCATAGGTTTGCATCTTCACAGGTTCCTTTTCATTTAGGAGTTCATGACGACCTTCCAGAAGCTTAATTTGAGTGTTGAAAAACCCCTGGTCAAGGTACTTTTGACATAGAACTGAAGGATCCTTACCAAAATTCCCTACCGGATCTTGTTTCCCGGAAATAATAAGAGTGTTGAAATTTTTTCTAAATCGTAATTGTTTTTCACATTTCAGCATCTGTAGAGTTCCTTGCAATAGGTTTTTATAAAAGCCTAAAGATAAACTAAAGCCACAAAGGGGATCATTTATGTATTTTTCTACTTCTTCATTATTGGATGTTAACCAATCGAATCTTGTAGTGGTATTTTTGAGAGCCTTATTAAAAGTTTTGTAAAAAAAATCGTTTAACCATGGATTTTTATGGGTGTCTTTCTTAAACACTTTGAATGCTTTTACCAAAAAAAGAGAAGATTTAAGTCTTGCTGTATCCGGATTGCTGGTTCCTGAAACAATCATTCCTTTAAAATACATTGGGAAAGTAGCATTGTAATACCTGGCCATTATAGAACCCATACTATGGCCCATTAAAAATACAGGTACTGATGGATGCGTTTTTCTGATATTTTTGTTTATTCCATGAATAACGTCCAGCATATCGTCCCATCCATTGTGCCATTTTAAATGTCCGGTATTTTCAAAAGAGTCTGCTGTTTTGCCGTGAGCCGGATGATCATGAAGATAAATTCCATAACCTTTATTACATAGGTGTCTGGCAAAATCAAAGTATCTTTCGCTATGCTCTGCCAAACCATGATTAATTTGGACAATTGCTACAGGAGGTGTTAACGGCATAAATGTAGTTACGAATACATTAAAACCCTTAATAGAAACTAACTTACTGTTTTCGGTCATGGCATTTGATTTATTGAGTTGGGTGATTTGAAAAGGTATGGGTATACAAAAAAAGCCTTACATTGTAAGGCTTTTAGTCATAAATGAGCAATACTGTCATGCATTCAGGCCAGCCTTACATTTACTGCATTTAGTCCTTTTTTACCTTCTTTGAGGTCAAAAGTTACTTCGTCGTTTTCGCGGATCTCGTCGACCAGCCCGGTAGCATGTACGAAGTATTCTTTGTCTGTTTCATTTTCTTTAATGAATCCAAAACCTTTGGTTTGATTAAAAAATTTTACTGTTCCGTTACTCATGATAATAAAAAATAAGAAATAAAATAAATTACTTCACAAAGATAACATATTTCCTAAATAAAAATACTGGAAGATAAAATAACACATACCGGAAATAAATTCATTTATAGAACTAATTTTTAGTGACCATCAGTGCCGTTATGAACATGCTTATGATCTAATTCTTCGGGGCTGGCATCTCTGGTTTTTAGAATTTCTCCCTTAAAATGAAGGTCATGTCCAGCAAGTGGGTGATTAAAATCCATTTTAACCTTTTCGTCCATAATTTCGATAACAACACCTTGTAATGGTTGTCCGTTCTGATCTCTCATGGGTATAGTATTGCCAACCACAAGCAGATCGTCTGCTTCTTTTCCGTCCACAACAAATATGTTGCGTGGAAGATCAACCACGGCAGTAGGATCAGTTGGACCATAAGCATTTTCGGAATTTATTAAAAAATCAAAGTTATCTCCAATTCCAAGGGGTACAATATGATCTTCGAATTCATTGATCAGGTTACCAACACCAAAAAGAAATTCAGCTGGATTTTCTTTATCTGCTATTTCTATTACTTCCCCCTGGGGGCTGCCTGAACGCAATTCGTAAGATAATGTAATGACTTTGGGTGTACTCATAATAAATTTTATTTGGTTAAAAAAAATGGTTTGTACTCAATAAAAACATGAGCAACAAACCCTATATTGAAACTTTTGCAAATTTAAGACAAAAAATGCAGATTATCAAATTTTTAGCGCCATTTGTGTAACAGTTTAGCCGGTTAAGTAAGAAAATAAAAAGAGTAATTTTTTTTTAATTCTTGTTTTGTCTCTTTATAATAAATACGTATCTTTGCGCTCCTGAAAATAAACCATCAAAATTAGTTCGAAGTAAAATGGCTAAGAAATCAAAAGAAGCAAGAGTACAAGTGATTCTGGAATGTACAGAACACAAAACCAGCGGAATGCCAGGCACATCAAGGTATATTTCTACCAAGAATAAGAAAAATACTCCTGATCGGCTTGAGCTAAAAAAGTACAATCCGATTTTAAGAAAAATGACTGTTCATCGCGAAATTAAATAAGTAAATTATGGCAAAGAAAGTTGTTGCAACCCTTAAAACCGATACCGGAAAGGGTTACACTAAAGTTATCAAAATGGAAAAATCTCCCAAAACCGGAGCCTACTCTTTCAAAGAAGAAATTGTTGAAAGCGATAAGGTAAAGGATTTTTTCGCAAAAAAATAATATCCGGTAATTAGTATCGAACTTTTTAGACAAGGTTTAACTGTCTGCAGAACGAAATTATTATCAGTTAAAAGACTTCCGGAAAGAAAATTTTCGGAAGTTTTTTTTTTATCTTTGATTCAACTATTTAATAATTAGTTTATTATAATTTTATAGTTCATATCCATGGGTTTGTTTGATATTTTTTCAAAGAATAAGAAGGAAAAGTTAGATCAGGGTTTGAATAAAACCCGCGAAAATATCTTTTCTCGGCTTGGAAAAGCTGTAGTAGGTAAATCTGAAGTAGATGCCGAAGTTTTAGATAACCTGGAAGAAGTTTTAGTATCTTCGGACGTAGGTGTTAATACTACCTTGCGGATTATTGAACGGATCGAAGCGCGTGTGGCCCGCGATAAGTATTTGGGAACTCAGGAATTAAATACGATTCTTAAAGAAGAGATAAAATTTTTACTGGCTGAAAATACAGTAAATGATTTCTCTACATTTGGAAAAGAGGAAATGAAAGGCCCGTATGTTATTATGGTGGTAGGGGTTAATGGTGTTGGCAAAACCACAACTATTGGTAAACTGGCCCACAAATTTAAATCAGCAGGAAAGTCGGTAGTCTTAGGTGCTTCTGATACCTTCAGGGCTGCGGCAGTTGATCAGCTTACCATTTGGTCTGAGCGGGTAAATGTGCCAGTTGTTTCCCAGGGAATGGGAGCTGATCCGGCATCTGTTGCTTTTGAAACTCTTTCATATGCAGTAAAAAATAAAACTGATGTAGCTATAATTGATACTGCAGGGCGCTTGCATAACAAGGTTAACCTGATGAATGAATTAAGTAAAATAAAAAGAGTAATGCAAAAACATATTCCTGAAGCACCTCACGAGATTTTACTCGTTCTGGATGGTTCTACCGGGCAAAATGCTTTTGAGCAAGCCAAACAGTTTACTGCAGCCACAGAAGTTAATGCTTTGGCAATAACCAAGCTCGATGGAACCGCAAAAGGCGGCGTTGTTATAGGAGTTAGTGATCAGTTTCAAATTCCTGTTAAATATATTGGTGTTGGTGAGGGTATTGATGATTTACAGATTTTTGACCGGGATGCATTTGTAGATACACTTTTTGAAAAATCATAAATAGTTTAATTTGTGACAACTGAACAGTTTGTTGCTTTTGGGTAAATTTTTGGTAATGCTACAATATGAAGCATATAAATATTATCACCTTAGGATGTTCGAAAAATCTTGTAGACTCTGAGCGAATTCTAGGGCAATTGGATAATGGAAGTTATAAAGTTACTCATAACGCTGATGGCCCGTCAGATATTGTAATTGTTAATACCTGCGGGTTTATTCATGATGCCAAAGAAGAATCTATTGATACTATTTTGCGCTACATCGAAGCCAAAAAACAGGGGCTTGTTGAAGAAGTTATTGTTACAGGTTGCTTATCCCAAAGATATAAAGACGAATTAAAAGCTGAAATTCCTGAAGCAGATGCTTGGTTTGGTATTGAAGAGCCTCATGGATTGTTTGATCACCTCCGTAATAAGTATTCAGCAGAAAATACCGACAGATACCTTGCTACTCCTTCTCATTATGCTTATTTAAAAATTGCTGAAGGATGTGATCGCACATGTTCTTTTTGTGCCATACCTATGATAAGGGGACGTTATATTTCACGCACACCCGAAAGTCTTAAGCAGGAAGCCCGAAAGCTTGCAGATAAGGGTGTAAAGGAGTTGTTGCTTATAGCGCAGGATTTGAGTTATTATGGGTATGATCTGCAAAGAAGGCCAATGTTGGCCGATTTGTTAAAAACACTTGTGAAAATTGAAGGTATTCAATGGATAAGAATTCATTATGCTTACCCGCAAAAATTTCCGAAAGAGGTTATTGACCTTATGGCATCAGAGGCAAAAATCTGCAAATACCTTGATATACCAGTGCAGCATATTAATGATATTATTTTAAAAGCAATGCGTCGGAATACTTCAAGAAAACAAACCCTGAATCTTATTAATAATTTTAGGGAAAAAATTCCTGACATTGCTTTGCGAACTACCTTGCTGGTAGGATTTCCAGGGGAAACAAAGGCACAGTTTAATGAACTACTTGAATTTGTTGAGCATACCCGTTTTGAAAGATTGGGGGTTTTTACCTATTCTGCTGAAGAAGGTACACGCGCTTACCACCTTAAGGATACAGTGAGTGAAAAGGTCAAACAAGAACGTGCGCAACAAATAATGCAAGTCCAGCAAAATATATCACTTAAACTTAATGAAGCCAAAATTGGAAAATGCTATACCGTTTTAATAGATCGTGAAGAACAGGATTATTTTGTAGGAAGAACGCAGTATGATTCACCTGAAGTGGATAATGAAGTGTTTGTACAAAAGGATGTCAGGATTAAGATTGGGTCTTTCGTTCAGGTTGAAATTGTTAGTGCTTCAGAGTTTGAATTATCAGGTAAAATTGCTAAATAGTAATATAATTTTTTATACATTTGATGGTTTTTACTTCTAAATTTCATTAAATCATATAATATTACAATCAAATTTTAATCCTAAACACAGCAACATGAAAAAAATCATTTTTATTTTAATCGCTTTTATTATGGTATTGAATGCATGTACCGAGAAGAAAGTGGAAGAAAATCCATTTTTCACAGAGTGGAATACACCCTTTGGTTCCCCTCCGTTTGATCAGATAGAAGAAGATCACTATCTGCCGGCTTATGAAGAAGCCATGAAACAGCACAATGAAGAAATTACGGCAATTACCAAAAATCCGGATGCACCCAACTTTGAAAATACGATTGAAGCCTACGACCAGGCTGGTGGTATGCTTAGACGTATCAGTGCTGTGTTTGGTGGCTTACGTAGCGCAGAAACTACTCCCAGGTTGCAGGAAATTGCCAGGGAAACGACCCCTATGCTTTCTGCACATTATAATTCCATCCAGTTAAATCAAGACCTTTTTCAGAGAATTCAGGATGTTTATAATAATCGGGAGAGTTTAGGCCTTAATAGGGAGCAACTTATTGTAGTTGAAAAAATGTTTCGGGATTTTGAAAGATCAGGAGCCGCATTACCCGAAGATCAACGAGAAGAGCTTAAAAAATTAAGCGAAAGAATGTCTATGGTTTCCCTTGAACTCAATAATAACTTACTGGCCGAGAACAATGGTTTTCAATTGATTATAGAAGATGAAGCTGACCTTGAAGGACTCCCGGAAAACGTTATCTCTGCTGCGGCCGAAGAAGCTATCCGTAATGATATGGAAGGGAAATGGGTATTTACCACCGCAGGTCCAAGCAGAATTCCTTTTCTGCAGTTTTCTGAACGACGAGATTTAAGGGAGAAAATGCTGAACGCTTATGGAAATCGTGGAAACAACAACAATGATAACGACAATAAAGAATTATTTAAAGAGCTGATTATGCTACGACAGCAAATGTCGGAAATGTTGGGATACGATAATTATGCTGTTTATTTTACCGATATACAAATGGCTGAAAACCCTCAGAATGTTTATGATTTTCTTTACAGGGTTTGGGAACCCTCTATAAAGCGTGCAGAAGACGAACGTGCTGAAATGCAGCAAATCATAAATCGTGAAGGTGGAAATTTTGAACTCGAAGCATGGGATTGGTGGTATTATGCTGAAAAAATAAGAAAAGAAAAATATGACCTCGACGATGATGAAGTAAAGCCCTATTTCTCAATTGAGAATGTTACCAATGGTAGCTTTATGCTTGCCAACAAACTTTGGGGTTTAACTTTCGAAGAACGGCCAGCAGTTCCGGTTTATCACCCCGAAGTAAAGGCTTATGAAGTATTTGATAAAGATGGCAGTCATCTGGCCCTTTTGCTTGTAGATCCACACCCCAGACCAGGCAAACGCAGCGGAGCATGGTGCGGTACTTACAGGAGCGGAAGCTATGAAGATGGTGAATGGGTTGCTCCCGTGGTAACCATGGTAATGAACTTTACACGGCCTTCAGGAGATACTCCTGCATTGCTCAGCTGGGATGAAACAACTACTTTTTTCCATGAGTTTGGCCATGCAGTGCATAATTTCTTTGCAAAAGGGCACTACCGCAGAACCAGCAGAAGCGTTCCACGAGATTTTGTTGAGCTTCCTTCACAAATTCTTGAAAACTGGGCCGGAGAACCCGAATTGCTTAAGTCTTATGCTTTTCATTATCAAACTGGTGAACCAATTCCGGATGAATTGATAACCAAACTACAAAACAGTGGCAATTTTAATCAAGGTTTTGCCAATACTGAATACATTGCTGCTGCTATTCTTGATATGGATTGGCATACATCTGAAATAACTGATGATGTTGACGTTGTTGCTTTTGAGAAAGCCAGTATGGATAGAATTGGTTTAATTGATGAGATTATTCCCCGTTATAGAACAACCAATTTTGGCCATATTTTTGGCGGCGGTTATGCTGCAGGATATTATGTATATCGCTGGGCAGGCGTTCTCGATTCTGATGCATTTTATGCTTTTAAAGAATCAGGAGATTTGTTTGATCAAGAACTGGCTGCTGACTTCAGAAAGTATATATTGGCCAATAACGCAATTTATGAAGGAATGGATGCTTACAGAAGTTTTCGCGGTAAGGATCCTTCCATTGAACCTTTTCTTGAAAAGAGCGGATTAAAATAGAAGGTTTTCTTTAAGTTTAAAAAACGGTTCATCTCAATTTTGGGAAATGAACCGTTTTTTTTGTGGATTTTTAAATTGGAAATAAGTTATGGTAACCTGCTATTATCCACAAACCGATCGAAATAAATAGCATTATAGATGGCCTGATGGATTTGGGTGCGGATGTCCAGTTCTGATATTTTTCGGTTGGAAGCATCCGGATGCACTCTATTTGACAGGAATACGTATACAAGGTCTTCCTGTGGATCCACCCAAACGTAGGTGCCTGTAAAACCCGAGTGGCCAAAGCTGCGGAATGAGGCACTTTCGCATGATGGATGGCTCTCGTCATCTTTTGTTATGGATGGTTTATCAAAGCCAAGCCCCCTGCGATTACGGTTTCCTGCAAATTGTGTAGTGGTAAACTCTTTGAGTGTTTCGGGCTTAATATAGTTTACTCCTCCATAATTTCCGCCATTTAAAAGCATTTGCATAAAAACAGCCAACTCTTCGGCATTTGAGAACAAGCCTGCATGCCCTGATATTCCGCCCAACATAGCAGCACCAGGATCGTGCACATAACCTTTAATGAGTTGTCTTCTAAAAAGGGTGTCTGATTCGGTGGGCACTATCCGACTTTCATCAATTCGTTGACGTGGATTAAAACCCAGATTCTTTAATCCCAGGGAACTGTAAAATGTTTTTTGAAGGTAGTTATCAAAGGGTTCTCCTGTTATTCTCTCAATCATCTCTACAAAAAGAATAAACCCAAGATCTGAATAAATATAACGCTTCTTGTTCAACAGGTCAGAATCTACAATAGCTTTCAAAATAGTATCTCTGTAATCTTTATGAATGTAAAGATTATGTGCAACTTCTACCGGGAAATCATCTGATTTTTGATTTCTGTAAACCAGCTCTGATGGCTTACCATCTGCGAGAGTATTAATAAAAAACGGAATCCAGGATCTTAGTCTGGCCTGGTGAGAAAGTATATCCCGCAGAATCAGGTTTTCTTTATTAGATGCATGGAGCAAGGGCAAATAGTAACCAATTGGCTCGTCAATATTTATTTTTTCTTCATCAACCAGTCTCATAATGGCACTGGTAGAAGCAATTATTTTTGTAAGGGAAGCAATATCATAAATATCATTATTAGTAACAGGTTGTTTTTTTTCATAGGTATGATATCCAAATGATTTATTATATACCATAAACCCATCTTTAACCACTGCGATCTGGCAACCCGGATAAGCCATAATTTCTATACCTGCCAAAGCCATGCTATCAACCAAACGAAGCATTTTTTGATTAATGCCTTCATTATCATCAAAACTGTATTTTATCCGCAACCCTCCCGGGGTATTTTCCCCGGCATAAATCGAAAAAAATGGTACTACTGAAACAGGCAATTTTCCTCTTGCTGGTAATGCTCCAAAAATAATCTGAGCAGAAGCTTCTTCGAAGTCACGTCCATCCTGGTATGATACAATAATAGCTTTAGTATTAAGTAGTTTACTGCCAAATGAGCTTAGGCTGTAGGGGCTGGCAAATATATTCAGTATAACATTTTTAGTTTCAGAAAGACGATTAATCAGATTAATTGTATTATTATTTATACCATAATTTCTACCAGGCCACATGCTGTTATTTTGTACAGAAATAATAATCAGGTTATGATTATCAAGCTGTTGAATGATACTTTCTGCTTGTTGGGCATTATGGTTTTTGGCGATGTCAAACATGCTTATTGGTGCATAATTACCAAGCATTGCCTGAAAAGGATTATCCTTTGATGAACCAATGGTTAATGCAGCAATGGAGTATTTATCGATGTTTTTCAGTGGAAGGATATTCTCGTCGTTTTTTAAAACTGTTATAGCCGACTCAGCGAGTTTCATATTCAGAGTTTGGGCTTTGGCTGAATTAATATCTTCAAGAAGATTCGATGTTGAAAGGGTTCTTAGCCTTTTCAGACCTGATTTTTCTTTGAAGTAAAGAATTTTTCTTACTTTTTGATTCAGGTATTCCTCTGTTATTAATCCGTTGGTTATAGCCTCTTTAATAGCATTTATGGCTTGTGGTACATTTTCTGGCATTAGTAAAATATCATTTCCTGCCATAAGGGCCATTACTTCTGATTGTCCGGAACTGTAGCCAGCAGAAACTCCTTTCATATTCAAAGCATCGGTAACAATCAAACCTTTAAACCCGAGTTGATTTTGAAGAAGATCAGTAACAATTTCTTTCGAAAGACTTGACGGCAAATCTTCTGTTGGCCCAAGCGAAGGAACATTAAGATGAGCTATCATAATTGCTTGAAGCCCCTTATCTATAAGGTGTTTATAAGGAAACAAATGAAGAGAATCCAGTTTTTCAAACGGATGGTTAATCAGTGGAAGGGCGTAGTGAGAATCTACATCAGTATCTCCGTGCCCGGGAAAATGTTTTGCAGTGGCAATTATTCCGGCATCTTGTAAACCAAACATCATGGCCATTCCTTTTCGGGTAACATTGTATCTGCATTCGCCGAAAGAGCGCGAGTTTATTACCGGATTATCCGGATTCGAGTTAACATCTACCACGGGCGAGAAGGTCATGTGTACACCCATTCTCCGGGCTTGTCTTCCCATTTCAAGGCCCAGTTCGTATACCAGCCTTTCATTGGCAATGGCACCCAGGGTTAACTGCCTGGGAAAAGTTGTAGTGCTGTCTAAACGCATAGATAATCCCCATTCAGCATCCATGGCAATAAACATGGGAGTTTGTGCTATTCTTTGCCAGTGGTTGGTAAGGTTTACCTGGCTGATGGGGCCTCCTTTAAAAAAAATTAGTCCGCCAACATTGTAATTTCTAATGATTCGTTCAATGCGGTTATTATAGGTTCTGTTTTGGTTCGAACTAACTTCAATCATTAAAAGCTGAGCAATACGCTGCTCAAGGCCTAAAGATAGCATAACAGAGTCTACCCAGGGAGTATAAAAATCAGAATTTTGTATGTATTCCCTCTTATCTTCTTCTTCAAAAGCAGGATTGCTGGTGTATGTAATAATGGAAATGAATAAAAGAATAATAAAAACTAAGTATGCAGGTCTGCTATTTTTGGTATTCATAAAATGTTTAATGGATCAAATGGTTATGGGGTGGCTTATTTTATTTCAGTTTAACCATTATAAAGTAAAGTTTTGAGTTAGATTGCACCATAAAGCCTGTAATAATGGACATATATTGTTTTGCAAACGTACGTTTTTTTTGGTTAACCATAGTCAGAAAGATCAGAAAATCAAACGAATGTTATGAACAAAAATTGTAAGTTGATAACTTGCTAAAAATTTAATTAATTTTAAAACTATTGTTTTATTCTTTTTGGAGATGTAAGGTGAACGATTCTTAGCGTCTGAAATTGATTTAAATTATTACAATCCTGAAAAGTATTTTCTGCAAATCTAAATTTGCAAATCTGAATAAGATGATAATCAATAAAGTTATTCCTGATTAAAGCTCAATGGATTGCCAGTTTCCTTTTTTAAGGGCAATTAAAGCAAATATACCCATCATTGAGAAATAGACAATCTCTACACTCCAAACCACTGATGCATTAGCCCTGAGAAAAAATGCCAGGAATATAGCGGTAAGTAAATAGAATATGATGCTGGCTATTTCTATTTTTAACGCAAGCATAGTTTTTCCTGTTCCGGATAATCCATTGAACAGAATCATCCCAAAAGAAAAGGCAATTAAAGCCATGCTAATTACCCTGAGTAGTGGTACAGTTGTATCAATAAGTGTTTGACTGTCTGTATAAAAGGAGACTATAGGTTCGGGTATAAAAATAATCAGTTGAATCAGCAGAATGTTAATTACCAGTCCAATAAGAAAAACTCTGTATATAAGCGGCATCACCATTTCATGTTTTCCTTGTCCAATAGTATTGCTAACCAATGTATTCACAGATGCACTCAATCCCCATACCGGAATCATTAATACCATATATATGCTTCGTGTAATATTGGATGCCGCAAGGGCAGTTTCTCCAATATTTTCGATTATTAGAAAGAAAACAAACCAGGCAGAAAAAGACAAAAAGTATTGAAACATAACAGGAGTGGCAAGTTTAAAAAGTGAGTTTAATAATAGCCAATCAGGCTTTTTAAAGTGGAAAAGTAAATATCTCTCATGATGTTTTTTCTTAATTGTCCAAATCAGATAGAAGAAGAAGGTTAGCATTTCTGCAATATTGGTTGCAATAGCAGCGCCTGCAATACCCATTTCAGGAAAACCAAAATGGCCAAAAATAAGTGCATAATCGAATATTATGTTGAAAAAAGACATTATAATGGTGCTTAAAGAAAGAACCAGCGTACGTGTATTACCAATATAAAATGCGTTAAAACCTAATACGATAAATCCGAAAAGAAGCCCATATTTTCTGTAATTAATAAAAATCAAACTTTCTGCTAATACTGCCGGCGATTGAATAAATATTCTGAGCAGGACAGGGGCTAATATTTCCAACAATATCCATAGAAATATTGCCAGCAGGATCAGGAAAATTTGTGTATGATCAAATATGGTTCCTATGGCTGTAATCTTTTTTTCTCCGTTTCGTCGTCCGATCATTATTTGGGCACCAATAGAAAACCCAGTGGCAAGCATAACCATGCAAAGGTAAAATACCCCTCCTATAGCAGCAGCTCCCAAAGTAACTTCCGAAACCCTTCCCAGAAAAGCAGTATCAATTACCATCATTATGTTCTGAGCAATCAGCCCAAGAATAATGGGGAAGGAAATCTTCCATATATTACGAAACGTAAACATGCCCAATTTCTATTCTATATATAATACAAGTCCTTTTAAATATTCTCCCTCGGGATGAAAAGCATTAACTGGATGATCGGCAGGCTGCGATAGCTGATGCAATATTTTTGCCTGTCTGCCTGACTGTATGGCTGCTGAGATTACAGTAGCTTTAAATAAGGTCATATTTACTACCTGCGAACAACTAAAGGTAAAAAGAATACCACCCGGTGCAATTTTTTTAATAGCTTCTGCATTAAGTCTTTTGTAACCCTGGACGGCGTTGTGTCTCACGTGGGTATGCTTTGCAAAAGCCGGAGGATCAAGAATAATTATGTCGTGGATTTTCTCATTTTCTTTAATGTACTGAAGTGCATCAGCTGTTACAGATGAGTGGTTTGCCGGGTTGCTGAAATTGATGGAAATATTTCTTTCTGTAAGTTCTATGGCTTTTCTGGAACTATCAATAGATTCTACCTGCGAAGCCCCGGCTTTTAAAGCATAAACAGAAAAACCACCTGAGTAGCAAAATGTGTTCAATATTTTTTTGTCCTTCGCATATTGAGATAATAGGTTACGATTTTCTCGTTGATCTATAAAAAAACCTGTTTTCTGGCCTTCAATAAAATCTATCTCAAATTTATTTCCATACTCCAAAACAATATCTCTTGATGTATCGCCAAAAAGAAACCCTTCTGTATTGGTTTGTGAATTACTGATTTCTGATGGCAGTGTTTCTTTACTCTTATAATATATACTTTTAAGGTTTTCTTTGTAAATATTTTTCAGGCTTTCAACAATCATATCAATATGTTTGTGAATACCCATTGCATGGGCCTGAATCACAAGAGTTCCGTTGTAATAATCGATTATGAGTCCGGGAAGTTGATCGCCTTCACCGTGCACAAGCCTGTAAGTATTGGTTTGATGATTTTGTGTAAGGCCAAGAGCATTTCTTAATTTCCAGGCTTTGGCGAGTTTTGAATTCCAATAGTTAATATTAAGATTAGTGGGTCTTTCCGGAGTAAAAGCCATTATTCTTATTGCGATGGAAGCATCCTGATACAATCCGGTGCCCAGATATTCTTCTCTGTTTGAATAAACTTCAACCAAAGCTCCGTCTGGTGCGGGTCCTTGAATTTTTTTTATGGCACCACTGAATACCCATGGATGAAATCTTCTTATGGCTTCATCTTTGCCCGATTTAAGAATGATTTTTGTGCTTGGCATAGTTGTTAAGTTTGCTTTTTTTAATTTAAATGTTTTCCCGATTTTACAAATAGGGCGTAAATTTATTTTTATTTTTCGACACAGGGTAAAATGTTGTTGTAATTTATTTTTATTGATTCTAAAAAAGGTACATCATCAATAAAAAATCTATAAGGAAGGCTGGCATCTTCACCTGCATAATCAACACCTATCCTCGGGCCAATTAAGATTTTATTTTCAGGAATTTTTATTTTATGATCTTCCAGCCAGATTTCAGAACCTGTAAGGTCGGTTCCGTTATGTTTTGTTTTAATGCCTAATCCTTTGGTTAATATACCAGGGCCATTAAGCAGAAAGAGTGCTTTTTTTCCCGTTCTGCTTATTATATGTTTTAAGCCGTAAACAGGCATAATTGATCTTATTAGTATTGCATGTGCAATATTATTTTTATTTGTTACGATGTTAAACATGTGATGGATTCCATAACATAGATAAATATAAGCAATGCCCCCTTTTTGAAACATGATTTGGGTTCTTTTGGTTTTTTTATTTCCATAGGCATGTGATGCTTTATCATCAGGAGCAAGATAAGCTTCTGTTTCGGTAATTATGCCAGCTGTAAATTGTGCTTTGTCTGTATTTGAAAACAATACTTTACCCAAAAGATCCTGGGCAACCCATAATGTATCGTTTTCAATGAAATATTCCCTTTTTATTCTGTTCATTATTAATTAATTGAACTATCAGATTGTATTAAGGTTTGAAATCTGATTTTTGAAGGGTAAAGCTAAAAGTGGAACCTTTGCCCGGTTCAGAATCAATGTGTATATCACCACCCATTTTTCTGATCATTTCTTTGGCAATGATAAGTCCAAAACCTGTACCTTTTTCACCTGCTGTGCCGCGCGATGTATGCCCTTTGTCGAGCGTAAACAATTTCTCTTTCAAATCGCTGGTAATTCCAACACCATTATCGGCTACTTTAATCTCTATTTTATCGCCTTTTACTTTCGCACTTATCTTAACATAACCTCCTTTACGGGTAAACTTAATGGCATTTCCTACAAGATTTTGAATTACCGAAATAAGCATTAGCCGATCAGCAAATGGATAAATATCTTTATCCATTTTATTTTCAAGCTTAATATCTTTTTTGCCGGCAATACCTGTAAGGAGTTTCATGAGCGATTCCATCTCGTCGTAAATATTAAAAGGCATGGGTTCATAGGGGATTTTTCCCAGTTCTAGTCTCGACCATTTGAGAAGGTTATCAACCAGAGTGTAAAGATCTTTGCTGGAGTCGTGAACTTTACCCAGATAATCAAGAATTTCCTCTTTTTCCAGAAGATCATATTCTTCAATCAACATTTGGGTATAACCTTTTAATCCTAGAAAAGGTCCTCTCAGATCGTGAGAAATAATGGATAAAAACTTGTCTTTTCCCTTGTTAACATCTTCCAGTTCACGAGCATATGCTGCGAGCTGATCACGGCTTTTTTTTCTTTCAGTAATATCTCTTGCAATTGCAACTATAAGTTTTTCATCATCAATAGTAACTGTTTTTAGAAAAACCTCAACATCTATAAGTGTTCCGGTTCTTTTTACATATTGCATTTCGAGTGTAGCACTCTGATCGGAGTTATTAAGTTTCTCATCTCTTATTTTAAGTATATTTTCCGTTGTATATTCAGGGTTAATATCTTCCGGCATCATTTTTAAAAACTCTTCGCGGGTAAATCCTATATTGCGACATGCTGCATCATTTACATCAATAAAAAAGGCCGTTTCATAATCAATAAGGAAAATGCTATCAGCTGAGCTATCAAGAGCTGCCCTAAATCTTTTAAGTTTTTTTTCTATACTTTTTCTCTCGGATATATCAAACATTACCAATCGAATTCGCCTGGCACCAGATAATACATCAAAATCGCGAATACATTGTAATTGCGTATAAATGTTAGTTGATGCGTCTTTTCTTATTTTTATTTCTTCTGTAAAGATATTATCTGTATGAAGAACTTTCTGGGAGAGAAAGTAAAATTTATCTTGAGAATCGGCACAAATGTACTGATGGAAGGGTGACCCTGTTACTTTTTCTTTGGGTTTATCGAGCATTATGCAGCCTGAAAGGTTAACATTGATAATGGTATGATCTTCAGCCAAAAGAAAGTATCCAACCGGAGCATGCTCAAAGAGATCCGTAAATCTTTTATGCGATTTTTCGAGTTCATCTGCTGAACGTTTCAGTTCATCGTTTTGCAGCTCAAGTTCAATCTGATATACCTGAAGTTCATGCAGGGCTTTTTCAGGATTGGTTGCTGATGTACCAGCAGTATTCTGGCTTTTAATTAATTTCTCCGCTTCTTTTCTGAGTCTGTTTTGGCTCATAGCTTTATTTTGATAGCTGCTTCTATTTGTATTCGATTACAAAAAGTCTGACTTAAATATTCTGAATAAAAGCTGCATAGGTATAACTATTATCAATTTTTACTTCGGAAAGGGTAACAAAAACCGGTACTTTTTTGCCAATTTTGTTTATGATATTAACTTCAGTTCTGTTTCCTTTCAGATGGTTTTTATCTGATTTTAAAAATTCTATCACATCGCCATCATCTAAATAATTGTAAGGTGGTGGTAAAATATCTCTTATATGTTTACCCAACACTTCTCTTCTGTCTGTTTCCCAGAGTTTTTCGGCAGCCTTGTTGAATAGTTCAATTTTTTCATCCTGATTTATTGCCACAATGGCATTAGCGGCACTTTCAATAGTAAGATCGTTTTTCACCTTTTCGTATCGCTTATTTTCATTATGTTGCTGGACTTTATCTTTAAATTCCCCGTGTTTTATTTTTACATCTTCCTGCTGAATTAAAAAGCTTTTTTGCATTTCATTAAACAGAAGGGTTTGCTTTTGATTTTCAAATTCAGCAGTTTTTTTATGCGTTATGTCTCTCCCCAGAAAGATTATCTTTGAAATTTCACCGTAAATACCAGTCGTAGGAATATAAGTGCCATCAATCCATATTTCCTGTTCGGAAGCAGTTCTATATTTAAACTGGGTTTCATATGTAGTGCCCTTAATAATATTTTTCCAATGATCTTTTAGTTCACGACCGCTTACCTGGTCGGCAAAACTAAATACTGAATAATTGTCTAGCATAGAGGCAGGAATTTCTGATATTTCAAGAAATTTTTCATTGGCTTCCAGAATACTGCCGTCCGGATTGTATTCAATTTTAAGATTATTTTTGCTTATAGCATTTATCTGAGCTTCATAGTCCAGATTTTTTTTCTTTTGTTTGGTAGTATCAATACCCAGAAACAGTATTTTTTCAACGGATCCGTCATAATTCCTAACGCAGGTAAATGTAGCCGTTGACCAGAAGTCTTTTCCATTTTTGGTAATATATTTCATGTCACCTTCAAAGTGTTTCCCCCCTTTGGCCAGCTTATCCCATATTTGGAAAAACCACTCTTTGTCCTTATCACTAATCAAAGATGAAATATGTTTCCCTTCCACATCTTTATTGCTTGAATAGCCAAGTTTGTTCAGAAACCGGGTGTTTGCATAGAGAAGGATTCCCTCTGGTGAATACTCGGCTCTTACGAGAGTATGGTTAACGGTATTGGTGAAGCTGGCCAGCAATTCTCCCTGTTTGGCAGCTTCTTCTTTGGCAAAACTAAGTTCTTCCATATTTCTGCGCATTTCATCTTCTTGCACTGCGAGAATTTTTCCTTGTTCCTGCGATTCTTTTAACAGATGAGCTGTTTGCATGTTAATTTTTACACTCGATAAAACAGATGCGATACTTTCTGCAAGTTTTTCGAGAAAATCAATTTCAAATTTCTGAAATACTTTTAAAGCAGCCAGTTCTATAACACCATGAACTACTTCGTTAACTTTTAAAGGAACAAGTATAATGCAATCAGGCCGGGTTTCTCCAAGTCCAGATGTTATGGTAACATAATCCTGTGGTACATCGGTAAGCAAGATGGTATCTTTTTCAAGAGTACAGGCTCCTATCAGGCCTTCTTCCCATTCAATTCGCTTTTCGAGAAATTTTTTGCGACTATAAGCATAGCATGCAGCAAGTTCAATGTGTTTATCATTAGGATCGTTATCATTGATAATAAACATACCCCCCTGAACAGCTTCTACATAATTTACCAGATTACTGATAATATTATAAGATAACTCATTAATGCTATTATTATTTTGCCTCAGGATATCTCCAAATCTGGCCATTCCCTGGTTAACCCAATTTTGTTGTTGTTCGGCTTTTCGTCGTAATTCTTCTTCGAGTTTATTTTTTTTGAGATAATCTCTTAGTTTTTCTAATGACTGCCCAATAGAATCTTCTGTTTCTATATCATGATCAAATTCATATTCAACTTCTGTATCACCATTTGATAGTTTTTCGGTAAAATCATATATCTTTTTTGCTTTTAGAAGCCGGTCATCCTCATTTTTTTTCATTAAAGAAGATTTTTCAATAATAATCTTTCCCAAATACCAGGCAGCATAACCTAATACAAAAGGGGCCGCATATATAATAAAAATAACAGGGCTTTCAATATGTATTTGTCTGATGTTTTGACCTGAAATTGATAAATTATTTCTTAGTAGTTCGAGCAGAATTGCAATAAGCGGAAATAAAAGACCGGCGAGAATCCCCAGAAACATATATTTTGAATTAGTTTTCCTATTTATTTTTTTATTCATCTCAATAGAATTTAATTTCACGAAATACCATTTGGCCGCCAATATTTTTTGCAAAAAATGAATAGTGATTGATACTGATTTCGTTAATTGAAACCTTGAAAAGGATATTTGGGATTAATTTCAAGAACCTAATTACGAAACTATAGTATTTCTGAGAAGCCTATCAATAGTATGTTTAAGCTATTTATTAATAAAGCTATTCATCGAATTGCCTAAGCACATTTTGTTAATCACTAATCTCCAAAGATCACACAAGAACCAATGTATAAAATTGCTATTTATTTTTTAATTAAAATTACTAGTTTTACTGAAAATGCTTAGGATAGCTCATTTAATCGAGAGCGTTATCATATTTTTTTTCACAAGCATAGCTTTTAGTTCGTCGCCAATTTGCACAGGCCCCACGCCCGCTGGCGTACCAGTAAAAATGAGATCGCCTCTTTTTAAGGTAACAAACCTGGATACATAGGAAATAATTTTCTCGAAATTAAAAATCATCATTCCTGAATTTCCCTGCTGTACGGTTTCTTCATTTTTGACCAGCGAAAAATTAATGTCGTAAATATCTTTAAATGCCTGTTTGGGAATAAAATCACTTGTTGGTGCTGAGCCATCAAATGCTTTTGCTATTTCCCACGGAAGTCCTTTTTCTTTGCAGGTTTTTTGCAGATCGCGCGCAGTAAAATCAATACCAATTCCAATTGCATCGAAATACGTATTGGCAAATTTTTCGTTGATATTTTTTCCTACTTTAGAGATTCTTAAAACCAACTCCACTTCATAATGTATATCATTGGAGAAATCTGGGTAGAAGAAAGGTAAGCCTGCCCTTATGATAGCCGATTCGGGTTTCATAAAAAAAACAGGCTGGGCAGGCACAGGATTGTTTAACTCATGCGCATGTTCTATGTAATTGCGCCCAATGCAAATAATTTTCATTTTTTTTAATTTGATTAAACAGGTCAGTAAGCTTGTCTCGCTTTCAACAGCGAGAGAGCTTATCAAAAAATATCCTTGCTTTCGTAATATTTTTTCGCCAACACATAATGGCGGGCCAACTTCTGGTTTATGATAGTATTTTTATAACATTATTGGTATGACTATTACTTCCTGATAATCATATTATTGTTGGCGAGAGGCCGGAATTTTACTTCTTTAATAACATTTTTGGTGTATAGAGGGAAATCAGCATTCATAATCCAATCGTAATAATGAGGATCTTTGTTGAACACACTTTCAACTGTCTTTCCTTTATGTTTTCCAAAATTGAATGTTTCTTCGCCATTGGCATTGAAAACAATATGGCCCACCAGATCAGCATTTTTATGGTTGTAGGAAAATTGAAACAAGGCGTTCATATCATTTTTTATGGGTTTCGAAATTGTACCGTCTCTATCCTCAAACTCTGTATTTTCATATCGTTCTATCTGCGAAAGAAGAATTTCATAAGTGGCAAGTGTATCAGCTTCAGCTGTATGTGCATCAACCAAATCTTTTCCGCAATAAAATTTATAGGCTGCTTTTAGCGTTCGGGGTTCCATTTTATGAAAAATATTTTGTACATCGATAAGGTTTCGGTTTTTCAGGCTGAAATCTATACCACATCGCAAAAACTCTTCAATAAGCATGGGTATATCAAACTTATTAGAATTGTATCCGGAAAGGTCGCAGTCTTTAAGTAGTTCATGGAGTGATTTGGCTACCTGTTTGAATGTAGGTTCGTTGGCTACATCTTCATTACTAATACCGTGTATTGCTGTTACTTCTGGTGGAATAGGAATCTCAGGGTTAATCCTTCTAAGTTTTGTTTCACTGGTACCATTGGGCATTACTTTATAAATGCAGATTTCAACTATTCTATCTTTTACAACATTGGTACCGGTGCTTTCTATGTCAAAGAATGCTACGGGCCTTTTTAGATTTAATTGCATGAATTATTTTTTAAGAAGTTATTGTTGCGAAATTAACAAAATAAAACAAAAGCCCCGGTATATCAGTATTTTTAATTTCTGGATACCGGAGCTGTATTATAAATTTTAATAGAAAATTTAAACTTATACCAGTGGGTTATATTGTTTGGGTTACATCCCAACTTTCGAGATATCTGCCAATCTGACGCAAAACCATACCACCCAAAGCACCATCAATAATACGGTGATCGTATGACATTGAAAGGTACATCATACTTCTGATGGCTATGTTGTCTCCCTTTTCGGTTTCCACAACTACTGGTTTTTTTTTAATAGCACCAGTACCCAAAATGGCTACCTGTGGCTGGTTAATAATTGGTGTGGCAAACAAGGTGTCGAAAGTTCCGAGATTTGTTAGGGTGTAAGTTCCACCTTTAATTTCGTCGGGTAGAAGTTTGTTTCTCCTTGCCCGGTTTGCCAGATCATTTACATTTTTAGCCAGGCCAATAAGGCTTTTATGATCAGCATTCTTAATTACCGGAACAATTAAATTGCCATCGGGAAGAGCTGTAGCCATACCGATATTCACTTTTTTATGCACAATGATCTTATTGCCACTAAGGCTGGCATTGATCATTGGAAAATCTTTTATGGCTCTGGCTATTGCCCAGATAAATATAGGAGTGAAAGTTAGTTTTTCCCCTTCGCGGTCTTCGAATATTTTTTTTTGTTTTTCACGCCAATTAACCACATTTGTAACATCAAATTCTGCAATAGATGTAACATGAACACTGGTTTCTTTTGATTCAACCATATGATCAAAAATAAGCCGTCTTAATCTCGATATTTCAATTACTTCATCTCCGGGTTCTGCTTTAATTTCATTGGTGGAGAGTATCTTTGCTGATCTGAATAGCCCTGAAGATGCGCCATCTTCCAGGCCTATTGATGGTTCATCGTCTTTACGTTCTGTCAGATAAGCAATAAGGTCTTCTTTGGTTACCCGACCTTCTTTTCCACTTCCCTTTATAGAATCCAGTTCGGTCATTGTTAAGCCTTCCTTTTTTGCTATATTGCGAACCAGTGGGGAATAAAACCGGCCTGATTCACCTTTGCTGATGATCAGGTTTTCACTTTCATGATTTTCTTTTTTGGGTACTATCTCAGATGAATCCATACTTTTTTCAATGGGCCCGGTACTTTCTTCTGAAGCTTTTTCATTAGTTGCTGTTTGAATTAGAGCAATTGCTTTTCCTACATCAACCGTATCTCCTTCCTGAAACAATAATTTTTCAACAATTCCTTCTACCGGAGAAGGTATTTCAGAATCAACTTTATCAGTAGCAATTTCTGCCAGCGGATCATCTTCAGAAATTTTATCCCCAGGACTTATTAGCCATTTGGTAATAGTAGCTTCAATAATACTTTCACCAAGCCGGGGCATTATTATTTCAAATTTTGCCATGAATACTGATTTTTTCGCGTGTCAACTATTGTTTGTTTTAAGTATTGCCAAATTTAGAAAATTATTTATTGAATTGGCAATTCTTTACTTCAAATAAAACTATGATCTTTCTGAAAGCAATTTTTCAACAGAACCTTTTGATAAAATGTTTGATCAGCAGATTTTCAGAAATCAAACGGTTATGATCGCCCCACATTTCTGAAAGCTTTACGAATAATATGAAAATCATTTTCTAACCTAAAGTCCTTTGCATAAAGAGTATTAAGATTAGAAAGGGTAGTGTAATCTAATTTTTTGGTTTTGTACATATCTGCCGGATTTAAGACAGATTTTTTTATGGCAGGTAATTTTTCATTTCCGGCAAGTGGATGATAACCTACCCAGGTTTTTTTATTTATCAAAACATAAATAATATTTCGGAAAAAGCCTATGGGTTGTTTAACAAATATAAAGAAACCCGGATATAAGATAAAAAAGAAGAGTGATGTAATTATATCGAACAGCCTTTTGTTTCTCTTATTTGCGGTTTGGTTTATGGTATTTATATCTACGGTGTAATAATCGCCAAAAGTATCTATGGAGTTACTTCCTATTATGAACAAGCTTTCAGGTGGAGCTATCTTAAAGTTTATAGTTTTATTTTTTAAGGCCGACATTTGGGAAATAATCTCTTGCGAAGAAACTTCGCTGGCACAAAATATTATTTCATTGATATTATATACTTCAATTATTTCATTAAGATTATCAATTGTTCCTAAATATCCTTTTTTTCTTGTTGTTTGATTGTTTAAATGGATTAATCCGATGAAAGCGTTATTACCGCTTTGTCGCAGCATCATGGCAACTCTTTCGGGCTCTGTGCCGTTACCTATTATAGCAATTCGTTTCTTTTGTTGTTGGCCAATAGAGAGATTCCTGTACCTTATAAGATGGCCTATAACACGGGTTAATAGCATACTGGTAAGAGCCCAGAAGCTTCCGAGTAAAATTAATGCCCGCGAAAAACGCATGCTGAGAGGAAGCAATGCATATATTACAAGTATGATTACTGTTCCAAGGGCAATCCCTCTAACAATTCGGAAAAGTTTTAATGGTTTGTCGTATCCTCCGCTGATGTAAACTGAAAAAAGCCAGATCAGAATGTAAGCAGGTACGAAATAGTAAATGAATTCGGGTGGATAATAGTTTTGATCAATATTAAAGACCTGTTTTTCCCAATAATCTTTGATGTAAAATATACCGGTAAAAATAATGGAAGCATCAATTGCCGGAATAATAATGCGTTGTACAAATCGCCTGGTAATAGCCAGCAGGGCTCTGAAGTATATGGCAATATTTATAAGGAAGGAGAAAATGCTGGCGTTTTTTTTTGAAAAATGCTTACGTGCAAAAATGATCATAGCATTATAAAAAACGAAAACATAATTGATGCTACTTTTTTTTGTGCTTTCTCCTTTGTAATGAATAATACGGGTTTGTGGAAAATAGTAATTATTATAGCCAGCCTGAATAATACGCCACGAAAGGTCTATATCCTCGCCATACATGAAAAAGGTTTCATCGAGATACCCGGTTTTTTCCAGAACAGATTTTCTCAGCAACATAAAAGCTCCAGAAAGAATCTCAACTTTATGCAATCGATCGCTGTTTAAATAGCCTAAATGATACTTTCCAAAGATTTTAGAATGCGGAAATAGCGCTGATAGACCAAATATCTTGTAAAAGGCAACTAGTGGAGTAGGCAAACCACGTTTCGACTCCGGAAGAAAAACCCCCTGACCGTCCAGCATTTTAACACCCAATCCGCCCGCATCGGGTGTTTTATCCATAAAATTCACAACTTTCGAAAGGGTATCGTTCTCAACAACAGTATCAGGGTTAAGCAGTAATACATACTTACCTTTTGATACATTAATTGCCTGGTTATTGGCTTTGCTAAAACCATGGTTGTTTTTATTGGCAATAAGTTTAACCTGCGGAAACTTTTCTTTTACCATTTCTACAGAGCCATCAACGGAATTATTATCTACCACAAAAACTTCCATTTCAATGCCCTCTCCTGATATAAAAACGGATTTAAGACACTGTTCAAGAAAGTATTTTACGTTATAATTGACAATAATAACTGATAATTGCATCGATAACAGATTGTTGAATATCGGGGTTTTCAGATTTAAGCGGATTCAGAAATAAACTATTTTTGACTGTTGAACATATTTATCTGGTAGGGAGTACGATTAAGAATTGAACGCCCCAGAGTGATCTCATCAGCATATTCCAGTTCATCGCCAATAGCAATACCACGGGCAATAGTTGAAAGTTTTACATTTGTATCCTGCAGTTTTCTGGAAATATAGAAATTTGTGGTATCACCCTCCATTGTAGTACTTAATGCCAGAATAATTTCATTAATATCTTCCTTATTTACTCTTTCAATGAGGGCTTCAATTGTAAGATCATTAGGTCCAATGCCATCCATGGGGGATATGATCCCTCCTAAAACGTGATACAGGCCATAGTATTGGCCCGTATTTTCGATGGCAATAACATCTCGTAGATCTTCAACAACACATATAAGAGAAGTATCTCTTTTTTTTGATGAGCAAATATCGCAAATTTCATGATCGCTAATGTTAAAACATTTCTTGCAATATTGAATGTGTTTTCTTAGGTTAACGATAGAATTAGCAAAACATTCTGTTTCGTCTTCTTCTTGTTTTAAAAGGTGCAGAACCAGCCTAAGGGATGTTTTCTTTCCTATTCCGGGAAGTTTTGAAAACTCGTCTACAGCTGTTTGTAAAAGTTTTGATGAAAAATTTTCCAATTTATTTCTTGTTGATGGTTAAGGCGGTCAAAGATAATAATAAAAGGTGCAAGGCCGGATTAAGAAATATTGTTATTGTTTTCTTTATATTGATAAATACAAAATAATCTGTATTTGTGGCTGATATTTAAAGCAGATAAAATTAATTGTGATATATTTTTTTCAATTTGAGTAATATTTTTTGCCGTTTATAGAATAATATTTTTAATTTTAAAAGTTATAATTCAAAAATAAAACGTTCAAAATCCTAAATCCTTTAAAAAATCAAAACTCAGATTCATGGAAAATTCGTTAATTTATTTTATTCCTTTATTGGGGGTAATCGCCCTGATTTTTACTCTGATTAAAACCGGATGGATAAACCGGCAATCGGCTGGAAACGCTAAAATGAAGAAAATAGCTGCCTACATTTCAGAAGGAGCAATGGCATTTATAACGGCAGAGTATAAGATTTTGGCCATTTTCGTAATCTCGGTTGCTGCGTTACTGGCCTTTACAACAGGCACCGAAACTTCGCATCCCCTTGTTGCAGTATCATTTGTAGCAGGGGCTTTTTGTTCCGGCCTGGCTGGATTTATTGGATTGAGAATAGCAACCAAAGCCAACGTTAGAACTACCGAAGCCGCCCGAACCAGTTTAAATAATGCATTGAAAGTGGCTTTTACCGGTGGTAGTGTTATGGGACTTAGTGTTGTTGGATTGGGAATTCTGGGATTAAGTATTCTTTTTATCGTGTATGCCAATATGTTTGGTGTTGAAAGTTTTCAACGCTTGTCAAAAGTGTTGTCAATAGTTACCGGGTTTTCTTTTGGAGCTTCATCTATTGCTTTGTTTAGCAGGGTAGGAGGTGGAATTTTTACCAAGGCTGCCGATGTGGGTGCCGACCTGGTAGGAAAAGTAGAAGCCGGTATTCCGGAAGACCATCCGTTAAATCCGGCCACGGTTGCTGATAATGTGGGCGACAATGTGGGTGATGTTGCCGGTATGGGTGCCGACTTATTCGAATCTTACGTGGGGTCAATCATTGCAGCTATGGTGCTTGGAGCAACCTTCGTTTTTACATCAGAGATGGATAGCTTCTCAGGGTTATCGCCGGTTTTGCTACCGCTGTTCCTGGCCGGGGCCGGAATTTTTGCCTCTATCGTTGGAACTTTTTTTGTTAGGGTTAAAGAAGGTGGAAACCCGCAAACTGCCCTGAATATCGGTGAATTGGTTTCTTCTGCCATCATGATCGTTCTTTCCTATTTTATTATTACTTCTTTGCTCCCCGCAAGCTGGGTTTTTATCGATTTGCTTTATGAAGTAGAACGAGAGATTACTGCTTTCAATATTTTTCTGGCATCAATCATTGGTTTGGTTGCCGGATTGATAATTGGCTATTCAACCGAATATTTCACCGGACTGAATAACCTGCCTGTAAAAATCATTGCCCGTCAGTCAACATCGGGTAGTGCTACCAATATTATTTCGGGTTTGGGCATCGGGATGTTATCTACCATTATTCCGATAATTACCATTGCTGTTACCATTGTGTTGGTTTTTCATCTTAGCGGTTTGTATGGTATTGCTATTGCAGCTGTGGGTATGCTTTCCAATTTGGGTATTCAGCTTTCTGTTGATGCCTACGGACCAATTTCTGATAATGCCGGCGGTATTGCAGAGATGTCTGAATTGCCGGCAGAAGTTAGAGAGAAAACAGATAAACTCGATGCGGTAGGTAATACAACTGCCGCCATTGGGAAAGGCTTTGCCATTGGTTCTGCCGCATTAACTGCTCTGGCCTTGTTTGGTGCTTATATGACCGCCGCCGAAATAAAATCTATTGACGTTTCCAAATCAACCGTAATGGCTGCAGTATTTCTGGGTGCTTTGTTGCCCTATGTTTTTTCTGCACTTACGATTAAGGCAGTGAGTGATGCTGCACAAGCTATGATTGAAGAAGTGCGAAGGCAGTTTCAAACCATTGAACCCTTAAAAAGAGCTCTGGAAGTAATGAAAAAGAATGCCTCGCAGGGCACACATCAAAGTATGTGGAGCGATAAAGATATCCAGGTTTTAAATGAAGCAGAAGGAACTCCCGAATATGGCAAATGTGTTACCATATCTACCCGGGCTGCTTTAAGGCAAATGATCTTACCTGGAGTAATATCTGTTGCTGTACCGGTAATCATTGGGCTTACAATGGGTGCGGAAGCATTGGGCGGATTATTGGCCGGTGTTACTGTTTCCGGGGTATTGTTTGCTATTTTTCAGTCGAATGCAGGTGGTTCGTGGGATAATGCCAAAAAGCTTATTGAAAGTGGAATTACCTATCAGGGCCAGAAATATGGCAAAGGTTCCGAAGCGCATAAAGCATCTGTTGTTGGTGATACAGTGGGTGATCCATTAAAAGATACTTCAGGTCCATCGCTGAATATCCTTTTGAAACTGGTTTCTATTGTGGCGCTGGTGCTGGCGGGCTCTGTGTTTTAATTTCTACATAGCACAACCTGATAAATAAAAAAATCCATCTGTAAAAATTTTTACAGATGGATTTTTTTATTTACAGCGTAGAAGGATTAGTAAAAAGTCTTTTTAATAGCTCTGGGCAAAAATTCGATGATATTGCCAGCCACCAAACTTTCCATAGGTTTTTTGTTGATGGCCAGATCTGCCGCCAAACCATGCAGATAAACGGCGGCCATGGAGCTGTAAAGTGACGAATATCCCAGTGCCTGTAAACCCAACAGGATTCCTGTAAGCACATCGCCACTACCACCAGTGGCCATACCCGGGTTACCGGTACTGTTAAAAATTACCTGCTTATCCGGACAAACGATGGCTGTATGAGCACCCTTCAAAATAACATAGATTCGATGTTTGAAAGCTAAATCCCTTGCTCTGTCAAGGCGCTCCCAACCATTGCTACATTTTCCGGCAATACGTTCAAATTCTCCTACATGGGGAGTCAGGATACTACCAGGGGGCAGAAAGGAAAGCCAGGTAGGATTTTCTGTCATAATATTAAGGGCATCAGCATCCAGTATCAAGGGAACGGTTGAATTCTGAATAATCAGTTTCATTGCATTCTGTGTCTGATTTTCTTTTCCCAGACCCGGTCCAATGGCAATGGCCGAATAGGGGGAAATGTCTTTTATTCCGGTGAAGAATTTCTCATCCTCATCGATAGAAACCATCCCTTCAGGAAAGGATGATTGTTGGATGGTATAATTTAATGACGGTACGTGAGTGGTAATTAGTCCGGTGCCGGTTGCAAGTGCAGCTTTGGATGCCAGCACAGCGGCTCCGCTTTTGCCGTAGCTGCCTGCAATGAGCAACCCATGACCGAATGTTCCTTTATGATCAAATTTTTTCCTGAATTTGTAACCGCTTTTCAAATCATCGGGCAATAAAAAATGCCACGGTGTTTCCTGCGCGTTGATAAAATCCTGGTTCAATCCTATATTCAGTAGCTGCCATTCACCAACATACTTATCATTTTCAGGAAACAGAAATGCAAGTTTCGGCAGCTGAAAAGTAAAGGTATAATCAGCCCTGATAATGGAATTATCATTAGTGCTATTATCTTCACAAAACAGTCCGCTGGGCATATCAAGGGCAATAACCCTGGCGCCTGATCCATTGATGTGGTTTACCATTTTTGCCGGAAAGCCTTCCAGGGGTCGTGAAAGTCCGCTGCCAAAGATGGCATCAATTACAATATCTTCAGTGTCTATTGTCGGAAGTGTATCTTCGGACAACAAGGTTTGGTAGTCAATTCGTTTTATTTTTGTCAGCCTTTTTTCATTGGTGAGAAAATCAGGTGATGCATTTTCTGAAAAAGCGACTTTAAAGGCTTGTACGCGAAATCCCGAAAGTGCCAGCATACGTGATACAGCCAGGCCATCGCCGCCATTGTTTCCCACACCGCAAAATACTTTTATGGTGTTTTGCTTTTTCAGCTTTTGTTTAATGGCATCGAAAAACGATTTTGATGCTCTTTCCATCAAGTCAATGGAGGCAATTGGCTCGTTTTCTATGGTAAACTTATCGGCTTCTCTAACTTGTGCACAGGTTAAAATCTTCATACTGTAAATGCTTTAGATGTCTTTATGCGAAAATACAAAAAGCATTTGTTGCATCCTTAAAAATGACCAGGTTTTTACATTTTGCAGGAAAATGGGAATAATATAAATAAGGAATAATTTCTTTATTAAAATCTCTTATATAATTACCCGGTATCTTTCCGAAAATAAAGGCCTAAAGATATGATTGTGAGTTGATTACTACGTTCGTTATAAAATTTATACTTTAAAGCAAAACATTTTTATAACCTAATGTTAACATTACCGTAAAAAAGTTTGTTTATTGGACTTTTGTAGTGTATATTTATCTATAAATCGAGTCTGATAAAAATATTTTAATGTATAAATAATTGCCTGTTAATCTGATTTATTATTCAGTTAATAATATATAATTAGTATTACAGGCTTAGTTTATAAATAAACCAACATCATTTATTTATGGCATGGTATAGCAAAGCTATTACAGAAAAAAAGCAACAAATTGGATCTTTTTGGGTAAAATGTAAGCAATGTCGGTCTCATATCTGGCAAGAGCAGTGGAATGAAAATTTGTGGGTTTGTCCTAATTGCAACTATCACGGAAGTATTAATGCTTTTCAACGAATTGAGCAGATTTTTGATAAGAATACTTTTAAGGAGTTATTTGCAGGAATAGGGCCTGTTGATTCTTTACATTTCAATGATTTGAAGGGTAGTTATGCTGATAAGATTATTGCCAACAAGAAAAAGACAGGAATTTCAGAATCGGTAGTTACCGGACATGGAAAAATACATAACATTGCCGCAGTTGCGTCTATTATGGATTTTCGTTTTTTAGGCGGGAGTCTTGGCAGTGCTACTGGTGAAAAAATATTACAGGGAGCCAATTATGCCTACGACCATCAATTGCCTTATATCGTTTTTTCTGCTTCTGGCGGAGCCCGCATGCAGGAAGGTGTTTTATCTTTGATGCAAATGGCCAAAACCTGCGCAGGGGTGGCAAGGCTCAACAAAAAGAATGTCCCTTTCATTTCTGTTCTAACCAATCCCACAACGGGCGGTGTTACTGCCAGTTATGCCATGATGGGAGATATAAATATATCTGAACCCGGTGCCGTAATTGGCTTTGCAGGCCGAAGGGTTATTGAGCAAACCATTGGAGAGAAGCTTCCGGACGATTTTCAAACTGCCGAATACCTTCTTGATCATGGATTTGTTGATGCAATAGTAGATCGGAAGGATATGAAGGATTACCTTGGTAAAGTGCTGGCATATTATAATCGCTAAAACACATTTTACGAATATGACATTTAAATAGAAAACTAAACTATTAATATATATGACACCCGTAACAGGAGAAAAAATTTTATCAAATCCAATAAAAGGTACTGATTCTAAAAAAACCACAGCGTGGGATATAGTTAAAATTAGTCGTCACCCACAAAGACCCGTTTTCCAGGATTATCTCTCGTTGGTGTTTACCGATTTTATGGAGTTTCATGGCGATAGGTATTTTGCTGATGACAAAGCGATTGTAGGCGGTTTTGCTCGAATTGACGAACAAAAAATAATGCTTATAGGGCATAGCAAGGGTAAAAATACCATTGAAAATATTGAGCAAAACTTTGGAATGGCAAAGCCGGAGGGATACCGTAAAGCTCTTCGGTTGATGAAACTGGCACAAAGATTCAATGTTCCGATTGTTACTATTATCGATACTCCGGGAGCTTTTCCGGGTTTAGAAGCGGAAGAAAGAGGTCAGGCGGAATCTATTGCCAAAAATATTACTGAAATGGCCAATATTGAGGTGCCAATTGTATCTTTAGTAATTGGCGAAGGTGGTAGTGGAGGAGCACTGGGAATTGGGGTAGGTGATAAAATTTTGATGTTGTCTAATGCCATTTACTCCGTAATATCTCCTGAAGGTTGTGCATCCATTCTTTGGCGCGATGCATCCTTTGCACCCGATGCAGCTGAAGCACTCAATATAACAGCCCAGGCATTACTCCGGCTGGATGTTATTGATGAAATTATTGAAGAGCCCTCAGATGGAGCTCATTCTGATTATAATACAATTGCAGCAAAGGTGAAGGATTCTTTAATTAAAAATATTAAAGATCTTTTATCCAATTCAACCGAAGAACTATTACTTAAAAGATTTCAAAAATACTCTGCTATGGGTAAATTCGAAGACAGCCTTTAATTATTAATTAAGTGGCTTACTGAATTTCTGTTTTAAGAAAGCAGTTAATTTCAGTATGATTACTTTTCATTTGTTTGGATAATCAATAAAATCTATAATACTATTTTATAAACTATGAGTAAAAAAGTTTTAAGAATATCAGACACTACTTTGCGGGATGGCCATCAGTCATTGTGGGCAACCAGAATGCGTACTCAGGACATTCTCAACATAATTGATGTAATTGATAATGTTGGATACTACTCGCTTGAAGTATGGGGAGGAGCCACATTTGATGTTTGTTTGCGGTTTTTGCGCGAAAATCCCTGGGAAAGAATCCGTCAGATAAAAAGCAAAGCAAAAAACACACCTCTGCAAATGCTTTTAAGAGGACAAAATATTGTTGGATATAAAAATTACCCGGATGATTTGATTGATCATTTTATCGATACTGCGGTAATAAACGGAATAGACATATTCAGAATATTTGATGCATTAAATGATACACGAAATCTCGAAGCAGCTGTTAAATCTGTCAAAAAGCATGGTGGCCATGCTCAGGGTACCTTATCATATACTACCAGTCCTGTTCATACTGTGAAAAAATATGTGCAATTTGCCAAAGAACAGGTGCAGTTGGGAATCGATTCTTTATGCATTAAGGATATGGCTGGTATTTTATCACCCGTTCGGAGTAAGGAACTGGTATCAGCACTAATCGAAGAAATAGATATTCCAATACAATTACATTGTCATTCAACAAGCGGTATGGCTGAAACAGCCTATCTTGAAGGAGTTTGGGCTGGTGCAGGTGCCATTGATTGTGCTGTAGCTTCGATGGCCGGTTTTTCTTCTCAGCCGCCCGTACAAACTCTACATGCAATTTTTTCAGAAACAGATATGGAAGTGAATCTGGATATGGATGCCATAAGAAAGGTTAATAAATACTTTGCTGATCTTACGCCAACCCGCTCGAAGGGTAGAGGATATGAGCCTTCCATTGATGCGGAGATTCTTGTTCATCAAATCCCAGGTGGTATGATATCCAATTTCCGCTCTCAATTGGAGCAACAGGATGCATTGGATAAGTTGGATGAAGCATTGGAAGAAGTATCCAGAGTTAGAGAAGATTTGGGATTTCCTCCACTAGTTACTCCTACGAGCCAGATCGTGGGAACACAGGCAGTTATGAATGTGCTATCTGGAGAAAGATATAAAATTGTACCACAAGAAGTAAAAAACTATGTAAAAGGAATGTATGGTCGTTCTCCGGGGCCCATAAATCCTGATTTTATTAAAAAGATTCTGGGTGATGAAAAACCTATTAACCATAGGCCTGCAGATGATTTGAAGCCCATACTACCCGAGATAACCAAAAATATTTTACAACCCGAATTAATTCTTCATGAAGAAGACATTATTTCTTATGCTCTTTTTCCTGAAATAGCAGTTGAGTTTTTTAAATGGCGGGCCCTACCTGAAAAGCAAAGACCAAAATCTCCTGCCGATATTGAAATTGAAGAGTTGGAAGCAAATCAAAAGGGAGTAAAACAAACTCCCCCTTTGAAAGCTGCTGCCGTCAATAATGGTATAGAAAAGATTTTGCATTCCGATGATTATGCCGGTATCAATACCATTTTAGATCGTGCTTCCAGAATGCAAATTAATGAACTCGTTATCAGAAAAGGCGACTTTAATCTGTCACTGTTTTCCGGAAATCAGACAAATGGAAGTATGCGGTCAATACCAGCAGAAACGGCATCACCAACTCCAGCAACTGAATTAAGTAAAACGACTTCAGAGCAGAAGCAACCGGAAGTAGCAACTCCAAAGGCCGAAACTGCAGTTTTGGGCGAAACTATTGACGCTGTTATGGCGGGTACATTCTATCGGTCATCAGGAGAAAGTATTCCTTCATTTGTAAACGAAGGCGATGAAGTGCAGGCTGGTCAAACAATCTGTATTTTGGAAGCTATGAAACTTTTTAATGAAATACAGGCACCCTTTAAATGCCGGATTAAGAAAATTCTGGTTGAAAACAGTCAAAAAATTAAAAAGGGAGACCCATTGATGGAGATAGAGAAACTATAGTATCTTTTATTCCAAATTTACATCTAAACCTGCACCTTTGTATGATTTTAATACAGATTGATGCAGGTTTATTTCATTTTTTCTTACCTGGCGAAAATGCTCCATATGCAAAGATTCAATCTCCTTTTCGAGCAATGAAAACTCATTCATAAGAAGAAATTTGAACTTTAGCAGGGCACTCAAAGAAAAAGACTTTTTCCAAAGCTCTGTAAAATTGTCTATATAGTCAGTAATTTCCAAAATATTATCAGCTATATCATTCTTCATCTCATATAGATTGTTCAAAATTTCTTTCTGTTGGGCAAAATCCACTTTAGAACTCTTAAGCTCTATTAAAGAAGTAATATGATTTTGAAGTTTTGGAATACCAGTTTCAAGCTTTTGATTGGCATCATAGCATATTTGCCTGAATCGGGTAAGGAGTATAAGATCAGATTCTACTTTGGCAAAGCCTCTATCCATTGAAGTAAATAATTGGGCCGTACCTTTAATTATTTTTTCAATCCTTATAAGCTTCGTTCTCATATTTAAGCTGTTTTGGTTTGGAGAAACAATATTAAGCAAATAATATCAAATAAAAATTGGGGTTTACCAGTCAGAATTCTTATTATGAATGATTAATAATTGTCTTGGAAGGTTAATTTTACTGTTTTAGCCTTTTTAATGTAATTTGAAAATTTAATAAAATCATAATACAATGATTTTATGATTTATACGAATTTTTGTTGATAAGTTTTTACTGATTATTGTTCTATTTAATAGGTTTAATAGGTTCATATTGTTCATGTAATAAATTGTAAGTTAACAGAAATCATGAATATGTAAAAAATGCGACATTTATTGCGGTTAAATTAAATAAATAAGTTAACTTTGATGCATCCTTTTTTTCCAAACCATGAACCGGGTAATGCCGGCTATTATTACAGAATCGTTGCTTCAAGGATTTGATCTTTGACAAATGATCTAAGAAGAATAGCGTTTTCAAATTGTTCAGCTGTCATGGCATAATGAAAACGGCCGGTGTTGCCCGGGTTTTTTGGTTTTTTTTATGAAAGGTTCGCAAACGATTGCAGCTAATAATTGAATGTAAAAAAACAGGATTATGGTTAAAAATTAAAACATAGCTTGATTTTCGCCAAAATATTACCAGCCAATCTCAATTGAGGTTGGTTTTTTATTTGTTCCAGATTTATTTATATTCGTTGCTCCAATTATTGTAATATTATTTATTTTGAAACATCCTGTTATTGAGTTCAATAAAAGTATGCAAGCCAATATTTCTGGTTTAATAAGACATTATAATAATCAGGCTGTTTTGCATTTGAGTAGAAAAACCCAGATAAACTATCATGTTCATCAATCAAGGCTTTGTTGTAAAAGAATCAGGAGTATTCTAAGACTGGCCCGACCCGCTTTAATAAATGATGATTACAGGTTTTTTAACCGGTTTTATCGTGATGCTTCAAGAAGAATTGCTCAGGCTCGCGATTTAACTGCACTTATTGAAACAATTGATCTTTTAATATCAGGAACATCGAGTTCGAAACTGGTAATATTTCTTACCAGGGAGAAACACAGGTTATTTATAAAGCGAAAAAACTTGCTTAACAGCACAGATTTTAAGAATCAAAAACAAGAGATTTCAGATCTTTTTGTTGCAGCTGAAACGAAATTGGAGAATATCTCTATTAAAGACAATGAAATTACCCTTTTAGGTAGTGGAATTCTTAACACCTATCATAAAGGTGTTATTTTTTGGGAATTGAATCTGAAGAATAATGATTGTCATTTAATGCATGAATGGAGAAAACAAGTAAAATATTTCTGGTATCAACTGGTTGTTTTAGAGCCATTATGGCCAGTTATTTTTGAAGCTTTGGCCAGAGAATTTCAAGCTTTAAGTAAACTATTGGGGCAATACCAGGATCTGACTTTATTGGAAATATATTTAAAAGAACAGCGAGAAAAAATCAATTTTCCCAATGAACTTGCAGTAGGGTTAAGAATTATTACATTAAGAAAAAAGGATTTAGCTAAAAGGTCTTTGCATTTGGGTGATAAATTATTTGCTTCACAAAAATGCAAAGGCCTTTCCGGATGGTTTAAATTTCTTTTAAATACAATAGGTTAGTTAAAACCAGTTACTTTAGGTTTTTTTATCTACCCTATTACCTGTACTTTTAACCCTTGTTTTAAACCTTTAAACCTTAGAAACTATGAGAGAGAGACGATTATTTTTTGTATTAATGATTATTTCAGGAATAGTATTTACATCCTGCAAACCAGAACCTGAATGGAGGGCTTTGTATAACGGTGAAAATCTGGACGGATTTGACACCTATTTAGGTAGATCGCTCGGCGGGGAGTGGGATAGTATTTCGCAGTCAGCAACCACCGAAAGTGTTTTCTCAGTGGTTGAACAGGATGGTGAAAAGGTTATCCGTATTTCGGGAGAAATTAATGGATCACTGGCAACAAAAGAATCGTTCGAAAACTACCATCTGCGTTTAGTATTTAAGTGGGGCGAAACGGTATATTCCCGTCGTAACAGTGGCCTACTTTACCATAGTTTTGGAGATTTTGGTGTGGCTATCGATACCTGGATGACCAACATCGAACTTCAGTTGATGCACGAAAATCTGGGCGATACGTACCTAATGATGAACACTGCCTGTGAAACTCCGGCAGAATTAAATGAAGATACCAACCAGTGGATTTTTTCGCCTTTTGCAGAAAGGCAGGAGTTTGGGTTGCATGCTAACGGCCCTTTGGTAAGAAAGCTAAAGAATGTTGAAAAACCATTGGGTGATTGGAATGTGGTTGATCTTTATTGTTATAATGATGTTGCCGTGCATGTTGTAAATGGCGAAACGGTTATAATTAATTTTAATACTGGTGTATTTGAGAACGATGCCATTACTCCGCTTACATCAGGAAAAATCCAGATACAATCTGAAGGGGCTGAATTGTTTATTAAAAGCCTTGATATAAAACCCATAAAAGACATTCCAACGGAGGTTTTGTTGTAAATCCCAATGGAGTTATTTTACAAAGGCCTGTAATTGATCTTTCCTTATTGAAAGTCAGATTCAGGCCTTTTTTACATTAATTTTTTTGCCTGTCCGTGCAGCTTCATAAATTGCATCCACTACAAGGATATCTTTAAGGCCTTCTTCACCCGGCACGCGAGGTGTTTCTCCTTTTGAAAAGCTGATTGCATCTTCATCCATTTGACGGGCTTGTTGATTAACATTTGGGAAATTGATGTCTCCTTGACTTGACCTGCCCTTTATTCCTCCAAAACCTGAGAAGGGTTCAAGCTGAAACCAACCCCCTAGGGTAACTACCCGCAAATAGTTGAAACTGGCATGGAAACCGGTAGATAAATTGGCTATAGCACCACCCGGAAATTCAAGCTGAAATGTAGTTGCTTCGTCAACTTCGGTTATCCTTTCTGCACGGACCTGGTAAGATTGTGCCGTTACACTTAAAGGTTCCAAACCGGTGCTGTAGCGAGCCGCCTGCAGGGGATAAACTCCCATATCCATCATAGAACCGCCACCCATATCTTTTTTTATTTTCCAGCTTTCAAAATTGTTGTGTCTGTAAGCTGCACCACAGGATATGTGAAGCACCTTCCCTAGTTCCTCCTGCTGGCCTAATTGCATAATATGCTGTGTGTTACGTTCATATTGCATACGGTATCCAATGGATAATCCAACATTATTTTCCTTACATGCTGCTATCATCTCACGGCACTCTTCTGCGTTCAAGGCCATGGGTTTTTCGCAGATTACATGCTTTTTGGCTTTGGCTGCTCTTATGGTAAATTCCTTGTGCATGCTGTTTGGAAGCACAACATAGATAATGTCAATATCAGGATTAGATACTATTTCATCAAAGTTTTGATAGTTGTAAATATTTTTTTGAGGGATGGTATATTTCTCTGCCCAAATTTTTTCTTTTTCGGGCGTGCCGGTAACAATGCCTGCAAGGTATGCTGTTTCGCACTGTTGCAGGGCAGGAGCAAGAATGTCGGTGCTATACCAACCCAGACCTACCAGGGCAATACCCATCTTTTTCTGTGTGTGGGAGCGTATTGATGGAAAACCTTGTAAAGAACTACCAAGAATTAACCCAGTGGTGCCCAGGGCAGAAGTTTTTAGAAAAGATCTACGTGTTTGTTCGTTAGAAAGATTATTCATATCGTCAGATTTTAGGATTTTTCACTGATAAAGATAGGAATATCTGGTGGTAAAAAGGTATAATATCAAACGGTTAACGGAATTTTCTAAGAAATATTAGCCAAAAAAGCATTGTGGGCTTTTTGATTTCAGCAGGATATTTTTAGCTCTGGAAATAAAACTGGGAGTAACATTTAAAATCGGAAGTCGCTGTAAATTATTCATATCATATTAGAATTGAAATATAATACTGTTGTTACGAAAGAAAAATATTCTATTAATACTTAGTATGTGTAAAACCAGGCTTTAATTTTTATGCTTATTCACAATCTATCCAGTAAGTTTACTTTTGTCAAATCGGGCATCTTCTCAATTGCCGTCAGTTTTAACTGACGGATTAAATGTACACAAACCCACGACGGGACTTTAGTCCCATTAACAATTAACCTAAGGTAGCAATTGTGCTGCCATCAAATATTTTTCTTTTCTCATAATGTTTGTACAGCGCTGTCTTTTTCTTTTAATTCTTCCAACCGCCATGTCCCAAAGACGGGACTGCAGTAGAATAAGTTGAGTCAAAAAGCGTAAATATAATTTTTAATGGCAAGATTGCGGATAATCATATTAATTTTTTACATTCGTAATATTAATAACTATTTTCAATTTTACTTAAATTCAAAATGAACCGCAGAGAAACCCTACAAACCCTTGGTATTGCATCAGCAGCTCTTGTAATGGCTCCTTTAGCCTGCACCCCAACTGATAATAAGAAAAAAACAGATTTTCGCTATTGTTTAAATACCAGTACCATTCGTGGTCAGCAGCAAGGCCTCGAAAAGGATATTGAAACTGCTGCACGTGCCGGATACGGTGCGGTTGAACTATGGATACGCGATATTGAAATTTATCAAAATGATGGGAAAACCCTTTCTCAACTTAACAGTTTTATTAAGGATAATGGCCTTGAAGTGGCTAGTGCTATTGGTTTTGCTCCCTGGATGGTTGATGATTCTGCTGTAAGCAAGCAGGGATTTGCGCAAATGGAACGAGAAATGGAAATAATGGCTGCTTTGGATTGCAAGCGCATTGCTGCTCCTGCTGCCGGGCAGTTTGTCAATCCAAAACTCGATTTATTTGATGCCGGCGAAAAATACGGGCAACTGATCGAATTGGGTCGTAAAACCGGTGTAATGCCGCAACTGGAGTTTTGGGGTGCATCAACAGTGCTTTCTCATATTGGGCAGATACTAATGATCGGGGCTATTGCCAATAAACCGGATGTAAGATTTCTTCCTGATGTGTATCATATGTTTAGAGGGGGGTCTGGTTATGATACATTAAAAATCTTGAATGGTGATATGATCGAGGTATTTCATATGAATGATTTTCCCACCCATATTCAACGAACCGAACAAAAGGATTCCGACCGTGTATATCCCGGTGATGGAGGAGCACCTATGCAACAGATAATAACAGATTTAAAAAATATGGGTGGAGTAAAATATCTATCCCTGGAGCTTTTTAATCCTGTCTATTGGGAAGAGGATGCTTTAGAAGTAGCAAGTAAAGGTTTAGAGAAAATGAAAAAATTTTCAGGTTGATTTAAAATGAGATAAAAATACAGAACTTGTTTTGGTGCTTTCAACTACATCTTTTATGTTTGAATTATTTTATTTTATCAGGCACGAAATAGTTAACTATGGTTCAAAAGCTGGCGAATAGTTAACACAAAATCATCAATGTCTTGTTCTGTTGTATTAAAATGTGTCATCCATCGAACTTCATTATTTTGATGATTCCATACATAAAAAAAGTATTTCTCCTGTAAGGGTTTTATTATTTCCCGGGGTACACATGCAAAAACTGCATTGATATGAACAGGCATGGTAATTTTAATTTCGGGGATATCTTTTATTTTATCAGCTAACAGTCGGGCCATTTTATTGGCATGCGAAGCAGTTTGTAGCCATAGGTTATCTTTAAAATGGGCAATAAATTGTGCAGAAATGTAGCGCATCTTAGAAGCCAACTGCATAGTTTGTTTCCTAACGTAAGGAAAATCTTTTGCTAAATCGGGGTTTAGAAAGACAACGGATTCCCCCATCATAAGTCCGTTTTTTGTTCCTCCAAAAGAAATTACGTCAACACCTGTTAGGGTAATTATTTCAGATAATGATAACCCCAAATGGGCAACTGCATTGGCAATTCTTGCTCCGTCAACGTGCAGATACAACTCGTTTTCGTGTGCAAACCTTGCAATAGCTTCAATTTCGTGGGGTTGATATACGATGCCCATTTCGGTAGCCTGGGTAATAGATATAACTCCCGGTTGGGAATGATGCTCAAAACCTACCGAATGCAAAAGAGGCTTCAATTGATCGGGGGTAATTTTCCCATCAACAGAAGGAAGAGTGATAAGCTTGCTGCCACTGAATTTTTCAGGTGCACCACATTCATCGTTATGAATATGCGATAGTGAAGAACTCATAATGCATTGCCAGGGTTTGATAATATGGCTAATGGCTGCCACATTAGCACCGGTACCATTAAAAACAAAGTAAACATCTGTGTCAGTATCAAATATTTCGTTGAATAATTGCTTTGCTTTTTCGGTGTAAGGGTCGTCTCCGTAAGAAACATAGTCTTCTGTATTAGCATTAACAATTGCTTCCATTATATTCGGATGTACAGCAGCATTATTATCGCTGGCGAAACTTCTCTTCATTGGTTTCTAGTTTATTGGTTGTTAGACTTTTATTTTTCCAATTTTGCTAATTTCCTGTTCATAAAACCCAGAATTATCAAAACAGAACCCCACTGCAGGATAACAGTCATTGGGCTGTAACCTGCAAAAGGATTATACCACTGTTTGGGTTCAAATTGGGTGAAGGATAACCATATCCACCAACCAAGCAGGACAGTGCCTGCCAAAGGTACAAAATATGTTATCAGGTAGGTCCACCATTTGCCTAATGGCCAGTCTCCGGAAAGTTCTCTTTTAGAATCATTTAGCTGCTCTTTGCCATATTTTATTATAAACAGGGCAATAAAAATTCCGGAAACCATCAACCCTAAACCCCATACAAAATCCTGGTTACTCAAAAAATTCAGACTGAAGGCTGAAGGCACACCAAGAAAATAAACTGCAGCTCCAATTATAAAAACAGCATAACTTCTTTTTATGCCCCGGTCAACAAGGCTGCGGGCGGTGAGTTCCAGCATCGACATTAATGATGAAAATCCGGCGAATGCCAGTCCCAGAAAAAAGAAAATAGCGATAATTCTGCCACCTGGCATCAGGGCAAAAAGCTGGGGCATCCAGATAAAGGTTAGTCCGGTCGAAGCAGGCCCTGCAGTTTGCATAACTCCAAGAATTTCTGCATCAGTAAAATTTTGGCCTGTTTGAAGAACGGAGAATACGGTTCCGAAGATCATTATAGCCATTATAATAGAAATAAAATTATTGCCAAATCCGGTAATAAACGCATTCTTAACCACACCGTGTTTTTTTTGCATATACGCGGCATAACAAAGAAATAGACCCCAACCGGCGCCGGTATCCCAGGCATTTTGGGTAAGTGCCTGCAGCCAAATTTCAGGGGTTTTGAGTTGCGCCCATTCTACAGTGAATAGATATTTAATGCCGTCAAGGGCTCCGGGTAAAAATACAGAACGCACTACAGATCCAAGTATGATCAGTATTAAAACAGGAATAAGAATTTTGTTGATGCGTTCGATGGAAGTAACCCCCCGCCAAATGGCAAACATACCTGCCACAACAGCAAAAAGATGGGTAATAAAGGGCAGGAGGGAAGACTGGAAATTATCCCAAATCAATAAGGAAGCTTCGTTGCTGATTGGTAGAGGGTATAATAGCATCCTGAAAAAGTAAAATAAAGCCCAGCCAACAATTACGGCATAAAAGAAGCCAATAGCAGTGGCAACAAAGGCAACAAAGCCTCCCATCCAGGCAAATTTTTTCCCCATACCATTAACAAATGAGCCTATTACTCCGTAGCGAAATTTCCTGCCTATAAGGTATTCTGCAATGATAAGTGGGATACTCCATAAAAGGAGAAAAAGTAACCATGCCAGTATCAGTGCGCCAGCCCCATCATCGCCACCATTTTGAGCAGCAATACGAGGAAAACGCCAGATGTTTCCTGTTCCTACGGCAATTCCAAGGGCACTGAGTAGCATACCCAGCCTGCTTCCAAATCTTTGCTGTGTAGATTTATCAAGTGACATAATTTTTTAAATTGATGAACCATTCACTTTTGTATGATGCAGAGTGTTGCAATGAAGATTATTTAACAATATACCGTGGTATATCTGCCGGTAATCGTGTAAGGGCCTGATAATTTAGGTCATTACTCATTTCAGAGAAGGAAGCAACGCTAATGCTAAGTCGTTTTTGTTTGCCGATAATAACCACCTCATCGCCTCTTTCTACAGATGGTACGTCGGTAACGTTCAATGTTATTGTATTCATTGTTACCGTGCCGATAACAGGTACTCTTTTGCCACGGATCAATACCCTTCCTTTATTTGATAATGATCTTCCAAATCCATTACTATAGCCAACGGGTACAATGGCAATTTTCAACTTGGTATTGGCAAGAAACGATGAGCCATAGCCGACAAATTCACCAGCTTCAACATTTTTCACAACCATTACACGCGATTTCCAGGTAATAAGCCGGTGAAGATGATTTATGTCTCCAACTTCTTTTCTGAATCGAAACATTTGTGTTTCGGGGCTGGGCCAGAAGCCATATTGGGCAATACCTAAACGAACCATATCCATAATTGTGGTTGGGTACATAAGCAAACCAGCTGAGCAGGCAGTATGTTTTATTATGGGAATAAGTTTATGATGTGTAAAATACCTTGCAAATTTGCGATATAATCCTATCTGATCCCTAACTCTGACATAATTGGAGATACTTTCGGCCCCGGCATAATGGGTGCACAATCCCTCCAGAAAGTAATATTGCTGATTATCTTTAAGTTTTTTCACCAGTTGGGGCAGTTGATCATAAGAAAATCCAGTTCTGTTGAATCCTGTCTCAGCTTCTATGTGTATACGAGCCCGTTTTTTTATCTTTTCTGCTATTTCAAGGGCTTTATCTAACCTATCGTTATCAAATACATAAAACTCTATATCATTTTCAATGGCCCATTCAATCTCGTTATCGTCAACAGAGCCCATGATCATCACTTCTGATTTAGGTTTTTTTGCATCATAAACCTGTAATGCCTCTGCTGCGGAAAAAACGCTGAAGTGATTGATGCCATTGGCTTCTGCCAGGGGTACAATATTATTGATTCCATGCCCGTAAGCATTTCCCTTTACTACAGAAGATATCTTGGTTTTACTGCCAACCAACCCTTTCAGATATTGGATATTTTTTTTGTAAGCCGATTTACTGATTTCAATATGCGATGTATGAAACATTAATGCTTTATTTTTATTTTAGTGATTTAAAAAATGTGTTTATGATGCTATAAGTCTTTTTAAGGACTCATGGAATATTTCTACAGCAGTGGTAACAATTTCATCAGGGAAATCATAATCATGGTTGTGTAAACCCGGGCTTTCCTCTCCGCTGCCTATTCCAAAGAGTGCTCCGGCATATTTACTGGTAAAATGGCCAAAGTCCTCACTCCATCTAAAGGGTTCATCAATCTGAATTACGGGAACATCTTTGCTATTTGCTGCAGAAGTAATTATTTCAACAACATCTTTATTATTTACTGTAGCCGGGAACTCCTCAGTATACGAAATATCAACAATGAGACTATGCTCTTCAGCCAATGTTCTTAAAACCATCTCTGAAAGCTTTTTTAATAGCTTCATATCGTCATTGGTAAAGGTTCTTAAGGTTGCCATAAGCAGTGCATTTCCTGGATTGGTACCAAAAGCAACTTCTCCCAGTTTTGCATGGATAATGGTTAACAGCGTAAAATCATTGAATTTATTCTTCTTTTTTTCAAGAAGTTCCTGAAGTTCAATGATGGTTTTTGCCAGCATGGTTGCAGGGCTGTTTCCCTGCTCGGGATGGGCAGCATGGGATGAAACACCTTTTATTCTTACGATCATACCCACAGAAGCAGCAGCAAATGGTCCTTCTTTAATAACTAAAGAACCCTGCGAAAACCCCGGAAGATTATGAAGCGCAATTACAAAATCGGGTTTAATCATTTTAAATGCTTCGTCAGCAATTACTTTGGCAGCACCTTTACCGGTTTCTTCTTCGGGTTGGAACAAAAGAACCACTCTGCCAGCTGGAAGGGGAGAGTGCTTTAGCGCAATAGCTAATCCTGAGAGAATAGTGCTGTGGCCGTCATGGCCACATTTGTGTGCAACACCATCTACCTGTGATTTATGCGTGAAGGTGTTTACTTCCTGAATGGGCAATGCATCCATATCGGCTCTTACCAAAACGGTTGGGCCTTTATCATCAAACATATAAACAGCTGCCAGCCCGTAGCCACCGATTCCGGGGATCAATTTATCGGGTTGGGTTTTGCGTAAAAATTCTTCCAGTTTTTGAGATGTCTGAATTTCCTTGCCCGAGAGTTCCGGGTTCTTGTGGAGCCATTTTCGCAATGCCAGAAGATCCTGTATATCACTATTGTTGAGCATTTCCATAAAAATATCTTTATGGGGTGCAAAATAGTAAAAATGATGGGGAAAAGAAAAGAAACGGTAAATTATTTTACACCATTACACATTAAACCGGATATTGAGTATGTCACCATCCTGAACAATGTAGTTTTTTCCTTCAATAAAGAATTTCCCAGCCGTTTTGCAGCCGTGTTCAGAACCATATTTGGCAAAGTCGTCATACTTCATAACCTCGGCACGGATAAACCCCCGTTCAAGATCGCTGTGGATAACACCGGCAGACTGGGGAGCTGTCATTCCTTCCCGTATGGTCCAGGCATGAGCCTCTTTTGGCCCCACTGTAAAGAATGTTTTTAAGTTGAGCAAATCGTAGGCAGCTCTGATTAATTTATTTACACCGGGTTCATCCAATCCAAGATCTTTAAGGAATTCTACCCGATCTTCTTCATCTTCCAATTCAGCAATATCGGCTTCTGCCTGTGCGGCAATGATCATCAATCTGGCGTTTTCGTCTTTTACCGCCTCCTTAACTTGCTCAACGTAATTGTTGCCTGAAGCAGCTGAACCTTCATCAACATTGCAAACATACAATACGGGTTTAACGGTTAGAAGAAAACAGTCGTCAATATATTTCTGGTCTTTTTCTTCCATTTGAAGAGATCTGGCCGGCAGCCCATCTTCCATATAGTCTTTTAATTTCTTAATAACATCAATCCCTGCTTTGGCATCTTTATCGCCACTTTTGGCAATTTTTTCCAGTCGCTGAATTTTCTTTTCCAGGGTTTCAATATCGCGGCTTATAAGTTCAAGGTCAACAATTTCCTTATCGCGCAATGGATTTACATTGCCCTCGATATGGGGCACAGTTTCGTCGTCAAAACACCTAAGAACGTGGATTACTGCATCGGTTTGTCTTATATCGGCAAGAAACTGGTTCCCCCCTTTAATCTGGCTGCTACCTTTCATCAGGCCAGGTATGTCAACAATTTCTACCGTGGTGGGTATAATTTTGGCAGAACTGGCCAGTTCGTATAAATGCACCAAACGGGGGTCGGGGACTTCTATCTGGCCCAGGTTGGTTGTTTTGGGAGCGCCGGCACTCACCTTGCTTTTCGATAAACAGTTGAAAACAGTTGTTTTACCTGTGCCGGAAAGCCCGACAATTCCGCATCTTAATGCCATAGTTGGAGTATTTTTTTCGGCTGCAAAAATACAAATTATTTCCTTCAGAAAATAATGTATTTGGTACTTATAATCAGTACCAATCCATACGAAAATTAGTTCGTAAGCTTAGCATCTATATTTTTTACGATGATTCATCTGTTACTCTACCCTAAAAATAGAATATGATTCATTTTCTTTTAAAAGATAATGAAAACCTTCGCGTTGGCCCAGGCCCAGCATTGATTCGGGTTCCAGCAAACTTACAAGAAAATTACTGTGGAGTTGGGCTGTTGGAACAAAGTAATAATCGGAAAGAGAAATATCGTTGTTATTTATTTCTGTTTTTTCTACAATGGGCATTAGGGATGGCGATTCTTCACCGTTTCTGTTTTCAATTTCACCAATCTGAAGCAAATAGATACTGAATCCGGCCAGATCAAAATCATCCTTTAATTTTACGGAATGTAGTTTTAGCAAATCTACGACCTTGTTATCTTGTTTGGGAACAAGGTATCCGGCTGGCCTCATGGTTTGAAATGTAGGCTTTACTATAGGATGGAAATTCTCAACAACTACAAGGGTATCCATTTCAGTTTCAGATGATTTAAGTGTTAGTAGCAAGGGGTTGTTGCCAGGATAATGGTCCATGCGAAGAGCTACAGTTTCTCCTGGAATAGAATTTACAAGCCGGTTGCGCGCTTCATTTACAAGGGTTTTTGTTTCTGATGCGTTTTCGGAAAGCAGGTTAAGAAGAGCAATAATAGCTTCGTGCTGCCCATAGGTGCGTTTTTCAAGATTTTCGGTATAGCCATCTTTACCATTAATACCTTCATAAATAAAAGAAAGAGTGTTGAGAATAGCAAAGCTTTGACGGCCATCATTAAAATCGACTGTTGAATGACGAATTATACCCTGAGATGGAGCAGGGCCTACAAGATAATTATGGAAGCTGAAACCTTTTTGGTTGAGATGGTTTTCTATGGCAGGAAGAGCAACATTCAGTGCAAAATTACGAAGGGTTTCATCCACATTAAGATTTGTTGGTGCCCCCACCTGAACGTCAAAGTTTTTATAACCACCAAATTCTTTCCACGATTCGGTAAGAGGTTGGTATTCATGGATATCTACGGTAATATGGGGTAATTCTCTGTTAAATAGTTTGTGCAGTGCCCGGGTTTCTGAAGCCTGCAATAAAATATGATCACGGTTAAGATCCAGATCTATACTGTTTCTTCTTTGGTTTACATCAGAACCATCAGGATTTACATGGGGAACAATCCATATTTCAAGAAAATTAAGCCAGTTACTGTGATTATTTTTAGCAAGATCGCTGATTAGAAGCAATAATGCTTCTTTGCTGCTTTGTTCATTACCATGCTGTTGAGCAAAAATAAGTACCTTCAGTTTGTCATCATCATTATTATTGTCAGTAGCTTTTAAGGCAACAATTGGTTTCCCAGATTCACTGTTTCCTATGGTTTCAATGGTAATGAATTTTGATTTTTTAGCTACTCTATGGCTGAATGTCACAACTTCTTCCGATGATGCCGGAGTTATAAAATTTCTCAGATAGGAAGGTGATTCGAGTGATAAATTGCAACCGAATAATAAAGTGATCATACTTACCAAAATCGTGATTTTTCCTTTCATAAATAGTCAATTATATTATTTATAATTTCTTCGTTTGACAAAGTTCCATCAATCCAGTGTATTTTGAATCCGTTTTTCTCCATTCTCCTGAACCAAGTCATTTGCCTTTTGGCAAACTGGTGAATAGATGTATTGAGTTTGCCAACCATTTGGTCGTAAGAAATTTCTCCGGTCACATATAAAGTTATGTATTTGTATTCCAATCCGTAAAAGATAAGTTTCTCGGGCTTTAATCCAGATTTAAGAAGACGTTGTATTTCATCTACCATCCCTGCTTCCAGACGGTTTTGAAGCCTTTCGGTTATCCGTTGTCTTATTGTTTCGCGTGGAAAATCAAGCCCGAAGATTATATAGCTAAAGTCGGGTGACATGGCTTTGGGGGTTTCAAGATTCTGTTGGAAGGTATCAATCTCGATAGCCCTGATTAATCTGTCTCTTGAAGTAGTATCAGTTGTATTGTGCAAAGGGCGAAGTTCTGAGAGCTTTTCCACCAATTCTTCATGAGTAAACTCATTAAGATGTTTCCTTAAAGCTTTATCCTCAGGTACTTTGAATAGTTTATAACCAGCCAGTGCTGATTCAATATACAAACCAGATCCTCCACACATTATGGCTTTTTTTTGCCGTTTTCTTATGTCATCAAATGCTTTGAGAAACTCCTGCCTGAATTCAAAAACGTTAAATTCATAACCGGGCTCTACTTTATCAACCAGGTGTACGGGTATTTGCTGGCCATCAACAAGGTAGTCAACCATGTCTTTACCGGTGCCAATATCCATATTTTTATATACCTGGCGAGAATCGGCTCCGATAATCTCGCCATTGAGTTTGTGAGCCAGTTCAGCTGCTAACCTGGTTTTGCCTGTTGCCGTGGGGCCGGTAATAACAATCAGATCGTAGGAATTTTTATCGTTTTGTTGCATTTTCTTTCTGGATTTTCAGTTCCGTTTCGAACAGAAAATTACGGATTTTATTCAAACTATCAACCTCCAAAGTTGAGAAATCTAACCTTTTAAGTTCCTTTGTGATATGATTTTCAGGAAAATAGTTGTTAATAAAGGTTTGTAAGTTGACTTCATCCGACCAGGAAACTTTATTTTGTTGTATCTTCAGAAATTGCAAAATCCTAAGTCCATCAATTTTTTCATGACATGCCTTTATGAAGCGATCAATATTTTTGTGGTTTTTTCGCAAGGGGCCAAAAGTATCACTATCACAAAATTGGGTTTCTAAAAACTCATCCATTGGAGTTTTAGCAGAATGATTAAAAAGCACAGGAAACAAGGAAATTGTTTCTTTTACCTGATTAAAGAATTCCGGGTTGAAAAGGGGATAGGCTTCCCAACCATCGTTGATTCCTTTTATCATGGCAGGCCCGGTGCCGAAAAATACCCTGTCGGATAGTCGTGTTCCGGGATAAACTATCTCACTGTTATACATGAGAACTTTGCCTGCTTTTACCATCTTTTGAAGAAAATAAAAATCTTCGCCACTTTTTTTAGGGGTAAGCCCATTGATCTTTTTATAGGCACTTATCCTGGCGGACATGGCTGAGCCCAGCGGACTAAAACAAAAGGGTGTGCCGGAAAACCGCATATTCAGGGCATAGTATCGCATGTAAATCTCATACCGTAGCATTGCCCGATCAATTTCTTCATTACAGGTGAGTGGGTGATAATAGGGATTAGCCAGAGCCAAAGCATCAGGATGTTCATTAAATTGCTGAATAATAGCTGACAGGTAGTTTTTGTTGAAAACTGTATCAGCATCAATAGATACAATTATATCATTCGGTTTTGCGATCTGTGAAATAAGATCCATAATGGTTTTTCGTGCCATTCCAACCCCGATTTTTCCTTTTTCCCACCCTTTACCGGGACTTGATTTGTCAATAATTTGAAGGTTATCCAGCGGATAATTTTCTAAAAGAGACAAGGTTTTTTGATTGTTTTCGCAGATATGAATTTTTTCAGGATTTTTATAATACTCTTCAGGTTGGTTAACGCATACCCATGTGTGAAAACCCCCGATGGTTTGCTTTTGAATACAACCCAGGGTTTTCGTTATAAAATCCGCTTCATTCATTGCGGGCAGGGCAATATGAATGTTTGTGCCTGCTAGCATATAATAAATTTATTTTTTCGTTCTTTTTCTTTCATGCTCATCCAGAATAACCTTACGCATCCGCATTTTACCGGGGGTAAACTCAACGTATTCGTCTTCTGCGATATACTCCAGAGCTTCTTCCATTGAAAATTTAACGGCCGGAGCAATGGTGGCTTTATCGTCGGAACCTGAAGCTCTAACGTTGCTGAGTTTTTTAGTCTTGGTAAGGTTTATAATCATGTCTTCCTGTTTGCTGTTTTCGCCAATTACCTGTCCGGCGTAAATTTCTTCACCAGGATCAACAAAAAATTTCCCTCTATCCTGAAGTTTGTCAATAGAATAGGCGATAGCCATGCCTGTTTCCATAGCAATAAGAGCACCGTTACGTTTGCGGGCAAAATCCCCTTTCCAGGGTTCAAATCCCTTTAAACGGTGAGACATTACCGCTTCACCTTCAGTAGCTGTAAGCATATTGCTTCGCATGCCAATAAGACCACGCGATGGAATTTCAAACTCAAGATGTACTCTCTCATTAACATGACTCATATTGGTCATCTCTCCCTTTCTTTGAGAAACCATCTCAATCACCTTGCCTGAAAATTGCTCAGGTACATGTACTGTCAGATACTCTACAGGTTCATGTTTTTTACCGTCAATTTCTTTTACAATAACTCGGGGCTGGCCCACCTGAAGCTCATATCCTTCTCTTCGCATGGTTTCGATCAGGATAGAAAGATGAAGCACTCCTCTGCCGTAAACCATATATGAGTCAGCTGAATCAGTGGGTTCAACTTTCATTGCCAGATTCTTTTCTGTTTCATGATAAAGCCTGTCGCGCAAATGCCTTGAAGTTACAAATTTACCATCCTTGCCAAAAAACGGAGAATTATTAATGGTAAACAGCATGCTCATGGTGGGTTCATCTATAGAAATAGGCTTCATTCCTTCCGGTACTTCAAAATCGGCTATGGTATCTCCAATTTCAAAATCGTCTATTCCTAATACCGCACAAATTTCGCCGGATTGAATTTCGGTTTTTATTTTTTCTTTCCCCAGGCCTTCGAAAACATATAGTTCTTTGATACGCGATTTTTTTATGGTGCCATCGCGTTTTACCAAAGAAACCTGTTGATTGGCAATTAATTTGCCGCGTGTAAGTCTGCCAACTGCTATCCGCCCCAGGTAAGAGCTATAATCCAAAGATGTGATTTGCATTTGTAAGCTCCCTTCAACAACCGGCGCCGGTGGAATATGCTCAATAATCATATCAAGCAAATAAGATACATCCTCGGTGGGTTCTGACCAGTCGGGTCCCATCCATCCCCCTTTTGCCGAACCATAAACGGTAGGAAAGTTAAGTTGATCTTCTGTAGCATCGAGAGAAAACATAAGATCGAATACTTTCTCCTGGGTTAACTCTGGGTCGCAATTTGGCTTATCAACTTTATTAACTACAACAATTGGTTTTTTGTGCAACTGAATTGCTTTTTCCAGAACAAAGCGTGTTTGTGGCATGGGGCCTTCAAAAGCATCTACAATAAGTAAAACACCGTCAGCCATATTCAATACTCTTTCTACCTCACCCCCAAAATCTGAGTGACCAGGTGTGTCGATGATATTAATTTTGATATCCTTATAGCGAACTGAGCAGTTTTTTGATAAGATGGTAATACCCCTTTCTCTCTCCAGGTCATTGCTATCCATAATCAGATCGCCGGTTTCCTGGTTGTCTCGAAAGAGTTTCACCTGATGTAAAAGCCTGTCAACCAAGGTAGTTTTTCCGTGATCAACGTGAGCGATAATGGCAATATTTCGAATTTCGTACATTAGTTTTCTGAATTAATTTTTAAGGCTGCAAAGGTACTTCTTTTCCATTGATTTTTTTATAGTTAACTGCTTTATAGTTAACTGCTTCATGAATAATAATATGGATATTAAAATCATTAGCAAGTTAAAAATGTTTAAAGTATATGCTGATGCGTTATGATAGTTGGATAAATTATTAATTTTAAACATATTAATGATATTATTATTTCTATAAAATAATTTTATGATTATTTTTTCCCTTTATCTTCGATTTGTTTTCCCTGAATGGAAATTTAAATTTAAAACATTTAAGTCATAAGTATTTGTTTTTTCACAATTAATAATTTGAAAATTTTCGGGAGATCATTATTATTCAAGTTTTGTGAGATCTATATTATGAGAGATAAACCCGCAAATATTCTTATAGCAGACAACAACTCTTTGTATACAAAGGGTTTAAAAGCTATGCTTATGACTCGGAAACATTTAGGTAATCCCGATATAGCTAACTCGGTGAGTGATGTTTTCTCTTTATTGAAAAATAAAAACTATGATCTTTTTTTAACTACAATTTCTGAAATTACCAGCTCAGGTAAAGATTACATATTAAAAGTTAAGAGATACTTTCCCAGTTTAAAGCTATTAGTTATTCTGCCTGAAGATGATAAGAAAATCATAAATGATTCTATTTTATCGAAAATAAATGGGCAGATTTTAAAAAATTCTACACCCGACGAATTTTTTATGCTAATTGAAAAAACTTTGCAAAAGGGAGTAATTTATAACGGAGATAATTTCTGATCTCATATCAATTCTTGTTTATTTTAATTAAAGTAAAAAAAGTCTTTTTTGCTGCTTAGGGGTTATTAATTTAAGTGGTAATTTTGCCCACTATGAATTAATATTTAAATTTATACCGAATAAAACTTTAATATTCACATATAACAATCTAATAAGTATGAGTAAAGAAAGAGATAAAGAAGCGGATAAGGGTATCAATATTGAGAAAATGAAAGCCCTTCAGCTTACACTTGATAAAATTGAAAAGTCCTATGGTAAGGGTACTGTAATGAAGTTGGGTGATTCGCCGGTAGTTGCTATAGGCAGCATATCTTCGGGAAGTATTTCTCTTGACCATGCTTTAGGTATTGGCGGTTTTCCACGTGGACGTATTGTTGAGATTTATGGTCCTGAGTCTTCAGGTAAAACAACACTTGCCATTCATGCCATAGCTCAGGCACAAAAAGCCGGAGGCATTGCTGCGTTTGTGGATGCCGAGCATGCTTTCGACAGTACTTATGCCAAAAAGCTTGGGGTCGATATTGACAATCTTTTTGTTTCGCAACCCGACAATGGGGAGCAGGCGCTTGAAATTACCGAAAATCTTATCCGTTCTGGTGCTATTGATATTATTGTAATCGACTCAGTTGCTGCCCTTACTCCAAAGAGTGAAATTGAAGGAGAAATGGGCGACAGCAAAATGGGTCTTCAGGCACGTTTGATGTCGCAAGCTCTCAGAAAACTGGCCGGAACCATTAATAAAACGCAGACAACCTGCATATTTATCAATCAACTGCGCGAGAAAATTGGTGTAATGTTTGGCAATCCGGAAACTACTACAGGTGGTAATGCCCTCAAATTTTATTCTTCTGTGAGGCTCGATATTCGACGCATTTCACAAATCAAGGAAGGTGATAGTGTTACCGGAAACCGGGCAAGGGTGAAAGTAGTGAAAAATAAACTGGCTCCTCCATTCCGGCAGGCTGAATTTGATATTGTTTACGGACAAGGAATTTCCAAAACTGGTGAAATTGTCGATCTGGCTGTGGATTACAATATTGTTAAAAAAGCCGGTTCATGGTTCAGTTATGGTGAAACCAAACTGGGACAAGGCCGGGATGCTGTAAAAAATCTTCTTCTCGACAATATAGAACTTGCAGAAGAAATAGAAGCCAAAATAATTGAAGCATTGGCAGCGAAATAGGTTGATGCATGATGCGTATTGATTGATGAGTTGTTTAATCGTTTAAAAGCTTATTAGTTGATGGTGACGGGGCCACTTATTCTGACCCCGTCACTGTTTTTTTGGTGTGCCTAATCGCCCTGTAACTAATTCCTATTATCCACCAACCGCCAACAAAGTGCCAGTTACCAGTAACCACTTTAAATTTTTAGTTTTTCACTTCCAACAAAACCACACTTTCCACATGTTGGGTATGTGGAAACATATCTACAGCCTGTGCTTTAGTAACTTTATATTTTGTTGATAAGAGTTCAATGTCGCGGGCTTGTGTTGCGGGGTTACAGCTTACATAAACTATTTTTTTGGAGCCACTGTGTAAAATTTGTTGTGTAACATCCGGGTGCATCCCGGCACGGGGTGGATCGGTAATAATTACATCAGGTTGGCCATGTTTAGAAAGGAAATCAAGGGTGAATACTCTGGCCATGTCGCCAGCAAAAAAAGTAACGTTCTCCAGTTTATTGAATTTAGCATTTAGTATTGCATCCTCTATGGCTTCTTCAACATATTCAATACCAATAACATGCAAGCACTGATGTGCCACAAACTGCGCAATGGTTCCAGTCCCGGTATATAAATCATAGACCATTTCCGTGCCGGTAAGTCCGGCAAAATCGCGTGCGATCTTGTATAATTCGTAAGCCTGTTGGCTGTTGGTCTGATAAAATGATTTCGGACCCACCCTAAACTTTAATCCTTCCATTTCTTCTAAAATGAAGGGATCTCCATGAACTAAAATTGCATCCAGATCGCTAACACTGGAGTTTTTTTTATCATTGATCATATAATACAATGATACCACCTGCGGGAAACTATCACGGATATGGTTAAGAAGTTTATCCCGCTTCTTATCTAGACCTGATGCGCAAACCAGAATTACCATAAACTCGCCTCTGCCATTATTTCTAATAATGCTGTTTTTCAACATTCCGGTTTGTTCTCTGAAATTGTAAAAAGAAATTTCATTTTCAATAGCAAATTTCTTGATAGCTTTTCTGATCTGGTTGGTGGGTTCGGGTTGCAACCAGCAGGTATCTATATCTAACACTTTATCGAAGAAACCTGGTACATGAAATCCAGCAGCTTCTGTTTCTGTAATGATTTCTTGAAGAGCTAATTCATCGGCCGTAAGCCATCTTTTATCAGCATAAGTATATTCTAGTTTGTTACGGTAAAATTGCGTTTGTTCTGATCCGGCAATGGGTATTAAATCATAGTCGTAATCTATCTTCCCGATCCGTTTTAAATTATCGGATACTTGTTGTTGTTTGTAGGTAAGCTGCCTGACGTAGGAGATGTGTTGCCATTTGCAACCTCCGCAAATGCCAAAATGGTTGCAAAATGGTTGTTGGCGCAGCTCAGATTTCTGGTGGAAATGTATTATTTCTGCTTCCAGATGTCGTCTCTGCACCTTTTTTACCTGCACGTCAACTACATCGCCCGGGGCTCCATAACTAACAAATATTACAAGTTCGTTATGCCTGGCAATGGCTTTGCCCTCGGCGGCAACACCCGTTATAACTAAATTTTCAATAATCTGATTATAGAATTTCTTTCTGTTTTTCTTGCTGATGGCCATTGGGGTATTTTTGCGCAAAGATAATAAGAGTTTTTACCCAACTTTATTAATAAAATTTGAAAATAGTAAGCAACCCTGAAAAACCCTTGTTACTTTTGCAGGTATAAATTATTATTTGACTTTAATGTTGAATTCGCTCCGAAAAGTATTTTTTGTGCCATCTGGGATTAATTCGAATTTTGCAATACGCTATAATTTAATTAGTTGCGGTCTGCTGCTTCCAGGGGGTGGAGAGTAAGTGGTTTTCGGAGTTGACTCAATTTTTGTCAATCAATATCGTTTAGATAAGGTTATATAATTATATGATTTTTTCCCTTTTAAAGGCCAAACAGATAATCCAAAATGAAAAGCGAAAAAGGAATCAAAATAACCGTTTTTCTTAGTTACAGCATCATACTGGTGCTTGTGGGTCTTATCTCTTATTATACTTTTACCAGTTTCAACCTCCTAACCAAATCGTCTGATAAACTTGCGCAACCTAATGAAAGAATTGAATTGCTCCATGATATTATTTTTGCTATTCACACTGCAGAAAGCAGCATAAGATCGTATAGTTTAACTGATCGTGAATCTCATCTTAATGCCTATTTTATGGGGTTGTCACAGATTAACGATATGGTGGACACTCTTTACAAACTGGCCAGAGACGATAATTTTATCAAGGAAACCATCGATTCAATTAATGTTGAATTGTTGAATAAAACCCAGATACTGGAGCAATTTATCTTAATCAGACGGCTCGATAAAAACTCGGTTTTTTATTACCAAGCTGTTGATGAAATTGTTAGGGTATCTACAAAACAGAGTACCTTGCCGGGCATTGCTGAAAATGAAATCATTGATACGCTTGCTTTGATTGATGAGCCTGTTTCTGAGCAACAGTCTGTCGATCGGGAAGAAATTACCCGCGAAAAGGAGAATGTTTTTCAACGAATCAGGAGTTTTTTCTCGGGTAGCAAAAGCGAAATAGCAGATATTCCTGCTTCAGAAAATGATTCTTTAATTCAGGAGCAGGTATTACAGCAAATCAGGACTGATTCAATAATTACTTATAATCGGGATACCCTTAATCTTAAAAGGGAAATTGAAAATGCCATGTCTGTTCTTTTTCAGCAGCTTTACCAGCGGCAGCAAGCCATTAGAGAGACCGAAAATCGCATACTTCTTAATGATAAAAAAGTGATGGACCGGATTTGGCTACTCGTAACGCGCCTGGAAGAATATGAAAAAAAGAATGCCCTTAGTGAAGCATCTTTCTCACACGCAACAGTTGAAGAAACGTCAGACAAAATATTTTTGCTTATTCTGGCATCATTTGTAGTAATGTTGATTTTTTTCTGGCTTTTTGTAAGCGATATCAATAAAAGCCGTTTTTATAAAAAGCAGTTGATAGCTGAGAAAGCCCGTGCTGAAGAGCTGTTACTAGTAAAACAACGCTTTATGGCCAATATCAGCCACGAAATCCGTACACCCTTAAACAGTATTGTTGGATTTTCTGAACAGTTGCAAAAGCTTAAAATCAGAAATGACGCTTCTCTTTATACCATTGCCATAAGTCAGTCGTCCAGGCATCTGCTCGAAATCGTGAACGATATTCTTGATTTTTCCAAAATGGAAGCCGGGAAAATTCAACTGGATCCGGTGCCTGCAGATGTAGCAGAATTGACCCGTCAGGTTTATATTTCTCTGGAAGAGATGGCAAGCTCCAAAGGCATTAAGCTTATTATACAAACAGATAAACTCAGTCATCAATTTTTTATTTGTGATCCGTTGAGAGTTAAACAGATACTGATCAATCTGGTAAATAATGCCATAAAGTTTACCCACAAAGGATCGGTCGTTGTGACTATTAATCAGACGGAAACAGATGATACCCAGGAGCATCTGGTTTGCTTTACCATTGCTGATACAGGTATTGGGATGAGCGAAGCAGATCAGAAAAGAATTTTTGACGAGTTTGCACAGGCCGACAGTAACCCGACCCGGAATTATGGTGGCACCGGGCTTGGGTTATCAATAACCCAAAAACTGGTTGATTTGATGCATGGTACTATCGATATGGAAAGTAAGCCGGGTAAAGGATCTATCTTTAAAGTTTTACTGCCTCTTAAAATATGTGAGGATGTTTCGCAGACTGAAATTAACGAAATTCCTATATTACCAAAAGACTACAAGGCACATATTCTTGTTGTGGATGACGACCCGTTGAATCGCCTTCTTATAAGTTCTTTGCTTGTTCCTTATGAAAATATCAGACTAACTGAAGCCTCCAATGGATTGGAAGCAATTGATCAACTTAAGAAACAAGCATATGATCTTCTAATTACCGATATTCAAATGCCTGGTATGAGTGGCATTGAGTTGATTGAACAACTTCGTTCGGATAAAACTTTGCCAAATTTTGCAATTCCTGCAATTGCTTGTACTGCTGATATTACCGAGGCGACTAAAAAGAACCTGAAAAAAGCTGAGATTGAACACTACTTGCTTAAACCTTTAAATGAGAAGATATTTTTTCAAATGCTCAACGCCTTGATCAACAATGATAAGATATTTAATGAAGATATTTCTCCGGTAGCATTAAATCTAAATATTGTTGAGGAAAAGATTCAAACAGGGAAACTTTTCGATATTTCTGGTCTGGATAGATTTACGGGGGGAAATTCAGAAACCAACAAAAAAATACTTGCCGCTTTTAAGGTTGATACACAGAACAATATTCTTTCACTTATTAATGATCTGAAAACCGATAACCGCAAATCTATTCATGCCACAGTGCATAAAATGAGTCATATGTTTGAATTATTGAGAATTCATTCTGCATCGAAGAGTATAACTAATTTAAATAAGAGTAATATATCTCTCTTGCCATTCGATGAGCTCGAACGAAATGTTTTTAAACTCGTAGGAATTGCCGAAAATGTAATTGCTGAACTCGGTTAAAAAACAAGATAGAGGCTGGTAAATTGAGAATTTTATTAAGTATTAAGATTGCTCGAATGGTTTACATGGTACTACCATTTTTACAGCGGAATATTATACAATTTGAGTTTGTTGTAAAGCGTACGTCGATCAATGTTAAGAAGCTTTGCGGTTTTTGACTTATTGTATTTTGTTTTTTGCAGTGTGGCCAAAATTGTTTCTTTCTCGGTCTTTTCAGTTTTATCCTTTAAAGTAATTTCTCCATCTACATTATTTTCAGCTGTTTGGCCACTTCTCATAACTGTTTGATGGATAATTTCCCAGGGCAGACTGGATTTTTCCAATTGATTTCCTCTTGCCAATAAAACCGAACGTTTGATTATATTTTTCACTTCTCTTATATTACCCGGCCATGAGTAGTTTACAAAAATTTCCATTAAATCGCCGGTAATTTCACTAACGTTTTTATTGAGCTCATAGTTGGCTTTTTGCAAAAAGTGTTGGATAAATAGGGGTATATCCTCTTTTCTTTCGCGCAGGGGTGGAGCCGTAATACAAAATTCGTTTAGCCTGTGGAATAGGTCTTCCCTGAAATTTCCTTTTCTGGCTTCTTCTTTAAGATTATCATTGGTAGCCACAAGGATACGAACATCAACAGGTATATCTCGGTTACTCCCAATTTTTCGTATCACCCGTTCTTGAATGGCTCTTAAAAGCTTAATTTGGGTATCATAAGAAAGATTTCCAATCTCATCAAGGAAAATTGTACCCTTATGGGCTGCCTCAAACTGACCGGTTTTATCCTGAATAGCGCCCGTAAAGGAACCTTTCAGATGCCCAAAAAATTCGCTCCCGGCAAGTTCTTTGGAAAGAGCTCCGCAATCTACTGCTGTAAAGGGCATTTTGCTTCGTTTGCTTAAATCGTGTATTCGACGTGCAATGTATTCTTTGCCTGTTCCGCTCTCTCCCTGTATAATAACTGAAAGATCGGTATTGGCCACTAGTTGGATATGTTCGTGAATGGTTTTTGATGCCGGGCTTTTGTTGTCTAAAAAATCAACAAATTCTTCAGGGTTGAAGGTGTTTTTTTTCTCCAGGATATCATTATTGGAATCTGAAATCTTTTTCAAGCCCATATTAATGTGGGCAAGCATTTCGTCGGGATTTACTGGTTTGGCAACATATTCGTAAGCTCCGAATTTAATTGCACTAACAGCCATTCTTATATCGGCGTATGCCGTCATAATAATAACCAGAGAAGAAGGAGATTGCCGCCTAATCAGTTTCAGTAATTCAATACCATCTTTATCGGGTAGGCGAAAATCGGTTAGAATAACATCAAATTGCATGTTTTTAATTTTCTCCAGAGCTTTTGATACGCTATAGACTTCTATTGTTTCAAAACCGTTTCTTTCGAGAAAAGCCTTAAGGGTTAGGGTAAAGCTTATGTCGTCATCCACAATTAAGATTTTCTTCATAAGATTTTTTTTTGAAGCAGCTCTGAGTTAAATTGGGTGGAAATCAAATGCAAATATAACTTTATTCTTACGGTTGTTTTACCATTATTTCAAAATAATCGGGTAGATATTAGACGAAAAAAGGCTACCCGAATCAACGGGTAGCCAGAGGTAATATATTGAGAGAAAACAAAAGGGGCTGAGAGCCTATTCTATGCTTACAATCAGGTACCGGGTATTGCTCCAGAACTTTGCCGGGTTTTCGATAAATATCATCGACGCTTCTTCTTCGTTTGTTTCAATTACATAGCTGTCTTGTGGGTGAAGACTTAGCAAACTAGCATTTTTACCTGGAATAAACACTTTTTCTATGCTGGTAATATCAACTCTGGTAAAATAGTCTTTGCTCGCATCGGAATTAACAACAGTTGTTTTTCCCAAACCCAGAAAACCACCCTTCTTTTCAATGATTGATTGTTCGCGCAATTCTGATTCGGTTCCAAATACATACCAGGCTGAATTGAGTTCTTCGGTTTTTTGATCTACAAGTTGATTAATTTCCCGGTTTTGTATTTCCAAACTGTCAAGAGCAGCTGATAACTGGGAGTTGGAAATATTCAGATTGTGCATATTATCGCGCATCAGAGATATTTCAATGTTCTTTTCCTCAATATCTGCTTGTAAACTGGCAACCAAAGTTTCAAACTGATCAATTTTAATGTTTGAATCGCGTAATTGCCTGTTTAGATTGTTTATCATGCGTCTGTTGTCTTCCATTAGTTCACCAATAACAGCCAGATCAGATTCAATCTGGTCTCTTGTATTTTGCTGTATATTGTCTTTGTCGCGTGTTTCTTCAGAAATAATGTCTTGCTTAAGTTTTATCTGGGTAAGATTGTCCCTGATTTGGTTCATCGATTCAAAAAACTCATTGATATTGTTTTCTTTTTCAACGGCTTCGCTCTTCAGGGCTTCGTTTTCCTGCTCGAGCATGGTAATTTTTTCCTTTTGTTGTTCCAATTCTTTTTGGTTACATGAGGCGAGTGTAACAAAAATTAAGGCAATAGCAATTAATAACGTGTATCTCTTCATAGTTTTAAATTTTAAAATTCAGTATTACAGCAAGAAAATTGTGCCAAAGAAAAGCAGTTTCAATGTCAAATCATATATTAATCTGTAAGCTAATTAATTAGCTTGTGTGTTGATAAGTTTGTTATATTAAAATGAAAATAAGATTGTGAAGAATAATACACACATTGTAAACCAATAAGATTTACAATTTGTAAAGCATGGTCAAAATAATTTTTATTGCCCCAAACCCAACAGAAAATTGTTAATTTAGATGTTTAACGAATTAAGTGACCAAAACTCAACAACTGAATTTTGAATTGAAACCAAAACCTACTCATATTATTTTCTTTGATGGTGTTTGCAATCTTTGCAACAATTCGGTCAATTTTATAATTGAGCGAGATAAGAAAGATATTTTCTATTTTGCATCTTTACAATCTGATGAAGCAAAAAATATGCTGGGTGAAAAATACCCTGCTTCCGGCACTTTCGATACTATATTATATCTTGAAAAGGGGATACTATACACTTACTCCACTGCAATACTGCGTATTTGCAAAAAGCTTCCGTTACCCTATCCTTTGTTTTATGCTTTTGTAGTTATACCTCCCTTTATTCGGAATTATGCTTATGGCATCATAAGCCGTAACCGTTACAAATGGTTCGGGAAAAAGGACCAATGTATGATTCCCACCCCTGAGCTAAAAGCAAAATTCCTTGATTCGTAGAGCCAAATTTCGGTTTAGCTCCTTAAATCAAGTGTTGATCTAATGTTACTGTCTTCTTAAAAATAACGATTGGGATAAACTTATTAAATCAAATCCTTTTTCCTATATTTGCCCCAAAATTCACCCCCAAAGGTTACCAATCAAAACCTAAAACAATTTACATAATTTTAAAAAATACTGAATATGAGTACAGTAATGACTGAAAAAATGAATGCCCAGCAAATAATGGAAATGGAAGATAAATATGGTGCACATAATTACCATCCACTACCCGTAGTTTTATCAAAAGGCGAAGGAGTTTTTGTATGGGATGTTGATGGCAAGCGCTATTACGATTTCCTTTCTGCTTATTCTGCGGTTAACCAGGGGCATTGCCATCCTAAAATTTTAGATGCACTAGTAGAACAATCCAAAACCCTGGCACTTACATCAAGAGCTTTTCACAATGATGTTTTGGGTCGCTACGAAAAATATGTAACAGAATATTTTGGTTTCGATAAGGTTTTGCCCATGAATACAGGTGCCGAAGCCGTTGAAACCGCCATCAAGCTAACTCGTAAATGGGCTTATAATAAGAAGGGTATTCCGGAGAACATGGCTAAAATTGTGGTTTGCGAAAATAACTTCCACGGACGCACAACTACCATTGTATCTTTTTCCAATGATCCTGACGGATATGGCGATTATGGCCCCTTTACACCGGGTTTTATCCGTATTCCTTATGATGATGCCGATGCTTTGGCCGAAGCGCTTAAAGATCCGCATGTAGCTGGTTTTCTGGTAGAACCTATACAGGGCGAAGCCGGAGTTTATGTGCCTTGCGATAGCTACCTGCCCAAATGCAAGAAATTGTGCGAAGAAAACAACGTATTGTTTATTGCCGATGAAGTGCAAACAGGAATTGCCCGCACCGGACGTATGCTGGCCTGCGATCACGTAAATGTGAAACCCGATATTCTGATTCTCGGAAAAGCCATAAGTGGTGGTATGTATCCCGTATCTGCTGTTTTGGCCAACGATGAAATCATGATGGTGATAAAACCCGGACAGCATGGTTCTACCTTTGGTGGAAACCCCGTAGCTGCCCGCGTTGCTGTTGCTGCACTCGATGTAATCAAAGACGAAAAACTGGCCGAAAGAGCCGAAAAGCTGGGCAACATTCTTCGCGAAGAATTAAGAGCTATTAAATCGGATATGATTACCAAAGTACGTGGTAAAGGCTTGTTAAATGCCATTGTTATAAAACCTAAAAATAGTAAAGAAGCGTGGGATGTTTGTCTTAAAATGGCAGAAAATGGTCTGCTTGCCAAGCCCACTCACGGCGATATCATCCGGTTTGCACCACCCTTGGTTATCACCGAAGAACAACTGCACGAATGTGTTGATATCATTCGCCGCTCTATTGAAGAGTTTGCTTAATATCACTAAATTTGAAATGAACTGCCGGCTTTGCATTTTTCCAGAGCCGGTTTTTTTATTTCCTTAATTTTGTTGTCTTCATAATGTATCGTGTTTTACCTTTAAAATCTTTTTTCTGTTGCGCCACTTTAATATCCCTGTTTTTATTCCTGAGATGGCATGCCCTTTTCGTTGTATATATTGTAATCAGTATAATATAACTGCCAGGGAAAAACCTCCAGCTGCTGAAGATGTTAGAGAAATTATTGAAAGTTATCTTTTGACCCTGCCACAAACCGATGCCAGTATTGAAACAGCATTTTTTGGTGGAAGTTTTACAGGATTATCCATACCGGAGCAAAATAAATATCTTGATATCCTTCAACCCTTTATTAAGTCAGAACGTATTTCTGGTATTAGAATCTCTACGCGGCCTGATTATATCAATTCAGAAATTCTTGCCAATTTGAAACAAAGATGTGTAAAATCAATTGAATTGGGTGCACAATCTATGGATGATAAGGTGTTGAAAAAAGCAGGGCGTGGCCACTCTGCCAAGGATGTTTCAAGAGCGGCGGAACTTATTAAAAAAATGGGTTTTGAACTGGGGTTACAAATGATGACAGGTTTGCCCGGAGATACCGAAGAAAAAGCAATGAAAACAGCGCAAGAAATCATTTCGTTAGGTGCAGATACTACACGTATTTACCCAACGCTGGTGATCAAAGATACGCCCCTCGCAAGTTTATACCAAAAAAAGGAATATCAACCCCAGCATTTATCCGAAGCTGTAAGTTTAACTGCAAAACTTTATTATTTATTCAATAGGGCAGGGGTAAGGGTTTTAAGAATGGGACTGCATCCATCAGAAGGATTTCTTACCGGCGAAAGGTTGGTGGCAGGACCTTTTCATGTTGCTTTTGGCGAGTTGGTTCTTACTCGGCTATGGGAAGAAAAACTTCGATCCATTACAAAAGAAACAGAACATCAATCTGTTACTCTATTTGTTCATCCTTCAGATCTTAATGCTTCCATCGGACATAAAGCCACGAATAAGAAACGATTAAAATATTTTTACAGTAAAGTACGTTTTGTTGCAGATAATAATGTGGCTAAAGGAACTTTTCATGCTGATTTTACTTGATTACAGAGCGCCTGAAAAAGCAAGGAAAAAACTGCAGGATATTGGTGAAGTTGTCAGTTTTAAGACAGAGGGGATTTGCTATGATGCTGTTTCAGGACATCCTGATATCTTTTTGTTTCAGCATCCTTGTGGATGTATCATGGCTCCCAATATACCGGAATTTTACAAGAAAACTTTGTTAAGGCATTCACCATCTTTAACTGAAGGTTCCTTGCCTGTTGGCATTTCTTACCCACAAACTGCACATTACAATGCACTTTATACCGAAAATGGTGTTTTGCACAATAAGAAATTCAGCGATCCTGAATTGTTGAAATTTTCTTCTTCTGGATTTATTAATTGCCAACAAGGATATGTTCGTTGCACAACAATACAAATAGGCTCAACATTTTTTACTTCCGACAAAGGAATAGAACGTACTTTATTGGCTAAAGCTATGACAGTTTTTTACATTGATCCACAAAATATTGTATTACAGGGTGTTAATAATGGGTTTTTTGGAGGGTGTTGTGGCGTCTGGGAAAAAAATATTTATTTTTGTGGTGCATTGAAATACTTTCAAAATCATCACTATCTGGTAACCGCTATAGAAAACCAGGGCTTTAATATTATTGAATTATATAACGGCCCCATAATAGATGTGGGTAGTATTCTCTTTTTTCCATAAAAATTAAATGATAATATAATGTTCTTTTCTAAAACTTCAGTTTTCTTTTTTTTAAGTGTTTTAATTTTTTTGTTACTTATTTTGGGTTGCGATCGCTTACCCTCAGAAGAAGCTAATTTTTTAAGTATACAACAATCTCCCGTAAATATAAAGGGTAAAGAGGTTGCTCTTTCCGAAAAAACTGCCCCTTTATCATTCCCTCTGCCACCTTTTGTAAAGCATAGGAATGTAATACCGGATACAATATTACTTAATAGCAGAAATGTTTTTACCTTAAAAGCAGATGAGAGGAAATTACAAAATTTTCCTGAACCCGTTTATCAAAATGCAGATCAGATAAATCAACCTTCAAACCTTGCCTTCACCAAAGAAAAGCTTTCTGTTACAATCCCACAAAAAGTAATGGCGAAAGATGGTATTATGAAACAAGACAATCCATTTAGTTTTAGTTTTTTTACACAAAACCAGGGGTTGGCTCAAGATGATATCAGCTCCATTACATTTGATGACAATGGTGCTATTTGGCTTGGAACCTATGGCGCCGGATTAGTGGGTTATGATGGAAAATATTTTTTGAACTTCGCTGTTGAAAATGGGCTTTCTGATAATTTTATTCTTGATGTTCTTTTTGATTCAAGAGGAAGACTTTTAATGGGTACCCGATCAGCTGGTCTAATGTTTTATGATGGTAATGATTTTGAGAAACTACAAATAGATTCTATTATACCTGATCTTCGTATTGAAAAGATTTTTGAAGATTCCAGGGGGAATATATGGTTAGGAACATTTGGGAATGGGGCCTATAAATTAACTGATTCAACACTGGTTAATTACCTTTGGGGGCAAGGTCTTGAAGCTAAGACTGTATATGATATTACAGAAGATCAAAATGGTACACTATGGTTTGCAACACGTGAAAATGGTATTTATGCTTTTGATGGTGAAGCCTTTAGACAATATACAGTTGAACAAGGATTGCCTGAGAATTTTATCACAGCAATAGATTTTGATCTCGAGGGAAACTTATGGATGGGAACAAGAAGTAGCGGAATAGTAGTTTTTGATGGTGCTGTTTTTCACTATTTTAATGAAAAAAACGGGTTTCCCGAAGATGAAATTACTACCATTTATGCAGGGAAATCGGGTGATATATTCATAGGTACACGTTATTCCGGCTACATACGTTATAGTGCACCTGGCTTTATGCAATATTCTTATAATGAAGGATTAATTAATAGTTTTATCACCGATATAAGAGAAGATTTATCAGGAAAACTTTGGCTGGGAACTTATGGTGGTGGATTAGCGGCTTATTTTGGTGATGTTTTTAAACATTTTAATGAATCCACAGGAATTCCTGATGTTAATATTCGTGCTATCTTTCAGGATTCTGATGGTAATAAATGGTTTGGAACGAATGCTTCAGGAGCTTTTATTTTGAAAAATGATTACCTGTTGCACTTTCATAGAAAAACCGGACTGGCAGAAAATAGTATTCGTGAAATATATGAAGATTTGGACAAGAATATATGGTTCGGGTTGGTAAATGGCGGGGTTTCAGTTTATAACGGTTCAAATATGATGTCTTTTCCTAAAGAAAGCATTCTGTCTGAAATAACTGTATTAACCATTTTACAACAGCAGGATAAAGTTTTGTGGTTGGGTAGCTATGGAGACGGTCTTTTTAAAATTGATGGTGATAGCATTACTCAATTTACGACAGAAAATGGACTGTCAGATAATTATATACGGAAATTAGTAGAAGATAAGTTGGGCAACTTATGGATTGCCACTCAAAACGGTGGTGTAATCAAGTTTGACGGTAATTCCTTCACACAATTTACCATTGAACAGGGGCTTCCCGTAAACGATATTTTTGATATACTTGTTGATAAAAAAAATAATATATGGTTAAGTACCAACGGTTCGGGTGTTATTGTTTTTCCTGCTGACACGATGTTCTTTAATTTAACAGAGAGGCAGGGACTAAAAAGTAATTATGTATATTCAATTCTTAAAGATGATAAGGATAACATTTGGTTTGGCACACGCTGGGGCCTGAGTAAATTAATTAATAAAAATATGGTTTTCAACAATTCCGATTTCCGTAATGAGAATCCTTCTCAGGCTTACCAAATGGGAATTTTTTTTAAGAACTACCAATATAGTGATGGTTTTATGGGTATTGGGGTAAATACCAGAGCTATGTATCAAGATATTGATGGAATTATTTGGATTGGATCAAATGAAATTCTCACTTCATTAAATACTGCCAATATTTATTCTGCTACTGTTAAGCCCAAGGCTTATCTGAACTGGGTTGGTTTGTTTAATGAATATATTAACTGGGCAGATATTATTGATAAACAGGACACGATTATACGGCTGTCCAGTGGGGTTCTTATGAAAAATTTCACTCTGGAGAGCTTAAACCCGTGGACAAACACTCCCACAAACTTATCACTGGCATATAATAATAATTACCTGGGTTTTAATTTTTCAGCAATCAATTCTGATTTATCTCCCAACCTTCAATATGTGTATTATCTTGAAGGTCATGATAATACGTGGAGTTCATTAACCCCACAATCCGAAGTTCATTATGGAAATTTATCTTCCGGAAAATATCGGTTTGTGCTTAAAGCCATGAACAATGAAGGTATATTTAGTGATGAAATATCATTTCCTTTCAAAATTACTTACCCCTGGTGGCAAAGATGGTGGGCCTTTACGTTTTATTTGATTGTTTTAGCCGGTATGTGGTATATGTATAAACGTTATATTGAAAACCAACAAAAGAAAAAAGAAGAAAAAAAACAGGAAGAATTACAATTACATCAGGAGATAGAAATTGCCAGAAAATCTGCGGAATTTAAACAAAAATTTCTGGCAAATATGAGCCATGAGATAAGGACTCCACTAACAGGAATTTTGGGAATGGCTGAACTAATGCAAAAAACCCGGCTAGATATTGTTCAGGAAGATTATTTGAAAACACTTATACTGTCAGGAGAAAATTTAAGGGAAACCATAAACCTTGTGTTGGATTATTCAAAGATTGAAGCCGGAAAGATTGTATTAAATCAATCTATTTTCCCCTTCCAGTTACTTTTTTTAAATGCTGAAAAACTGTTCTTTTCTCTTAATAATAAAAAACTGCTACTCGAAAAATATATTGCTCCTGATATACCGCTTTATGTAAAGACCGACTATAATCGAATATTCCAAATCCTTAGCAATTTGATTTCTAATGCTGTAAAATTTACTGATACCGGAAAAATAAGCTTAAACGCATCACTAGACCAAAGTGTTAATGTTGAAAATAGTTTACTTATTAAAATTTCTGTTAAGGACACTGGGCAAGGAATTCCAGAAGATAAAAAGCAAAAGTTATTTAAACCCTTTTATCAGGTTGATCAATCTTTTGATAGTTCTTACGATGGTACTGGTCTGGGACTTGCAATCTGTAAGGAGCTTTCATCAATATTGGGCGGCAGTGTTGGTGTGGAAAGTAAAAAAGGTAAAGGAAGTACATTCTGGTTTACCTTTAAAGTTGAAGAAGCTGAAAATGATCAAACTACAGAAAATAGAGTAGCAGAATCAGATCGTTATTCCCAAAAGCAACTCAGGATTTTACTTGTTGAAGATCAGCAGATTAATCAAAAGGTTATAAGCTTAATGCTTAGTGCTCTTAAACACAGGGTTGTAATAGCCGAAAATGGTGAAAAAGCTCTGGAACTATTTAAACCGGAGTTGTTTGATCTTATTCTTATGGACATTCAAATGCCTGTAATGGATGGAGTTACTGCTACGAATATTTTAAAAAATACCTACAAAAATCTACCTCCTCTGGTTGGGCTTAGTGCAAATGCTATTGAAGGCGACCGTGAGAAGTACATGTCTTTGGGGCTGGACGATTACATTACTAAACCTGTTAAGCAGAATGATTTTATAAATATAATAAACAAACTGAAGTTGAATTCCTGATCATATATTTAGGACTTACCTTTGTAATAAAAAACTATTTAAATCGTAGCTATTTAAGCGTAATTACAATGTCTTTAACAATTTCCAGAGCTGTGGTAAGGGTGTTCAAATCGTCATATAATTCACCATTTTCTCCTGACCAGTGGCTGTGTCCTATAGGCATCATTGTCCAGGTTGTTTGATCAGAACGGGTATCAATCGTGGCCATAAAAACTACTGCTGGTTGGCTGGATGTTTTGTAGTAGGGATCATCCGGATATTTATTATTGTGCCAGTGTTGATTCCAATCCCAGGATTGATTGATTTCCATCAAAATATTAAATACTTCCGGTTGCTTTCCACTGGTCCTTGTGGTAAGAATAAAGTCAGCAGAAGGAGTGGGGCCGGTAACAGCATCAGGCATAGGCGAACTTTGCTCAGGGATGTAATAGCCATCTGATGCTTTAATTCCTCTTTTATGGCCCCAATAGGGTAAAGCAGCGGGTCTTCTGAGTGGACCTGGCTGCCAGTAGCCTTCGGATGCGTCCCCATGGCCAAAATATCCGGTAGCAATAGATTGAGCAACATATAAACTTTGAATATACGTCCCTGATGTATCTTCAATCCAAAATGCCATAAGTGGATGATTATGCCTTTTTCCGGCCTTAAAATTTATTTCCAGCAAATAACCCGTATCGTTTTCCAGAGTAGATATTTCGGTGGGTGGTTCAGGAGTCTTTTTTCGTTGCCACCATCGCTGTTGGAAATTTTCTGCGTAAATGAATGCAGAAATGAAGGGTAAGGTTAAGAGTAAGCTTAGTAACAGGACTGTGTTTTTTTTGATTTTCATGGGTAGAATATTTTAAAATTCGAACATTATTCCAATACTGGGTAGAACGGTTCCGCTGGCATTGGTTACTTCGTTAAGCTGGTAACGATTTACCCCGTTATCATCAACAAAAGGTTCATCACTTACCCTGATAAGGTTTGGCGCCAGGGCCGACTGAAAATTATAAGCATTCTGTATATCAAGATAAAACATTAACGAGAAACTGGGGAAAAAGTATTGTTTGTCAATTCTTAAATCAAGCTGGTGAAAGCTTTTGAGTCTTTCCGAATTAAACCTGTTGTAGTCAAGGTAACCTCTGGGCTCTAACCTCCATGCATCTATTCGGCTGGATGTTTCCAAATCGTAGGGTGTAAATGGTGCACCGCCAGAGAATCGCCATTTGGCACCTATATCCCAGTTTCGTGGCAATTTGTAGGTTCCGGTAAGATTAATAATGTGCCGGCTGTCCCAGGATGATGGAATATAACTACCATCTGTTCCTTCAAATTCACTTCTTACAAAGGTATAGGAAAGAATAATATTCAGATTCTTAATGTTTTGTTCTCTGAAAAGTAATTCACCCCCGTAGGATCTACCCCTTGAAGTAGAGGTAACTTCCTCATCTCCAAAAATCCCAAAATCGACTGATTTACTGCTCAATGGAACTCCATCTACAATAGAGAAGGGATATTTGTCGTATTGCTTGTAAAACCCTTCAAGGGTAACTTTTGTACGTGGAGTTGGCAAAAGCTCAAAACCTGCAACATAATGATTAACAGCAATATAGGAAAGGTTGTTTTCGCGGTTTTTGAATGCACCAGTATTATCTTTATACCCCAGGGTAGTGTAGGCCGGGAGTTGATAGAATCGGCCGGTACTGGCATTTACCGTTAAATTATCCCGAAGTTTGTATGATGCTGACAGCCTGGGTGATAGCTGATTGATCATGTTTCGCATGTTGGCCGAATAGTTATTGGCATCGGTTCTTAAACCAAAGGAAAGTGAAAGGTCATTATCCAGAAAGCTTCGGGTAGCTTGTCCGAAAATACTCCATTTAAAAATGTCGAATGCTGAATTGTAATCGATATCCAGGGCTACATCATTTTGGAATACCTGCTGAAAGGTGCTGTTGAGGTAGCGGGCATATTCGCCTCCAGCTCCGTAAATAAATCTCCATGCACCTGTTTCGGTAGTTCTTTCATAGCGGAGTTTGTTTTCAATTTCATCCGATTCATAGTCAAAAATACGCCGTTCGTTTTCATCATTGCCCGGATACTTGTAAGAGAAGTTCCTTAACATATTACGGCTAAGCACCAGTCGGTCAAAGCCATTGTCGCGAAACCGGCGGTAAACAGCACCCATGGTATAGTTCCACTGCTCGTTTACCGGCAGGTAATCGAGAATATACCTTTGTTCTTCGGTTTCGTTGGCTTCCAGATTGAGCCGGAACTGATCAAGTGCTCCAATACCAATAAGGGTTAATTCAGATTTGTCGCTGAGTTTGGTGTCGGTTTTAAACTGGTAGGAATTGTATGTTGGAAGAAAGGGCAGACCAATAACACTGAATAAAAATTGCAGGTATGATCTGCGAATTGAGAAGATCATTGTGGTGTTATCAGAAAGCGGGCCGTCAAGGGTTAAGGCCAAATCACTGGCACCAACGGTTCCTTTGTAATTCATCCTTTCGCTATCGCCACGCACCTGTCTGAATTCAAAAACGGAACTCAAAGCATTGCCCCGGTTGGCCGGAAAAGCGGAAGAGTACATTTCAACTTCTCTGATGAAATCTACATTGATAATACCTACGGGTCCTCCACTGGCACCCTGGGTAGCAAAGTGATTCAGGTTGGGTATTTCCACTCCATCCAGATAAAACCGGTTTTCGTTGGGGCCTCCACCGCGGATAATAACGTCGTTTCTAAAAGCAGGGGTAAAGCCTACACCCGGTAAAGATTGTATTACGCGTGATATGTCGCGGTTGCTACCCGGACTGCGTTCGATTTCTGAAATCCCTAACCGGCGCAAAGATACAGGGCTTTCTTCTCTTCGCTGAAAAACCTGGGCTTCCACCACTACTTCTTCCAGCTGAAGATCGATCTCTCGCATAGGTATATCAACGTTGGCACTGCGGGCATTGGTAACCTGAAACTCTTCAGTTACTTTTCTTTCAAATCCAACTGCTGATACCTGTAACCTTACAAAGCCAGGCTCAACTCCGGTAAAGAGAAAGTTACCATCGAGGTCGGTTGTACTACCAATGGTGGTGCCAAAAATTATTATGTTGGTAAAGGGGAGTGGTTCGTTGTTTTTTTCGTTATAAACACGTCCCCTGATAGTTCCTGTTTGCGCTGAAGCAATTTCAGAAATTGAAAGTAATAAGCCCAAAAACAGGAAAATGTAGATTAATTTCAAATGTTTCTTCATATATATTAACTTTACTGCGTTTCTTTTCCACATAGTAACAATAGTTTATATGATATGTTTAACAATTTGAGTAAAAAAAATGAACAAAAAAACCAGAAAAGAATTTTTGAAAAATTGTAATTATTCAAACGGAAAGAATACCTATTGGCAGTAAATGCTTAAATATTCTCAATGTCATTGAAGTTTTTTGATGGCAATAACTCTGCCACATCAGGGCATTGATGTATTATTTTAGTTGCGTACTTAATTATGGAAGCATTAACCTTAACTACACCAGCACTTTTATTTTCTGCCATTTCACTTATTTTGCTGGCTTATACTAACCGTTTCTTAACTCTCGCCCAGTTGGTAAGAAACCTTCATGCACTTTACAAAAGCGATCCATCCAAAGTTCTTTACGGACAAATTGATAATTTGCGAAGAAGGATATATCTTATTAAAAGCATGCAGGTTTATGGGGTAGCCAGTTTGTTGTTTTGTGTTGTTAGCATGTTTTTGATTTATGTAAAAAAAAACCTTGCTGCTGAAATTATTTTTGGCCTCGGTTTAATTGCGCTGATTATTTCATTGGCAATAAGTATTTGGGAAATAGTAATAAGTGTTAAAGCCCTGAATTTACATTTAAGCGATCTTGAATCTAAACAGTAATAGTTAACAATTAATCCTTCTAATTATGAGTTCACATACAGAAAAGCGCGTATTAGCCGGCATTATTTTACTCGCCGCCGGCATCGTATTGATGTTGAAGTATTTTGATATTTTACCTATTGTATTTCCACATTATTTAATATCCTGGAAATCCTTGCTTGTATTGCTTGGATTGGTTTTTCTTATTACAGAAAGAAACAAAACGGCTGGGATTGTTTTACTTCTTGTCGGATCAATATTTTTATCATCAGATATTTTTAATATTTCAATTGGAGAAGTTTTTCGGTTTACCATTCCTTTGGTGTTGATTATTGCCGGAGTTTTTCTGGTATTTAGAAGGCAAACTTACTCATCAAAAGATTTAAATATTCCTGATGATGCTGATAGCAATGACTTTTTAAATGATGTAAGCATATTTGGAGGAGGTCAAAAAAGAATTCAAACCAGTAATTTTAAGGGAGGGCGGTTAACTGCCATTTTTGGGGGTTCTGAAATAGACCTGAGATCATGCAAGCTCGCTCCTGGTGTAAATGCTGTTGATATGCTATGTCTTTTTGGTGGTGTGGAAATCAGAGTACCTGATAATTGGGAAGTAAAAAATGAAGTTACAGCTGTATTTGGTGGTTTTTCTGATAAAAGACTAATATCTAAAAAGCCCGAGCAAACAGATGAAACCAAAGTTCTTTACCTGAAAGGGATCGTGATTTTTGGTGGTGGTGAAATAAAATAAATACTTCTAAGCCGGGTGAATTTCGAATACCTGTTGCTGTCAAATAATAAGACCTTCCAATGATTAAATATCTTTGGAAGGTTTTTTGTATGTAAGAACCGCATTACACGTAAATTGTATTTAAAAAGTATTACTATTTTTACCACCAAATATAAAATACTATGCAAATCAGACTTACTATTTCGTTTATAGTTTTTTTTATCTTTCTTATCACAGGTTGTGCTACCAAGAAAATGGTAAAGCAGGCCGGTGATCTTGAAAATGCAGGAATGTTCAGAGCGGCAGCAGAGCTTTACTACCAGGCAGTAAAAAATAAACCAGGTAAAACTGAATATATTTCAGGCTTGAGAAGAGCTGGGTTTATGTATGTTGAAGATGCTTCCCAGGAGATCAAATCAGCTTTTAGTCGCAATGATTACCAGAAGGTTGTATATGATTATTTAACCATCGAAAAATTTATTGATAGAACCAGAGCTATAGGGGTAAATTTTGAGCTCGATCAGGAAGTGAGAAATATCTACCGTAATGCGCAAAGTAATTATTTGGAAGATCAATATCAGGAAGGATTAAAGTTTTTAAGCGAAGAGCAATATAGCGAGGCTAAAAAGATATTTTCTGAAATTTCAGGAATAAATCCTGATTATAAAGACACACGTACCTATTTGATTACGTCAACCGTAGAACCTTTTTATCAAAGTGGTACACAGTATTTCAATCAGAAAAGCTATATGGCAGCCTGGAACGAATGGCACAAAGTAGTTGAAACCGATAACAATTATAAAGATACCCGACAACGTATGGATCAGGCTCTGAGTGAAAGGTATAAAGAAGGTACTTTATTATTGATGGGGGAAAATTTTCCTGCCGCTGCTCAGGCTCTTGGAGATGTTTATTCGGTTAATCCAAACTATCTGGATGTAAATAGTCTTTTTATTGAAGCCCGCAACGAACCACATTATAGAAGTGCTATTGAAAGTCTGAAAAGCAGCAGATGCAGAGATGCCTATTATACTTTTTCAGATATATTGGCTGATGCCGGAGGAAATTATAAAAAAGCAGCCGATTTACAGAGTGAAGCGCTCAAATGTGGTGAATATCCGGTAGTGATCGTATCTAATGAAATGCCCAACTACGAAGCTGATGGAACTGAATTTGAAAATGCCCTAATGCAGCAAATTCTTAATTCCAACGATCCGTTCATAAAAATATTTACGCTTCCAGGACTGAATCCCCGATTAGGACGTTCTATGAGAGTAGTGTCAGGAAACTTAAACAGATTGCAAATGAAGGAATTACATGATAAACATGGAATAAAAGCTGTGGTCTTTATAAATTTTTCTCAATATAGTAAATCAACTGGTCGGGTGCAAAAAGCTGAAAAGACAGGGTTCGAAAGAGAAAATTATACCAACGAAGAAGGAATTATGGCTTATCGCGACAAGTTGGCAACTTACCATGTTCTGAGTGCCAGAAATCAGGTTACACTCAATCTAAGTTATCAGCTTATTGCAACCCAAAGTGGTCAGATACTTTTAACCAATAGGTTAAGTCTTTCTGAAACAGATGATTTGAATTATGCTCATTATGAAGGCGATACTCGCAAGTTGTATCCTGCTGATTACATAAATAGTAACTGGGTACTTAATGAAAGAAACTATTCTTCACTACAAAGGTTATTGGCTGCTGAAAAAACAATTATTCCAACAGAAAAGCTTAAGGAAGGATTATTTAAAAGTCTTTCTTCGCAAATGGCAAAATCAATAATTGAATTTAACCCGGAAAAATAATATTTCAGGAAAATTTTATAATCAAAATTTTTTTCAATCAAATTGTTGCTAAACTGAAAATATCGATGAAAAATATTGTTCTCATAGTTTTTATTGCTGGAATATTTTGGGGTTGTGGTTCCTCAAAAAAAAATACTCATGCCGAACTGATGCAGACTGCTCCAGGTTGGGTAAGGCAAACACCCAATCAACCTTCTTATTATCATGGCGTGGGACGGGCATTAAAAACCACTCAACCCGATTTCAGAGAGCGCGCCCGGCAGAGTGCTTTATCTGAATTGGCCTCTGGTATTTCTGTAAATATTTCGTCGTCGTCTGTTCTTAATCAGTTTGAGTTAGATAATTCTTATAATGAATTTTTTCGTGATAATATAAAGGTTTCAGTGCAACAAAATCTTGAAGGTTTTGAGATGGTTGAAGAATGGGAAACTGATGATCAATATTATGTTTATTATCGTTTGTCAAAAACTCTCTTCGAAGAAATTAAGCAAGAGCGCATTCGTTCATCACTAAATGTATCTGTTTCAAAATTTGAGCAGGCACGCACCATGATCGAACAGGGCAAAACATATGATGCGATGGGGTTTTATATCAAAGCCGTACAAGATATCAGAAATTTTTTAGGAGATGATCTTTCTGCTGAAATTGATGGTACTTCAAGAACATATTCTACTTTTCTTATTGGTGAAATTATGAATCAATTAAGAAATTTACAAATTGTTTATCCGATGGATAAGTTTATCGTTAAACCTGGTGAGGATAAGGCTGATAAAGCGTTTGATGTTATGGTGAAAGATTCGCAGGGAAGGCCAGTATCCAATTTACCGGTAAAAACTACTTTTTCGTGGTTGCCAGGCAAAACTTACGAGTCAATTACCAATACAAAAGGGATTTTTCAAATTATTCCTGAAAGAATACTTCCAGGTTTAATAAATGAAACAATTACTACTGTAATTGATATGAAAAAAATATCTGAAAATCACACGCAGGACTTTCTTATTCAGCGGCTTTTTACTGATGTTTCTGACAGCCGGTATGAACTTCCTGTTAAGGTGATACCCCCTGTTTTTTTAATATCTATTGATAATCGACATGGCAGGGCCTTATCTTCTTCTGTATATAATGAGTTTTCAGAATTATTAGTTCAGGATGGCATTTGCATAACTCCTCACGATGGAGTGCAAGATTATAACCTTTTGGTAAACCTTGATATTTTTGAAGAAAACCAGGTAGGAAGTCGTTATACCAATAAACTAAAAGCTACTCTGGTGGTTGAAGATGGAAATGGTAATACTTTGCATAGCTCAATGGTTAATGATGTTTCCGGAGTTGGAATTACAGCTTCAGGAGCCATTGATGATGCCTTTAAATCGTTCATGGGAGCAGTAAAAATACTATTGTATCCGGCAATGAAAAAACAGGTTTTTAACCCGTAATTTCGAATCAGCCATTAATCATCTTTGCAAATTATTCATAATTCTTACTTTAATAGATAATTATCTTACTATTATCTCGTTAAGTGCTTCAAAATAATATTGATAAAAAGTAAGAAACAAAGCAAAAGATCGCTTCGGAGGCATTAAGAAAAATACTACCTTTGCAAATTGTTTCAAAATCGCTTAAAAAATCATCTAAGCTGAAATTCATGTTCAAGCAACCATTACGGGCTATTGTGGCCATTTTTTCTGTCCTAATCTTTCTTTCATCCTGCAGTAGCTATCAAAAACTACTGAAAAGTGACGATATTCAATTAAAGAAAGAAAAGGCCATAGAGTATTACGAGAAGGGAGACTACCAGAAATCATTAACCTTGATCACGGATATAATCCCGGCATTCAGGGGATCATCAGAGGCTGAAATGCTCAATTACTATTATGCCATGGCTAACTACAAATTAAAAGACTACATCATGGCTTCTCATTATTTCAAAACCTTTACTCAGGGGTTTCCTCGTAGTGAACATGTTGAAGAATTTTTATTTCTCAGCGCCTATTGCAAATACTTACTTTCGCCCAGGCCTACGCTTGATCAAACCGAAACCCGAGATGCAATCAATGAATTACAGGCATTTATTAATCGTTTTCCTCAAAGTGAGAAGGTTCTGGAGGCTAATGATCTGATTGATGAGCTTAGAGATAAACTGGAAACCAAAGCATTTAATACCGCTATGTTGTATTTTAATCTCATGGATTATGAAGCAGCGGTTACTACTTTTAATAATGTAATAAGAGATTTTCCTGATACTGAATACCGTGAGAAATCTTTATTTTTTATCATGCGATCTCATTTTCTATTTGCCGAAAACAGTATTGTATTTCGTCAGTTGGAGAGATATAATAATGTTGTAGATGCCTACGGTAAATTGGTAAAGAGATTTCCTGAAACTAGTTTTCTTTCTGATGCAGATTCAATGCTTTCAAAATCACAGCAAAGAATTGAAGCATTAGAAGCCAGTGCTGCCAACAGTGTTACTAATGAACAGGTTGATTAATTAAAACTTAAATAATTAATTTTATAATTTGAAAAGATGGAAATCAAAAAATCTAAAACCCCTACCAATACAGTCACCAGAGATCTGAGACAATTTGATTTAGAAACTGCGAATGTATATCAGTCTGTGGTAATTCTCTCTAAAAGGGCAAATCAGATTGGTTTAGAGACCAAAGAAGAGCTTAATAATAAACTTTCAGAATTTGTTACTTCTACTGATAATCTTGAAGAGGTATTTGAAAATCGCGAACAAATAGAAATAGCCCGTCATTACGAACAATTACCCAAACCTTCTCTTGTTTCTATTTCCGAATTTCTTAACGGAAAGGTCTATTACAGGATCCCTGATAACGACTAAAACTGCTGATCTTATCAGTGGTTAAATCACTTATTTATGCTTAAAGGAAAAAGAATAATTTTAGGAATTAGTGGTGGTATTGCTGCTTACAAAAGTCTTATTCTTATTCGTCTTTTCATTAAAGCAGGAGCACAGTTGCGGGTTGTGACCACAGAAAATGCCCTGTGGTTTGTTACACGGGTAAGCCTCGAATCTCTTTCACAAAATAAAATCTACGATAAGGTTTTTGGCCCTGAAAACGATTATACAACAGAGCATATTAGTTTAACCGATTGGGGCGATTGTTTTATAGTAGCTCCTGCCACTGCTAATATAATTGGGAAACTTGCCAACGGAATAGCCGACGATGCCTTATCAACATCCTTAATTGCCTTCAATAAAAAAATATTCATGGCCCCGGCTATGAACGTGAAAATGTTTGATCATTTTTCGGTTCAAAGAAATATTCAATGGCTGAAAGATAATAATATTCAAATTATTGAACCTAATGAAGGATATCTTGCCTGCGGCTATGAAGCCAAAGGACGAATGGAAGAACCCGAATCCATTTTTAATGCTATAGAAAACTATTTTTCTTCAGAAAATAAAGTTCTGGCAGAAAAAAAAATACTTATTACTGCAGGTCCTACCCATGAAGCCATTGATCCTGTGAGGTATATCGGCAATCAATCATCCGGGAAAATGGGATTTGCCATTGCCGCAGAATTAGCAAAACGGGGTGCAGAAGTTATTTTGATAGCAGGTCCGGTTCAGCAACAAACACCGCAAGGACACATAAAAAGGATCGATGTAACTTCAGCTTTGGAAATGTATAATGCAGCTATGGATGTCTTTCCCACTGCTGATGCTGCCATCCTTAATGCTGCGGTTGCCGATTTCAGGCCTGAAACTGCAAGCAACCGAAAAATAAAGAAAAGCGACAACAATTTGCAGTTAAGTCTTGTAAAAAATCCTGACATACTTGCCACTTTAGGTAATATGAAAAAGAAAAATCAAATCCTGGTGGGTTTTGCCCTTGAAACAGATAATGAACTGGAAAATGCAAGGGTAAAATTGAGTCAGAAAAATCTTGACTTTATTGTGCTAAACTCTCTCAATGACAGGGGAGCAGGATTTGGAGGAGATTCCAATAAAATTACCATTTTAGACAATAACAATGCTGTTTTAAAGTTTGAATTAAAGAGCAAAACAGAAGTTGCTGCTGATATTACCGACAAACTCGTCGCTTGCTTTTCTAATGATTAAAAAAGAGCATTCCTATGCAAAAAATACTTACCACTTTAATTCTTTCCTTACTTTTTTTGATCAACGTCCGTGGACAGGAACTGCAATGTATGGTGCAGATAAGTTCTCCCGGTATGTCCGAAACAGACCGCCAAATACTACAAACATTGCAATCATCTATTTATGAGTTTATCAACCAACGCAACTGGTCGGAATATCAGTATAAGCCCGAAGAGAGAATTGAAGCCAGCATTCTCATTACTGTAAATGAAAAAGTGGGCGGTGACGAATACCGCGGTTCTATACAGGTACAAACACGGCGACCCATTTTTAAAACATCCTATTCAAGCCCTGTTATAAACCATAACGACCGTGATTTCTCTTTCAGATATGTTGAAAATCAAACTCTTGAATATGCTGATAACACATTTACAAGTAATCTTACATCTGTTTTGGCCTTTTATGCATATGTAATAATTGGTTTCGATTTTGATACCTTCACACCCATGGGTGGGAATCCATATTTTGAAAAAGCACAGGCCATTGTTAATCTGGCCCAAAATGCCACTGAAAAGGGTTGGAAGTCTTTTGAAGGCCAGAGAAATCGTTACTGGCTTATGGAAAACATCTTTAATTCTCAATACGCCAATGCACGTCAGGCTTTATATACCTATCACAGGCTTGGATTTGATGCCATGAGTGATAATATGGATATGGCCAGAAGCCAGGTAGTGGCAGCGCTCGAAATGCTGCAACGCACCCACAGGCAAAGACCTGGCAGCTATCTTATGTCTATAATCATGATTACCAAAGGTGATGAACTGGTAAATCTTTTTACACCAGCTCCCGACATGGAAAAGAACCAGGTAGTGCAAATCCTTTCAGAAATAGATCCGGCAAATAGCGCCAAATACCGTCGTATTTCCCAACCCCAGAGACAATAAATTCAATACTTTTATATTGTTCTATTTTTGTTTTAAACATCTCTTTAGTTTAGCAATTTTGAACAGCAAAACTCGGTAAAGTTTGTTAACTTTGCTTCTTTTGAAAAATAGCCCTGGTTCAACATGCTAAAGAGTCTTTTGATTGAAAACTATGCCCTGATAGAAAAACTGGACATCAGCTTCGATGATGGGCTTACTATTATTACAGGTGAAACAGGTGCAGGTAAATCAATTCTTTTAGGCGCGTTAGGTCTTATTTTGGGCCAACGGGCTGATACTCGTACTTTGAATAATAAAAACAGTAAGTGTATTATTGAAGGGACTTTCAACGTAAAAGATATTCAAATCTTGAATCTTTTCAATGAAAATGATCTTGATTATGATGATATTACCATCTTAAGACGTGAAATCAATACACAGGGAAAATCCAGAGCATTTATCAATGATACTCCTGTAAATCTTACTTTAATGAAGCTTTTTGCTGAGAAACTCATTGATATTCATTCTCAGCATCAAAGCCTTTTATTCGCTGACTCATCCTTTAAATACGACCTATTAGATTCCTGGGCCAATATTTTGCCGGTAGTAATCTCGTATAAAAATCAATATCAGCAATGGCTAAACGAAATTAAGTCTCTCGATCAGTTAAAGGAAACAGAAAAGCAAACCCGGGCTGAACTTGATTATCTTCAGTTTCAATTTGACGAATTGCATAAGGTAGCTCTTATCCCCGGGGAATTGGATGAGCTTACTTCAGAATTGGAAATACTCAATAATGCCGGCGAAATAAAATTCAGCTTCGAAAAGGCCGATTTTATATTACAGAGCAACCAGGAAAATATCATCACTTCTCTTAACGAAATTATTGGACTGTTCAGGTCATTGGAAAAATATGATCCGGCCTATTCAGAACTCTACACTCGTTTGCAATCGGCTTCAATTGAATTAAAAGATATTGCTGATACCATTGCAGGGTTTAAAGATGATATTGAAGATGACCCTAAAAAAGCATTTATTTTACAGGAAAGATTCGATTTAATTCAAAAGTTACTGCATAAACATAATGTAGCTGATATTGATGACCTGATAAGGCTGCGAGATGAATTTGAAGAAAAGATTCAAAGTTTTGAATCTCTTGAAGAGCAAATTATAAAATTGAGCAAAAGCATTCAGGAAAAGGAAAAGGAACTATCTGTTGTAGCTCTGGATATTTCACAAAAGAGAAAAAAATCTTTAGAAACCCTTGAAAAGGAAATCAATAGTATTTTACAAGAATTGGGCATGCCCAATGGAAGATTTCAGGTTGGATTGAAGAATTCCTCTCAACTACATTCTCGCGGAATAGATGATCTTGAGTTTTTGTTTTCTGCCAATCTTGGGTTGCAACCACAGGAATTATCAAAAATTGCTTCTGGTGGCGAATTATCAAGACTAATGCTTGCTGTTAAATCAGTTATATCGTTAAAAAATCTTTTACCTACTATCATTTTTGACGAAATTGATACAGGCGTTTCTGGCGAAATAGGCATCAAGGTGGGAAGAATTCTTCATCAGATAGCTAAAAATATGCAGGTTATTTCTGTAACACATCTTCCGCAGGTTGCAGCGAAAGGAAAAAAACATTTTGTTGTTTTCAAAAAAACTGAGAACCAAACAACCAAAACTTTCGTAAAAGAATTGAACCCATCTCAGCGAATAGAAGAAATTGCCAAAATGATGGGTGGTGAAAACCCTGGCAAAGCCGTTATTCAGGCTGCCGAAGAATTATTTGATAAACAGAATATTAATCAAAATTAGATACTAATGAGCAATAATTTGTTAAAAGGAAAGCGTGGAATTATTTTTGGCGCGTTAGATGAAAATTCAATAGCATGGAAAGTGGCTGAAAAAGCCAAAGAAGAGGGAGCAATTTTCACTTTAACCAATGCACCTGTAGCTTTACGCAAAGGTGATATATTCAGATTAGGCGAAAAAACCGGAGCTGAGGTGATTTCTGCCGATGTTACTCAGGTTGACGATCTGGAAAACCTATTTCAGGAAAGTATGAAAATATTGGGTGGAAAGATTGATTTTATTTTACACTCAGTAGGAATGTCACCCAACGTTAGAAAGGGATTGCACTATACCGAACTCGACTATAATTATATGATGAAAACCCTTGATGTTTCGGCTATTTCATTGCATAAAGTTTTACAAACAGCCTGGAATCTTGATGCAATTAACCAATGGGGTAGTGTAGTTGCACTTAGCTATATTGCCGCTCAACGTACGTACTCGTCTTACAGCGATATGGCCCAGGCCAAAGCCATGCTAGAGTCTATTGCACGCAGCTTTGGTTATCATTATGGAAACCGGCGCAGGGTGCGTGTAAATACTATTTCACAATCTCCTACTGTTACTACTGCAGGGCAAGGTGTTAAGGGATTTGGTGCTTTTTATAGCTATGCCAATTGTATGTCGCCATTGGGTAATGCCACATCCGATGATTGTGCAGCTTACTGTATATCAATGTTTTCGGATTATACCAAAATGGTTACCATGCAAAATCTTTTCCACGATGGTGGGTACTCTTCTATGGGTATCAGTGATAAACTTATTGATGATTGCTTTGTATGCACAGGAGACTGTGATGACAAGAACCCACAAAACATTGAAATTAAAAAATAACCCTTTGTGGGAAGTTTTTAAATAAAAATGTAAACTAGTTAAAAGCTTTTTATCCATTAATTATTATTTAGAAAATCTATTTTCATGAGTTTTAGAATTGTTGTATTAGCCAAACAAGTACCCGACACACGCAATGTGGGTAAGGATGCCATGAAGGCCGATGGTACTGTAAATCGTAGTGCTTTGCCGGCGATTTTCAACCCTGAAGATCTCCACGCTTTAGAGCAGGCTCTTCGTGTTAAAGACAGAATTGAAGACACCGAAATAATTATTATTACCATGGGCCCTCCAAGGGCTGCAGAGGTAATAAGAGAAGCCCTATATAGGGGTGCAACATCCGGCTATCTGTTAACCGACCGCAGGTTTGCCGGTTCAGATACCCTTGCCACTTCTTACGCCTTAAGTTTGGCAGTAAGGAAATTGGAGCCACACCTGGTTATTGCCGGTCGACAAGCAATAGACGGCGATACTGCTCAGGTTGGACCCCAGGTGGCTGAAAAACTTAGTATTCCGCAGGTTACTTATTGCGAAGATATTCTCGAAGTAAACGAAGATCAGCTCATCATAAAAAGACGATTGGAAAGAGGTGTAGAAGTTGTAAAAGCAACTACCCCTTTATTAATTACTGTGCATAGTTCTGCCCCTTCTTGTCGCCCAAGACATGCAAAATTGATTATGCAGTATAAACACGCCCGTACTGTTTCTGAACTTGTTGAAGAAACCAAAGACTACACCGAAATGATGACCAATAAACCTTATCTGCGGATTGAAGAATGGAGCGTTGCCGATCTTGATGCTGACACAGAAATGCTCGGATTATCTGGTTCACCCACCAAAGTAAAGAAAATTGAAAATGTTGTGCTGGCCAAAAAAGATTCAGTTCATCTTTCAGCAGAAGATAAAGACATTGATTTTCTTATGAAGGAACTTTTAGAAAGTCACGTTATTGGTTAAAAAAAAATGTATCCGTAACAATTATTTTGGCTGCAATTATTACGGAGTAAATAAAATTATTTCAAAATCTTCATTTAATTTAATCTGAGCAATACTCATTGAGTAAATCTGAAATATAAATTTGATAACATGAATAATATATTTGTTTATTGTGAAATTGAAGACGGTCAGGTCGCTGAAGTAAGTCTTGAACTACTTACCAAAGGCCGTAAGCTTGCCAACGAAATAGACCGAAAACTTGAGGCCATTCTTATCGGGTATAATCTTAATGGTATTGAGAACCAGGTTTTCCCTTACGGTGTAGATGTGGCTCATATTGCCGACAACTCACGTTTAAACCCTTTTCTTACTCTTCCACATGCGGAGATTGTAGTGAGCCTTTTTAAACAGGAGCAACCCGAAATTGCTATTTTTGGTGCAACATCAGTGGGCCGCGATCTGGCTCCAAGAGTAGCATCAGCTCTTAAGTGTGGATTAACAGCAGATTGCACAAGTCTTGTTTTTGGAGATCATAAGGAAAATAAAACTGGTAAAGAGTACACCAACTTACTGTATCAAATAAGGCCTGCTTTTGGTGGTAATATCATTGCTACTATTATCAACCCCGACACACGCCCACAAATGGCAACCGTTAGGGAAGGGGTGATGAAAAAAGAAGTATTTAACAGCACTTATAAAGGTGAAGTAAAATACGTGAATGTTGACACAATACTCAACGATAGCCATATGGTCGTTGAGATAATTGAAAGACACATAGAGAAACAAAAGATCAATATTAAAAATTCTCAGATCATTATTTCTGGTGGATATGGTGTGGGATCGAAAGAAAACTTTGATATGCTTTACGAACTTGCTGACCTGATCGGTGGAGAAGTAGGCGCATCGCGTGCAGCGGTTGATGCAGGTTTTGTTGATCATGCCCGTCAGGTGGGACAAACGGGTGTTACCGTTAGACCAAAACTGTATATTGCTTGTGGTATATCGGGTGCAGTGCAGCATACCGCCGGTATGAACGAATCTGCAAAGATCATTTCTATCAATAATGATCCGAAGGCACCTATTAATCAAATTGCTGATTATACAATAATCGGAAGCGTATCTGACATTATTCCCAAAATGATCAAGTTTTACAAGAAAAACTCCCGCTAAATACAGTTGCTAATTTACCTCTATTAAGGTATTCAATAAATTAAAAATCAAGAACAATGGATAATTATTATATAGATAACCCCGGTTTAAAGTTTCATCTTCGTCATAAAAAAATGGAGAAGATCATCAGGTTGAAAGAAAACAATTTTGCCGATAAAGATAATTATGATTACGCTTTTCAGGATTATGAAGATGCTTTGGACTCTTATGATAAAGTGCTGGAAATTGTTGGAGAAATTTGTGGCGAAACCATCGGCCCTAATGCCGAATCTGTTGACCAGGAAGGGCCACAGCTTATAAACAATGAAGTTGTTTATGCTCGCGGTACACAGGAAAACCATGATACTCTTACCAAAGCTGGCTTAATCGGGATGTCGCTGCCCCGTGAATTTGGTGGATTGAACTTCGCAATGGTGCCCTATGTTATGGCTGCCGAGCTGGTATCGCGTGCCGATGCAGGTTTTGCCAATATCTGGGGTTTACAGGATTGCGCAGAAACTCTTCACGAATTTGCCAGTGATGAAATAAAGAAAGAATTTCTGCCCCGTTTCAACCAGGGTGCCACTGCTGCTATGGACCTTACCGAGCCCGATGCAGGATCAGACTTACAGGCAGTTCAGCTTAAAGGCACTTACGACGAAAATAAGCAACAATGGTTTCTTAATGGTGTAAAAAGATTTATTACCAATGGTGATGCTGATATTAGTCTTGTTTTGGCAAGAACGGAACCTGGAACCATGGATGGCAGAGGACTTTCTCTCTTTGTATATGATCGCAAACATGGAGCCGTTTCAGTAAGACGAATTGAAAACAAACTGGGTATCAAAGGATCACCCACGTGCGAACTGGTATTTAAAGATGCTCCCGCACAATTGGTTGGCGATCGTAAGTTGGGTTTGATTAAATACGTTATGTCTTTGATGAACTCTGCTCGTTTGGGCGTAGGTGCTCAATCTGTAGGTATTGCAGAAGCTGCCTACCGCGAAGCTTTGAAATATGCTTACGAAAGAGAACAATTTGGTAAACCTATTATCAATTACCCTGCAGTATATGAAATGCTTAGTGTAATGCGTGCAAAAATTGACGCAACCCGCTCCCTGTTATATGAAACAGCCCGTTATGTAGATGTTTACAAAGCGTATAATTTTATCCAGGAAGAACGCAAACTGGAACCCGAAGAAAGAAATGATGCCAAAGCTCATAACCGGGTTGCTGATGCACTTACACCTCTGCTTAAACTTTTTGCCAGCGAGTATTGCAATGAAATTGCATCAGATGCACTTCAGGTGCATGGAGGCACAGGGTATATGAAAGATTTTCCTGTAGAAAGACTGTATCGCGATGCCCGTATTACCAATATTTATGAAGGTACTTCGCAGTTACAGGTTGTGGCCGCAATAAGAGCCGTTGGAAATGGAGCTTACTTAAAATTGATAAGAGAATATCAGGAAAATCATGTGTTACCTGAGTTTGAATACTTGAGAGATGTATTGATCAAGCTTACCGACGATTTTGAAATTCTTGGCAAAACTGTTCATGAAACGAAAAATAACGAATTGATTGATTTTCATGCCCGCCGGTTGGTCGAAATTGCTGGTTACATTATAATGGGATACCTTCTTTTGCAGGATACCCATCGTGATCAGCAGTATCGTAAATCAACTGAGATATTCATACGTAAAGCAAAAACCGAATGTGCTTCACGGGCTGAATTTATTCGTTCATTTGAAGAAAAGAACCTGGGTACATATAAAATTGTCTGGGATTAATACTTTAGAAATCTTTCATAAAAAAGGAAACCAAAACAGTTTCCTTTTTTTATGCCATTATGCGGGCAATGCTCATGAAATAAGTGTACTTTTGCACTCTCTTAATTTTCAAATTTTTATCCTAATACTTTACCACCCCTTTTTTATGATTTCTGTTTCCAACCTGGGTATTCAATTCGGGAAACGTGTTCTTTTTCAGGATGTAAACCTTAAGTTTACACCTGGTAACTGCTACGGTGTAATCGGTGCTAATGGTGCCGGTAAATCTACCTTTTTAAAAATGATTAGTGGCGATATTGAGTTTTCGCGCGGACAAGTTAGCATGGGTGCCGGAGAAAGAATGTCTGTTTTGCGTCAAAACCACTCGCAGTTTAACGATTGCACAGTCCTTTCTACAGTGCTGATGGGCCATGAGCTTCTCTGGTCGGTAATGACTGAAAAGGATGCTATTTATGCCAAATCTGAATTTACCGAAGAAGATGGCATGAGAGCATCAGAACTGGAAGCCCAATTTGCGGATATGGCAGGATGGGATGCTGAAAGCAATGCTGCCAGTTTGCTTAGCGGTCTGGGCATAAAGGAACATCTGCATCAAAAACTGGTCAGCGATCTGGAAGCCAAAGAAAAGGTAAAGGTACTGCTGGCGCAGGCACTTTTTGGGAAACCTGATAATCTTTTGCTGGATGAGCCTACAAACGACCTTGACCTTGATACCGTTAACTGGCTCGAAAACTATCTGGCCAATTTTGAGAATACCGTTTTGGTGGTATCGCACGACCGACATTTCCTTGACTCTATCTGCACCCACGTTGTAGATATCGATTTTAATAAAATACAGATGTTTTCAGGGAATTATACTTTCTGGTACGAATCGAGCCAGCTTGCCCTGAAACAGCAAATGATGCAAAACAAAAAGGCCGAAGACCGTAAAAAAGAACTACAGGAGTTCATTGCCCGGTTTAGCGCCAACGCTTCCAAATCAAAGCAAACTACCAGTCGTAAAAAGATGATAGAAAAGCTTAATATTGAAGAAATTAAGCCTTCTACAAGAAAATATCCCGGTATTATTTTTACACCGGAAAGAGAGCCCGGAAATCATATTCTCGAAGTGGAAAAACTGACCCATGCCATTGATGGAGTTACTCTTTTTAAAAATTTAAATTTTGTGATGCAAAAGGACGACAAGATCGCTTTTTTATCCAGAGATACCCGTGCCATGACGGCTCTTTTTGGTATTTTAAAAGGCCATCTGAAAGCTGACAGCGGCAATTTTACCTGGGGACAAACCATCCTGAAAGCCTATCTGCCCCTGGAGTATGATCATCTTTTCGAAAATGATCTAACCCTTGTTGATTGGCTGGCACAGTTTTCTGAAGATACCACTGAGCTTTATCTGCGTGGCTTCCTCGGTAAAATGCTGTTTTCAGGCGAAGAGATATACAAAAAAGCAAGGGTTTTGTCTGGTGGAGAAAAGGTAAGATGCATGATTGCCCGCATGATGATTCGTAATGCCAATGTTATGCTGCTCGACACCCCCACCAACCATCTAGATCTGGAATCCATTCAGGCCTTTAATAATACCCTGATTAAGTTTAAAGGAAATATTCTGATGTCGTCGCACGACCAGCAGTTTATTCAAACCGTATGCAACCGTATTATTGAAATGGGGCCCAATGGAATGATTGATAAGCAGATGGAGTACGAAGAGTATATTCACGATGATCGGTTAAAAGAACAGCGAAATCTTTTATACAACTCCTGATAATTAGAAGAAAGTTTTTACTTTTGGGTTTCTTTGAATAAAGAAATATTTGCATATAACGTATTCGCTAACTTTCTCAAATGGAACATCAGGTATTCTATGCAGCTGGTTTTTTATTGGCCTACATTGGGGTAATTGCCCTTATGGAATATCTGCATCGATATTATGGTGTGAAAGCTGAATATACCCGTAAAATGGCCCACGCATCAGCAACCATTTCCAGTCTGTTGTTTCTGGTGGCTTTCGATTCTTACTGGTATGTTTTTGTGTTGGGTATAATTTTCTTCATAATATTTTATTTCGGCCGCAAATACAATATTTTACAATCGCTTGAATCGGTAGGCAGAAAAACTTCCGGAACCTATATTCTGCCAATGTCCGTTTTTTTGATTTTTCTCATTTCTCAAAAACTGGGCAGTCAGCTGTTTTTTATCCTTCCGGTTTTAATCGTAGGAATTAGCGACCCCCTGGCAGCTTATGTTGGCAATGCTTACAGCAGCCAATCCAACGGGGTTTTGTTTTTGGGCCGAAGATTTAACAAAACGATCCTGGGTACAACAGCTTTTATGATTTCTGCCCTCATGGTTAGTCTTGCGGTGCTTTTTGTTTACGAATATACCGGTTACCCTTTGTTGTTTTTATCTTTTGGAGTGGCTATAGTTGCTGCCTTTGTAGAAATGATCAGTGAAGGCGGCCTCGATAATATTACTGTGCCATTGGCCGTTATTGCTTTATTGTATTTTGTGGCCTGGTAAATAATATGTATTCAGGTAAATCAGAACCATTATGAAAAGGATTTTAAATATCTTGCCAGGCATTGCATTCATCTTTTTATTTACGCAATGTGGAAGTTTTATGTTGGGAAAGAAAGAAAGACTACCCGAACCTGAAAAGGTGGTATTCAGCTGCAAGGGACAGAAATATCACTCAGATATGAATTTTATAAGGGCCATGGGAACCGGATCCAGTAGGAATGAATCCACATCATACAGAATGGCCGATCTGGATGCTACGACAAATCTTGCCCGTGCGGTAGATGCTTACCTGGAAAAAGTTAATGCTTACCGCGACAAAAAGCAGGTTCAAAATGGCGAAGCAGCCATAGAGTGGGAGGGAGAAACCCTTGTGCGCGAAGAAATCAACATGACCTTAACGGATGTAGCTACTGTTTGTTCAGAGAGCAGTTTGAATGATGCAATGTATAATACCATGGTCATTGTTGAAATTCCGATGTCCTCTGTATTGCCATAGAAGCAATTAAAATGCCCGTACGGCACGAACCCTGTTTGAGCTGGACTTGAGGCCGTTGCCGCTCTGATAACCATCGTTGAACCTCTGGATCCAGGCGTTGAGGCTATTGGACTCCGACGAACTCCAATAAAAGGCACTGGCAAAACCACTGCCACCTCTTGCTATTGCAGAAATATTAATAGCTATTCTATTATCATACATTAAACTTAATTCATGTTTTGAAGGCAAATACCAGTCGCCATATGTTTTAGCGCCTTCAGTAATTTGTAGCTCATTGCATATATTTGCTGCATAATTAAAGCCATCATCCCCAATAGCTAACTGAGCTGCAATAATAATAGATGTATTTGCTTGCCCTGATAAGGGACCATTTCCGTAAGCTCGTGTAATGCCATTAGTTCCGGCATACCAACGCTCTCCGGGGCTTTGGTCTGTTTTTGCACATACAAGTCCGTGTTGTCCGGTAGCATCAACCCAAAATACAATGCCACCGTGAGCAAAGTCGCCAATCTGATAGGTTTGTATTCCGGACTGCCATGTAGCTGTGCCATTGGCATCGGATGTTAAAACTTTTCCCGTTCCCGGGGTTCCTGCACCGGCAAAACGAACTGAGCCGGTGGTATGCAATTGTGCTTCAGGTGTGGTTGTACCTATTCCTGCATATGCATTGGCCTGTTTTACAAAAATTGCCGATCTGTATTTGTTATTTCTTATGGAAAGTCCACCGGCAACAGACTCATTGAATAGGTGCCATCGTACTGTATCTCCTTCGTAAATGCGAAAGCCACTATCCTGCTCATCGTCAGATTGCAGGTATAAAAAACTACCGGGGTGAGTGGATCCTTTAATGTGCAACCCGGCATTAGGACTGGCAGTGCCTATGCCCACTCTCCCTGTTCTGGTAATATTTCCCGTTAAATTGGCTGAGCCGCTCCAGGTGGGATCCGATTCTGAAAAACTGGTTAAATAGCCCGCTAAAGTATGATTGCCCCAACCGAATGCAGTATTCCAGTTGGTAATATTAGTATTGGTTATTCCAAAAGAAGGACTGGCAGTCCAAAGTGGGTCAGTCTCTGAGAAGCTGCTTAAATAACCTGCCGAGGCATGATTGCCCCAGCTGAAGGCGTTATTCCAGTTGGTAAGATTTGCAGATGAAATAACAGAAGCAGCTGATGATTCGAATACCGGATCGGTTTCGGGTAATTCGCCCGTAAGGGAACTGGCAGTATTGGCATGCAAGGCATAGGGCACGCTAAGCAATTGTGTGGTTTGGCTTATGGTATAATTAAAACCCGCTTCTACATCAATTTCTGTTTTTAGGAAATAGATGCTTTCTGCCCAGCTTATGGTCAAAAAACTCCCTGTAATGATGGTTCCGGTTCCTATTTCAAGTGTTACAAGACCATTATGATTGGTTTGCGGAAAATGTCTTTCGGTATAAACGGGTGTGCCATCTTCCATCGTTTCAAGAATGCTGATCTGAATTCCTACAGAATTATTAATCATCAGCTCATTGTCTGAATTCCGGATTACGGCCTGATAAGATATTTTTTCCGGACTTTGCGCTTTTGTAATTATAATACTTATAGCAATAATTGCGATGAATAGTATTGATTCTTTCATGTTTTCCTGGTTTTATAAGTTTTTTGTTTCCCTGAGTTGATGTATTATTTTGAGCCAATGTTGCTTGGTATATGATTTTGCACTGCCTGATTACCCTTTTTAAGAGGGTTAGGGGGATGTATTAAGTATCTGCACTAATTTTTGATGATTTTAAATCTGGCAATCGGTAAGTTCTTTTCTTTTACAATAAGAATGTAGGTGCCCGGATTATATATGGAAAAATCGAAGCGCGTTTCTGTGTCAACAATTTCTACATCTGTAATTTGCTGGCCTTCTGAATTATATAACTGACAGGTAGTTTGTAATTGTGGCAATTTGGGTGTTTTTAAGGTGATGATGCCTGCTGTAGGATTGGGATAAACTGTTAATTGGTAATTCTTATTAGCAAGTTGGTTGGTTGTAACCACAGATATTTCATAGGGTTGCTGCACACCCTGCCATTCGCTTCCGGTAGTTTCGGAGTAAACGCTATATAATACCTGTCCGATTGAGTAGCTCACGCTTCCGCTTGCGCCAGATATGTCTCCCCCTGCAGTTACTGTAGTTTGCTGAGCCCATACGCCAAATTGAAAAGCGAATGCTAAAATTGGAGTAAAGACAAATTTTTTTATCGCCATCATAGGAATCTTTTGAAGTGAATTATATCACATCAAAATAAAGAAAAACTTATTCAAATAATTTGGATAAAAACGACAGAAAATAGTTTTGTAGCGACAAAAGGGTAAGAATTATGCTACTTTATGTTTTGCAATAAAAGTGCGCGGAGATATTCCATAGTGTTTTTTAAAAAGGCGGGAAAAATAGGCCGGGTCAGAAAATCCATAGTCATAAGCTGCCTGGCTTATATTTCCTTGTTTTGTTTTTAAAAACTGGCATGCCATATTTAGTTTTACGGCACTTGTAAAAACAGTGGGGGTACAGTTTAGTTCCTCTTTAGTAAGTCTCAGAAGGGAGCGTAAGGAAACATATAACTCATCAGCCAGTTGTATTGGTGAGATATGAATTGAAGGGTTTTTTATTATAAAATGAGTTGCTTTTTCCAGTAAGATTTTGTGGTTTTCTGCTGAATTTTCCAATTCCCTTGAGTGGTCTTTTACAACCAGGTTTTGCGAAATAATTTTATTGGATACTGCCTTAAGGTTTTTTGTTCTTAAATAGCTAAAAATGAACAATGTAATAGCAACCATAAATGAAATAAGACCAACAATAGTAATAAATAGTCCGTACTTCTTTGCCAAAGCTTCAATAACGGGCGGTTTACCGGTAAGCTTAACAGTTTTCCATCGGTTGAGAAAACCAAAATCGCCAATTCCGCTCCAATTAAAGGGCCAGGTTAAATAAAGAACTTCGGGTAGAATTCCCAGGTGCTGCAAAAGCCTGTCTGCATCATCATTACAGATATCCATTTTCATGACCATTCCTTCTTGGGGGGCAATGCCAATAGCTGCAAAAGGTATCTGCAACTCAACAATAAAGAACGTATCAATTGTGTTGGGATCATTGATATTACCCTGGTAGGAAACAGCGCTACTATATAAAATATTTTGGCCCTTTTCCTTAGGCACAGCAACACCCTCTTTCTCAGCCCAACGTAAATCTCCCCTAAAAACAACACTTTGATTTAAAACATCTACAATAAATTGATAGTCATTAATATCCATTATATTTTTACTGTCGTTGCTGGTATCAATGTATAATTAAATGGCATCGTTGAGATAAAGATTATTTTCATCTTTTTCTGCATCAAATTCAGCTATCAGGTGCTTGTCGAAAATCTTAAAACCTGCATATAGATTGGATATATCCCAGCAAAGCATTATATCAACCTGGTTTTTGGATAATGGTTCAGGTATATTCTCTGTATTAAACCCGTCAGGATAGACATCAGACAATAGGTAATTTCCTGCTGTATGTATGGTTTGACAGGTATCTGAAAAGGAATGACTATAAAAATTTCTCCAGTCGCCTAGTTCACCATCAACAACAATATTTTTATTATTGTAGGGAATAAAAAGTGTATCATGATTGCCAAACGCTGAATTTGATGCATAACCCTTTATGGGTATTATTATCGTTACTGCTACACAAGCTGCAGAAATGACTTTTTTGTAACGAAAAAATTGCATACCAACCAATAGTTTAACAAAAAATCCCTGGTTTTCCTGCCAGAATTGAATACTGATTTTCGTGACCAGTAAAAGCGAATTTACTATAAATTCATAAAATCCATTAATAAAAGGCGATAATAATTACCATTTTGCAAAATAATTTTTGTTGATTTCAATATTGTTCATAACTTTAAACCTTTATTTTATTGGCAAAACTTATTTTTTAATCTAATATTAATAACCTGAGAAGCAATGAAAAAACTAATCGTTTCGATAATTCTGATTATGGGTATTTCTACCCTAATGGCGCAGGAACCAACATTTCTTAAAGGAGATAAGGTTGTAAATGCAAGCATTGGGCTTGGGTCCATTTATTATTGGGGGTCTTATTATTCCACTAGTATTCCACCGCTATCAGTTTCGGTAGAATACGGTTATATTGATAATTTGTTGGATGTTGAAAATCTTACTTTGGGATTAGGAGGTTATGTAGGTTTTTCTTCATACAGATATCGGGTTTCAAGTTTTGGAACTGAATATGGATGGAATTACACCAATATAATTATTGGAGCCCGTGGAGCGTTGCATTATCCATTGGCTGATAAACTGGATACCTATACTGGCTTATTAATTGGCCCACGTATCGTATTATCTTCAACATATGGTGACCAATCTTTTAATACTTCATCGGCGCGCGGAAGTGGTATTGCTTATTCCTATTTCTTTGGTGCCAGATATTATTTTACTGATAATCTGGCTTTATTGGGCGAATTGGGTTATGGTATTTCTTATTTAAATTTAGGAATTGCTTTAAAACTTTAAAACACCGTTACCTAAAAATAATAAAAGGACCGAAATATTTCTGGTCCTTTTTTTTATTTGCCCAAAAGGCAATGCAGCTTAGTTAGCAGCATATTATCACTGTGGAATATATGATATTAATCTTCATTCTTTATTTAATATTATTGAGCTTCTTCTTTTCAAAATTACTATTTCATGGTATGTATCCGGTTTATTCAGGTATCACATCAAATAAAATAAGGGATATATTATCTCGCCCACCTGCTTTATTGGCTGAAGAAATCAATTCGACTCCACATTGTTCTGTATCGCTAAAATGTTCTAAAATGGTTTTTAAAGCATGATTCTGCAACATATTGTTAAGTCCATCAGAACATAACAGTATCCGGTCATCGCCCTGAAGCGTAATTGATTTATATCCTGGTTTTGGAATTCTGGTTCTATCACCTAAACTTTGGGTTATGATATTACTGTGTGGATGAAAAAAAGCCTGTTCATTGGTGATTTCTCCCTGATCTACCAATCTCTGAACCAATGAGTGATCCTTACTTAATTGGTGCAAACCGGTTTTCGGGTTAAAAATATAGGCCCGACTATCGCCAATCCATGAAAGGTGTAGCTGACCTCTGGTAACCCACCCTATGATAAGGGTAGTGCCCATTCCATAAGTGTCAGGGAAATTTTCCTGATATTCAATAACTTTTTCATTAGTCTCAATAATTACTTTTTCGAGAAACGATGGAATTTGATCAGAATCAGGAGCTTTTTCTAGTTTTGAAAAAATTGACTTAATACTTTCTACTGTAAGCTTAGATGCCACATCGCCCGCTTTGTTACCCCCGATACCGTCGGTAAGTAATAATAATGAACCTATAGGTCCTGGCCTGACATGATTAATACATGTTGAAAATGACCATTCCAAAGGTTTTTCTGAAAGATTTGCGCAATATGAATGATAATCTTCATTTTGATTCCGTACTAATCCTTTATCAGTGCCTGAAAAAATATTGAACCTGACAGTTGTCATGAAAATAAGAAATGTATATACTCTTATGATTTTTAAATGGTTCTAAGTTCTTATACGTTAAAATCAGCGGTTGGTTTTCTAGTTAACATTTTATCGGCCAGGTTGTTTGGTAGGATGTGGTCAATTTGCAACCTACCGCTCAATGAACGCTGCTGGAAAGCTGGGTTTGATAAACACTCCCTCACTTCAGATGAAGCCTAAAAACTATTATGAAGGCCTGTTTTTTAAGGCTAAGTGCTAAACAATTTCCAGTTTACAATCAAGTCTAACTATCCAGACCTATTAAATATTCCACCAGGTTTTGATCTCGGCCAAGCTTTAGTTTTTTTCTTAGACGATACCTGGCAAGCTCCACACCGCGATCAGAAATATTCAAAAGTTTTGATATTTCCTTTGAACTCATATTCATTCGAAGAAAAGAAGCAAGCTTAATTTCCCGGGGACTTAAATTAACGTTGTTTTCCGATAGTTTTTTAAGGTAACCACTATGAACCTGATCAAAGTGATAGGCAAACTGATCCCATGAGTTATGGTCTGATAAATTTTCATCAATCTCTTTCACAATTTGATTTAGTTCTTTTCTGTCGCCACCCTGCTGAATGAACCCTTGTATTCTGTTTTTTACATTTTGTAAAAAGTCACTGGCACTTAGTAAATGCATGGTGATGGTAGTTAATTGGTCATTTTTAAGGTTTATTTCGGTTTTGAATTTTTCGCTCATCAGCCGTTCTATTTCACCTTTCGAATGTCTGGATATCTGATCAATTGTTTCATCTTTAATTTTTAATGCCTGTTTACTTTGGTGTGCAAGTTGAGCATTTTCTGCAAGATACTTTCTTTTTTGTAAAACAAGAACCAGGGTTACTACAGTCAATCCAAATAATGTATAGAATAATTTAGCCCACATTGTAGAATACCATGGCTCTAATACCTTAAATGAAAATGCTGAGACCTTGCTTTGCAGGTCATAAATATTTTTAGCTTTAACTTCAAAAGTGTAGATTCCCGGAGGCAAATAGGGATATTGCACATCACTTTCCGATGTCCAGTTTGACCAGTTTTCTTCAAGAGGAACAATTCTGTATGAGTATTTTAGATCTTCGAAACCATCGAAAAAGGGAGCAGCGTAACTTATTTTTAAAGATTGTTTTACGTTTATCTCCAAATCTTTTCCGTAGAGAGAATTGTATTTTATTATAGAATCTTCGCTGATCTTAATATCAACTGATCTGATAATTACCTTGAAGTTTTCATTGACTAAAAATCTTTTTCGAGGGTTGTAAAGAACAAATCCTTCTTTGGCTCCAATGAGCAAATTATTTTCATCAAGAATTGTAATATTAGGCAGATCATCGTTCATAAGTTTATTGATATGCCTGAACAGGCCTGTGTTTTTTTGGTAAATGCCGAATTTTTCCTGAAACAAAACTCCCATTTTGTTTTCCTGAATGAAATATATTGAATTATTGCCATCAGAAACAATTTCATTCACATGCCCATCTGCCAGCCATTCATCAAAGAACGAGTTAATGATGAATTTTGACTGCGTTTGATCAAAATCATAAATTCCTTTTTCAGCAGTAAAAACCAAATTTTCATCCAGGGAAAAAACGCTGATGTTGGTATTGGAGGGAAAACCATTATTACTCCCAAAGTGCTCAGGTTTCCCAATCAGGTTCACATTGCTGTCAAATCGCAACCTGTAGGCGCCCTTTAATCCATGTGTCATCCACAGAATTGTATCGTTTTCCCATTCCATTATTCTCGAAGATTCATTAAGGTGCGGTACAACTCCGGTTTTCACCCATTTATTACCTTGTTCTTCAAAATAGGATATCCCTTGATAATCGCCTCCCAATAAAAGCCCAGGGATTACTGTAGGCAGAAATTTCCAGCTTCCAATATCATGCATCTTTGTTATGCCATCTTTATGAACCTGGAAAGCCCCATTGTGATGATGTATTATTAAATCATTATCAATTATTGAAAAGTTATAAGCTTGTCCTTCACTTCCAGGAATCAATCTATATGCTTGGTTTAATTGTTTTCCCCCTTGGTCTTCTTGTATATAAATGCCGTTGTTGGTCCCAAGATAAATTCTGTCATTGTATCTGCATGCCGCATATCCTGTGCCTTCAAGGCCAATGTCTTCATTTAATAAAGAAAAAGGTAAACTGATTTCCAAATAATCAATTCCATTGTTAAGGGCAACCCATAAATTGTGGTAGCTGTCCTCATAAAGAGCTTTGATTGTCCTGTCTGATAATCCTTCTCGTTTTGTAAGATGTTGTATGAACGAAAAATCACGATCAAAAAAATATAGTCCTGAGTTCTCGGTTCCAACAGCGTAATTTCCATTATTAAGCTGGATTGCTGTTGAAATGTTCCCTATCTTAAATGGAACCGGAACCTGAGTAAACATGTTATCCTTTTGCTTGTAAACTTCACCTGAACTACTTAGAAAATAGTTTTCAATTAAATTTGGCACAATGGCTATGATTTCCGGAATCTTTTCGGATCCATTCATTTGAACGAAAATCTCACCGTTCAGGACAAACAATCCTGCGTTGTAAACCTGGGCAATTATTTGGTGATTTGATTTAAAAATATGTTGCACATATCCGGGTGTTTCAAGAGCCCGAAACTGGTTACCATCATACACCAAAAGGCGACTTTCGGTAAGGAAATACATTTTGTCGTCATTGTAAAGTATTTCCCAGGTTTCAGCGACTACTTGCTGTTCAGGAGGCAATAGGCTAAGCAAGGAAGTGAAATTCAGCCCGTATTCCGTCATTTTAAAGTAACCAATCTGACCCTGTCCGCCAACAAAGATTCTGTTTTGATGATCAACTTTCACTGCTCTAACTCTGGTACTATTGGGTACATCGTATTTAGCCCAGGCGTTACCATCAAATTCCAATAAACCCATGTTATTGGCAACGTAAAGAATGCCAGATGTGTCCTGGTCAAAAGCCCAGCTTTGAATTCCCCCCTGATATTCATCAGAGTTAAAGTGTTTCTTAAGCGGAACACTTCGCAAATTCATAAGGCTTGTATTTTGGCTGGCCCCATTTTTTATAAGCATAAATGATATAAGCAGAAACAGTGGCAAAATTCTCATAAGAGTACCTGTTTAATCAATCAAGAAAATTTGTTATTTCTGTAAAACCCGGCAAGATAGTAAATTATATCCTATTATGAGAGTTTTTGATGAGTTGAAATTTTAAATGTGATGAGTTTTTGTTGTGATGTGTTTTCTTGTTCTTGATGATACATGACGTAAATTTGATGCCACCTAATGATCAATAATAAATCGATATTCTAAAGATTCAGAAAATATTCTCAATAAACACTTAAATAGTTTTCAAACCATTAATTATTTTATCTATGAAGAAATGTAATTGTATGAATATTCAACGATTAATAAGGCAATGTCTGGCGATCGTGTTTATTATTGTTTTTATACCCCACACTTTTGGCCAGGGTTTTCTTCAAACAGATGGAAAGAAAATTGTGGACGGCAATGGTGATGAGATAATTTTAAGAGGTATGGGCCTGGCGGGTTGGATGCTTATGGAAGGCTATATGATGCAGTCTTCGGATGTTGCAGATACCCAGTGGGAGTTCAGAGAACGGTTGGAAGAATTGATGGGAGTTGAGAAAACAAATCAGTTTTTTGATACCTGGTTAGATAATCATGTAACAAAAGCTGATATTGACTCGCTGGCAAGCTGGGGCTATAATAGTGCCCGCCTTGCCATGCACTATAATCTTTTTACTTTGCCGATCGAAGAAGAGCCTTTGCCGGGAGAGCAAACCTGGCTTGATAAGGGGTTTGAAATGGTTGACACTTTGCTGAGTTGGTGTGAGGCTAATAATATTTACCTGATTCTTGACCTTCATGCTGCTCCGGGCGGACAAGGCTATAATGCAGCCATTTCAGATTACGACCCTTCAAAACCTTCATTATGGGAAAGTGAGGAGAACCGGACAAAAACCGTTGCTTTATGGGGTAAACTTGCCGAAAGGTACAGTGATGAACCATGGATCGGCGGCTATGATTTAATTAATGAAGTAAACTGGGACCTGCCCGGCGGTGTCATGCTAAGAGAATTATATGAAGACATTACTGCTGCCATCAGGGCTGTTGACAACAATCATATTATTTTTATTGAAGGCAACTGGTTTGCCAATGATTTCACAGGCTTAACACCTCCCTGGGATGATAATATGTCCTATAGCTTTCATAAATACTGGGATTATAATGATGATCCCGGTTCAATACAATATGTATTGGATATGCGCGAAGAGCATAATGTTCCGCTATGGATGGGGGAAAGCGGTGAGAATTCGAATGTTTGGTTTACAGAAGCCATAACCCTTTTTGAAAACAATGATATAGGTTGGTCGTGGTGGCCAATGAAAAGAATCGAGAATATTGTGGCCCCTTATTCTATCCCTTTTACAGATGGTTACAAACAAATATTGGAATACTGGCGTGGCCAGGCACCTGAACCAACAGTTGATGAAGCTTTTGATGCAATGATGGAGCTGGCCATGAACACAAACAGCATGAATTGCTCTTATAACAAAGGTGTTCATGATGCCAAAATCCGTCAGCCGCATACAGATGAAATAATACCGTTTAACACACCTCATACATTACCAGGATTATTGTATTTGTCTGATTATGATCTGGGTAAAATCGGATATGCCTATTGGGATCGTGATTATGCTAATTACGGGGCTTCTACCGGTTCTTTTCAGGCATGGAATTCTGGCTGGGTATATCGAAATGATGGCGTTGATATCGAAGCAAATCAAGATCCCATAAAAAGCAATGGATTTCATATTGGTTATGTGGCCAAAGGCGAATGGATAAAATATACCATTCAGGTTGAAGAATCAGGTTCTTATACTACTGTTGCAAGAGTGGCTTCACAACAAAGTGGTGGGAAATTCCATATCAAATTAAATGATGAAGATATTACAAGTCAACAAAGCGTTAGCGCAACAGGCGGATGGACAAATTTTCAAGATATGGAAATAACCGAAGTACTTTTAAATGAGGGAGAGCATTTCCTGTCTTTTCATATTGATGATGATACACCATTTAACATAAGCAGCATTGAGTTTATCAAAACCGGTGAAGCAGATGATATAACATTCTATTGTTTAAACGGTGAAACCGGTAAAGATGAAAGATCTGTAAGGTTGTTCGTTAATCATCCAATTAACCCTGAGTCTATCGACCAGTCCGGAAGCGCATTCCAGGTTAAGGTAAACGACGAGGTTCAATCAATCATATCGCTTTCTATGATAGAAGCACAAAGCAGGACATTGATTTTGGAACTGGAACATCCGGTTTTATACACCGATGACATTACTGTTAGTTACACAGGTACTGCTATTACATCAGCTACAGGGAAAATTCTTGAACAATTTGCGGATTTACAGATCAGAAATTCGTTACCCAGGCGCTTTGTTCTGCCTGCCACCATTCAAGCCGAAGATTGGGATTACCAGGAAGGTTTGGCGCTCGAAGAAACTTCGGATACTGGTGGTGGCTACAATTTTGGTTATACCAACACAGGCGATTTTGCCGATTATCGTATTGCTATACTTGAAGCAGACGAATTTAACCTAAGTGTTCGGGTTGCATCCACAAATGCCAATGGTGTGCTGCGTTTCATTCTTATTGACGACTTTAACGATGAACAAGATGATGTGGTTATTGCAGAACTCAACATCCCAAATACAGGTGGTTGGCAATCGTGGACAAGCATTTCCCAGGCAGTTACCCTTCCCAAAGGATTTTACAAACTGCGATTATACATTGATTCGCCCGAATTCAATGTAAATTGGTTTAAGTTTGAATTGGGAACAGGTATCGAAGGGGATTCTCAGGGGCTGAATACCAGGCCATTAATCTATCCAAACCCGGTCAGTGGTGATGAATTATTTATAAACTTTGATCATCTGTCAGATGAATATTATCACGCCGAAATATACTCCCTTTCCGGAAAGCTTCTTTACTCAGAAAGAATATCTGGCAGGATTAGCCCGGTAAAAATTAATATTGCCAATACTCCAAAGGGCTTGGCCATTTTAAGGTTGCAAAGTAATGACAAAATCTATACCTATAAAATCATCAGAAGGTAACCCTGCTTATTGAGTCCAGTAAAAAAAGTATTTGTCCACAAATTTACACGAACCGTAAGCTCGACGAAGTCAATTTAATTTCTTGAAATTCAGCAATATAAAACAAAACAAAATTTACACAATGTATAAAAACAAGTTTTTATACTGTACTCATAATTTGAAAAACAATCTAAGCATGGAATCTAATTTTAAAATTCACTAACTTAAAATCCAAACCAATGAATCGGATAATCACAGTTTTTACAATAATATCAGCCCTGATTATGATGGGATTTACAGAAACCCACAACGAGAAAACAAATTCTCCTTCATCTGAAGAAGTATGGGTAGTTGACTTCTTTGATGATTTTGACACCTTTGACACCAACAACTGGCAGGATCAACGGATTTGGGTGAACAACGAAAAACAGTGCTATGTGCCTGATGGAAAATACGGAACCCGCGAGGTAAGCAACGGAACCCTAAAGCTAAAAATGATCAATATTGGCGAAGAGATTGAGTGTGATAATTTCGATAAACATGGCAATCAACATCCAAATACACAGTATGTTGCCGGCAGGATTTGTTCGAAAAACCGGCAGGAGTTTGTAAAGCGAAAGTGGACTGCCCGTTTACGACTCCACACACAGGGCGAACCAAGCATGTTTCCCGCGTGGTGGATTCTGGGAGCACGTAACAACGAGCCTCCTGTGCAGGAAGATGACGAAGATATTTGCTGGCCACTTACAGGTTCAGGTGAAATAGATATTTTCGAACACCATGGCGACGGACAAAACAACCACTTTACAACAGGGGCCATCAAAAGCCTTGGAGAATGCGATAAAGGCGACTGGT
>JAABRR010000121.1 GCA_011390785.1 Sphingobacteriia bacterium
ATGCTTATAGTCGCCCCGGTCATACCCCAGGATTTCAAGCCCACGATTGGCAATTACTTCATTGGCGTTCATGTTGGTGGAGGTACCTGCCCCACCCTGTATCATATCGATAACAAAATGATGGTGAAATTTGCCATTGATTACTTCGTGACAAGCCCTTACTATGGCATTGGTAATATCTGTGGGAAGGAGTCCAAGCTCATGATTGGCGCGGGCAGCAGCCATTTTTACCATGGCAAGGCTTAAAATCAGTTCGGGATAAAAGCTCAGCGTAACACCGCTGATGGTAAAATTCTCAATTCCGCGCATGGTCTGGATGCCATAATATACTTCGGCGGGCACATCGCGGAAACCGAGCAGGTCATGTTCTTTTCGTGTTCGTCCTGATTCATACTGCGCGCCAACATTTACGATCTTTGTGTTGCTTTGCCGCATCCGCCGCGAAATAACCTTTGATATTTGCCTGAATATTTTCAGGGCAATGGCAGTTTCAGAATCAAAGAGTTCGGTAAAATCTTCTTTTGAGATATAGATCACCTTTGTTTTCTTCAGGGCTCTTGCATTGGTAGAATGGGGCGTATCGGCCATAATGGTCCCTTCACCCAGGAAATCAAAGGTGCTGAAAAATGACAGTCTTTTCTCTTCACCGAAAGCTGTTTTCTTAAACAATTCAACTTCCCCTTCAACTATCATATAAAGATATTTGTTGGCCGGACTATTTTCATGAAAAAGATAACTTCTGGTTTGAAAGGTCTTTTCCTGAATCTTTTCAACAATAACATCCAATTCCTGCTCTTCAAGTTCGCGGAATAGCTCTACTTTATGTATAAATTTTTTTATTTCTGCCTGATTCATTGTGTTTTGATAAAGTGATTAATAACAGAGTTTAAGGAGAACAAATGTAAAAATTCCTGATTGAGTCAACCCAAAAAGAATTTTAGAATTTTACCGTAGCTTTGCCACCGCAAAAAACAAGGTGGTCAGTTACCATGTTTCTCTCATAAAGTCTCCGCTTTATGAAAGATCAAATGTTTTTCGATTCTACTTATAATTTTTCACTGTTGTCCGGAAAATTTTTAGTTTCTGTTCCTAAAGATTATCGCTGCGCTGCAGCTTCTGGAATAATGGGATAATTCGCTGGCTACAAATATGTTCGCTGCGCTGCAGCTTTTCTAAGCGGCAGAGCCGCGGTGATATTTTTAGAAATAGTAATGAAGCACCAAACCAAGCCCCAGCGGGGCGATAATATATAATAAGTAAGAAAAATCAATGCTTCAATTAAACTAAATATATTTATCCGGCCAACAATGATAATTTTTCTACTTTTGAAATCTAAATTATTAGACATGGCAAAAATATTCATATTTACTTATACAGTGTTTTTAAGCATTGTCGTATTTTCGCAATCTAACAATCAAATTAACGAAATGAATCAACAATTTTTGAGCACACAACCAGATGGCATCTATGCCGTATTTGAAACCAGCAAGGGTAACATTTATGCCGTTCTGGAACACGAGAAAACCCCTTTAACCGTTGCCAATTTTGTAGGTCTTGCAGAAGGAAAAATCAAAAACAATGTAAAGGAAGAAGGTACTCCTTTTTACAACGGGTTAAAGTTTCACCGCGTAATTCCCAATTTCATGATTCAGGGCGGTTGTCCCCTTGGCACCGGCACCGGAGATCCGGGATACAGATTTGCTGATGAATTTGATGATTCATTGAAGCATTCCGGCCCTGGCATTTTGAGCATGGCCAACTCAGGTCCGGCAACCAATGGATCGCAGTTTTTCATTACCCATGTGGCAACACCCTGGCTCGACGGTAAACATTCTGTATTCGGAAATGTAATTCAGGGACAGGATGTTGTAGATAAAATTGCACAGAACGATACTCTTATCAGCCTTACCATCTTGAGAAAAGGTGCAGAAGCAGAAGCCTTTGATGCGGCAAAAACTTTTGAAGAAGAGCAAAAAAACCTGATTGAAAAGCAAAAACAAAAGGAGTTGGCACTGGCAGCAGAAGCTGAAAGGCTAAAACAGTTATTCACCAACGTTACGCCCAGCGGGTTAAGATATATCGTTATTGAAGAAGGCACAGGCAGGACTCCCCTGGAAACCAGCAACGTAAGGGTTCACTATACCGGATCGTTTATCGATGGGAAAGTTTTTGACAGCAGTGTGCAACGTGGCCAACCCATCGACCTGGGGGTTAACCAGGTAATTCCTGGCTGGAGAGAAGGCATCCGGCTGATGAAGGAAGGTGCAAAATACAAATTTTACATTCCCTGGAACCTGGCCTACGGCGAACGTGGTTACCCCGGCGCCATTCCACCCAGGAGTGATCTTATTTTCGAGGTGGAACTGATTCAGATTAACTGATCAGGGTTACACCATCACAGAGATTCATTTAGACACCAAACATTGCTTTGGTGTCTTTTTTTTCTTTTTCCAACCTCCTACTCTTCCGCAATCTTCAAAATAAACAACAACTTTAATCCTGCGGGTGAAAAGTTGGTGCTCTCATAATTCAACACTTCGGTAGAGGCAAGGTTACCGCCTTGATCAAAATAGGTGATTGTAAATTTGGCATCAATATCATCTATTACCTCTTGGGTTTGCGATGTGTTGGCTGTTTCAAACAGGATGAGATTGCTACCATAGACATCTTCCCAGCCGGTGGGTTGATCGGGTGGTTGCATGTAAGAAAAAACATCTTTCAACCAGTAGGTTTTGGTTTTTTCTTCTATACGGGCAAGGTAGGTGGAATAAATCAACCGTTCTTCATAATGCCCCGGTGAAACTTCATAATACTCCACAAACTCGTTCAGGAAGTAGTACTTTTTCTCTTGTTCGGTAATTTTCAGATTGCCTGTAATTATATCATGTTCAAATGTTTGGGAATACACGGTGCTGTCTTTCATGGTGGGTACACCCTTAACAATACCTTCATCAAAAATTAACGAATAGGAGCTTCTGACCTGGTAAGTCTGCCCGGAGATGACTTCTTTTACCGTTGCTCCCTTTACTTCGTAAGATGTCATATGGGTTGAATTCTGCATAAAGACAGCACTGGGATTCCCCATAAAAATAAACTCAGAAGTAGTACTGCCAGATGATCCGGATTGAAAAGTATGTGTAATCGGGCTGTTGCCATTGTAGATGTTAAGCATTGCCGTTCTTTCCACATTTAACAAGGGCATGGCCGTAAGTTCAAAAGATGCGTCAAAA
>JAABRR010000122.1:0-903 GCA_011390785.1 Sphingobacteriia bacterium
ACCACTGGCATTTGCACGCTGTTTTGCTTCTTCCTTTTCCTTTTCCGACAACTGCAACATATCTTCATACCGCTTAATGTATTGACTGATAAAATCATTGATCTTATCTGCGCTGACAAATGCAATCTGCGATCCATTGTTGATGCTTTTAAATGCAGCGAAATACCTTTCAAGTATTTCTTCAACATTTTGTTCCTGATGGTCTAAAAAATCTACTGCCTTTCGGCTTTGAAGCGAATTTTTTTCATCCAATATAAGATCAGCATCAAACGATGAATGAAAGTAAACCCCGGAAAACCACCATTCATCCCTCCATCTCACAATTCCGATAAAAACAATACTATCTACCTCCTTAAATTCTTCGTAATGGTCAAACGATTTTTTGATCAAATTAAAACGCTTCCCAGACGCAATGTGTTCCAAGAATATATTTTCTTCGTCTTGCCCTTTATACATAAAGTAACCGCTGATTTTTTTCGACATAGATCTAAAATCATCAAACATAGGATGTTGCTCACTTAATAATGCACAAGTCCATTCTTTGCCATTTAAACCCAATAATCGCGTACGGGTTTGATGAACAAATAGGTCTCTGTTTTCGTTTAAAATTGTCAAAATGTTTTCATTAACCCCATATTCCTCGATTGTTTCCAGTTCAGCGTCATGAAGCGCAACCTGGGAATCTGGATAAAATAGGTAGGTATTTAGCAATACGTTATCGATAAACTGGCGGGCTGCATAAAAATTGGTTTCTTTCTCATCGAATGTATAGAACGTTGTCAAAAAATCGTTCTCAGGGGCATATTCCCATTCAGCGTCTAAAACATCCATCACCTTACCAGCTGCATCAAAAATAAATTCATTAAATGGTGCAATAAACTTTTCATTCTGAATGGTATTCAT
>JAABRR010000122.1:913-1683 GCA_011390785.1 Sphingobacteriia bacterium
GGTATTCATGAAATACCATATTAAAAAACAAACATCCTGCTGGTTTAATTCTTCCGGGTAATATTCTTCAACTTTGAAAAATGGAAGGGGTTTATTGTATAGCTCGGTATGATATCGGACAAAAGTATTCCAGATATTGGTTCCTGAGATTAAATCCTCAAAGTACGATGTAAGAAAACAACACATTGTATTTATTTGCTCCCTGTCCAAATAGATTTGAAACACAAACGACATATTGCTGGAAACAATCGCTTGCTTTACCTCATTACTAAGTTTCAGGTAATAACTGTCAGTGGCTATTTGTCTGTCGTATGGTTTAAGCTCTAACCACTGATCTATATAGATTCTATCCTTTCGTCTGGTCATTGTAAACATAATATTTTGGCTGATTCTTCATTGAATTTTACGCATCATTCCGCTATATTTGTCGCATTATTTTACGAAACAAATTTAACAATCGATTCCGTAGTGAAGTCAACGAGTTTAAAAATATTTGTTAATCGGAGAAAATATGCCACGGATAACTCCTGAATTTAGAGAACTAATAAAAAGTCTCACAACAGCTGAGCTTCAGAAAATAGTATTAAAACTTGCAGCAAAAGACAAGATCATATATGATTTCATTTTGGTGAATTACCTGGATAAGGATGAAGGTGAACGGGAATTATATGATGGAGCGATCAATGATTTGAATATTCTATTTATGAAGGGTTACAGGGGTTTTGTAACACAAATACACATGGCCAATATGCTTCAGGCCTGCATGAAAC
>JAABRR010000122.1:1693-3220 GCA_011390785.1 Sphingobacteriia bacterium
GTATTGATCAATTTTGCAAGATTTCCAATAATAAGAAATTGGAGGCAGATTTACTCATGTATGTCCTTAATGAGCCGTTTTCATTACCAGATGGTTCATTCGGTACTTGCTTTACACAGTTTGATGCCAAAGTAGCCCAAATTGTCAAACGATTAATAACCTTGGTGACAAAAAAGCTTCATGAAGACTATAAGATTGAATATGATGCAAAAATAAATTCTTACCTTAAAATACTGCATAACAGATCCGGTCATATTAATCTGGTTTATAATATGCCTCGTGGGATTTAAGATTCCTAGTCTGAATGGTTTGGATTGCCGCATTTCGATAAATCGCTCAACCGATTATTATATATTTACTTTACACATTATTATATTTTTATTTTACAGATTGCTATTAGAACTCATTAAACAAATACCTTGAGACTGAGACGCAATCAAATCTCCGCCCTTAGAGACGCGATTGATCGCGTCTCAGATCAATCGCCTCTCATCCAACATGACTGGCTTGTATTGATTTTAAATAGGTTTCCGGAGAAAAAACACCCAGTTCGCTATGTTTATAGTCCTTCAAATTCCTGGTTATGATTATTTGAATATTCCCATTATTCACAGCTGAGTAATTTTGCAAACTGTCTTCAAAGTCCTTAAATCCAGAATTCAATGCATTTTCAATCACTTTTCTATCCATTTGCAACACGTCAGTAATTTCTAATAACTGTTTAAGTTTTTTAATCACTTTTTCATGCGTGGCAGTCTGCCGCAGCAAATAATACACATTACTATAAATCAATGGTGTTAAAAAACCATGAATCCTACCTATCTCGCACATTCGAAGCACATTGGTTGCATGTTCAGCAAAGGGTTTTCTATCAAAAAGAGAATCTAAGATTACATCGGAATCGATCAATAGTCTATCCATTTTGTAAGTATTTTTCAGACAGTGCTTTAGTCAATTCTTTTTTATAATCAAAATCCTTGGGCGCTTTAAAAGAACCCCTTAAAGAATCTGTTATTGGGGTTGAATCCGACTTTAAAGCACCTTCCTCTTTTACAATTGCTTTAAAATAATTTTCAACAATATCAGATAAGCTACGTCCCTTCCCCTTAGCATACACCTTGGCTTTTTCTATCACCGACTGTTCTATTGTTAAGGTTAATTTGGTATTCATAATGAGGCCTTTTAAAAATATTTTTGCTTTTACAAAGATATAAAATTTTTATAATACGTGCGAATAATTTAATATAAACACGTATTATAGCAGAGACGCGAAAAATCGTGTTTCCGACGATTTCGGGATGATTTCAAGATAACGGAGTCCTGGTTTTCAAGGGATTTCTCACCCCTGCGCTCAACTGCGTTTCGCGCGCCTGTCATATCGAGCCACCAGCTTTTCGAAGAAAAGCGCAGTGTGCGAGATATCCCATGACTTTCAGGACTTCGTACCGTTTATCATTTGCAGAATAGCGCAGTTAATTCCGGGGGTTTTGAGACGCGATTGATCGCGTCTCAGATCAATCGCCCCTC
>JAABRR010000123.1 GCA_011390785.1 Sphingobacteriia bacterium
GAGTATATCGTCGTTGGTGTAGTCGGAGCCCATCCAGCCATCGGCCAGCATAGACGGTGGCAGCTTGATCATACGCTCAATGCTGGGCATGTAGTTCCACATGTCGTTGTCGCGTTTCAGGAAAGCCTGTCCACGCTCGCGGGCCGGTTCAGTGATCAGCGTCATGGCCATATCCTTGCCCTTGCTCCAGTTCTTAAAACTGATGGTGCGCTCCCAGTCGGGCCTTACAATGGTCATGGTCATCTGGCTTTCACTCGATTGCTCGCCGTTCCATTTGTCGTCGGCCTTGCGTATGATCTCGGTCGCATCCTGTGCCTTTACACCACCCGCACCAAAAATGATGATGATGGATAGAATAATTTCAATAAATACCCATATCAGTATTTTTCTCCATTTACGTGTGGGTTTGTTTGTTGTGGCTGCTTGCTGTAGATTCATGATTCTTTTTTTTTAAGGATGATAATGGTTGAGTTTTAATCTGGAGCTCAAAGCTGAAAGAGTCCTTTACTTTAGTCTCCGGTCTCCGGACCTCCTACTTCGGACTTCGGACTTCAATTCCAGAAGAGTACATCCTCACAATCTTCTCCTTCACCTTATCAAACGGGAAGGTATCTTTCTCCATCAGGTACCCTATAGCCACGCCATCGAGCAGGGAGACCAAAATCCGCATTTCGGTTTCGGGATCTTCATAGTTGTTTGCACTGAAATATCCGGTGAGAATACTGAAAAAACTTTGATATCGGGCATGAAAATCTTTGGTCACAATGTTCATTACTGCTGGTTGTGTTAGGATGGTATAGTAAAGCTTCCAGAAATTGTAATTTTTTTTGAAGAGCGAAAACGTGGTTTTGATGAAGTGGATCAGTTCCTTTTGTGTCAAAACCCCATCACGGTTCATGTCAAATGATTCCAATATGAAGTCAAAATTGGTAAAAATGATGTGATGCAGCAATTCTTCCTTGCTCTTAAAGTAGTTGTACATCAACCCTTTTGATATCCCGGCTTTTGTAGCTATTTTACTCACCGATGTGGTGTGAAATCCTTCCATGGCAAACAGTTCCATGGCTGTTTCCATGATTTTTTTTCGGGTGGCCTCGCGAAGTTCCAGATTTTGAAGATTGGTTCGGGGTGTCATATCTTGTTGTTGTTTAGTTAGATGGGATTGTAGGTAGTATAAATGTAAATGGTTGTTTTAAATTTGACTGAACGGTCAGTCAAAGATATGTGTTTTTAAATAACTTTAAAAGGAATAAGCTAAAATTTTTCATATTGATTTTTTTTAACGTTAGTTTATAATAAATTGAAAATTTGATAATGACCTAGGAATGAATATAATGAATGAATTGGTGGCATCCATTGGCTTCAGACCATTTAACAATTAAGAAGGAATCATCTTGAAGAAAATCTGTATTTCGTTTAGGGGATATTGGTTTATAGAGGTCTTACTAATTATCTAACTTTGTTTTTTTAAATGCAGGTCTTTTGGAAGATACCTTACTTCTCAGGCAGATTAAAAATAATGACGAAATAGCATTCGAAATTCTCTTTCGGCGCTATTATGTGCGCATGCGTGATTACGCTTTATTTTATCTCCATGAAATGCATCAGGCTGAAGATATTGTCCAGGATATTTTTTTAACAATATGGCAAAACCGAAAAAAAATTGATATAAAGACTTCACTCAAAGCATACTTGTATCGTTCGGTTCATAATTCATGCATAAAACACCTTAACCACCTTGCTGTATCCGAAAAGTATAGTAATAGTCAGCGACTTAAGTATGAAGAAGCCTTACTAATGAATAAGCTGTACTTTGAAGATGGAATTTCAAGGCTTTTTCTTAAAGATATTAATGAAATTTTATCAGAATCGATTTCCCATTTACCAGACAAAACACGCTTAATTTTCGAGTTGAGCAGAGAAGAGAAATTGAAGAATCACGAGATTGCCGGCAGGGTGAATCTAACTGAAAAGGCTGTTGAATATCATATTGGAAAAGCGCTTAAGCTTCTCAGGCATCAATTACGAGACTATCTTCCGATGATAATTTTCATTCTCTCTCAACAATCCAATTGTTAGTGTTCGGTTTGTAATTATCTCCCCAGGCTTATTTTTTATCATAAATAGCTTTCTTTTCAATGCTGTAAAGGTTATCTGAAAAACCGGATTGCATAGCAGAAATTATTTTTTGCAAGTATGCGAACTATTTAACTTTATTGCCCGGGAGAAATATTTTTATCATAATAAAAAAAAATCTTTAGGGGAAATCCATATTTGATGGTCTTTTACATATAGCCAAAAGATAGAGCAATAAGTAGTACATAAAAATATATTTCATGATATCAACTGAAAAGGCAGTAAACATTATAGCTCGGTATTTCTCCAATACAGCCACAAACGAGGAAACTGCTGCGTTATTGGATTGGTTAAAGCAATCGCATGATAACCGGATTCAGTACTTTAGAATGAAGCGCATTTGGCAGGAATCAAAAACAGATGCTGGTGGACAGGAAGAAACAATTGATAATGCATGGCAGCGATTGAATAACAGAATAAAGATTGAAGCAATAGACCAGCAATTAAGCTCTAAGAATACGTTTCTTCTCTGGAAAAGAATAGCTGTTGCAGCAAGTATAATCATCCTTTTAGGATTATCCGGTCTGCAAACTTTTAGGTATATAAAACTTAATGAGATTGTTGATAATACCATAGAAATTAATGCCCCTCTTGGCTCTCGTGCAAATATTATCCTTCCTGATGGCACCGAAGTGTGGCTAAACTCTGGCAGTAAACTTACCTATAATAATACATTTGGTTTTAATGACCGAAATGTAACACTAATTGGGGAGGCATTTTTTGATGTGGCACATCTGAACAGGAAAGCTTTTTTTGTAAATACCCGTGGTGTAGATATCAAAGTATTAGGTACTGAATTCAATGTAAAGGCCTATCCTGATGAGTTTGCTATTGAAACAACGGTTATTTCCGGCGAGGTGGAAGTTACTGCAAATCATGTAAACCAAAATGTAGAAATAGCACCCATGGTCTTGAAGCAGAATCAAAAGGTAATTTTTGATACACGAAGCCTGAATCTGAAAACAGTTGATGATGAAATCGGAGATACACCAGATTCTGATGAGGCTGAAGACATTAATAGAGAAAAGGTGATTATTGCCCATATCAG
>JAABRR010000124.1 GCA_011390785.1 Sphingobacteriia bacterium
TTTTTTGTTAATTGAAGCCTTAAGTGATGGATCGAAAAAATCGTCAAGAATACTGTCTGTTATTCTGTCTAGTTTATTTATTACATCTGGTGCAAAATTCTTTTCTATTTCCAAATACTCTCGATACCTGCCCCAGAAACCATTTTCGAAGTCAATTTCAGCTCTTTTTTCATTTAACCAAGGATTATTTTCATCTTCCTTCCGAATTGTTCCAAACGGATCTTGTCTAATTGTATAAAGTTCTTCAATCCTTCTAATGAGCATTTCACGATTCTCATTTACGAAATACTTCATTTTAAGAACTTCATCAACTGCGTCTTCAATTTCTTCTCTTGTATATGAAGAACTATCTGAAAGTAATTGACGGATGTTTTTGATAGGATCTTTTTTACTCATTTGTCAAAAATTCAAGGTATTCTGGATAGAAATTGTAAGGTTCGGTATTAAGAATTCTTGCTTTTGCTTTTTCTACTGAAAGTCCGCTTGAAACAAAGCTATTAAATAGCCGTTGCATTGTCTCCCTAATTGCATTGTGGTCTATTCCTTCAAAAGGTTGTCCATGTGGTTTTTCGTTTTCGCTTTCTTGAAGAGTGATTAAGGGGACAGGTATTGTCTCTTCAATAAACTGAATTACTTTTTCAATTTCTTTTTTCAAATCGCCTGACTTTGAAAGCAATTCATTTAAAAGAGGATGTTTGCGATTGATTTTATAAAATCGCTTTCCGTGCCTAGCTCTTTCTTCCCAAAACGGAAAATATTCATCTGAAGCCAATTTTCGTTTGAGCACTTTTCCCTTGTGGCGATAAACCTCCACTGCTTGATTACGTGCTTCTTTGGCAATTGCTAAGATAGGCTCTTTGTAAATTGCTGGAGGTCGTGCTATAGATTTTTTTATATCAATTTGCCAATCACTATCAAAATTGTTTGGCAGATCAATTTGAATTCTGCAAAGGTCGTAATGAACTTCCCTTTTAAATAATCCTAACCAATCACCAGCCACTAAAAGTCTTTTATTTCGATATACGTAAAAGCCTTGATGGCTTGTCCAACTATCTTTTGGACCTTTTCCATAATTATATTCTTCGACTGAAAGTTTAGACCGATGTGGCAAAACAAAACCTTTTATTTTAATTGAACCACCTTCTAATCTGGATTCAGGCTTGGTTTGAAGCCCCTCAACGCCAATCATAAATGGATCCCAAGATTTAACAATACGGTCTCGAAAATAAATCTTCAATCCATCATCCATAAACTTGTGAAACACCATAGAAAGATGTGATTTCACAGCGTCCATTACTCCAAGGAACTTGGCCTTTGCTTCTTCACTGTCTTCAGAAGTGTCCTTTGCGAGCCTATCTAAGTCCCACCAAATAACACAAGTTCCTGTTTCTACAGTTTCAATTTTTTGAGTCCAATTTTCTTCGTCTGGAATATATCTGATTAATTTCCAAGCTTGCGCTTAGTTCACGTAGTCTAGATCCCAAGTCCAAAATACTGGTCTGTAGCCTTTTGCTTTTGAAAAAACTGTGAATTTTCGTGATTGGGAAAAAGAAGCGGTTTTTAACCCTAATCCAAACCGACCTAAATCATTACTGCTACGTTCTTCCAGCGGGTTTCTACTTCCGGGACGCATTGCTTGAATAAGTTGTTCATTATTCATTCCTGTTCCATCATCTAAAATAGATAATGTTGTGTTTGAACCTTTCCAGTCATAATCTATCCAGATATTCTTTGCACCAGCAGTAATAGAATTATCAATAATATCAGCAATAGCAGTTTCAACAGAATAACCAATCGCACGAAAGGTTTCAATCATTGAACTTGCCTCTGGCTCGGCAGAAGTAGATTGTATGTTGGAGTAGTCAATCATTGATTATCAATAAAATGATTATATAAAAAATCAGTTATATTTATCATAAGCTTCAATAAACTCTTTATGATATTCTTTTGATTGCTCAAGTAATTCACGGTATGTTTTGACAAAAACTTCACCCGACCTCATATAAGTCTCTTCTTTAGCTTTAAAGTTATAGTCTTCAGAATGTTTTTCACCACCAACCACATAACAAACAACTTTCGAAAAACCTGTTGTAGAAGCGTATTTATTCTTTAGAAAAGTACCGTATTTATAAGCCTGTTCAATAGCCTTTTCATCCACTTTATATTGACTTCTTTTTATTTCTATAACGTATAGGATTTCACCTAATGCATTACTGCATAAAAAATCAATTCTCCTATTTATCTCATCTAAATCTTCATCTGGAAATGATTCTTTTAAAAGAGTAGAATAAGTTACTTCGTCTCGGAATTCTAAAATTCTCGGATCAAGTAACCAAGAAAATTTCTTTAAGAAGTTATGAAGTGTTGGAACTTCCTTAGTGTTTGTGTTTAAATATTGTTCAAACTGTTTAATTACTTCTATTCTTGCATCAGCTAATCCTTTAATTTCTTTGGCTTCAATTGCCTTCCAATCATCCATTAATTTTAAGAGAGTGGGAATATCCTCAGGTTTTGATATGTCAGCAATTTTAGAGGCGTATTCTTTGAAAGTTTGATTATCAAATTTGTCAATAACATTTCCAATAATTCTGCTTGATTCATCTACATCAATGTTTGAATTTTCTAAAATGGGATTAATGATTTTTTCACTTAAATCTTTCTCGAAAGTTGCTAGTTTATCTTGCCATTCTGAAATATCTAGGTTTTTAGATATCTTAATTAAGTCCTTTTTAGCACCAGACCTTTTGTTTCTCCATTCTCCGCCAATTTTTCTTATTAGTAATTGAAGATATCCCTGTAAATCTTTTGTTTTTTCATTTTCCCAATTCAATGATAATCGGTCTGTTGCAATGACGTCTTCGTCAAAATCATCAATAAAATCAACTTCTAGATAACCTGTAACATAGCTATGAAATTGGTCATTATCTCGAGCTCCATAAAAATCTGCAGTATTTACAATTTTGCCCCTTGACGTTAAGTAAATTCCCCGCATTTCTGTGTCCTTAACAGGTGTTTCTAAAGTGAAAATCGAGCCTTCAACCTTATCCCAGAATTCATAAGATTCATCAAATTTTTTATCTGGAAATTTCCAAGTAAACTCTGTGTTCAGTTCTTTGAATTTTAAATCGTTTGTAACAGTGGTCTGATTTGCTCCGTTAACTAGAAGAATTGTTTCCATT
>JAABRR010000125.1 GCA_011390785.1 Sphingobacteriia bacterium
GAGTTGAGGTCGGCATCGGTGAAGAAGAAAGCTCCCCCGGCGCCGGTTGCCAGATTAACAAGGAAGGTAAGGTTCTGGCCCGTGGCCGCAAACCCGCCACTCTCCGCGTTGTAGATGACATAATCAAACAGGCCGTCCCCGGTGGTGTCGACATAGACATCAAACTCGGCCGGGTAATTGGCGTGCGCACGCTCGTCGTGGGTTGCAATGGCAAACTGCAGCACGCCGCCGGCGACCGGCAGGTAGCGTACACCCACTGCAGCCAGGTCGGGGGTGGCGAGGTTGGAACCGGCCGCAGGCTCAGCCGGGTAATCGACCGGGCTGACACCGGTGAGGGAGAACAGCTCGGTCGTTCCCGCACTGGCACCCTTGGTGTTGGTGACCGTGAAAACACCGCTGCCGTTTTTCAGCTTCAGGCTGGCCTGGCGCAGCTGGTTATCCGCCGCCTTGCGGGGCAGGATGTGCCATGGCACGCTCACCTCCCCGCTTTCGCTGGCAAGGTGGATGTAGCCGTCGAATTCAAGCTGGCGCAGCAACTCGCCGTCGCCGCCGGCCGGGCCGCTGTTCAGCGACCAGTCCTGCAGACGGGTGGCATCAACGCTCATCAGGATATTGACATCGGCCTGTTCCCCGGGCTGCAGGTAGAGCATGCCGGGTGCGAGCAGGATTGAAACAGCGCCGCTGGCCTCGTCAGCCGGATCGCGGAAGCTGCTGCTGAGGGTGTAATTCTGCGCCGAGGTGCCGACATTGCGCACGCGCAGGGTCCGCTTCATGTTGCCAGGTTCCCCGATGGCACCCAATGCGGCATAGCCAAAAGAGAGGCTGGCGATGCCGCTGCCGGCATCGTAGGCAAGGGTTTCCGCAACCAGGGCGCGATCGACGCGCACCTCGCCACCGCCGATGCGGGTGATCGGGGCAAGCGTTCCCGGCTGGCTGACCGGATTGATATAAATTTCCCGCTCGGCCGTGTTCATCAGGCGTGCCTTGACTTCGTGCGGCATGAGATCCGGGTAGGCTTCCAGAATCAGGGCGGCGGCGCCGGCGACCATTGGAGCGGCCCCGGAGGTACCACCAAAGGCCGTCTGGCCGTCGCCGGTTCCCACTTCAGCCGACAGCGAAGCGCCCGGTGCCCCGATGTCCGGCTTGATGGTGTCGAAGCTGAAACTTGGGCCGCGCGAGGAGGAAGCAACCATGGACCCCGCCAGCGAGGTAAAGTCGGACGGGCCAAAGGAGGCGGTCACGCCGCCGCCGAGCCACGACTTGATGGCGTTACCGGCGTCGCGTGTGATGACGAGGGTCGGCACCGGAAGGAACGGATCGCCATCGGAGCCACCGCCGAAGCTGAAGCTCGGAGGATCGCCGGCCGCGTTGTTGGCGAGAATCACCCCAACCGCGCCGCGCTTGGCGGCCCGGTCCACCTTGGCGCTGATCGCGCAGATCCCACGGTCGATCAGGACAACCTTGCCGCTGAAATCCACTTCCGGACCATAGGCATCACAGGCAAGACCGCCATACACCACCTCGCCCGCAACGTCCACGTCCACAGGAGCCCAGTCAACGGAGGCCGTGTTGCGGATCACAGCGGGAGTCTCGCCCACGCCCGGACCATCGAGGGTGATGGCGAAGGCACTGGCGCCCGGAACCTGGGTCTGCGCAACCGAGATGGCCCCGGGGGCGATACTCGGCGAACCGGTGACGTAGGGCTTGTCGCCGCTGTTGCCGGCGGACACCACCACCACCACGCCATACTCGGTCAGGTTCTGCACCGCCGCGGCGGAGTCGTCCACAATCTGGCCATAGCTGGCCCCGAGTGACATATTCACTACATCCACGGCGTCACTGATGTCGTCATTGCCATCGGGATCGAGAGATGCCTCCAACCCCTGCAGGATTGCGATGCCGCTGCAGGAGGAAGAAATCGCGCTGCAGACCTTGAACGCGTAAAGGCTGGCCCCTGGGGCCACGCCCAAGTGGGTGCCATCCAGGCTGCGACCGGCAATAATATCCGCCACGTGGGTGCCGTGACCTTCATAATCGATCGGGTCCTCATCCGGGGCCAGGGCACCGCTTGGCCAGAATTCGCCGACGAAGTCGTAGCCGCCCACCACCTTGTCGGTCGGGAACAGCCCGTCCCGCGAGGCCGGGTCAGTGTAGGCGGCCGCATACGCCTCCAGCGTGCCCGGCCCACCCAGGTTCTTGTGGGTGTAGTCGATGCCGCTGTCGAGAACCGCAACGGTCACTCCCGCGCCCGTGGTCCCGCCCGCCTGGGCAATGGCCGCTCCAATGTAGGGAACGGTCTCGGACAGGTGCAGCTCGTAATCCGCAAGCGGCTTGATGCTGCGCACTTCGGGCATCCCGGCCAGCTCCAGCAGCACCGTCGCGTCCACCTCGATGATCACGGCGTTGAGCACTTTGCTCAGGCGGGCGATTTCCCTGCCACCCAACCGGGTCACCTCGGCTGCTAACAGGTCCTGCTGCAGCCGCACCGCCCCCAGGTGCGCCTTCTGTTCCTGCTTGGAGTGTCCGCCGGCTGAGCGCTTTGCCCCCTTGCCGAGCTTCTCAGCAAGCGCCGGTTCGCTCAGCCGCACGCTGACCTCAATCGTCCCCTGATGGCTCAGCAACGATCCGTGAATTTTATCAAAAGCAACAGTGGAAGCGTCCGTGACCGCCACTGGAGCGGCCACGAGTGCGGGCGGGACAAGTGCCGCCAGGCCAAGCAAGACGACAGTTGCCAGCCTCGAAATCATACCGGTGAGTTTCATGATTCAGTAATAAGTTAGGTGTTGTGATGAGAGGTTGAGCGGTCCCTTGGCAGCGGGTGAGTTCCCGGCAGCGTCAGGCCGATACGGTAAGTCAATGATTAGAATATTTAATCCAGTCAATTAGCATAAAAACCCGCCTGCAGATATTAGGCGTTTGTCAGTGGCGGCCTCAGCAGCATCAGAGAATCTGTTTTGAGCGGGCGGATTTGCCCGCTGCCCCGGACTGGAAGCACGTCGGGTTACACCCCATGGCGCTCCCGAGTGGGATTTGCTAGCTTCCGATGTCGAGGGCGGTGAACACCGTCACCGTCCGAACTTCACATCACACAACCATGCCAATACCCATGAAAACGCTCCAGGACCTATTTTTCAACG
>JAABRR010000126.1 GCA_011390785.1 Sphingobacteriia bacterium
CTTCAATCACTTTGAAAATATAAATCTCACCAAGGACCAACACAATGCGCTGGAAAAGCTTTATGCTTTTATGCAAAGTGATGAACGGGTGTTTATCCTTCAAGGTTATGCGGGAAGTGGTAAAACAACTCTATTAAAAGGTTTTGTGAACTATTTAAATAGTTTAGAAAAGAAATACCAATTAATGGCACCCACGGGAAGGGCGGCAAAGATCCTCAGAGAAAAGACTGGAACAGGCAAAACCATTCACAGCTGCATTTACAACTTACAACGTTTAGAGGCTATAAATTCTGATTCCAAAGAGGTGGCCGATCATAGTGTCAAATATTACTTTCCTATTAATTTAACACATAATGAAGAACGCATTATAATTGTTGATGAAGCCTCTATGGTTTCCAGTAAAGAGTCCAAGAATGAATTATTTGATTTTGGAACCAATATTCTATTAAACGATTTATTGACTTATACTTTCTCAACAAATAAAAATAACAAAATTATTTTTGTAGGAGATCCTGCTCAGCTTCCACCGGTGGGTGACAATAATTCATGGGCTTTGGATTTGGAATATTTTAAGCAGCTTGGTTACACAGGTAATTTAGCGCTTTTAACCGAAGTAAAGCGTCAACATAACAATCTTATTTTAAAAAACGCTACTGAAATACGTGAGGTTTTAAATTCAAATTCAAGAAACGAATTAAAATTTGAATTTGATGACACCTCTTTTCTAAAATTGCCAGTAATTGAGGTTATCGATACATATGTTGATTTATATCCCCAGCCGGAAATTGGCGACGGCGTGATTATTTCATACTCAAATGCTCAATGTTTTCATTACAATTATGCCATACGCAAGTCATTATATCCGAGTCAAAAGAATATTCTTCCTGGTGATTTATTACTAATCAACAACAATAACTATCATACTTACGCCACAGAATTATACAATGGTGATATTGCAAAAGTTGTTGACCGATCTGAAAAAGTAGAGACGCTAACGGCACCTGTGTGGGCTATGAAAAGCGGTAAAAAAGAGAGAATACAAATCTCATTAGACTTCAGAAAAATTATCATTAGAATACCCCAATATGACGGAGAAATTGAATGTTATATTATTGAGACTTTGTTAAACTCCATAGATAGAGATTTATCCGTTGATATGTCGAAAGCCTTGTACATTAATTTTGTGATGCGCTTTAATGAAGAACAAGAAAGTCGAGAAAAATCGGGCCTTAAAAAACACAAAATTGGCTCCGAAGAATTTAAATTGGCACTTAGAGCGGATCCATATTATAACGCTCTGAGAGTAAAATATGGATATGCAATTACCTGTCATAAGGCTCAAGGTGGGGAATGGGATAAGGTATTTGTTGATTATTCGGGACGTATTGGTTTATACAACGATGCTTTAAGATGGTGCTATACGGCCACCACACGAGCAATTTCTTTGATATATGCTGTTAATCCACCATATTTTACGCATTTTAATAATTTGACATTTTCATCGATTATTAAAATCAGTAATATTCCCAATAATGCTTTAAATTTAAATCAAGTATTAACATCACCTTTTCATACTACTTCAGACCACAAAGGAAAAAGTTTAAAATATTGGGAGATTAAACAAAAGTTAGAAAACACAAATTTTGATTTTTATAAAATAGAATCCAAAGGTTATTTAGAGATATACACATTAATTGATAAAGAAGGAAAGCAGTATATTTTACAAGCTAGTCATAAATTATCAGGACATTTTATTGACTCTTTTAAAGTGAAGAATAGTTCTGGTAGTGCTACAGAACAAGAATTGGAAATGATATTTAATTCAAAATTTGTTAATCATATACCCATTGAATACACCCCAAAAGATAAACATTTAGAAGTTTTATTTTCTGTTATGAGGGAAGAATGCAATGAATTAAATATTCAGATTACCAATATTGAAGAAGAAATTGAAAAATATTATGTAACCTATTTTTTGGTTACAGATTCTATTTGCTCATACATTCAATTCTATTTTAAAAAGGATGGGCGATTTACTACTGCTTTGCCAAGAACATTTCAATGCGATACCGATGAGAAATTAAAATTACTAATTGATAAATTAAGTCATTATGCCATCTAAAGAAATCAAAGAATTGAGACAGTCTGGTCAATTAGAAGAAGCTTTAACTATGGCTCAGAATGAGTTGGAGGCAGCTCCAGATAATATTTGGGGAAAACGTAATTTGAGCTGGGTGTATTATGAATATTTAAAAAAGTATGCTCATGAGCATAACTATGAAGGTTTTATTGAAAATTTGACCAAATTAAAAGAGCTTAATTTACCTGAGAGCGAAACCATGCTTTTTGATAATTGTGCTTGGCAAATAGGTAGTATGATTTTTAGCATACAAAAAAAGGAGCCTATTGATTATAGTAAAATTAACGAGTTATTCGAAATCATAAAGGATTTTCATTTCACAAAACCTTCTGAGGCATATTCATTTATCTATAAAGCCTTTCACAAAGGCTATCAAAACTGGTCGTCTTATCTTTATTTCGCCGATTGGTGGAATTTAGAGAACTTACGTCCAGAAGACTTCCTCAAAGAGGAATTCAATGAACAGGTAATAATGTCAGTTGCAGAACAGGCTTATATAGCCTATTCCAAAAAACTCTTGGAAGGAGAAGCTCTGGATGCTTTCGGTCAACAAAGGGCAATTAACGTAGAAAAGATTGAAGCATTCTTACCTAAACTGGATGTTATAATTGCCAATCATCCAGAGTACCAATACCCACCTTACTATAAAGCAAAACTGCTTTTGGCATTAGGAAGTGATGAAAATGTATTATCTGCATTTTTGCCTTTTGCAAAACAAAAAAGAAATGATTTTTGGGTTTGGGAGTTGATGGCCGACATATTTTCGGAAGACAAAGAACTTCAATTTGCATGCTACTGTAAAGCACTAAGCCTTAAAACAGCTGATAAATTTTTATTGAAATTGCGAGAGGCTTTTGTCAAATTACTGCTGGATAAAGAGATGTATAATGAAGCCAAAACTGAAATAAACAACATTATTACGACACGTGAAAAAGAGGACTGGAAATTAT
>JAABRR010000127.1:0-2778 GCA_011390785.1 Sphingobacteriia bacterium
GAGCTGTCGGTTTTCCGCGAGAAGGACCTGCTGCCCACCGGGCGCAAAATCATCGATTGCTGCCTTTCTGGCGGGAGCGTCGCCGATTATGAGAATTTACTCGGCCTGCCGCTTTTCGAAGAGGAGGCCTAGGCCTTGGAACGGTTTGACTTTAAGTTCCACAAGGGCCGCAAACCGGCTTTTGCCGACGTGCCGGCAGCCCACAGGCGGCAGCTCTTCGGCGTCGACTACATCCATCTCAAGGGCCGGCAGTACGGGGACTTTTTCGTCACCGCCCACGGTTGGGCGGTGATGGAGTCCCTGCTGCCCGAACACTGGTTTGTGGGCAACCGCTTCAGCAAGGTCGGGCGCGCCCTGCTGGGCGCCACCGGGGCCGTTTACCGGGTGCCTGTCCCTCACCCCGGACGCGACGATTTTGCCCTCGTGGTCAAATTCAGCCGCTTTTGCCAGAGCGTCGGCATCACCGCAGTCGACCCGAATCTCAATTTCAGCGAAGAACAGATTGACCGGATTAAATCCGCTTACTTCCTGTCCCCTTTCGAGGAGTTCGGCAACCTGTACAAGTTGCGCCGCTCGGCCGGTCTGGAGATCCCGACCAAGGCGCCTCTTGCCATCTATTCCCCGCCCGCCCGTTACCTCGATTGGCAGCTCGGACGCGAAGGCTACCTCAAGTCAATCCACAGTCGGGGACTTCTGGGCAGCCAGGCGGATGTTCCTGAAGATCAGCGCATCGACTACCAGTGGGAACGCCAGTACATTCTGCTTTACCAGTGGATCAACGGGGTCGATGCTGAACAGGCCGTCGACGCGGGGCTCATTTCCCAATCGCAGATGATCAGCCTGGGGCGCGAAGCCCGCAACAGGATGGAAGACCATGGCTGGGAAGTGATGGACCACAAGCCCCGGCATGTCATCATCCGGGTCCGCAAAAACGATAGGCTCGCCCGCAGAAAGGGAGATCTGCTCTGGGCGCTTGTCGATTACGAACTTTTGTATCCCTTTTCAAAAATCACCCCAAATCAAAAAACCTCATGCTGAATATCGCCCTCTTCGGCCCGCCCGGCGCGGGTAAAGGAACCCAGTCCGAACGCCTGGTAAAGGAATACAACCTGTTCTATATCTCAACCGGTGACCTGCTGCGCAAGGAACTGGCGGAAGGCACCCCTCTGGGCGAGCAGGCCCGGGAAATCATCGCCTCCGGAGGCCTCGTGTCCGATGAGATTATCGTCCAGATCATCGAGAAAACAATCGCAGAAAATACCCAGGCCGCCGGGTTCCTCTTCGACGGCTTTCCGCGCACCACCATTCAGGCCTACATCCTGGAGGGGCTGATGATCAAGTTGAACACCTCCCTCACCTGCCTGATCGACCTGCATGTGCCGGAAGCTGTTTCCATCGAGCGCCTGGTCAAGCGCGGCAAGTCCTCCGGCAGAAGTGATGACAACGCTGCCGTCATCCGCAACCGCCTCAAGGAATACCGCGAGAAAACCCTCCCGGTGCTGCAGTTCTACAAGGACAAGGGAGTGCGCCACAAGGTCGATGCCACCCGGTCGATCGATGACGTGCATGGCGATGTGCTCGAAATTATCCGGAACGAACAAAACAAGCGCCTGTTCAATATCGTCGTTTTCGGCTACCCGGGCTCCGGCCGGGGCACCCAGGGCAAGGCCCTCGCCGACCGCTTCGGACTCGAATACGTGGCCACCGGTCCCATGCTCGAACAGGAAATCAAGGCCGGCACCGAAATCGGCGCCAGAATTGAAGCCCTCTACGCCAGCGGTGAACTCGTGCCCGACGAAATTGTCGTGCCCCTCATCGAGAAACGCCTCCAGAACGCCTCAAATGTGCGCGGCTTTATCTTCAAGGGCTTCCCGCGCACCCTCGTCCAGTCTTACATCCTCGAGGGTTTGCTGCGCAAACACGATGCATCCATCTCCAAAGTCGTTGAAATCGAAGTCCCCATGCTCGAATTGATCCGCCGCCTCGACGAGCGCAGCCAGACCAATCGCTGCATGCCCTACGACTCAAGCACCGCTAAAATTGTCAAGCGCCTCCACGAGCATGAACAGAAAACCGTGCCCGTCATCGCCAAGTACAGCCAGCTGCACGAGGTCTCCAAAGTCGATGGCATGGCCCCCTTCGATGTCGTTTTCCAGCGCATCGTTGACCTCATACAGCAGGGGGACAGGTAAAAAATTTCACGGAGCAAAAAAACGGCACATTCACCTTCACTTAGTGGAAAAATTAACCGCAATTCGCCCACCTGATCCACCTTTATCGACGTAACCAATGTTATCAGGCTGATTGAAATGGCAGGGCAGAGGGAATGTAGCCGCAGAGAGTGGAATTGAGGCGCGACGGATGCGCCCTCCCAAGCCATCCTGGACCTCACGAAATGGGGTCGAGTTTGAGATCGCGGATGACTTTTAGCGGACTATCGGGCAAGCCCCGGATTGGCCGGGCTCCAGATTTTCGATTTTCCCCAAAGTGGCCGCCATAGCGTTCAAAGACCTCCTCCACAAACAGCTCGCTGCCCAAGACCAGGCCGTCGGTTAAGTAGCGAACCCGCAACCTCAGCAGATCCGGGCGCGGCAACTTACCCTCCCGCTTAAGCGTCTCAAGAAGAAGTTTCCGGCTGACAGAACCCTTCTTGCCGGAGCGCTGCACATGGCCTCGCTCCATCAAACAAAGCCGGTATGCCGAAGAGGCCTTCTCCCAGTCATCCATTCCCATCACGCGCATGATGCCTCGGCGGCAACGGCTGTCCCCACCCATTGC
>JAABRR010000127.1:2788-3062 GCA_011390785.1 Sphingobacteriia bacterium
ATCCTCCACCATCTCTGCCCGCACCGGATTGAGGTCAATGTAGGTGGCCATGATGCTACGCGCATCCAGGCTGTCTTCCACCAGCACACTCCTGAAACGCTCCATCCAGAGTGTCCCACGTCGATTCCTCTGCTTGTTGTACCAGCTTGAAAACCGCTGCTTCAGAATCTTCTCAAATTCTGAAATATTCCCCATCCTGTTCAGGTGCTCCAAACGCAATTGCTCCAGAAGCTCACCTCCTTCATGCAGCGCGTTCTCAAGGAGCAAAACCTCC
>JAABRR010000128.1 GCA_011390785.1 Sphingobacteriia bacterium
AGACGGTATTCTGTTTGCACTAATCTGCAATAATAAGCTGTTTATAAAGCCTACAGCGGGGGGACGTGAATTTATTCAGGATGTGGTAGAAACGCCCCCGTACACGGGTGCAAAGAACGCCTTTCTGATAGAAGATAAGCTTGACGACAGGGAGTGGCTAAGCGAGCTGGTAAGAATTTCAGTTAAAGAGCTGCCCCCGCCAAAACCCAGGAAAAAGAAGAAAAAAACATAACATAACTGTTTCCAATCTAACAATCCTGAAAACCGGAAACACAAGGGCGTTCCGTTTTTCAACCCTGGAAGCCATATGCAAAGTTTCGGACTACCAGCCGGGAGGCATTCCGGAATAGCAGTCGGAGATTATAGGATAACTGTGGATAATGAAAATTTTATTTGAATGATTTTTGACAGGATTGTCAACAGAATTAAAGAAAGATACAGTCAGCCTGACAAAAAGGAGTGGCTCGACAAACTTGTAGTGGATATTGAACAGCACCGGGATAATTATGAAAGTCTGCCGTTTAGGATTGTTGAGATTAAGGAGACCGGATTTCTGGTTAAGGTAAACGGGCTTTTTGCTTTTATCTCATTTTACCATATGCCATGGAAATATCACGATCTTGATTCATGGCGGGCAGTTGCTCCTTACCTGATTAACAAAAAGTTTTATTGCAAAATCCACAAAATAGAGAAGGCCCCTTTATCCGTTATTGTAAACGGTGAGATTCCTCAGTTTAAAAAAGTGGAACTATCAGCCGGGAAGGAATATAGCGGACTTATTATAAGAAAAACCGACTTTGGATTATTTATCGATATTGGTTATCATTTTGACTGGCATTGTGGATCTGTAGTCGGGTTGATCCATAAAACCCGGATTAACAGCGCAGGGAATCCGGGTGATTATAATTCAGGCAAGGAGATTACAGTAATTTACGAGGGACTAAATGACAACGGACAATACTTATTCTCTAATGACCGGGGACGGACCGACTGGTGGTCGATGGAGGTTCCACAGAGTTTGGTTGGCGAAATTGTTCAGGGTAAAGTAATCAGAGAACCTAACAGTAATCAGGCAGATGTATTGATTCATGGTATCTACAGGACTAATCTGGCACTTGACAGAGCTCAGTCAACGAAGTATAAGCGAAAATTGAAGCAATTAAAAAGTGATCTGGTACATGGTCAAATCGTGAATTGCGAAATAGTGGAAGTTAATGAGAAAGATAAAACAATAAAGGTTAAATGGTTGGCTGAAATTGATACAGATATTGAGTTAGACAACTCGCTGATTAATCATCTTGATCAGGAGACTGTTAATAACCTGCAAAAGGCAAAAAAGGCCGCTGAATCCGACTTGATTATTCAGACTCCCGTCAGGGGTAAATAGACCGTGCGACTCACCTCATAATGAAGTCTACAAATAATAGCAGATACTAAAAACCAGTAAATTTAAAATTGTACATTTAAATAATTATTTTAACTCGATAGCATGAAAAAAGCATTTTATTTTTTAATTATCATCTTCCTGGCAAGTTGTTCAAAAAAGGATGGTGGAAAATTAGTATGTAATATGACATACAATCTGACAAATGAAAAGAAAGCAAGTCTTCAAACGAAGGCGTATTCAACAAGCGACAGATATACCCAGTTTGGGGATTACATAGGCAGTGTTACACCAAACAAGTTTCTCATCAAGTTTCTCAGCTTAAAGCTTTGTAATACATGGGAAAATCAAAACAATAATCTTGATATTATTGATAATAACAAACTTGATTGGACCTCTACTGACCGTATAGCCGATTTCAGTGAGAATAGCACTGTAAGTATTGCTATTGATGGAAATATCCCTGCCGATATTGAGATGATATATCTTGTTTCTATCCCCATGTTTTATTATCAGGAGTTCGAGTTGCCCGAACAATATTCCGGTTTCACCATAAACGTTTTCGGCTCAAACGATTTAGCATGCCTGCATTTTGGGAGTAGCAGCAATATTGATTATCCTGCTGCTGATAGCGGAATAGGAGGAATAAAAGAGGGACGTATCATTAAGGGTAGCAATAATCCGTTAATGGCACCCATATTTGATGAGAACTGGATTAATGTTACTTTGAATGGATCGCCGAAGCCATTTCCTGAATGGCCCAGAACCACTGTTTTTGGAAATACCGATTCCACCTTTATTTATTCCAGCACTGGCACTTCCATAGATGATCCGTTAGGAACCGGAGGGGATATCATAAGAAGTAGTAAGTTTAACTCTATCACTATTCAGGCAATACCAGAAGGGGAAACAAAAACTATCACCGGAATTATGACATTTAATACAGAAGAATTAATACAGATATATGCCGGAAAAGATAATATCCCATACACCTTTGACGATGTTTTTGTTTACGCTCCTAAATTCTGGGAAAGAATATCGGTAATCTTAGACTCTTATTAGATTGCTCAAATAAAACTACCCCTGATGTGCGGTCATATTTAATGCCGCTTCCTCTGCTAACAATGCCACAATAACCCGTTTGCTGCAGATGTATGGAGTGGCGTAAGAACCAAAGGTAAACCCGACCCGATAAAACCGGACAATTTTATCAGGGAAGTTGAAAAGACATTTCAATAGCCGGCAACTAATCCTAACGGTATATAATCGTACCGAAATGACAAATTCCTGATATAAAAATGGCAGAAGGCAATATGTACAATTTGATTGAGTTTTAGAGTGTATATTAACGGGTTGATGTAATTAAAAAAAACCTTTATAATGATAAAGCAACTATTTCTGATTATACTGCTAATCGTATCCGCATGTACCGGCAGCATGCCAGACTATAGCCTTATTGCTTCTTATCAGGATCATTCAGTACCGGATGCTGATTTTACTGGAGACAGCATATCAAGAGTCCTGATAATTGTGCCTCATGCGGATGACGAGACTATTGCGGGTGGACTTATTGCTTTATTGAATGACAAAGGTGCGGAAATACATCTACTCACTTTATGCGG
>JAABRR010000013.1 GCA_011390785.1 Sphingobacteriia bacterium
TATTTTTTTCATACTTATTATTTTTTTGGGTAACTATTTGGGTATTTAGACTGATGGCTGGATTATAAAGGTTTCCAAGGTTATAGTTTAACTATTTTTTTCGATACGAAATGCTGTGAATTACCGGCTCTTACAATGTACAGACCACTTTTCCAATCTGTTGTATTTAGGTTTATCTCAGGAGCATTTCCAGATACCTTGGTTTGGTATATTAACCGGCCATTAACATCTGATATTAATATTTCGGTTATAGGTTCACTGCTTCTGATGTTTATTTTATTGTCAAAAACTGATGGAGAAATCAATAGGCTAGAGTGTTTATTATCAACTTCCCTAATTGAAAGACCAGGTTTAAAATAGCACTCATTTACAGGATAGCCAAATATTTCGTATTCCTGATGCACTAAAGTTTCATTTTGGTGTACACATAACAAAAAGGGGTTATATCCATCCATAATCATCTCATATCCCGCGTATATAACGCCAAATATGCTTCCAACTCCTTCTATAAACCAATCTTTTCGCAAAGTCGTATTATCAGATGGGTAAGCGCTCAATGCTATAACCCTTCTGGACACTCCATCAAATAAGGAATCGGTTACGCCAATAACATAATAATCCTGCGAGGTATAGCTGGAATATGGATGAGGTCCATCATAGTTAGCAAACGATGGGTTTATTCGAAAAGTGTCTCCTACTTGCAATCCAAAATCATAGAGAAGTTTTTCTGTGTCAAAATTCTTCCAAATATAATAAACCTTTTGATTGATTGTATCTTCACGCATAGCGGCAATATACATTAATGAATCAGGAGTAAGCTCTTCCAAAAAATTGTGAAAATAAAGCTTATGGTAAGTAATCTCATTAATTAAAGTATCCCCAATGAGTACATGTTTTTCATGGGCAACCGACCAAACTTTGTTTTCGCCTAAAAGGGGAATGTAATCCTGCCCCTTCGCCAGCATAGCTGACATAAAAATTAAAATCAAAATTATTTTTTTCATAAGTGCGTTTTCTTATTGTTTTATAATCTTAAAATTTTCTTCTTTTAAGCTTGATCCAAGGTTAACGATATACAATCCTTTGGGCCAGTTTGAAGTATTTATGTTATAAGTGGTTTCCAAATCCAAACTACTTGATTGATAACAAACTCGTCCCATTATGTCAAATACAGTGATGTTTTCAAAAACAGGGCCATCAGATCGTAGAATCAGTTGACTATTAGAGTCAAAGAACAATGTGACATCTGAATTTACTTTTGCCAAATCCCCAATATCTCCTATCAATTCTTTATAACATGATTCCCAATAAGGGTTATCATAGACTATCTGATTGTTTTTCTCAACACACAATAGCTCTGGATACAACTCATCGGCACCTCCTATTTGCGAAGAAGAATCGGCAGAAAATAATATACCACCATTACTGCCAATTCCTTCGATCCATATAAGACTATCGAACGTATTAAATTGATTTTGAAACTGAATTACTTTTCTGTATTCAGAATTAATTATTAGGCTGTCGACCAATTCTACAGTAAGAGTCAATGGAAATACATCTTCCAAAAAACCATATTCATATAAAGTATAAAAGGAACCAATTCTAAGTGGCGACACTTGAATCTGATCACTAACTTCCAGGGTAAAATCGTACAAAAGTAGTTCATCAGTATTTCCAGGTACTATTATCCAGGATTTTCCCATAACTGTATCTTCTCTGAATGAACCAGCAAATTCTAACGCTTCAGGAGTTAGTTCAGTTAAACCAAAATGAAAATAAACCTTGCTGTATGTTATGTCATTAATGAGTGTATCACCCATAAATGTAAATTTGCTGCTAGAGATCGACCAGGTACACCCTTCGCAGGCAATGGGAGCGTAATCCTGCCCCCTCGCCAGCCAAGATGCCATAAAAATCAATATCAAAATTATTTTTTTCATAAGTGCATTCTTTTTATAATCTTATAATGTAAGTTATATTCTGAAGTCCTTGCCAATGGATTGCAAAAGAATACAAGGCTTGTGTGAGAATACTTTTAAAGCAGGTAGTGTGCAGTTGGTGTCAGTTCTTTTTCTCCCTTAATGTTTTCCTATGCTTTCTTTTTTGAATCTGTCTTCTGAAAATCAATGGTTTATTCCTTTCTCATAGGTAGTATGTTTTTTTTTTACATAAGATAAACACTTCAAATGTAAGCATAATATTTGTGAAAGGCGCGGGGAAGTTATGTTAAATTTTGGAGATGAAGTTGGTGACCGAAGATGGGAGACGGGAGACGGAAGATCACGAAGACGGAAGACCGAAGACGGAAGACCGAAGACGTTCACTGCTATTCGAAGTACATCCAACTGCCTTTGAACCAGGCGAATAACCCCAGCGGGGTTAAATATGATTAGCCCGGGGTGCGAACCCCGGGTTAGGTGTGCACGATGATTTTGGCGCTGGTGCAGTATGTTGATCAGGGTGCAAATGCAGTTTCCAGCGCAACAGGCAGCCATGTTTATCAGAGAACTGCTGAAAATCAATTAACTACTTTATCTTACTCGTGGGAAGAACTCAAAGTCGGAAGAAGACCGGTGACGGGAGACCGAAGACCGAAGAGGTGCAGTGAGAAAAAGTCGGAAGACCGATGTCAGAAGTCCGAAGACCCGCACTACGAATACTATCCGAATGCACCAACTACCTTTGAACCAGACGAATAACCCCAGCGGGGTTTGATATCGATAGAAAATGATACGAAAGAGTTTTTGACGCTGGTGCAGGATGTTGATCAGGGTACAAATACTATTGGAATCGCTAGGAAGAATAATTTTTTAAAGGGGTGAAATTAAGTGCGGGCTTTAATCTGATATTCCCGATAGTTCTCAATGATTTTCGTCATCATCGGGGCATCAAAATCATTTTTGTAAAAGGTCTTAAAAACTTCAAGTTGTAATTCATTATCAGTAATACCGGGGTTTTTTCTACGTATTTGATTTTCAATTAGTTTTCGGGAAAAATCGGTCATGTCGGTCATCATCTTAACCCGTTCTTTCAACGGTTTTGAATTAATTACCTGAAACTGCATCTTTCGTATTTCTTCGGGTGTATCGTTCATTTTCTATAAAATTGAGAAAGTATTAATCTTCAACTTCCTGATCCAACCATTGAGGTATTCTTTGTCGATATCTGAATTCTCAAGCAGGTTTCTTATATCATCCATTTGTTTTTCACTTTGTAGCTGTTGTATCCACTGTAACTTTGCAATGATCAGGTCTTCAATTGCAATCACATAAACCTTTGTATCAAATTCATCAATTATTTTTCTTCTTTGAAAGGCTACACTGCCATATTCAGTCTCTTTTCTTATTATAAAATCAATCTTGAAACCTGTTTCAAAATCGATAATATTAAACATCCCCTTTCTTTTTACTTCTGTATATACACCTTCTTTAGAAAAATATGCATTTTCAAACATACTTAAAAAGGCTTCAACTTTTTCATATTCCAGTTCAATAACAATATCTACATCTCTTGTAAGACGGGGAATGGCATATAGGTTCATGGCAATACTCCCAGATATCATGTAATCGATGTCTTTCTCTTCAAGATATTTACATACCCGGTTTATCAGCGCTGAAATCATAATACAGAAAAATAGGCAAAACGAAAATCAAATTCAAATGTAGCAATAAAATATGTACTTATTTTTCGAATTAATTGATGGGATATATTGATTTTTGAAGTTGCATTTTGGAAGACCGGAGACGGGAGACCGAAATTTCAGTGCGATTTTTTGTCTGCCCTGGCTGGTGGAATGAGACCATTTGGAGGGTTGTTGATTCCGTCTTAGTAATTGCTCAAACCGCAACATTTTTCGGATGCCCGCACGGCCGTGCGGGCCTGCACCGTTTTCATCGTTAAAATAAGGACGCACGCCGTGCGTCTGGTGCATTGATCAGGCATTGGTGGTGTGTTCATGAAGATGTCCGAAGTCCGAAGACCTTTTGTGCTTGCTTTGACGGGAAATAGCTTTTCCCAGGGCGTCAGTTGAATGCCGTGTCCGTCACCCCGTGACTTTGGATTCATAAAGTGGTTTGTTGGTAAGGGATTGAAAGAATCCCGGGAGTAGCGAGTCACGGGGCGACTGGTATCTTAGTTTTGCCAGTGACGGGGTCACTCGAAGTGGCCCCGTCACAAGCACGGATGGTAATAGTTTGAAGAGTTTATGTGCAATGCAACAAGCCTTGAAGGGGCTGAATGTGAATAGCCCGGGTAATTGGGGTACGGAAGACTTTCCATCGTCCGAAGGACATGGAAACGTCTGGTGGAATTCCATCGTACACCACCCTCAAATTAGTGGTCGGACAAGCTCAAAGTCGTCTGACCACCACCCAAACCTTATGACCCGCAGCTACCTGTAATTCAACGCACCCGACCCTGAAAGGGTCAAACGTGATTAGCCCCGGGTGAGAACACCCGGGGTAATGACTCGACCTTTTGGCGAGAGAGCTCAGCGCAGCTAAATTCCGCTTAGCTGAGTGTTTCAGCAACGGAAATAATGGCGAACATGGATAACTTCAAGACCTGTTGAAGACCAAAGATTTTTTCATAAATATTCCGCCGGTATTCTAAAAGGTTTTTTTTACCTTGCAGCCTCAAAACTGCAAATTAAACCGATACATAAAAAACTTAATCTGAATACAATGAAAGTACTCTACATTGGCGGAACCGGTAATATCTCAAAGGAATCTTCATTGCTTGCCCTACAGCAGGGTATTGATCTGTATCATCTAAACAGGGGCATTAGCCCGGTGAAAGTGCCGGGTGTAAAAACGCTGGTAGCCGATCATAAGGATGTAAATCAGCTGAAAGGTGTTTTAGAAGGCCATTCCTTTGATGTGGTGGTTAATTTCATTGCCTATCTGCCCGATGATGTGTTGCGTGACATGACTGTTTTTCATGGAAAGACAAAACAGTATATTTTTATCAGCACTGCTTCGGCTTACCAGAAACCATTGAGTCATCCTATTGTAACCGAATCTACTCCGCTGGCTAATCCTTACTGGGAATATTCCCGCAAAAAGATTGAATGCGAAGACCTTTTGATGCAGGCATATCGCCAAAAGGGTTTTCCTGTTACCATTGTGCGCCCATCACATACCTACGACATGGTGATTCCTGCAGCTATTGGCAGCTGGACAGATTTTACGCTTATCGATCGTATGCGTAAGGGTAAGAAGATCATTATCCATGGCGATGGCAGTTCTTTGTGGACCATGACCCACGCTATTGATTTTGCTAAGGGGTTTATCGGATTGTTGGGAAATATTCAGGCCATCGGACATAGTTTTCATATTACTTCGGATGAATCGCTCAACTGGAACCAGATTTACCAGGCAATGGCAGATGCTGCTGGTGCAGAACTGAAGGCTGTGCATATCTCATCTGACTATATTTGCCAAACGGCAGAAAGGTTGCAACTGGGCGATCTTTGGGGCCAGCTGCATGGCGACAAGGCAAGCAGTGTAATTTTCGACAACACCAAAATCAAGCGTTTTGTACCCGGTTATGTTGCAACAATACCTTTTGTTGAAGGGATAAAAAAAACTATTCAATGGTATGATGCTGACCCGGTACGAAAAGTTATCAATGAAGGAAATAACCGTATGTTGGATGGTATTCTGAAAGCCTATGGAGAACTTTAAAGACCTTCGTGATATTAGCGATGACTTTGATAACGGATACCAGTTTCCTCCTGCCAATCATCGCCTTAGCGTTAACAATCATCAGCGCTCCATAGCTATTTGGAGTAGGTTTCTGGCCGTACTGTTTGCCGTTTTTTTTCTCTTACCATTTTTGAAAAATAATTTTTTGACGGGGCAATGGGCCCTGGCCTTTGTTGCCTTGTTTTTGGCTGTTTCAGCCCTGGTTGTGGGTTATATCTTTGGTAAAAGAGCCGACAAACTGGATTCTTTGATCTCGGGGCAAAATTTGCTTGCACAGTGGAAACTCTCTGGTGAACAGAAACAGAAATATGCTGATTCGCTTTTTGAAAGAGAAAGAGCCCGAAATAAACTTCAGATGTGGGTAGTATCGGTTCTGCTGGTAATCATTTTCGGGTTTGTAATGGTTTTGATGGATGAAGGCAGACTGCTGATGTTGGGCATGATGATTTCATTGATTGTTTTGGTTGGATTTTTTGCCTGGGTAATGCCCCAGTATTATCGAAACAAAAACGCTTCCGGCGATGGTCATGTTTTGGTAGGAAAAAAATTTGTTTACGTAAATGGGTACTTTCACAATTGGGACTTCCCCCTTTCTGGTATCAGGGAGGTGAAATACGTTCAAAAACCTTTTGCAGGTTTGTATATTGCCTATTATTACACCGATCGTACTTTTAAAAATACCGAAGAACTGGTAATACCCATCCCTGAATCGGTTGATCTGGATCCATTAATAAGGGAAATAAAAAGGTAAAAATGCCGTAATCATTGCGGATAGTCGGTTCTTAATTCCGTTTCTTTTTCTCCAACCGAAGCCAGAGTCCTGATTTTGCGGGTACTTTCACCATAATACAGTTGTTGGTACAAAAAGATCTGGCTGCCAAATATGGTTTTGACTTCGCTGGAGGTGTTTTATATGCCGATACTAATCACATTCATGATATTATTGGCGTAGGCCGTGTATTGGATATAGCTGCTGTTGAAAGCGGCTGCCCCCTGAAAAGGCAGTCTCTTTTTTATAGCAACAATTATTTTTAAAAATTCTTTGTATTTTGCTGGTTCCAATCAAGGGTGATGAAAAATGCCTACATGCAGTTACCAGTAATTACAGGCCACCCAACGCCCATATCTTTAGCTTTGCCCTTGAGGTCTTTGATGTCAGGGGCTTTGATTCCCGGGAAGCCTGGAAACAAGAGTGGCTGGACAATGCTTTGGTGACTGCTGAAGAATCCGGCGTCGAATATAATTCGCTCATGGGTGATACGCTCTCAGCTTTTTTTCAGGCCAGTGGCTGTTTTATGGAAGCCTTATACGATTGGGGTTATGGAGCAACCCAGCCGATAGTAATGCCGTCAGCACCTCAGTTAAAACAACCTGCCTGGCCTTCAGGCAAGGGTTTTGGACGAACGCATGCTGTTATGACCCTTACTGGGCGAAGATCAGTTTATAAAGTGAATTATTCCAATGAGATGCCAAATTTTTCTATTATTCCTGTTGAATGAAACGGACTCCCGGAAACATTTTATAACTTTATGTATAGATAAAACACAAAAAGAACATGAAAAGAATCGGAAAACTATTATTATCCTTACTTCTTATTTTGTTGGCCATTATTGGTTTTTGGGTTTACCAAAGGTATGATCCCTTTGATAAAATTGGTAAAAATGAAAAGGTTTTACAACCGGAAATTGAAACAACAGGAATTCCTGAACACTATCTGGCAGCAGCGGAAGGTGATATTGCTGATGAAGTGGAAGAGTACAGATCATCATGGCGTATCCACTTTTTTAATGTGGGACAGGGAGATGCTATTCTTATACAGGATGAAAATTTTAATATTCTGATCGATGGCGGTGATAGAAATTCAGGTATTATTGATGAATTGAAAACTCTGGCGGTAGATACACTCCACTGGGTAATTGCCACCCACCCTCATGCCGACCACATTGCCGGACTGATTGATGTTTTGCAAACATTTCCTGTTATTAATGTGCTTGACCCCGGGGTTGATCATTCTTCAAGGATTTACGGCAACTATCGCGAGCTCGTTAATGCAGGAGCCATTTCCTACACCCGTGGTTTTGCCGGCTGGAGTTATTCATTTACCGATGATTTTGCCATGGAAGTTATTCACCCCGATACTCTTACCCAATATGACATCAACAATTCATCAATTGTAATTCGCATGCAACTGGGTAGTACTTATGCTCTGTTAACCGGCGATGCCGAGCATGAAGCAGAGAATGCCATCCTGGCAAGCGGTTTTGATATTGACAGCGACATCATTAAGGTGGGGCATCATGGCAGCAAAACCAGTAGTAGCAATGAATTTATAGCAGCAGTAAGTCCCGAATGGGGTATTATACTTTGTGGTGAAGACAACAAGTATAACTTTCCTCATGCCGAAGCATTGGCCGTTTACCAGGCAAATCAAACGAGCCTTTTTCAATCCGACACACATGGTGATGTTTTGTTACTGGTTGGCGATAGCACTTATGAAGCTTTCCCTGAATTTACCGGAATTTTTGTGCCTGATGCATTGCCTGCTCCGCTAAGGGTAAATATTAATAGTGCTGGCATCGATTCTTTAACCCTTATTGTAAATGTGGGGGATGTAACAGCAAAACGAATCATCGAAAACCGTCCTTTTAAAAGCTTGGATGATCTTAGTCGCGTAAAAGGTTTGGGTCTGGCACGCATTGCTGCAATAAAGGAGCAGGGGGTAGCCATGGTTACCGATTAAGCTATTTGACTGTTTGCCAGTAAAATACTTCAAAACCGCGTATTAATCACATTTACAAACTGAGATCCAAAAGTATAACTAATCCCGATAAAGGCATAGGCTTCATAGTTGGTAGCCTGCCTGCTTTGCCGCAAAAGTATATCTTCAAGTGACAGTTCCCCTGCTGGCAGAGCAACAAGATCATTGATAAATTCGAAACCACCTGAAAGCTCCAATGATAATCCCTTTGTAATGCGAAATTCTAAATCCGATTCAATAGAAAGTCGGTTGGCTGAATAATCATGAAAATAATTTGAGCCTTCTATTTCAGCCTCAAATGATCCCCACGCCTGTTGAAAACGCAGATTGAAATTTATAGCCTGGTGATAAAGATTTTCCTGTGTTTTAAAAAATACTGTTTCTTCAATATATTTATGATGCCCGGCTCCAATGCGGTAGTCAATTGTAATAGACCTGTAGTTGGCTTCATTGTAGGGCAAAAAACTATACTCAATACCTGGCTCAACTTCAATGTTAAACAGGATATTGTGAAAAGTACTTGAAAGCATATCTACAAAGAGCCCAGCTGACCAATGTTGGTTTATGCTACGAATCATAAATCCATCAAAACCATGTCGGTATTGGTTGCGGCGTATCTCATCATCATTAGTTATGAAGGTTTGCCGATTAATATTGAAGTAGGGTCGTACACGGATTTTCCAGTCATCAGAAAGTTTGTCAGCAAAAACGCCCCATCGCGAATCAAAACGACTTTGTTTACTTTCTTTATTGAGATTCATACCACCATAAATTTCAAAAGTCCAGTTTTTCCAGGGATCGGCAATTCCATTTCTTTTGCTTTGTTCAAAATTGGTGATAGTTACAGAGATATTTTTTGCCAATAATGTGTTGGCAAGGTAAGGTACCAATCCCAAAGTCAATACTTCTACTATGCCTTCCCTGGTCTCATTATCAGAATTTGTAGAAGGAGCCCAAAAGGTTATTTCATTGTTCATTCCAATGAATTGCTTCAGGCCAATAAAGGTGAAAACGTAGTTTCTGCCAGCAGTTCCACTACCATGCGAATTAAGCATAATCTGCACATCTGCAAGGTTTGGGTCGCGAACGTAATTCACAAAATTGATTTTTTCCCTTATGTATTGCTGTTGAGTTTGGAAGTCGAGAAATACTTCCAATAGATCATCATAATTTTCAATGGTATCATTAGGAGTTATTTCCTGTGCCTGCAAAGTGGGGTAATGTAATAACAGATAAAAAATTACAGATATGATCAGGATGAGTTTTATTCTCATTTTGGTTATTATGTTGTTTGTGTTAATGCGTTTGCGAAATTAGCATATCTTATCCGATTTTACATGCAGAAATATAAATAATCAACCCTCAAGCCATGCTGGGTTTGAGGGTTGATAAAAATACGCTGTTATTGCATGGTTTTTAGTATTTAAATACTTTGCCTCCAGCCATTACTTGTTTTGCAACAGGATCGAAGGTGGCTTGTTGCCCGGTACGCAGGGCGGCTGTAACCATTATATTGGCTATGGAGTGAGTGTATCCTGCCTCAATAGGAGCATTGGATTTCAGGTCATTTCGACGCACACAATCCATCCAGTTCTGCATATGAGCATTGGTAAGTGGATCTGCTCCTGTAACCGCAGATGTTTCAACTTTGATTTGAGGTAGTTCAAAATCATCCAGCAAGAAGGGCTCCATATCCATTCTGCTGGCCTGGCTTTCAGTCAATCCTCCATCACTGTTTACGCGGTTGGTATCGAGATCGAGTTTTCCACCGTTTGAGAAGTACCATTCTTTTATTCCACCTGAAGAGTTTGAGAATCGTGAAGAGTAAATTACCTGGAATCCTTCATCTGGCTTATCATCCGGTCCATAATCAAATACTGCCGTCATGGTATCGAAGTTGGTTCTTCCATCTTTCCATTGGTAGATACCACCATTGGCCACTGCCGATCTTGGATAATCCAGGTGTGAGAACCAGTGTACGGTATCGATCTGGTGAGCCATCCATTGGCCGGGTATTCCCGATGAATAGGGCCAGAACAAGCGATACTCCAGGTATTTGCGTGGATCCCATGGCTCGTAGGGGCGATTCATCAAATAACGACGCCAATCGGTATCCGTTTCTTTAATTTGTGAAGTAAGGTGTGGAAGGCGCCAGCGACCGGGTTGATTCACATTCCAGGTCATCTCAACGGCAACAATATTTCCGAATTTGCCAGACTGAATGTAATCGTGAGCGGCATGGTAGTTTGGTCCTGAGCGGCGTTGAGAGCCTATCTGGATTACTTTACCCGCTTTTTTGGCAGCTTCAAGGGCAAAGTTGGCATCGTCCATGGTTTCAGCATAGGGTTTTTCGCAGTAAACATGAGCGCCGGCATTAACTGCTTCTGCAAGGTGCAGGGCATGCTGAAAATCGGCAGTACTCAGGATAACGGCGTCAGGCTTTTGATCCCAAAGCTCATCAGTGTTACGAGCCGTACCTATGGTTTCACCGGTCTGTTCTTTGTACCATGCCTGGCCTTCATCGCGACGACGATTCCAGATATCACAAACGGTAAAGAATTCAAAATTCATTTCAGGAGCATATTTCAAAAAGGCTTTGCCCAGTGAATGCCTGAACCGGTCAGAAAACCCCAGGATGCCTACCCTGATTTTTTCATTAGAACCAATAATATTTCCATAACTTTTGGCCCACATGCCTGTACCAGCCAAACTTAGTCCGGTAGCGCCCACGACAGAGTTTTTAATAAAAGAACGCCTCGAATTTTCCATAATTTTAAAGGTTTAAGGATTAGGTTTATAATTGAGATTTAATTGTTTCATTGGCTTTGGAAGCTTGCGCTGCCATATCTTCCCATCTTCCTTCAATAGAAATGCGGCCTTGGTATCCCACTTCCTTAAGCGCATTATAATAGGCACTAAGGTCTTCGGTATGTGTGCCAGGTGCTGCTCTGCCTTCCAGTTCTGCTACATGCACATGTTTAATCCATTGGCCATGTTCCAGAATCTCTTCCGGACCCTCATTTTCCATCATCATGTGGTAAATATCGGCAAGAAGCATAAAATTAGGATGATCTATTTCTTTAACAATGGCAGCTCCTTCGGCAACAGAGTTGATAAAGTTTACTTCACGGGTGTTTAGTGGTTCTAAAACCACTACAACATTATATTTGTCTGCAACAGGACCCATCGCTTTGCCTAAGCTAACAAATTGTTGGCGGGCTTCTTCCGGCGAGAATCCTTCAGGAATACCTCTTGAACCTCCACTGCCAAAAACGATGTGTTCTATACCAGCCATTTGTGCGCGACGAAAAGCGGTTTCTACATATTCAAGGATTTGGTCATGCACTGCATCAGGTCCTACACTTTTAAGACTTCCGGGTATAAAACTATTGCATGCCCTTACCGGAATGGGATTGTTGTTGGCGATTTCCAGTTTGGTCAAAAACTCTTCTTCGCTGTTAAATGGCATTAAAAAGCCTCCCACACTCTCTTCTATATAATTAAATCCAGCTTCAGAAAGCATTTCGCCATTGCTAACCCCGGTGCATACCCCCAGCTCTGGCTTAAATTCTTTTTTTGCTGTTTGATTGCATGAAGTAAATGGAACCAACAAAACCAGTATAAGCGAGATGTGTGCTATCGGATATAGAAAATTTCTCATAGTTGTTTGTTTTGATGAAGGGTATTTGTGTTTTAATATATCTTTCATAGTATAAGTACCGATACAAAAATACATTTTTTTGGTTTGGATGCCGGTTTTTTTTATAGGTTAATGATGGAGTATTATATCAATCGTGATGTAAAATTGGATATTGCCATTGTTAGGATACTTCAATCATTCTGTCTATAATTATTAATTCCATAAATTTAGTTACTTTTGCACCCAAAATTGTAAAACACTGATTAAATAAATTTTATGGCTACAACAGCAGATATTAAAAACGGATTGTGTATCGAAATGAATGGTGATTTATTCTCCGTAGTAGAGTTTTTGCATGTAAAACCCGGTAAAGGCGGTGCCTTTGTTCGCACAAAGTTAAGGAATATGAAAACAGGAAAAGTTATTCCTCACACTTTTAACTCCGGAATAAAACTCAACGTGCAACGTGTAGAAAGAAGACCTTATCAATATCTTTACAAGGATGATATGGGCTATAACTTTATGCATGTTGAAACCTTTGAGCAAGTGCCTATCCCGGAAGATCTTATCAATGCCCCTGACTTGTTGAAGGAAGGTCAGGAAGTTGAAATTCTCTTTCATGTTGATACAGAATCTCCTCTTAGCTGTGAACTTCCTCCCTTTGTTGAGCTGGAAGTTACTTATTCAGAACCAGGTGTAAAGGGAGATACCGCAACCAATACACTAAAGCCGGCAACCATGGAAACTGGTGCTATCGTTAATGTTCCGCTGTTTATAGAAAATGGTGAGAAAATTAAAGTGGATACCCGAACAAAATCTTACTCTGAAAGAGTAAAATAATCCCGGTAATTAATATAACCGCCGCTGATGCGTTTAAACTATTCTCATACACTGGAACAAATCGCCGGGATGATCGACGCGAAATATGTTGGTGATCCCGGTTTTGTTGTGTCTGGTTTTAATGAGATCCATAAGGTTGAACCCGGAGATCTTACCTTTGTAGATCATCCAAAATACTACGACAAAGCTTTAAAGTCGGAAGCTTCTACAATCCTGATAAATAAGGAAGTAGATTGCCCCGAAGGAAAAGCTTTGATTTTTTCTGATGATCCATTCAGGGACTATGTTTTTCTTACCCGCCAGTTTAGGACATTTGAATCAGCTCAAAGTATGATTAGTGGTTCTGCTGCAATTGGTGAAGGGACTGTTATTCAGCCAGGTGTTTTTATCGGAAATCAGGTAAATATTGGTAAGAATTGTATAGTTCATGCCAATGTTAGTGTTTATGATCATAGCATTATTGGCGATAATGTAATTCTGCACTCGGGTACTGTTATTGGTGCCGACGCCTTTTATTTTAAACGCCGCAGCGATTATTGGGATAAACTTGAGTCTGTAGGAAGAGCCATCATTGAAGATGATGTTGAGATTGGAGCCTGTTGTACGATTGATAAGGGTGTTTCCGGAGATACAGTTATAGGACAAGGAACAAAACTTGATAATCATATTCAGATAGGGCATGATACCGTAATTGGTAAAAACTGTTTGTTTGCTGCCCAGGTGGGTATTGCAGGTTGTGTTATTGTTGAAGATGACGTAATACTATGGGGCCAGGTTGGTGTTCAAAAAGACCTTACCATTGGTAAGGGTGCCATTGTATTGGGACAGTCGGGTATTGCCAAAAGTATTGCCGGTGGAAAAACTTATTTTGGTTCTCCTGTGCAGGAAGCTAAAGACAAAATGCGCGAGCTGGCTCTGTTGAAAAGGTTACCTAAAATCATTGAAATGCTTTAAAAGTAACTGATTGTAAAAAATATCAAACCCCCTTATAGCTGTTATACAGAGAAAAGGGGGTTCTTATTTTTGGTTTTGAGAATTCGTATTAAAGAAAAACTATCGAACCAGCTTTCCGATCTCTTCCACATTAATGTTGTTAACCATATCCATTACAGTGCTTTCGTTGTCGAAACCATTGCAGTTGAATGTAAGCAGGGTTGAACCCATGGGTATTTGCAAATCCCAGGAAACAGAACCTTCTTCACTTTCGTTTTTTTGGAGAATTCCACGATAACCGCCTACCCTTATCCGTTTCTGATCTTTATCTCCCATAAAAGCAGGCAAAGCAAGAAGTGCGTTTATTCCTGACAAAAGGGGCGAATCAGTAATTATATTTATAGAAGCAGTTTGAGAAACATCTCCGGTATGGTAACTTCTGCTTACAAACAACCCCACATAACCAGCGGTGGCAACATTGTCTTCCGTCTCAACCATAGGAAGTTCACCCATAGCCGCGGGTAATACTTTTAAAATCTCTGCTCCAATGGCCATGTCAATTTCATTCAATGCTTGCTGAAGTGCAAATCGGGCATCCTGAAGATTGCCACTGGTGTAGGAAGAACGAGCTTCGTTAAGTTGGCTATTAACATCCTGTGCAATAAGGTTGCTGGTGAAAATGCCCAACATAATTACCGCTAAAAATATATTTTTTACATGTGTCATTTTTTTCTGATTAAAGGGGATTCTTACTAGAAAAGTGCCAATTACAAAATTCATTTTCAGTTTATTATTGTTCTCCCAATTGTGTCTTTATTTTGCTGATGTTGAAATTGTTGGCAGCAGCAATGAACTGACTTTCGGTATCAAAATTCACCGCATTGATAACCACAACCGATGATTGTCCGAAAGGTACACTCAATGTGTAACCATCGTAATCGTCATATCGGATTACCGCATTATGATTCTGAAACTGAATTTGTTTTTGATCTGTTTGATCAGTACTTTGCATATAAATCCCATCAGCCATATAATAGCCGGCCAGTCCTAAAAGTGCCGAATCATTGCCTATGGTTGCTTTAACCTGCTGATCGTCATCACCACGGTACACCCTTTCGATAACAAGACCAACAAAACCTGCTCCTGCAGTGGATACCTTATCTTCGCCATCAATTTTCTCAAGTCCTTCTACCGATGCAGGCAAGTCTTCCAATACTTTTTTGCCAATTTCCAGTTCCACCCCCCAAAGGGCATTTCGCACCGATGTTTTGGCCTGCCTGTAATTGGCTGCATCGAAGTTATCTTTTGCCTGGCTGATATTGGCCAATACATCAGGAGCTTCCTGATTAAGGCCGCCTCCCCGGCGATTGGAAACATTTTCTGATTCTCTGGATTGGTTGTTTTCGTCAGGAGAAGTATTTTCGGGTGTTTCCTCTGATTTCTCTTCTTCTCCAAGAATTTCCCTCACAATTTTTTCTTCAGTCTTTTCCTGTAACTTTCTTAATATAGTTCTCTGTGCATGCAGACTTAACGAAAGCATGCTTAAAACCAATACTATTAAGAATGCTTTAAAGAATTTTGGTTCCATACTTTTGTGATTAAGGTTATATGAAAATTACTTTGGTAGAACACATCGAAATTACAACAGTTTTTTGTCTTTGCCTAAAAAAATATTTTCTTGAGCGAACTTTATTGTTGTTCTTGTATCAGTTTTGTTTTAGGATGATTTCTAACAAAACTTAAATCAGTAATAAGAAGGAGAAAGGTTAATTTCAGGTGGTGAGCTCGCAAGCCAGGTTCTATTTTTGATCCGCTATTGCCATTTCCTGGCCTCCTTTATTGGTTGTAACAGCGCAATTGGCAATAAAGCTTCCTGCCCGGACAAAACGTAACGCTGCGTTATTTTTTTTTGTAGTTTTGATGTGCTATGATTCAAACCAAATCTTACAATTCAATAATTGTCTGCAAGAAAACTCATGATAATTTTTCTTGTATGCACTAATTAGTCATCCTATTAACCTATCCAAAGATGAATAACTTCTCATTACAGAAAAACAAAGTACACCTGATTACAGAAATGCTTCAAACTGTTCAAATTATTGATGGGTTTGATGAATCTGCTGCTCTGGCGTTAGCTGAAGAGTTCAGAAGTGCTGATAATTTGATGCTTACCGGCGAAGGGAGCAGCCGTATTTTTCCTGCCCGAAATGCCCTGATGAAGTGGCTAAGCCATGGCAAAGGACCCCGGATATTTACTGAAAGTGCCACCGACCTTGCCGGAAAAGATTTGTTTGGTTTTACCTTGTTTGGTGCATCCAATTCTGGCAGAACCAAAGAAGTAGTAAACCTTTTTAAGGAACTCAGGGAAAAGGGCCATGAAAATCTGTATTCGCTTACATGCACCGCCAATAGCGTGCTTGAAGAACATGCCATGAAGGGTGTTGTTCTGAACACCGGGAAAGAGCATGCCGTTGCAGCGACAATGTCTGTCATTGCCCAGGCATTCTTTTATGAAGTTTTGCTGTCGGGCATTACGAACCGGAAAATTGACAAGCATCTTTTGGCTTCCGATATAGATGCTACCCTCAACCAATCTATCAGCCAGGAAATACTGGATACCTTAGCGGGTGCTGACCATCTTTTCTTTGCCGGAATCCACAACGGAGTGGCCGAAGAGCTTACCCTAAAAACCAACGAAACGGTCAGAAAGAAATCGGCTTTCTTTCCCGGAACTTACCTTTTGCATGGGGTAGAAGAAGTAATCAGCGAAAAGGATGTCATTCTGCTGGTTGATCATCTCCCCGATCATGTGAAGAAAATTCATCATGTTTTTGTAAAAGGAATTGGAGCCAAAGTAATTGGTTTTGATGATGTTTCATCCTTGTTTCCCTCAGTGTCCTGTTCATGCAGTCACCCGGAGCACGAACCCTATGTAAAACTTGCTGCAGGCTGGAAAATATTGGCAGAAACCGGACTGGCCATGGGCATCGACCTCGACAAACCCCAACGGGCAAGAAAAATCGGAAATGAAGTTTCTCAATAAGCACATCATTGCCTAAAAAGATGACCATTAGACTTATTAATACTCACTTAGGTTTACTTATTTAGAGATTTTTGAAATAGCTTAATTATGTATGAGCTCAATTAAAAAAGGATTACAACAACCGTTGTAATCCTTACATCTTGGAGGTTTCGAGCGGATTCGAACCGCTGTAGGAGGTTTTGCAGACCTCTGCCTAGCCACTCGGCCACGAAACCATTTTAAGTGCCGCAAAATTAATACTTTTATTTTCTCTGGCAAAATTTTTGTCAGCAGACAGTTAACTGTCGGCAGGCAGGTATTCTTTTTACCTTTACTTTTAGTTTTTAGTTATTAGTTCCTGGTTCCATACTCTCCACCATTTCCTTCACCGATTCTTCAAGCGGGCGATAGGTTAGTCCGAGTTTATCGCGGCTGCGCGAAGTGTTCAATTGGATTGGGTAGCCCACATTTTGTTTTACAAATCTGGCTGTAACGCCAAACAAACTGCCAATCAGCATTAGTAAAAGCTTGGGTGCTTTGGATTTAGGTAGTTTGAATTTACCTGGGAATTGTTTACGGATCATCCCGATCATATCTAAAACGCCTGCTGTGCGTTCGGCTAATATATGGCGTCCTTCTGCTTTATCATTTTCCAGGGCAAGAATATGGGCATGAGCTACATCGCGCACATCCACAAAGCCAAAATAAAGATCAGGAGCACCCGTGGCAAATTTTCCGTTCAAGATATCCTGCATAAAGCTAATACTTCCTGAATTGGTATTTTTGGTGAGTGATGGACCCATTACGAAGGATGGATTGAGCACCACCAGCTTCCATTGGCTCTGTTCACGAGCAAGTTTCCAGGCTTCTTTTTCGGCAATTACCTTTGAAAAGCTGTAGGGTTGATGTTTTGCTGAGCTGCTTGTATTAAAATGCTCCTCTGTAAATTCAGTAAGACCCTGATTTTTCATGTCGATATTGTCGCCATGCACCGCAGCAACACTGGATGTAAGCACAATCTTTTTCACAGTGCCCGATTTGGTGGCCGCATTAAGTACATTTCGGGTGCCAAGTAAGGCCGGATCGAGCAATTCTTTCTGGGCATCTTTAAAGCGCAGAGTAAAAGGAGATGCAACATGAATTATAGCATCAGCACCTTTGGCTACTTCATCATAGCTGCCTTCTTTAAGGAGATCGGCTTCCCATAATTCGAGCTTCCCATTGTTTTTTTCTGCAATGGTATCAAAATGTTGATATTTGGCCTTGTTGGTTTTTGAGCGCACGGTCATACGCACAACATATGATTTTTCGAGGAGTTCTTTCACCACCCATGATCCGATGTATCCGGTGCCCCCGGTTACCAATATTGTTTTAAATTGCATTGATTTGTATATATTTGTTGGATATTATATAATTAATTCCTGTTAACAATATAAAGTTGGATTTGTTCTAAACCAATATCAAACCATCCTAAGTTCATGCATTTTTATTGTTATTTCAATACTGGAGAAATCTAACCTTTACATCGATTAACTTTGCACATCGAAAAAATCCAGAAATGACATTTAAAATATACCACCAACGCAAACTTTAATAATTATAAACCTGAACCTATGACAGTAGTTCTTATCATTGGTTTCTTCATGTCGCTTTTTCTTATTGTTTTGCTTGCGGGCAAGAAGAACAAAATGCCAGCTGACAAAGTCCTCGTAGGAATGTTGACCATTTATGCCCTTACTATTGGGGGCACTTACATAGAAGTGTATAACCAGGCGAATAATTATCCTTATCCGCATTTAATGAATTTCAGTTGGCTGTTCCTTCTTTTGCATGGGCCGCTGCTTTGGTTCTATATCAAATATCTTACAAGTGGTAATTTCAGGATTAAAAGTATTCATCTGTTGCATTTTACACCATTCATTGTCTATTCTATTGTCCACTATTTCAACTTTTTGCACCTTTCTGCCAATGAGAAAATTTATCTTGCCACCCAAATTAACAATACCACCCTGGCAGCGAAAATTGGTGGGATAATTATTGGACTTTCAACCATTGGTTACAACCTTGCAGCTCTTTTCCTGCTTAAAAAGCACAGAAAGAATATCCAAAACAGGTTTTCCAATATTGAAAACATCGATTTAAATTGGCTGAGAACATTGGCCATTGCATCCCTGGTAATTTTTTCGTTAAATGTTTTTCTTTTTAATCTGAATAATTATCTCCATTTTATTGAGTATTATAAGCTTTCTCTGATTGCTTACAGCTTTTCATCAGCTTATGTTTTGTATGTGGGCTACTTTGGTATTAAACAGGGGCGTATATTTGTAGATAATCCAAATATTCCTGATGAGCAAAACAACAATGCGAAAAAGGATTTACCCAAACCAACAGACAGGAAGGATTTTACGGAAATGATAAGCAAGCTTAGTGGTTTGATGGAGCAACAGCAACCCCACCTCGATCCGGAACTTACCCTGTCAAAGCTAAGCGCCCGGTTAAAAGTAAAACCAGAAGCGCTATCAGAAGTGCTAAACGGATACCTTGACCAAAACTTTTTTGATTATGTAAACAAATACCGAATCGAAGATTTCAAGATCAGGTATATGGATAAATCCAATAGCCATTTATCGATTATTGGGCTGGCTTACGAATGTGGATTTAATTCAAAAGCTGCCTTTTACAGGGCATTTAATAAGTTTGAAGGAATGTCTCCAACCGCTTGGTCGGCAAAGGTCTCATGAAAAAGTGAGACCCTTTTTTCCTTAAAACGAAACCCCAAAACCCTAAAGTGAAACGCTTAAGTTTTTCATTGTAGATAGTTTTGCAACGAAATTTTAAATCGCAAAACTATGTCACGAAAATTCTTTTCAAAAACTGCAAAATTTGTAATGATCCTTTGGATGGGTTTAACCTTTACCCAAGTGTATTCTTTGAATACCCCAACACAAACCGTAAAAGGTACAATCACAGATGCCCAATCAAAAATTCCACTGATCGGGGCGACTATAATTGTTGAAGACAGCAACCCTATCATGGGCACTACTGCCGATCTGGATGGAAATTTCCGCCTGGAGAAAGTTCCGGTGGGAAGGCATAATTTTATTGTGCGTTTTATTGGCTATGAGCCGTTTACTTTATCTGAAATACTGGTAAGCTCTGGTAAAGAAGTGGTGCTTGAGATTGAGTTGAAAGAAGCTGCCTTGTCGTTAGGCGAAGTGGTGGTAAGGGCCAACACCAGCAAAGATCGCCCCATTAACTCCATGGCCAGTGTGAGTGCCCGCACTTTTAGTGTGGAAGAAGCCAGTCGGTATGCCGGTGGATTAGATGATCCGGCGCGCCTGGCATCAGCTTTTGCCGGAGTTGCCACCACTCAAACTACCAACAATGCCATTATCATCCGTGGTAATTCGCCCAGGGGTGTTTTATGGCGGGTGGAAGGGGTTGATGTGCCTGCCACATTCCATTTTCCAAATGTTGATTTTGTGGGAGGCGGTGGTTATACCGTGTTTAGCAGCCAGGTGCTCCGCAACTCTGATTTCTATACCGGAGCATTCCCTGCCGAATATGGCAACTCCTTCTCAGGTGTGTTCGATGTGAAAATGAGAACGGGCAACACCGAAAATCGCGAATTCACTACAGGAATAGGAATTCAGGGTGTTGATTTTGCTGCCGAAGGCCCTTTCGTAAAAGGGAAAGATGCCACCTATCTTTTTAACTATCGCTACGGCACACTGGGGCTCATGGGTAAAATTGTGAACTTTCCCAACCTACCCACATTTCAGGATCTTACCTTCAAGTTTGATTTCCCAACACAAAAAGCCGGCACTTTCAGCCTGTGGGGAATGGGTGCCGATGATATCAACAACAAAGACGCCATGGAAGACCCCAATCAGTGGAAAACATCCATCGATTACATGACACAACGTTACAAAAACCGATTTGGTGCCGTAGGTTTATCCCATCGAATAACCTTTGGAAAAAACACTTATCTGAATACCATCCTCTGCGCCGACGGTATGAGTTACACTTTTGATAAAAGGGAGTTTGCAATGGATATGCGTATGCTTCCAGTTATCAACTCACAAAGTACCGAAGGGAAATATACCTTCAGAACAACACTCAATCACCGATTCAACTCAAAAGTGAGCTCACGAACAGGAATTACCGTAAACAGGTTATTCTTCGACAATAAACTCAAACTGGCATTTTTTGCCAATCCTGACGATTTGCTAAATTTTGTTGACAACAAAGGTACTGCCTTGTCAACCCAGGCCTTTACCCAGTTCAAAATTGACCTCTTGCCGAATCTGTCAGCCAATTTTGGGGTACAATCCATGTATCTGAATCTGAATGGAAACGCAACACTGGAACCGCGTGCAGGACTCACCTGGAGTTTCACGGCAAAAGATGAGTTGAGCGGGGCTTATGGTTTACACTCACAAATGGAAGAATTGCGCACCTATTATTCAGAGGTGGATAACAACGGGGTAATGGAGCTACAAAACAAAAATCTCGACTTTATGCAATCGCATCATTTTGTGCTGGGTTACAGCCGAAAAATCAGTGATATAATTCGCATTAAGGTTGAGCCTTACTATCAAATGCTTGGGAATATACCGGTTTATTCAAACAGCTCATTTTCTATCATCAATGTTACGAATAACTGGGCCATCAATCAAAAACTGGAATCTACCGGCACAGCTAAAAACTACGGAATTGATTTTACCCTGGAGCGTTTCCTTAAAGATGGATACTATTATTTGTTTACCGCCACACTTTTCGACTCGAAATACACTGGTGGCGACGGAAAAGAATACAATACCGTTTACAACCGGGGACATGTGATCAACCTGCTGGCCGGCAAGGAATGGATGTTGAATGGCCGGAACATACTTGGAATCAGCGCCAAAGTTACCCACATGGGCGGACTGCGCTACACCCCTGCGTTGTATGATGAATCGATGGCTGCCCAATGGGCTATCCCCGACCAATCACGGGCTTATGAGGGTCAGTTTCCGTCAACCACCGGCATTGATCTGTCCATCACCTACAAGATGAACCATTCAAAATTTACCGGTACATGGTATTTTATGCTCAAAAATGCCCTGATGCAGCCCGATTACAGCGATCCCTTCTACAGTCGCATGGAAAACGATGTAATTATTGATGAGATGAAGATGCCATTTCCTCATGTAGGGTATAAGGTTGAGTTTTAATAATTACTTAAATCCTGTAAAACATAAGTTTATTTGCTAATACTTAAAACCTGATACAAATGATCCCACAAGAAACGATACTGAAAATTATAAGAAGTGCAACTAAAGCACCTTCTGGGCACAATTTACAACCCTGGCTATTTGCCACCGATGATAACTCCATTTGCATAATGCCCGATTACAACCGGGTGTTACCCATCGCCGACCCTTTTAACAGAGAGCTTTTTATCAGCCTGGGTTGTGCGGCGCAAAACCTCATGATTGCCGCACAGTTTCACGGTTACCATCCTACTCTGCAAATCTTTAAGCACGGCAAACCATGTATGATTAAGATTTTGCTTCATTATGATGCAGCTATGGGGCAACCGGAACTATATCCCTATATCAACATCAGACAAACCACCCGAAAAGCATACAGCAGCAAACTAATTCCACCGCATGATCTTGATGCATTAAAAGCTACAGCAAATTACCAGGGGGTTAAAGTAAGGATATTCAACAAGCAAGTGGAGATGGACTGGTTCAATCCGTATATTACCCTTGCCAATGCCATCCAGATGAATGATCCGGAATTCAAAACAGAACTGATAAAGTGGATGCGCTTTAGCGAAAACGAAGCCATGCAACAGGGCGACGGCCTTTATAGTGCTGCCATCGGAATGCCATCGGTAGGACGATGGTTAGGAAGTGTTTTGCTAAAGAATTTGATTTCAGTCGGAAGTGAAGAAAAAAGACTGCTGAAACTAATGGATAAAACCGCTGCACTGGCCCTGTTTACTTCTGATACTGACGACCTGGAAAGCTGGATACGCACTGGTATGGCATTTCAGAACTTTTCCCTACATGCCACAAAACTAAACATTAGCCATTCATTTGTCAATCAACCCTGCCAGGTGCCAAAGGTAAGAAGCACAATGGCTAATCAACCAGCTCTGCAAAATGAATTTCCCCAGTTGCTGGTCCGGTTGGGATACGCTGGCAAAATGACCCGTTCGTTCAGAAGAAGGGTGAGTGAAGTGATGGTGGGATAGATTAGTTTAATCAATTCGGAATTATCCAATCATTCTCTCAAAAAAAGAAATCTGCTTATTTTATTCGTGTAGCTAACATGCAACCTGTGCATGGCCCGGGTGCAAGCAACATAAAGCATCCCTTTGTCCATTGGAGTGTTATAGTTTTTATCGTTTGCCTGCGGTACGATTACCCTGTCAAACTCTAAACCTTTTACCGTATGTGCTGTGGTTACAACAACACCCTTTGAAAATGCACTGCTGTTTGATGTAATGAGACTGATGTTGGGAACTTCCTTTGCCAGTTTTTTGTAAAGGTCATCAGCCTGTTGTGTTGTTTTACAAATTATACCCAGGGATTGGTGATCAGGAAAGCTTTCAAATTCTTTGATCCATGCAATAATCTGTTTTATTTCGTCCTGTGTAGAATCAAAAACCAAGACATCAGGTTTTTCGCCATGTCTTTCTATGGCAATGAAGTTTTTACTTTTAGAGATGTTTTGTGTAAAGTTTGATATTTCGTAGGTAGAACGGTAGCTTTTGTGCAGGAAAACTGTTTCAGATTCAGGAAAAACACGTTGAATGATTTCAGGATTAGATGAACTAAATGGGTTTACTGACTGGTTTTCATCGCCCAGAATTGTTTTCTTACAGGGAAAAAGTCTTGATAATACAGCATACTGAATGGGGGTATAATCCTGCATTTCATCAATAAGCAGGTGTTTTACTTTCTCAAAAGTAGTGTAGCCTTCCAGTTTGATCTTTAAATAAACCTGCGGAAAAACATCGCTGTATTCAAGTTTCGATCTTTGTACTTTTTTAAACAGATCAGGCTTTTCTAACCAATCCCAAAATAATTGGTAATGTTCCTGCAAACTGGTTGCTTTAAACATACCAGTTACAGTTTTCTTTATCAGGTTTCGTTCCTGGGTGTCTATTTCATATTTGTAATAAATCTTTATGTTTTCTTCAATATCGCGGGTTATGGCAGCAAATCTCTTGATTGGTGGTAACCGGTGGTAACTTTCCCAACGTTCCTGAATAAACCATGACGGAACAAAAATTTTCCTTATCCAAATGTCGGAAGCCTTAAACTGGTTGTTATTTACATGGGTAATGTATTTGTCGAGCTGGATCATAAAGTCGTGCGATGACTTAAATTTTATCCTTTCAATGAACGATTCATCTTGTTCTTCGAGCAAGGAGGCTACCTGTTCTGAGAAAGTCTGGAATTTCACCTTATTGTCCAGAATCTGATTGGCCAGTTCTTCCATGCCCATTTCGGGTATTCTTTCTTCACCCAGCTCAGGCAGTACGTTCGAAATATAATCAGCAAAAACTTTGTTGGGCGAAATAATCAGGATTTCTTTTGACGAAAGGTTCTCTCTGAACCGATACAATAAAAATGCGATCCGGTGAAGAGCAATGGATGTTTTTCCTGAGCCGGCTACTCCTTGTATGATCAACGTTCGTGAACTCTCGTTGCGGATGATCGTATTCTGATCGCGTTGAATCGTGGCAACAATGTTTTTCATCTTTTGATCTGATGCCTTGCTCAGCTCTTGTTGCAAAATATCATCATGGATGTTCATTGAATTTTCCAGCATAAATTCCATTACTCCTTTTCGGATTCTATATTGCCTTTTAAGCAAAACTGTGCCATCTATTTTGCCAAAAGGTGCATCATAATGTGCAGCGCCCAGTTCAAAATCATAATACATTGATGAAATGGGAGCACGCCAATCGTGAATGATGTTGGTGTTTTGTTCTTCATCGAAAAAGGAGTAGAGGCCAATATAAACTGACAAGCGTTTTTTGTCAGAATTTGAAGAAAAATCAATACGGCCAAACCAAGGCGAATCCAATAGTTTCTGAATCCTGTTTCTTTTATCAACCCTTGCCTGCCCCATTATGGCTATGCTGGTTATCGAGTATCTAACAGCTTCTTTCTCCATTCTATCCATGGCATCTTTGTTTTCATAAAGATACTCCTTGCTGTCTTTAAGCTCCTGCGTCTGCTCATTTAAAAGGTTGTCGGTTTTTTTTAGTGTATCATTAATAATGTCTTTGACTGATTCGAGGTATATACGTTCATCTTTTTGCGTGGGATTAATCATAGCGTCAATTTATTGTTGAGGTGGCTAAATTATAATTCCCCTGTGTAATAAAAAAATATAAAATGTTATCATATAGTAAAATGGCTGCTTATCAGACAATCTCTGATCCTTTGCTGTTTAGGATTTATTTTTAGTTTCTGCATCAAAGCCAACGCCTGTTATGAATTTTTCTTTCCATATCTTTGTGCAAAAATTATCTTTATGTCATCAATATCTTCTCAGCCAGCAAGAAAACCTTCATGGCTAAAAATTCGCCTCTCGGGCGGTGAACATTACAAGCAGGTAAAACAAATTGTAACTGATAATCATCTGCATACGATTTGCCAGAGTGGAAATTGCCCCAATATGGGCGAATGTTGGTCTGCCGGAACGGCAACTTTTATGATTCTGGGCGAAATCTGTACACGATCTTGTAAATTCTGTGCAACCAAATCAGGCAAACCTCTCTTACCTGATTTTGAAGAACCCAAACGAATAGCTCACTCCATTAAGCTGATGAAGCTTAAACATTGTGTAATTACCTCGGTTGACCGTGATGACCTGGAAGATGGTGGAGCTGATATTTGGGCACAAACCGTTAGGGCTGTCAGAGATGTCAATTCTGATACAACCATAGAAGTGCTGCTACCCGATTTTTTTGGAAAAAGAGAGTATTTAGATAGGGTTCTGGAAACCCAACCCGATATTGTTGCCCACAATCTGGAAACGGTAAAGCGGCTTACTCCCAAAATTCGGAGCGCAGCAAAATATGACCGAAGTCTTGAAGTAATAAAATGGATTGGTGAGGCAGGATTGAGATCAAAATCGGGCATTATGGTGGGTTTAGGTGAAACCTTTGACGAAGTTATGGATGTAATGGACGACTTGATAAGTGTTGGCTGCCACGTTATTACCATTGGCCAGTATTTGCAACCCACTTATAGCCATTTGCCTGTGGAAGAATACATTCATCCTGATGTTTTTGCAGTTTATAAATCAGAAGGGTTGAAAAAGGGATTTTATGTGGTGGAAAGCAATCCTCTGGTACGGTCATCCTATCATGCTGAAAATCATTTATAATTAGTCTTTGCAAGAAAACGCCAAATTATTCACTATTTATTTTTTAATAGGTGTTTATGAGATCGCTTCGCTAAGTTCTGCGTTATTCTCGTTTTTGAACCGAGCCATTTTGGCGAGCTCCATCTGACCTATTTAATCAAATTATAAACAGATGAATCAGTCATTTACGAAATGTAAACTCCTTGAATTCATGTCGTTGTAATAACGAGACGAAGGCCTTGTCTTTGTCGTTTTCTTATCTAAGACACAAAAAAGATAGTTTTCTTGCAGGCTAATTAGGTCTTGTATGTCGCTATTTTTTTGAAAACCAGAATTTCTTTTACCTTTAAAGAAAAATGAGATGAAGAATATCATCAGAAATAACAAAACTCAATTCAAAGATCTGGGGCTTGTACAATACAAAAAAGCATGGGATTACCAGGAAGAATTGTTTGATGAAATAACCCAGGCCAAAAAAGAAATATCGGACGGAAAAAACCCCAATGGTATTACACCTAATTATCTGCTTTTCTGCGAACATAGGCATGTATATACGCTGGGCAAAAGTGGCTCTTCCGATAATTTACTCATTAACCACATTCAGTTGCAGGCCAAAGATGCTGAGTTTTTCCATATAAACAGGGGAGGAGATATTACCTATCATGGACCCGGACAGATTGTTGGTTATCCCATTCTGAATCTCGAATATTTTGTTACCGGGGTTCGCGATTATATTTATAAACTGGAAGAAGCTATTATCCTGTTGCTGAAAGAGTATAATCTTAATGCCAGCCGGTTGGATGGTGCGATTGGTGTTTGGTTTGATGTAGGAACTCCCAAAGCGAGAAAAATTTGTGCCATTGGGGTGCGTACAAGTCGATGGGTTAGTATGCACGGTTTTGCTTTCAATGTTAATACCGATCTCAATTACTTTTCTTATATAAATCCCTGTGGGTTTACCGATAAAGCAGTTACATCACTTCAAAAGGAACTGGGAACTTTCATGCCCATTGATGAAGTAAAGCAAAAGCTCAGAAGGATAATAGCTGAAGTTTTTGATATGGAAATCATATCAGAAGAATAATCTTACCAGATCTTATATCACCATAAGGATATTAACTTTTTCTGAAAATTATGGTTAGTAAAATAAACTAAAATTATTCCTTCTTGTCTAAAAAAGAACTATTTTCGCTAGGTTTATAACCCCAAGAATATAAATTTTTGTATAACCCTGAAATTTCAAAAACAAACAATGAGATTTAAAATAGTATGGATTTTGGTATTGATTATCAGCCTTGCAGGTTGTAAATCAAAAAAAATGGCTGCTGTTGACAATGTTGATACAGACAGGCCCGCAATAGAGAAAGAAACAGAAATTGTTTTGGATGTTGATAGTCCTTCGGGTATCATGACTATGGAAGAGAGATTCTCGTTTGCCAATGATGAAGACAAAACCAAGCATGATGAAAAAAGCTATTTTGTGATTATAGGAAGCTTCAGAGAAAGAAGCAATGCTGATCGCTTTAGTGAAAGTCTTGTTGCCAAAGGTTTTGACCCGGTAATCCTGCTAAGCGAAACAGGCCTTAATCGCATTTCTGTTGATTCTTATGTCAATGAAAATGATGCTCGTGCACGCATTATGCAGATCAGGAGCCAGTTTAGTGAACACGAAGACACCTGGTTGCTGATTAAAAAGTAAAAAAATGTAGCATAAAAAAAGAGCCGGACATCATGTCTGGCTCTTTTCAAATAAGCACCAATCAAAAAGAAGTTTATTCAATTATTGATTTTATCATTTTCTCACTGTCGGCAGAAGCAACACCCATTACCTCAGCAACAACTCCTCCCATCATGTTTCCCATCATACTGGTATTCATCCAGGATACATAAGTTTTACCATCAGACTTTTCATAGATAGAAACCCGGCAGGGCATCATATTAGATACAATTCTTTCGCTGTCTTTCTTTAAGATTTCGTAGGCATGATCAGGATGGCAAAGCTCAAAAACTTTCATGCTGGCAACCTGGTAACCATTTACCTCCATGGTTTTTTGCATGTCATGAACTGTAGGTATCTTCCAACCCATATCTTTTGCTGTTTGCTCAAATTTCGATACTGATTCTTCAAAATTGTAAAGGCTTTCTGCTTCTTTCATCATCATACCGGGGGCTGCTTTGTAAGCAAAAAAGGATGTAAGCACTATTCCGGCTACAATTCCGGCAACTAAATATAAATACTGAATTCTTTTCATAGTTTTAAAGTTTTTTGTAATAATAAATTTATAATGAAATTTATGGGTAAGTGAATATTTTTTTGGTTGCTAATATTACCTTCCATCATATTAAATACTATGCCGAAATCATTATATGTTTGTAAATCAGTATTATGTAGAGTTGTTTGTTTCGATCCGGATATATTAGTTAACAATTTTAGTTAATAAATTAATATTAACTTTGCTAACCATTTGTTAACTTAAACTCATAATGTATGTTTGATGCTGATTTTGGCACTTTGGTTAATTCATTACCCACTGGCGTGGTTGTTACCGAAAGTAATATGAAAATTGTTTTTATTAATGACTTTGCGAAAACCCATGTTTTTGAGTTCTCTTTGGGTGAAAAAATTGAAAACCTGAAGGATTTTAAATTTTTTGATTCCGACCTGCTGAGTTTCAATATGTCTGGTTGCATGCAAAACATTATAAGAAAGAAAAAGCGAACTTTTCAGAAAACTCTTATTATTAAGACCGCTAATAACAAAGAGAAATTGGTTTTTTTTTCTGTACGCAGGTATGATGAAGTGAAATCAACAGAATTATATCTGTGTGTTTTTTCCGATATTTCAAATGAGATGAATTGTATCCTTCATTCACCTGTAGCATATACAAAAGAATCGCTTTTACTTCACGAAAAAATTATTGGCAAGGATCCCATCATCAGGGATATTTACCGAAAAGTTACACTTGCCGCAGATTCTGATATTAATGTGCTTATACAAGGTGAAAGTGGAACTGGTAAAGAATTGGTGGCTGATGCTATTCACGAACTTTCTGACAGGAAACATGCTCCATTGATCAAGATCAATTGTGCCGCCTATCCCGAGAGCTTACTCGAAAGCGAGTTGTTTGGATATGTTAAAGGAGCTTTTACTGGTGCTATTCATGATAAACCGGGAAAATTTGAATTAGCTCATGGTGGCACTATCTTTCTTGATGAAATTGGTGAAATCAGCCTTTCGCTCCAGGTAAAATTGTTGCGAGTTATCCAGGAAAAAACGATTGAAAGAATTGGAAGCGTAAAGACTAGTAGAGTTAATATGAGAATAGTTGCAGCTACAAATCGTGATTTAAGATATTTAATTACGCAAAACCAGTTCAGGGAAGACCTGTTTTACCGGCTTAATGTTTTTAATATAATGGTACCACCACTAAGGCAAAGAAAACTGGATATACCCTTATTGGCCAATTTTTTTATTGAAAAGTTTAACGATTCAACAGCCAAAAATATTAAAGGCATTAATCGGGATGCTTTAAAACTTCTAATGCACTATCGTTGGCCCGGAAATATCAGGGAATTACAAAATGCAATAGAGCATGCTTTTGTTTTGGTTCAGAATAACATAATTGAAAGGGAAGATCTCCCTTTAGAAATTACTGAGCAAAGTTTAAAAGAAATGCATTTTAAACATAACCAGGATATTGATAATGAGTTTTCAACAGATAAGCTACCCTATTTAAAAAGAAGGAATAGGTTAAATATTACCAAAAAACAACTATTTGAAATTCTCGAACAGCATAATTTTAATCAGACCCAAACAGCTAAATATTTGGGAATGAGCAGGGTAGGATTGTGGAAAAAAATGAAAAAGTTTCAGCTATAACCTGGTTTTATGTATTTTACCTGTTGAAGATTTCCGCCCTTTTTTTTTCTTAACATCAGGGAAATACGATTCAACATAGTCATTTACTAATTTCACCATTTGTGTTTTATATCCTTTGTGAAAATCAACTTCAATAGGAACGTAAAATACCGGTACCTGGTTTATTATTTTGGCCAATTCCGGATTTCGCAATCGCATACTATCTTTTTCGGTGGTAAGAATAGCTTTTGTTCCACTGAATGTTTCCCGATACTTAACCATAATTTTCTGAATCTCTTTTTGGGAAAACTGATGATGGTCTGAATAAGAAAAAACTTGTAGATCCAAACACTTTCTTTTAAGATGTTCTACAAAAGGGGTTGGATTTGCTATACCTGTAAGCAGAAAAATAGTTTTGGCTTCCTGCATAGGGTTTTTATGTGCCGCTTCTGAAATGGGAATCCATTCACCATATTTTATGTAAGAGAATAAAATTTTCTTTATCTGAAATTTCTTTAGGTCTTTAAGAATCAGTTTTCTGTCCAGAGGCGAAAATACGCTGGGTGTTTTGGTTATAATTAAGCAATCAGCCCGTTTAACTCCTGAGCGGTACTCTCTTAAATTTCCGGTGGGGAGCATAAAATTTCTTGTAAAAATTTTATGATAATCTGATAAAAGGATATTCAAACCAGGTTTAACATGGCGGTGTTGAAACGAATCATCAAGCAACACAACCTGATTATTGGGTTTTTCTTTTAAAATTATTTTAATTCCTTTTTTCCGTTTTTCGCATACAGCAACATGAATATCCGGATACTTCAAAGCCATTTGTAAAGGTTCATCGCCTACCTGTTTTACTGTTGATTCAGGGGTAGCTACTCTGTAACCCCTTGTTTTTCTATAGTATCCGCGACTTAATACAGCCACTTTGTATTTCTGCTTTAGTAAACTGATCATGAACTCAATCATGGGGGTTTTACCAGATCCGCCTACGATAAGGTTACCCACTCCAATTATCGGATGGTCAAACTTTTTTGAAGGGATTATTCCCCAGTCGAAAAACTTATTTCTTAACCAGGTAATTAGGCCGTATAAGACGGAAACAGGTAATAATAGCAGTCGCCAAATAGTCATGGGCCAAAAGTATGAAATGAAATTTATTTATTCAACCGTAAAACACTAATATTTAGTTTTATAGATAACCTTTTTGTTATTGGCTTATATAGTTAAAAGAATGAAGATACCCGTTTGCTATAAAATATTATGAAAGAGTAGAATTATTAAGCTATTTATGAAGGATTCACCTTTCTCTTGTTTTATAAACTTTTAGCTGTTATATATGTATCTTTTTTTTGATAACTTAGCTGAGATTCTTATTTTGAAGCATTATGTGGAGTAAAATTCTATTTTAATTATGGTTTTCGATAATCAACTAATTTTTGTAGAAACAGATGAGCAAACCAGGAAAGGGAAGGAATTGATTTATCATGTTAAAAAATACTTATGAAAATGCAAAAAATTACTTTACGGATGGTATTGGATGCCATTGAAGAGAAAGCACCTGTAAATTTACAGGAAAGTTACGATAATTCAGGAATTCAATTTGGCGATCCTGAAAAAGAAGTCACGAAAGGGCTACTTTGTCTTGATGTTACTGAAAGTATTATTGATGAAGCCATTGAAAAAGAATGTGACTTTATTATTTCTCATCATCCTTTATTGTTTGGTGGCATAAAAAGTCTGTCGGGCAAGAATTATATAGAAAGAACTTTGATTAAAGCAATCAAAGCTGATATTGCTATTTTATCTGCTCATACCAATCTTGACAGTGTATTAGCTGGGGTAAATGCAAGACTGGCTTCCAAAATCGGGTTAACAAATCTTTCTATTTTAGCTCCTAAAGAAGGTGTACTAAAAAAAATGGTTGTGTTTTGTCCTTTATCACATGCCAAAATATTGAGAAAGGCAATTTTTGATGCCGGAGCCGGGAAGATTGGTAATTACGATTGCTGTAGTTACAATATTAAAGGAAAAGGGACCTTTAGGGCAGGAGATAATACAAATCCATTTGTAGGAGCAAAGGGTAGTATACATGAAGAAGAGGAAGTTAGAATTGAAACTATATTGCCTGAATGGCTTGTCGGAAAACTCGTCAAGACGGTGATTGCTGCCCATCCTTATGAAGAAGTAGCCTATGATATTTATTCACTTGATAATGAATATACAAGTGCAGGAATGGGAATGATTGGCGAGCTTGTTGAACCAGGAGATGAAATTGATTTTCTTACCATGATTAAGAAAAATCTTGGTATTGACTGTATCAGACATAACCCATTATCTGGCAGAAAAATACAAAAGGTAGCAGTTTGCGGAGGTAGTGGTAGTTTCCTTCGTCATAATGCCATTGCTGCAAAAGTCGATGCATTTATCACTGCTGATATAAAGTATCATGATTTTTTTGATGTAGAAGAAAGATTGCTTCTTGCCGATGTTGGACACTATGAAAGTGAGCAATTCACCAAAGAAATTTTGTATGAAATAGTTACTGAAAAATTTACTAACTTTGCACTCCTTATTTCGAACCAAAGTACAAATCCGGTTCGATATTTTTAAAGTACAGAAAATCAATAAAATAAATACTTCTTTATGGCAAAAGTGAAAGAAACTTCCAAAAAACAAGAGGAAATAGTTCCTAACGAACCAGAGATTGTTACTACAAAATCAGCAATGGATAAAACCGGTGAAGATAGTGTAGAAACAGTTGTCAGAAAAAAACTTACCAGTTTGTACACTTTACAGCTGATTGATGCTCAAGTTGACAAAATAAGAAACATTAGAGGCGAGCTGCCCCTGGAAGTTCAGGACCTTGAAGATGAGATTGCTGGTCTGGAAACCAGAATTGCTAAATTTAATCAGGAAATTGCTGAACTAAATATGGAAATAACCAATAAGCAGAATAGTATTAAAGAATCAAAAGAGTTGGTTATAAAATACGAAGCACAACAAATGAATGTTAGAAATAATCGCGAATATGATTCTTTAAGTAAGGAAATTGAATATCAGAGTTTGGAAATGCAATTGGCCGAGAAGAAAATTAAAGAATTTGAAGTAACTATTCAAACTAAAAATGAAGTTTTGGCTATTTCTGATCAAGAGCTGGAAGAACGCAGAAAAGATCTGGAAGTAAAAAATAGTGAACTGAAGGATATTGTTGAAGAAACTCGCAAGGAAGAAGAACATTTGAAAGAAAAGTCAGCACTACAGGAAGTAAATATTGACGAAAGACTTTTATCAGCATACAAAAGAATCCGTGAAAATGCGCGAAATGGGTTAGCTGTAGTCCCCGTTGAAAGAGATGCTTGTGGTGGATGTTTCAACAAGATTCCACCCCAAAGACAACTTGATATCCGCTTAAATAAAAAAATAATTGTGTGTGAGTATTGTGGGAGAATATTAGTAGATGGTGAAATTATCGAAGATATCACCATTTAACTGATTTTAATATCAGTATGTTAGGTTAATAAAAAACGGGTAGCATTTATACTACCCGTTTTTTGTTTATGGTTATTTTTTTAACTAATATATACTTAAAACCTGAAACCTACAGTCATAAGGAATCCTTGTCTTGCCAAATCATAGTTTACCATAGATTGTCGATTTCCGGTTAAATTGTAGTATTGAAAAAACTCCTCGGTATATTGAGTAATGAAATATCCGAAATCAATAAAATAACTTTGCTCACGGATTCCCAAACCAGCACTAATAGTGGTTTTTTCCAGTGCACTTATCTCTTCTTTGAATGGGTTGGAATGAATGGCATATCCTGCGCGCAATACGATGGGGTTTAACCTGATTTCGCCACCTGCTCTAACAACATGTTGCTGCTGGAAATTATTTTTAATAGTTTTATTCTGTTCAGAAAACAAATCTCTATCGCTTCTTAGACGCATTTGGGTGTAATCGGCATATTCATAATCAATACTAAGTAAACCAAAAGTTCCAAAAATTAACCCCAACCCTCCTGTTAATTTTAAGGGTGTTGTAAGTTCATAGTCTGACAAAAGACCCGGAGATTCTGCACTGCGTCTTCCAAAACTTACAAGATCCGAACTCATGTTTGTTCTCCAATTGTCCTCCAGATTATAAAAAGTTGGTGTATGAACAGCTGCTCCAAGGCGAATCATATCGGTAGCTCTGAAAATTGCTCCAAACTTAAAGTTAAAGCCTGTGCCACGGGTGCTTAAGTTTTCACTAAATTCAAGCGAATTAAATTCGCTATCAATTCCGGTAGAATTTTCTTCAGTAAAAGTATATTCTTCTTCATACCTGATAATAGGAAAACCTAATGTAGCACCCAGATAAAGGCGGTTACTGTAGTTTGCACCTAACGAAACACTCAATTCTCTTAATGAACCGCTGGTATTGGTAACTCTCTTTTGCAAAACATTGTTTGGCATATCAATGAAATAGGAATTGGCAATTGTATCTAACCCCAGCAACCAGGTATCCCAGGCCAGACCGGTTGTATAATCATCAAGGTATTCTTCTGGAAATGTACTGTTGAAGTTAGTTTCATTATTTGCTTTGTCAAGAAAAACACTCATAAGTGAGTTTTGGGTATTAAAACCTTCATAAATTCTTCTGCTGTTAAAGTTTAGCAGGTTATTAAGTCCAAATCCAAATTGAAATCCCAACCAACCAGTTTCTTTTAATGCATTAGGATCGTTGAACGAAAAAACAAAACCGATGTTGCTAAGGGTAAAGTCATAATTGATATCTTCTTCCGGGGTTCCCATAAAAGAAGATTTAACTTTAGTATAGTTTAAACTGGGAGTTATTGTAAACTCATTGCTTCGATAAACTGCAATGCCCGCCGGATTGGTAGAAAGCGTCGAAAAATCGCCTCCAAGGGCACTGAAGGCACCACCAGTACTGATAAATCTGGCAGTACCTCCATTGTTGAGCATCGAGTATCGCAAAGCATCAATTTCATTCTGAGCATACGATGCAAAAAATATGAAGTTGAAAAATATCAATATTAATGATTTTTTATACATATGATTATGTGTTAAAAGTTACTTTTTAAAACTTTAAAACTGTATTTACAAAATACTAGAATAAAGGGAAGATAAACTTAGAATTTATCGTCTTCTCGATGGTGAACTGCTACTTGACGAAGAGCTACCTGACGACCTTGACGGTGAAGAACTTCTAACTCCCGAAGATGATGATCCAGAGCTTCTGGATGGAGTATACGAAGGCGTACTTCTCTGTGGAGCTCTTGATGGAGCGGCCTGTGGTCGAGATTGTGGTGCTGATCGTTGCGGTGCTGCCTGTGGCCTACTTTGTGGTGCTGACCTTTGTGGTGTTGCCTGTGGTCGGGACTGTGGTGCTGACCTCTGTGGTGTAGCTTGTGGTCTGGATTGTGGAGCTGACCTCTGAGGTGTGGCACGCAGTGGCGGAGTGTTCGGGTTTACCTGCGGTGAGCGCTGCGGTGTTGCCTGCGGCCTGGTTTGAACAGGTTGACGTGCAGGTGCGGCTTCTGGTCGTTGGGGAGATTGCTGGGGCGTAGCCTGTTCATTTTGTCTGTTCGTTGGCACAGGTCTTTGCTCATTTGCAGGACGTCTGTATTCCTGATTAGAGCGTGGTTGTTGCTGACTGGGCGAGGTATAAGTACGTGTTCTGTTTGTATTGGGTGCTGCCTGAGCAGGTTGACCTTCTCTTACGGGTTGTTGCGGTCTTGCATATTTGGGAGTTTGATTGACTCTTTCAGGTCTTGCATATTCCTGAGGGTTGCGTTGCGGAGTATATTCCCGCTGCTGTTGTTGATTGTTATCTGTAAGATTTTCCGGATTTGAAACTACTGAACCAGAACCATTGTTTATTGCTTCTCTTCCATTGTTTTCGGGTAGTTTAACTCCCTGGGGATTAACAAATACAGATTCTTCTCCTATATTTTTTATTTGCCCGGAACTGATTCTTCCTGTTCCGTTTGTATTATTGCCAGTTATAATAGTGGGGTTAGATACACCTGATGCGGTTTCGTCAGAATTACCATTAGAAGGAGTTACACCATATCTTCCTCCACCAACTGCTGCTCCTGCTCCTGTTTGCCCTACATCCTTTAACCCACCAGAATTTGAATATCTTCCAGGTGCCCGCTCTGTTTCAGTAATTGGGTTAGAGGGTCTTCTGGATGCCAGAACATAATCTTCCATTCCATAGTAGGCCCCAAAGCCATAATAATTATACCCATAGTAACTATCCCAATAGCCTCTGTGATATCCGGCATTATAACCGTAGTAATTACCATACATGCCCCATGGGTTTCCATATCCCCATCCATAACCGTAATGAGCCCATGCCCATGGACGATATCCCCAACTGTAATAAGAACCTGGGTAGTACCCAAAAGAGAAGAACGGGTCGTAACCCATATAAATACTGGAACCATAGAAGAACGGATCGTAGTTATACCAATACATGTTGGTAAAGTATGGATCGTAATATCCGAAATGAACCCAGTTTCTATGAAACCTGCGTATGCGAGACTCATAAAAATAATCATGGTGATAACCATCCAGGTAGTAATTGTTTATCACAAGGTTGCCATTTTCATCGTAATATGAGTCTGATTCAATGGGTTCATCTATATATTCATATTGATGGTTGCCAGAATCTTCCTGATAAGCCATTTTATCTTCGCTGTAATTATCGTTATAGCTGCTAGCGGGTTGGCTCGCATCATCAGTGATTATTTCAATAGCAGTTACATTTTTCTCGGGTGCATTTTCAGCTATCATTTCTGCATTAGATGGACTGAAGTAAATATCATCATGCACACGTGCCGTTTGGTATGTACCTGAACAGGCAGTTAAAAACAAAGGTATAAGAAAGCTTAATTTTACAAAGGTTTTCATTTTAAATTCCTCCTTGTGATTTTATATGGATAGATATGGTAATATTTTACGATTTGAATAAAAGATTTTGTGTGTATTTATTTCTTAAATTTGCCGCGTATTAAATCTATTGTATTACATCAAATTTTATACCAATATCCTATTATGGCTAAAGATTTTTCAACCCGTGCAGAGAATTATTCGAAATGGTACAATGATATTGTTCAAAGGGCAGATTTGGCTGAGAATTCGGCTGTAAGAGGCTGCATGGTTATAAAGCCATACGGCTATGCTATATGGGAAGCTATGCAGGCTACCCTGGATAAAATGTTTAAGGATACCGGCCATTCAAATGCCTACTTTCCAATTTTCATACCAAAGTCGTTTTTTAGCAAGGAAGCTGATCATGTTGAAGGTTTTGCCAAGGAATGTGCTGTGGTAACTCACTATCGATTGAAAAACGACCCGGATGGTAAAGGTATTGTTGTGGATGAAGATGCGAAACTTGATGAAGAATTAATTATAAGGCCTACATCTGAAACTATTATATGGGATACTTACAGAAACTGGATACAATCTTATCGTGATTTGCCCATTCTGGTTAATCAGTGGGCTAATGTTGTTCGCTGGGAAATGCGTACACGTATGTTTTTGCGTACCGCAGAATTTTTATGGCAGGAAGGGCATACGGCTCATGCAACAAAAGATGAAGCACTGGAAGAAACACACCGGATGCTTGATGTGTATGCCAATTTTGCTGAGAATTTTATGGCTATTCCTGTTTTGAAGGGGGTTAAGTCGGCTAATGAAAGATTTGCCGGAGCCCTGGATACCTATTGTATAGAAGCACTTATGCAGGATGGCAAAGCGCTTCAGGCAGGTACTTCTCATTTTCTGGGGCAAAATTTTGCCAAAGCTTTTGATGTGAAGTTTGCCAGCAAAGAAGGTAAATTGGAACATGTATGGGCTACATCATGGGGAGTTTCAACAAGGTTGATTGGAGCCCTGATCATGGCTCATTCTGATGACAACGGACTGGTTTTACCGCCTAAACTCGCACCTGTTCAGGTAGTAATAATTCCTATTTATAAGAATGACGAGCAGTATCAGCTTGTTTGTGAGAATGGTGAACAGATTAAGAAAAGCCTTCAGGAAAAAGGGGTAAGGGTTAAATTTGATAACCGTGATACACATAAACCAGGTTGGAAATTTAATGAATACGAATTTAAAGGTGTACCTCTGCGCATCGCACTTGGGCCCAGAGATGTAGAAAACAATACCGTTGAACTGGCCAGACGAGATACACTTGAAAAGTCTGTTTTGAATCAGAACGACATCGTGAATAAAGTGATGCACATGCTGGAAAGTATTCAGGATAATCTTTATCAGAAGGCTTTGTCTTTTAGAGAGTCTAAGACGTTTCAGGCTGATTCATGGCAAGAATTTAATACTCTCCTGGATGAACAGGGTGGATTTATTCATGCACATTGGGATGGAACATCAGAAACTGAGCAAAAGATTAAAGAACTTACAAAGGCTACCATACGTTGTATCCCTTTAAATAATAAACGGGAGCAGGGAAAATGCATATTAACCGGTAAGCCATCAACTGAGAGAGTCGTTTTTGCAAGGGCATATTAAAAATTGTTGATCAATTTCCGTTTTTTAGATTTTCACCCGATAAATATAGTTTTAGAAGTAAAATATTACCAGGGTTAAGTCGTTAACAATTATAAATGAAAAATGAAGCATCTTTTTGTACAACAGACTTTTGTTATTGCTATTTTTAGAGATTTATTTAATAATTCAGATTATGAAGCTTTATTCCACAATTCTTTTTTCAGTATTCTTGATTTTTTCTTTAATGGCTCAGGAGAACATATCAAGGCCTTATGTTACACAGGATTCAGCTGTTGATACTCTTCTTTCATCTTTTCGCAGCTTTAATAGAAATGAAGGAATGCAAGGGTTCAGAATTCAGATTTTTACAGCATCAGGCAACAGATCAAAACTTTTAACTGAAAGGCAAAAAGCTGAATTTAACAGTACTTTTCCTGGAATTCGTTCATACATAACGTATGATGAACCTTACTATAAACTTAGAGTAGGAGATTTTAGAACCCGTTTAGATGCTGAAGGATTTATGCGTACAATATCTTCAAAGTATATTTATGCCATGGTTGTTCCTGACAAAATAAATCTTCCCCAGCTTGATAAAGATGATTCCACTGAATTTATTGATAATGATAAAGAAGAATAAAAAAGTCTTTATATAATTTGTTTCCGGGTAATAAAAAAGCTGTTCGAAATTACATTTTCGAACAGCTTTTTTAGTGATATATAATAATACATTAGTTCTTATCTATACCGTTGAGATCTTCATAAGCACTTATTAATCTTGCTTTCAATGACTCTTCAGATTTTCTTAACCATGCTCTTGGGTCATAGTATTTTTTATTGGGTTTGTCTTCGCCATCAGGATTACCAATCTGAGCCTGAAGATAACCTTCATTTTTCTGATAGAAATTTTTAACTCCTTCCCAGAATGCCCATTGCGTATCGGTATCGATATTCATTTTGATAACTCCGTAGGAAATTCCTTCGCGTATTTCTTCTCTTGAAGATCCACTTCCGCCATGGAAAACAAAGTTAACTGGCTTTGATGCTGTTTTATATTTCTCTTCAATGTATTTCTGTGAATTATTAAGAATTTTAGGTTCCAGTTTTACATTGCCGGGTTTGTAAACTCCGTGTACGTTTCCAAATGATGCAGCAATGGTAAAACGATTTGAAACTTTACTGAGCGCTTCATACATTTGAGCAACTTCTTCAGGTTGTGTATAAAGCTTTGAACTGTCAACGCCGGTATTGTCAACACCATCTTCCTCACCGCCAGTAACGCCTAATTCAATTTCCAGGGTCATTCCTATTTTGCTCATTCTTTCGAGGTAACGAGTGCAGATTTCGATATTCTCCTCCAGAGTTTCTTCTGATAGGTCTAACATGTGAGAGCTAAAAAGGGGTTTCCCAGTTTGTTTAAAATTTTCTTCTGAAGCTTCAATAAGGCCATCAATCCAAGGTAATAATTTTTTAGCTGCGTGATCAGTGTGCAAAATGACTCTGACACCATATAATTCTGCCATTAAGTTAATATGTTTTGCCCCTGAGATTGCTCCGGCAATTGCTGCTTTCTGGTTTTCATTAGAAAGGCTTTTGCCTGCATAAAAATGGGCACCCCCGTTAGAGAATTGTATAATAACTGGCGAGTTAACTTCTTTGGCTGTTTCCAGCACTGCATTTACCGTGTTTGTTCCTGTAACATTCACTGCCGGGAGTGCAAAGTGGTTTTCTTTTGCAATTTGAAATAAGGCCTGTACCTGATCTCCGGTAACAACACCTGGCTGAATGTCTTTCATTAAATTAGCTGCCATTTTTTTGAGTTTAGAATTTGTAATTAAAATAAAAAAGTCCTGTTGGTTTTTTCCAAGGTCAAAATTACAAAATTTGATGCATTAAGCAATCCTCCCCATGCTTTTTGATGAAAAATACTTATAAATACATTATTGTTATTTAGCTGGCACTGAAAAAAATCCTTTCATTTTTAGTATTTTTGATATTAATATTTAGTTTGTTCATTATTTTCCAGTAATAATTAATAATTTGTGGAAGAATTTTTCTACCTTAACTAAAAAGAAAGTTAGGTATTAAGGGGCTTATAATTTATGTTAAAGGTTTTAATAGTAGATGACGATATCAATTTTTGTTCAATACTCGGGTCTTATATTACCCGAAAGGGTTTTGAAGTAAAAGTAGCGTATAATTGTAATGATGCTTTACATATTCTCGGTGCAACAAATTTTGAAATCATTTTAACTGATTTTCGCCTTCCTGATCGGAATGGATTCGAGTTACTTCAGGATATCAAAACCAGAAATCCTAACGCCGTTGTTATTGTCATGACTGCATATGCTGATATAAGGATGGCTGTTAAAGCAATTAAGCTGGGTGCATATGAGTATGTTACCAAGCCGGTTAATCCTGATGAAATTTTAATGTATATCGAAAAAGGCCTGGCGAAAAATACCCAGTCGGCCAACTCAACATCTTTTAAAACGGTCTCAAAAAATCCTGCAAATTTTGAATATGTAACTGCATCGTCTGAAGAATCAAAAGCTATACATAAGTACATCGATCTCGTTGCTCCAACAGAAATGTCTGTGATTATTCAGGGTGAAAGTGGTACAGGAAAGGAGTATATTGCCCGGAGAATTCATGAAAAAAGTAAAAGAAATCTTTTTCCGTTTGTGGCAATAGATTGTGGATCATTATCGAAAGAACTTGCCGGAAGTGAGTTTTTTGGTCATCTTAAAGGTTCATTTACCGGGGCCTTAAACGATAAAATGGGCCAGTTTGAAACAGCAAACCGAGGTACATTGTTCCTTGATGAAATAGGAAACCTTTCCTACGAAGTCCAGATAAAACTATTAAGAGCAATTCAGGAAAGAAAGATACGAAAAATTGGTAGCAATAAAGATATTAATGTTGATGTAAGATTAATTACTGCCACCAATGAAAATCTTAGGGATGCTGTTAAAAATGGCTCATTCAGAGAAGATCTTTACCACAGACTTAATGAGTTCTCTGTGTATGTTCCACCGTTGCGCGAAAGAAAAAGAGATATTGATATTTTCTCTCATTTCTTTCTTGAAAAAGCAAACTATGAATTGAGTAAAAATGTATCTCATATTCCAGAACCTGTTATGCAGGCTTTTTATAATTACTTGTGGCCAGGTAATATTAGAGAAGTAAAAAATGTAATAAGAAGAGCAGTGCTTCTATCGAAGGATCAATCTATTGATCTTGAATCTCTTCCGCAGGAAATAATATATGCATCTTTTAATGAAGTGCAAGGTGATCTCGTTAAAAATGATGATTTAAAAAGTCAAACTGAAAAAACTGAAAAAGACGCAATTTTGTCTTCTCTACAAAAATCTAAGTTCAATAAAGCAAAGGCGGCAAGATTGCTTAATATTGACAGGAAAACTCTTTATAATAAACTAAAACTTTACAATATCACTGTGTAGAATTGGGCCTTTTTCTACACTAATGTGTAGAAAAAATCTACAAATAATTTTACAATTTTTTATTCTTTAACTTTTTAATTGATTCTAATTAATTGATATTTAAATTATTGTGTGTTATCTCGATTTTTTTTCTTTATTGGCACATTATTTTCAGATATTTAAAGTAATTTTTTATTAAGAATTCCCCCTAATTACATAAATTTCCCTTTTGTTTTCCTATGCCGGCAGTTCCCCGCTGCCGGCTTCCTCTTTTTTAGCAATCAAACTTTTTCTAATGAATTGCTTTAAGAGTTTTCAAGTAAAACTATTTATTCGATTCAAAATATTTTTTACCTGATATTAATGGTAATTTTGTCACTGATTTTATTTCTTAAAAAAATCAAATATGATTAATAATATTGGTTTGACATTTAAACATCTTCTTCATATGAAAAAAAGTGAGTTAAGAATATCGTCAAATATTCACATTTTAGTTTTTGTTGTTTTGTTCTTTACATTATCCTGTAACAATAATAGAAAAGAAGTAGAAAGATTAAAACAAGAAAATGATTCCTTGCGATCAACCACTCAAATTATTAACGAAAATATTGATAGCTACTTTTCTGACCTAAACGAAATTGAAAATAACCTTCAGGTAATTAAAGAAAAAGAAAACCTGATAACACAACAGGCCACCACCGATGTAGAACTGGGTTTGAGTCAGCAAGATCGCATCAATGAAGATATTAAGGTAATCGGTGATCTAATGGAGAAAAACCGCATGTTAATTGCCAATCTAAATAATCGTATTCGCAATGCAGATAACAGGATTGAAGGATTCGAGCTGATGATTGAAAGACTAAATCGTACCATTGAAGAAAAGGAAATAGAAATACAGCTACTCAGGGATCAGCTTTCTTCCATGAATTTGCGTGTTGATTTTTTATCGGCCCGAGTAGATACTTTAGAAAGAATAGCACAGGAAAGACGAGAAAAAATTGAACAGCAAAACCTTGCTCTGAATACTGCCTGGTATGCAATTGGTTCGGGCAAGGAATTGCGGGATAATAAAATAATTTTGCGTGAAGGTGGCTTTTTAGGTTTTGGCAGAACAGAAGTTTTGAACCCTGAACTAAATAAGGACTTCTTTACTCGAATTGATATTTCGAGAGATTATAAGATTACCATCATGGGAAATAGCCCTGAAGTTATTACCAATCATCCATTAAATTCATATGTAATAAATGAAGAAAGTGATGAATTATTTCTTGAAATAATTGATACAGAATCATTCTGGTCAACTACCCGCTATTTGATAATTCAGGTAAGATAACTTGCCTGTATTCTCAGAATCCGTTTAACTTCATTGTTACTGTGGGAATTAGTAGCAGGAAACCGAGAATAATTAATGAAAGTATCAATGGCCATATCCATCTAACCCATTTATCATAGGGTATGCGCGCTATACCCAAAACGGCAATAAGTACTCCTGAAGTGGGTGTAATCATGTTGGTAAAACCATCCCCAAATTGAAATGCCATAACAGTAGCTTGTCTTGAAATACCTATTAAATCGCTGAAAGGTGCCATAATAGGCATGGTTATGGCCGCTTTTGCCGATCCCGAAGGTATTACTATGTTAATGACCGTTTGGATGAAATACATAACACCTACAGAAGCAATGTCTCCAAAATTTCCCATGGCTTTAGATAATCCATAAAGAATGGAGTCTATAATTCCGCCATCTGTTAAAATTACAATAATCCCACCGGCTAAACCCACAATAACTGCTGCTGACATAATATCTTTTACTCCGTCAAGAAAAAGATTGGCCAACTCATCAGCTGATTTATTAATTGCTACTCCACTGGCAATTCCCATAGCAAGGAATAAAGTGGCTATTTCCATAACGTACCATCCATAACCCATTACACCAACAATAAGGAAAATAATTGTGTAGGCAAGCAATAACAGTATAAAAAAGTGAACCGATTTCTTTAAGGAAATGACTCCTGTTATAAAGAAAATAATTGTAAGTAATGGAATTATATGAAATTGAAAACTTGCGTTGCCAACTTCCAGGGTACTCGTAGGGTAAAACCAGGAGAATATTGCTAAAACAGTAAATATAATACCAAAAACAAACCATGCCATTTTGGGTGTATAGTATTCTACTTTTACTGATTCCGATTCTTCTCTTTTCCGCCAATAGGCATCTTCGGCATACATGAGAGAATATTTAGGGTTTTTCCTGATTTTTTGGGTATGACGCAAAACAAAAATAATCCCTACCAGATTTATGATCAACCAGGCAAACATTCTGTATTCAATACCTGAAAACAAGGGTAAATCGGCCAAGCCCTGGGCAATGCCTATGGTAAATGGGTTTAAAATAGCACCTGCAAACCCAAGGTGTGCACCAATATATACCATAGCAACACCGGTTAATGAATCATAACCCATAGAAATAGCCAGTGGAATAAGGATTATGGTAAAAGCTATTGTTTCTTCACTCATTCCAAAAATTGCCCCAAACAGACTAAACATAAGCATTATCAGAACGATAATAATGTTATCAACCCCAAGTTTCTTCATAACTACATTATGTTCCAGTTTTCTGGTAAATTTTAGGAAAGCAAATATTCCCACATCTATAGCTTTACTTTGGTTCATTATCCAGAAAGCTCCACCAATCATCAAAATGAAAATGATAATATTACTCTGTTTTACAAAACCATTAAATAGGGCTGAAAAAATATGCCAGGTCTGAAAACTGCTTTCAAATTTTCCCTGGTATTCATCAAAAAGATTATTGGTATAAAAATGTATATTTTCATTGGTCTTAACTTGCTTATGGAGTTCCAGACTGGTTATTGTAGGAAGTTTTTTCTCCGCAAAAAATACTTCTTTCCCTACTTTAACTGAAAGGGGATTTTGCGCAAAAATCTTTTCAAAATTTTTCTCATAAGAAAAAACCAGCTCTGTTTTTATATTTCCTTCATTGTCTATATTAGTTATCTCAAGGTATTTTCCCGGGGGGATTATTAAGGTTAGTATTCCCGAAAAAGCTATTATAGCAAATACAATTACATAAGTGTGGGGGACTTTTTTTAGCATCATAACTATTTTTCAGTTTTAATTAATGCAATGAATTATTTTATTTTCCAGATAAATGTCTGTATTTCTTGTAAAAGTTTTGAGCTTTGAGTTGGGGGTCAACTCATTAAGAAAATTTTACAATGTGTATTATTTTTCGAGTTTCTTAAAATATAGTTTTGGATTGCAAGTATAATAAGTTTTCTTTAAAATAATTTAAAATAATATTGTTAGTTTTCTTTATGTTTGGGCGTCTGGCATTTAAGTTAATGATACAGAATGATATTAACGCCTGCATTTTCGTATCACAGTAATTAAATGAAAGTGCTCCCACGTAAATCTGGTTTTACTGGCTAACCCTTTGCAAAATTCTATTAATTTTGCAAAGAATTGTAAAAAACCATAAATTGCATTTATGTTTTTAAATTGTTGATTATTAGAAAAATATAATTTTTTTTTTAGGTGTATGGAAAAATTGAAAAGGCAACGTGTATTTGATCTCCTTAAAGGTCATGTGGATAACCTGATTAACGAACAAGTAAATGTAAAGGGTTGGGTTAGAACCAAAAGAGGAAATAAAAATGTTGCTTTTATAGCTATTAATGATGGTAGTATCATTCACAATATACAAGTTGTTGTTGATGTGGCTGCCTTTGCTGATGATGAATTACTGAAAAAAGTAACTACAGGTTCTTGTATTTCGGTAAATGGGAAATTGGTAGAATCTCAGGGAGCCGGTCAGCACGTTGAGATTCTGGCTGATTCGATAGAAGTGTATGGTACTGCAGACCCTGAACTATATCCCTTGCAAAAGAAAGGTCATTCACTTGAATTTTTACGTGAGATAGCTCACCTCAGACCTCGAACCAATACCTTTGGAGCAGTTTTAAGAATCAGGCATGCCCTGGCATTTGCTATTCATCAGTATTTTAATAATAAGAGTTTTTATTATCTCCATACACCCATTATTACAGGTTCCGATGCTGAAGGGGCAGGGGCAATGTTTAGGGTTACTACTCTTGATTTGCAAAATATTCCACATAAAGAAAATGGTACAATTGATTTTGAACAGGATTTCTTTGGTAAGGAAACAAATCTTACGGTAAGTGGGCAGTTAGAAGGCGAACTGGGTGCTTTGGCCTTATCAAACGTTTATACCTTTGGGCCCACTTTCAGAGCAGAAAATTCTAATACTACCCGACATTTGGCAGAATTCTGGATGATAGAACCGGAAATGGCTTTTTATGATATAACTGACAACCAGGATTTGGCTGAAGATTTTTTACAGTATTTGGTAAAATATGTTTTGCAAATCTGTATTGACGATCTTGAGTTTCTGCAAAAAATGTATGATAAGGAACTCATTGAACGTTTAAAATTTGTAACTGAAAATACTTTCGAGCGCATTTCATACACGCAGGCAATTGACATTCTGGTATCATCTGGAGTTAAGTTTGAATTCCCTGTTAAGTGGGGAGTAGATTTACAGTCTGAGCATGAAAGATTTCTGGTTGAAAAGCATTTTAAGAAACCGGTTATTCTTACTGATTATCCGCGCGATATTAAAGCTTTTTACATGAAACAAAATGACGATGGTAAAACAGTAAGAGCCATGGATGTGCTTTTCCCGAAAATCGGAGAAATTATTGGTGGCAGCCAACGGGAAGAAGATTATGATAAACTCGTTAGCCGAATCAGAGAAATGGAAATACCCGAGAAAGATGTTTGGTGGTACCTTGAAACCAGAAAGTTTGGAACTGCGCCGCATAGTGGTTTTGGTTTGGGTTTTGAAAGGTTGGTATTATTTGTTACTGGTATGGGTAACATTCGTGATGTAATTCCTTTTCCAAGAACACCCCTGAATGCCGAATTTTAATAAACAGATATTTTATATATCACAATTAATTCTTAATTTGGGCATCAAGATTTTAGGACAGAATTTATTTTATTCAATTTGGTTATAATCAATCATGTTAAAGCAACGCTTACAGCAAAAGCTACTTCAGAAATTATCTCCGCAGCAGATTCAGTTAATGAAACTGCTGCAATTGCCTACTTTGCTTCTGGAGCAAAGGATTAAGGAAGAAATTGAAGAGAATCCAGCTTTAGAAGAAGGAGTTGATGATGAGTTTGAAGATTTTGACGACTCTGATGATAATAATGAAGCAGATGAATTTGATAGTGATGATTTTGATAAAGATTTTGATGAGCCGGAAATAGATCCTGATAACGAATTCGATATTAGCGATTACATTGAAGACGATGAAATTCCCAACTATAAGTTATCTGCCAATAATGCCAGTTCAGATGATGAGCATAAAGAAATTCCTATGTCTTCATCTTTTAGTTTTCAGGAATATTTGCTGAGCCAACTCGGATTGAGAGATCTGGACGAAGATGAGAGTGTTGTAGCACAGCATATTATAGGAAATATTGATGATGCCGGCTATCTGCAACGCGATATTCATTCTCTTATAGATGATTTGGCTTTTTCCCTGAATGTAAAAACCAGTTTTAAAGAAGTACTGGGTTTGTTAAGAGTCATTCAGGAATTTGATCCTCCCGGAGTTGGCGCCAGAGATCTTCAGGAGTGTCTCTTGCTTCAAATCAAAAGAAAGCAGCCACGTACAACATCAATTGAAAATGCTACACTGATGTTAGAGAAGAATTTCAACGATTTTACAAGGAAGCATTATGACAAAATCCAGAAGAAGCATAGTCTTTCTGACCAGGAATTTAAAGAAGCAATAGATGAAATTTTAAAATTAAATCCTAAGCCCGGTAATACTCTTAATGAATCAGGGTATTCAGCACAATATGTAATTCCTGACTTCATTGTTTCGAGCGGCCTTGGTGATCTGGAATTAAGTCTTAATTCACGAAATGCGCCTGAACTCCGGATAAGTCGCACGTATTCTGAAATGCTTGAAAATATGGCATCACAAAAGAATAAAAGTGGTGCACGTGAAAAAGAAGCTTTAATGTTTGTAAAACAAAAACTTGATGGTGCCAAGTGGTTTATAGATGCTATTAAACAGCGCCAAAATACACTGTTAAGCACTATGGAAGCTATTCTAAACTTTCAAAGAGAGTATTTTCTTACAGGCGACGAAACGAAGATTAAACCTATGATTTTAAAAGATATTGCTGATATTGTTGATCTCGATATTTCCACTATTTCAAGGGTAGCCAACAGTAAATACGTTCAAACACCTTACGGCACATTTCTCTTAAAAACTTTGTTTTCCGAGTCATTACAAAATGAAGAAGGTGAGGAAGTTTCTACACGTGAGGTGAAAAAAATTCTTCAGGATTGTATAAGTGCGGAAAGCAAAATCAAACCTCTTACTGATGATCAGCTTACCAAAATTCTTAAAACAAAGGGCTATAATATAGCAAGGCGTACCGTGGCTAAGTACAGAGAACAACTCAATATTCCTGTTGCCCGACTGAGAAAGGAGCTTATTTAATGATAAAGAATATTACTTGGGCAAACTTAATAAGCTTTGTTTTTCATCCATTGGTTTTACCAACATTTGCTATAAGTATTTTGCTTTTTATTCCCAGTTACATTGCATTCTCAATACCTCTTGTTGCCCGAAGGCTAATTATTGGGTTGGTTTTCGTCAATACCTTTATTGTTCCTATTTTGGTTATAGTTTTGATGAAAAAATCCGGTATCATTCAGGATATTAATCTAAGAGAAAAGAAGGAACGTATTTACCCTACTTTGGTTAGTGCTTTTTTTTATTTATTTACCTATTACTTATTCAGGCAGGCAAATTTACCTTCTGTTTTGGGTAATTTTATAGCAGGTGCAACATGTGTAGTCCTGGTAGGTTTTATGATATCCTTTTACTGGAAAATCAGTTTTCACATGCTGTCGATGGGTGGATTTACTGCTTTTCTTATTTCAATATCCTTATTTTTAGGCTACGAAATGCATTTATTAATTCTTGCAAGTATTCTTACAACAGGATTATTGGGCACTGCAAGATTAAAGCTCAATTCTCATACCCCTGCGCAGGTTTACACTGGTTTTATTATTGGGGCAGGAATAATGATAACCTTGTTTTTTTGGCTGCAGGGCTAAAAGAGAATTACTGATAAGCCAAGGCTTATGAATTCTGCATCCTGTGCATTATTATCTTTAAATATTTCAGTAAGGCTCATAAATGCGCTTACATTTATTCTTCCGTAACCAATACGTCCATTTAAGCCTAATAGGAAGGATTCAATATTTTCCAGTGATTTTTCTTTAGTTTTAATCTCTCTACCCTGTTCATTGTCTCCAAAATACTTTGTATGAGCATTAATCAGGTAACCTCCTTTAATCCCTGCATGAATGCGAAAGGTTTTAGGTAGATTTCTTGTTCTAAAACGAAACTCTACAGGCACATTAATATAATTCAGACTGAGCTTGTTGTTTTTATAGTCGGCATCTGTTTGAATTGGAACAAAATAATAATTGTTGTTCTCAATGTTCCATTCATAAATATTGTCGCTGTATAGGTTATGGCTTGAAAGACCAAGTCCGGCAGCAATGCTGAAATTAGATTTTCCCAAAGGTAATTCCTGGAGGTAATCAAATGCAATACCACGGTTAATAAAATAAGTATCCATGTTATCTGGTAATCCTGACCATGCATCTGTAAATAAACTGACTACGATATGATCAGAAGGGCGCATTTTCGTTTTAGGGACCGATTCGTTAAGTTCAACATTTTGTGCCAAAATAGTTGATATCATTAAGTGGGCCATTACTATCAATGAAAAAATGTTTTTCATAATTAATTATTAAAAGTGATGAAAATATGACAAGTCGAAAAATGCTTTATTTATCAAAAATACAGCCATTTTTTCAAATAGCATAATCTAATCAGATAATTACCATTCCGGATTGGTATGTATCATATTTTTCAGAGGCTTTTTGAATAAGATTACATAAATTGCACGCTATATTTTTGATTGATTTTTACAAATTCATTTAAATATATTTAATTTTGCGCAAAATTAACCAAACCTAATTTACCTGCTAAAACTATTTTATTATGGGAAGAGCATTTGAGTATCGCCGTGCGGCGAAAGAAAAAAGATGGGATAAAATGTCAAAAGTATTTCCTAAACTTGCCAAAGCTATAACTGTTGCTGCAAAGGAAGGGGGCATTGATCCTGATGTGAATGCTAAATTGCGCACGGCAATTCAGAATGCCAAGGGTCAAAATATGCCTAAAGATAATATCGATGCAGCCATAAAGAGAGCGTCTGGAAAAGACGCGGAAACTTTTACTGAAATATTATACGAAGGAAAAGGGCCTCATGGAGTATTGGTTGTGGTAGAATGTGCTACTGATAATCCAACCCGTACCATTGCCAATATCAAATCTTATTTTAATAAAGCAGGAGGGGGCTTGGTTCCAACGGGCTCTCTGGATTTCATGTTTTCGCGTAAAGCGGTTTTTGAATTTGAACTCAAAGATTCTATGGATGTTGAAGAAATGGAATTAGAGTTGATTGACGCCGGACTTGAAGAAATAGAAGTAAATGAAGGAACAGCCTATGCCTATGCTGACTACAAAGACTTCGGGCAGCTTAACCAGGCGTTTGAAGAAAAGGGTATTTCAATAATAAAAGCCAATCTTCAACGTATACCCACTAGTCCTCTTGAGTTTACAGATGAGCAGTTAGAAGAAATAGACAAGTTGATAGATAAAATTGAAGAAGATGATGATATTCAGGCCGTTTTTACAAATATTGCCTGAAGATTATTTTGATGAAAAATTATTAGGGGCATTTAAAAACCTGGTATGCGGGTTATTATTAGAGTTTTTGATTGCCAGTATTGTAAATCTTTATCCAGGCAATGAGGCCGGCAATGGCAATCGCCAAAAAGACAAAATACTGAAAACTGGTAAAAACCAATCCCTTTTCAAAGTATAAGGGAACCGAAATAATATCGCCAATGATCCAGTAAATCCAGTTTTCGATTCGTTTAAGAGCCATTAGTAGCATACCTACAAGAAAAATAGAAGTTGTAAACGAGTCAACATACATCAGGTTCAACCCATCAAAGAAAACATAAGTGTTTAGATAATCCTGGTCACTTTTATTAAAGAACCACAACATTGCCAAAATTATAAAGTAAAATATAATTACAGCGGCAATACCCATTAGTTGCTGAAATTTACTGTTCCATTTAATGGGTAAAACTTTTTTCCGGGGCCCTTTGCGTGTCCACATATACCAACCGTATACACTCATAAGGAAGTAGAAGAAGTTTATACCCATATCTGCATATAATTTGGGCTCTATCAGAATGTAAACATAAATAAGTACAGAAACAATTCCTGTAGGGTAAACCAAAATATTGGCTTTGCTGGCATACCATACGCTTAAAAGTCCAAATATAACTGCAATGACTTCAAGCCATGTAGTTGCCTGTAAGTTCTGCCAAAATAATTCGAAAAACCCTGTTAATAGAATCATGTACAATATTTTCTAAAAGACCCGCAAAGATAGAATTTTAATTTAAGCAAGTAATTAACTGCATGATTTGAAAAAAGTTTATGTATGTTAAGCTGGCCGGTTTGTAATAAAGAAAACTTCTTACATAAATTCATACCTTTGCTATTTAGTTATCATCTTACCCATTAAATACATACAATACATTGTTATTCTCAGATTTACAGCTCAATGACCAGCTCATGGATGGTTTAAATGCCATGGGTTTTAAAGAAGCAACACCTGTACAGCAACAAGCTATTCCTTTTATTCTGGAAGATAAAGATTTACTGGCGTGTGCACAAACTGGCACAGGAAAAACAGCAGCCTTTATTCTTCCGGTTTTACATAAAATTGTTTCAGGAAATACATCAGGGGTAAATACATTGGTTATAGTTCCCACAAGAGAACTTGCCATTCAGATCGATCAGCAAATAGAAGGTTTGGGTTATTTTGTTTCGGTGAGTTCCATGGCTGTTTTTGGCGGAGGCGATGGTGTAACGTGGGAAGCCCAGAAAAAAAGTCTGGTTTTAGGGGCCGATATTGTAGTGGCAACACCAGGAAGACTTATTGCTATGTTAGCAATGGGCAAAATCGACTTTTCAACACTCAAACATCTTGTATTGGATGAGGCAGACAGGATGCTCGATATGGGTTTCTTTGAAGATATTATGAAAATTATCAGCCATCTACCCCAAAAAAGACAAACACTATTATTTAGTGCCACCATGCCTCCCAAAATTGAAACCCTTGCCAATAAAATTTTAACTCAACCACAAAAAATTAATCTTTCTTTATCTAAGCCTGCCAAAGGTATTAAACAGCAAGCATATGTTGTTTATAACAATCAAAAGAATGATCTGTTGGCTCATATTCTTAAATCCCCTGATTTTGATTCTGTCTTGATCTTCGCTTCCACAAAAGTGAAAGTGAAGCAAATTGATGAATTATTGCGTAGCAAGGGGTTTTCATGTAAAGCCTTTCATTCTGATCTTGAACAAAATGTTCGTGCAGAGATTCTGCGTGAATTTAAGAACCGACATCTTAGAATTATTGTTGCTACTGATGTTTTAGCTCGGGGAATAGATGTTGATAATATCAGTCTTGTTTTGAATTATGATGCACCTGGCGATCCGGAAGATTATGTTCATCGTGTTGGGAGAACTGCGCGGGCAGCCAAAACAGGTGTAGCCGTTACCTTTATTGGACAAGAAGAACAACGAAAATTTGCAGGTGTAGAAAAGCTTATTGGTGATTTTGTTCCTAAAATTGAGGTGCCCGATGAAATAGGAGAGGGCCCCGAATACAATCCTTTAAAGCGAGGGAGTTTTAACAGAGATCAGGGAAGAAGAAATTTTCATCATCGCAAAAAATCACAACAATTTGACGGAAGAAACGCAAATTTTAAAGATGGGGAAGTAGAAAAAACTGGCCGGTCAGGGTCCGATTCTAAAAGAAAGTATCATGGAAAAAGGGGAGGTAAAGCCCCGGAAGGTAAGAATTAAGAAGCTTGCGTTTTTAATACCTGAATATCAATGAAAAAAAGTAATACTTCTACTAACCTTTCCAAGTCTCTATTTTTCAAATACAGGCTAATCAGTTTAGCTATTTTGAGTGGTATATTATTTTCTCTGAGCTGGCCGGCAAGGGGTATACCATTTATTATTTTCGTTGCATTTGTTCCACTGTTTATCATCGAAGACCATGTTTTAAAGAATAAAGAAAGCTTTAATAAATATGCAGTTTTGCTTTATTCTTGGTTGAGTTTTGCTTTATTCAATACATTTACAACCTGGTGGATTGTTTTCGCTTCGATTCCCGGAGTTATAATGGCTGTATTTTTAAATTCTTTCTTTATGGCCATCGCTTTTTATTTAATGCATTTGGCCCGCAGAGTTCTACCCGGCAAACAGGGAGTACTCTCGTTATTGATATTCTGGGTAAGCTTTGAGTATTTACATATGGATTGGGATTTGAGCTGGAGCTGGCTTAATCTGGGTAATGTTTTTGCCACTTTACCCCTCTGGATTCAGTGGTATGAATATACTGGTACTCTGGGCGGAACTGCATGGATTATCCTTACAAATATAAGTCTGTTTTCATTGTATAGTGTTTATCAGACTCCCCTGCAAACTGTTGATGTAAGAAGTACTTTTGGTAACGATGATAAAGAAAAGATAAAAACCTACCTTAAAAATATGGAGCAATTTCATGTTGCCAAAAAGCGTTTTATTACAGGTTTAATTACATTTTTTCTTCTTCTTACACCGCCGCTGATTTCATTGGTGATATTGAATATTTATAAGCATCCTGTTGATCCTGTTGAAGTAGTTATTGTTCAACCTGGGCGAGATCCATATAAAGATGCAGAAAACCTAATGCAGGCAAGGCAATGGACGGATTCAATTATTTTATTGGCTAATGATAAGTTAACCGCTGATACACGTTTTGTTATTTCCCCGGAAGGTTCTATTCCGTCTGCTTTTTGGTTAAATGAACCAGAAGCACATTATGGATTTTCGGCCTTAGAAAAACATGCCCGAGAATATGATTCTCTTGCATGGGTTGCCGGTGTTATGATGTACAGACGATATGGAGAAATGGATATTCCATCTGCAACTGCACGCAAATTCTCTAATGCCGACATGTATTATGATGTATATAATGCGGCTGTTTTTCTGGATTCGCAAGGAAATACAGATCGATACTTTAAATCTAAACTCGTACCAGGAATTGAACAAATGCCTTTTAAACGGTTTTTAGGGCCGGTAGGTAGGCTGGTAGAGTATTTTGGTGGGACAGCCGGTAGCATGGGTACCCAGAAAGAACGAGAGGTATTTAAACATCCGGATGGAACGCGGGTAGCTCCGGTTATTTGCTATGAATCAATATATGGCGCTTATCTTAACGATTACGTAAAAAATGGCGCTGAACTCATATTTATTATTACAAATGATGGTTGGTGGCGTGATACTCCAGGTTATAAACAACATTTTCAATATTCAAGGTTGCGTGCTATAGAAACACGCAGATTTATTGCCAGGGCAGCTCTAACCGGAATTTCCGGGTTTATTGATTCCAGGGGGAATATTATTTCAAAAACTGATTGGTGGACAATTGATTCTCAAAGACAAATAATACATAAAAACAATAAGGCTACCTTTTATGTAAAACATGGAGATTATTTGGGTAGATTGTCTTTGTTTTTATTGATTTTGTTATTGCTTTATATGATAACTCAAAATGTTATTAAACAAAAGGCCTGAATATTGCAAAATACACCCAGATTTTACTCAATAACGATATAAGTGTTTTTTTAAAAGTCAGTAATGCGTTTTCCTTAGCATTTAAATCAAAGTTTAATTTTATTTTTTGAAATGTGTTTTTTTGCTTTATGAAATCCAGAATATTTTTTAAGCTATATTAAACATCTTAAAAAATCCGGCAGTGTTTTCTGCTGCTTCATCTATACTTCGAAAAGATAGTTGAAGGTCATTTTTAATTTTCTCGTTCGAAAACCGAAAATTACTATTGGCACTACGGGCTGTTTCTTTGGTAATTAGGGGGTTAGTTCCTGTAATTACGCTCCTGATTTTTTCCATTCGCCAGGCAATTTCGCTAAGAGTTCGGCCAGCCTTGAAAAACGGAGGTTTAACTCCGGCATGTTTGGCAATAATTTGAAAGAATTCTTTATAGGAAAGATTTTCGCTGTTAATAATATACCTTTCATTAAAAATATTTTTAGCCATCAATTTGTGCATTGATTTGGCAACATCGCGTACATCGACAAAACCTGTAGTTCCTTTGCTGTAGAAACGTAACCCGTTTTTAACAGTAGTAAACAACCTTGCACTTGATCGGTAAGGATCTCCCGGGCCAAGAATTACAGAAGGATTTACAATGACTACATTCATTCCCTCTTCTGATCCCCGCCATACTTCGCGTTCAGCCCCAAATTTGCTTATTGAATAATAGGAATTTTTCCTTGATGTTTTCCAAATCAGGGACTCGTCAACCCATGTCCCTTTATCTGGCCGTCCTACAGCTGCTATACTGCTGCAATGACAAAATTTATCTATATCGGCTTTCAAACAGGCATTAATAAGGTTAGCAGTGCCATCGATATTTATTTTTAACATTTGGGGGCGTTCTGATGGAACGAAAGACACTACGGCAGCACAATGAAACACCTGCTTAACACCTTTAAGTGCTTCGCGCAAGCTGAATATATCTGAAACATCTCCGTCAACCCATTCAATTAAGGATAACTGTTGCTGAAAATTATCTGCATTATACCATCGAAATAGTTTTTCAACTATATCTGTTTTACTGCCATGACGGCGCAATGCTTTTACGCTTTTTCCTGATTGGGTTAGTTCAAATAGCAAATGCGAGCCCACAAGGCCTGTTCCTCCGGTAAGTAGTATCATAATGCGAAATAATGATTTATATATGTTTGTTTAACCAAAATAATAGCCAAAAATTACCCTATATATGTCCAGAGTGTGTAATTTTGGCAAATGAGGAATTAATGCAACTTTTTGATAATTAAATTTACATAAAATCTTATATCTAAAACAGGATTTTGGAGCAATTGTTAAATACACATCAGGTTTTCTGATCATAAAGGGAAAAATGATGCTAATAAATCAATAAATTATAATCAAATAATAGTAACCTAAATTAATTTTTCTTTTGTATGAATTTTGTTGAAGAATTGAAATGGAGAGGCATGATTCACGATATAATGCCGGGTACTGAAGAACAACTTCAAAAAGAAATGACTACTGCATACGTCGGAATTGATCCTACTGCTGATTCATTACATATAGGCCACCTGGTATCAATTATGATGTTAAAGCATTTTCAGGCTGCTGGTCATAAACCATTAGCCTTGGTGGGAGGTGCCACAGGAATGATTGGCGACCCCAGTGGGAAAAGCCAGGAACGAAATATGCTTTCTGAAGAAGCTCTCAATAATAACGTACTATGCATACAAAATCAACTAAAAAAGTTTCTTGATTTTGAATCAGGCAATAATAAAGCTGAGATGGTTAATAATTATGACTGGATGAAGGACTTCTCATTTCTTGGCTTTTTGCGTGATATTGGAAAACATCTTACCGTTAATTATATGATGGCAAAAGATTCTGTTAAAAAGCGTATCAGTGGTGAAGCCAGAGAAGGTCTTTCTTTCACAGAATTTACATATCAGTTGGTACAGGGTTTTGATTTTTTACATCTTTATCAAACTAAAAACTGCAAATTACAAATGGGTGGTTCTGATCAGTGGGGTAATATTACTACAGGTACAGAATTGATAAGAAGAAAAACTGGAGGCGAGGCCTTTGCGTTAACTTGTCCGCTTATTACCAAGGCTGATGGCGGTAAATTTGGGAAAACTGAAAAGGGAAATATCTGGCTAGATCCAAAATACACTTCTCCGTATCAGTTTTATCAGTTTTGGCTGAACTGTTCTGATGCTGATGCTGAGAAATATATAAGAATTTTCACTTTGTTAACAAAAGAGCACATTGAATTGCTTATTACAGAGCATAAACACCAACCCCATTTACGAAAATTGCAGAAAGAACTTGCTAAAGATCTGACTATACGTGTGCACTGCGAAAAGGACTATGAATTGGCAGTAGAAGCATCGGAGATACTCTTTGGTAAAGGCACAACTGAAACTCTGAAAAAACTGCCCGAAAATGTTCTCCTCGATGTTTTTGATGGGGTACCCATTTTTACTCTTGATTGGGAAATTCTTAAAGCGGGTATTCCTATTATAGATTTTCTGGGTGGAGAACTCATGATACTCAAATCTAAGGGAGAAGCAAGAAGGGCCCTTGCTGAAGGTAGTATCAGTATTAACAAAAACAAGGTTGATGAAAATTTTACCATTGATCAGTCATCATTGCTTAATAACAAATATATTCTTGCCCAAAGGGGGAAAAAGAATTTCTTCCTGATTAAAATGAACCAGTAATTTTTTGCCATAATTTTATTATGAAAACTTTAAAATTGAAAAATCATTTTCCGCTGGCATTTTTGTTCTTAATAATTGGGTTGTTTTATTCTTGTTCTGAGAAATCAGATTCTCATATTGAAGCTGACAAACATATTTTTGGACTGGCAAGTATTATTGAGCTTCAAGGTGATGAAACAATCATTTTATTAAATGATTACTTTCACTCAAAAGCCCTTCCACAAATAGATTCTGTTTCGGTACATTCATCATTAAGGTCTGATCTATCTACCGATAATTCTGTGCTTATAGTTAGTGCAAGAAGTCTAATTATCCCAATAATATCAGAGTTAAAGATATGGATAAATGGTAAGCCCCATAGTTTGCTGATGCGTGTTCCACTGAAAAATTATCATTCTTTTGTGTTCGATCCAGATAATAAGCGGTACCGATCTGTTGCTTTAAAGGGTGAAATGACAGATTGGATGCCCTTACCCATGAACATGATTGATGGTGTTTGGCAGCTTAATATGCAACTTGATCCCGGGGAATATGAGTATTTATTTGTTGCTGATGGGAATGAAGTTATCGATATTGGTAATCCGGATAAAGTTTCAAATAATACGAATGGTTTTAATTCTGTAGTTCAAATTGGTAATCTTAATACATCAGATTTGCCACAAATTTACCCTACCCGGTCACGCGGTCGAAAGGTAAATATTCAGCTTGTTAATGAAATTGATGAAGTATTTGTTTTGTGGCAAAATTTTAGGTTAACTGGCCGGCAGGTGCAAATCAATGGTTCAACATTACAACTCTCTATTCCACATCTTGCGTCTGGCGAAAAAAGAAGTCATTTAAGGGTGGTTGCAAAAGGTCCCATGGGTATTAGTAATGATTTGCTCATTCCACTCGAGTATGGTAAGCCATTATTAAATCCAGATTTGTTAATGCGGGAAGATTTTGAAGCTACAATAATGTATTTTTTAATGGTAGATCGCTTTTTTAATGGAAACACTGATAATGATATGAGGGTTGATGATCCTGATGTTTCACCCCGTGCAAATTATTTTGGGGGGGATTTGGATGGAGTACTTCAGAAACTCAAAGAAGGTTATTTTTCCGAACTTGGGGTAAATGCGATTTGGTTTTCTCCTATTTCGCAAAATCCGTTAGATGCTTATGTGGAGTTTCCCGAACCCAGAAGAAAATATACCGGATATCATGGCTACTGGCCCGTTTCACTTACAACAATAGATCATCGGTTTGGTACCGATGAAACTCTCGGGGAGTTGGTAACATTAGCCCATCAGAAGGAGATAAGTGTTCTTCTTGATTTTGTATCCAATCATGTTCATGAAGACAACCCATTGATCAAAGATAATCCGGAATGGATAACACCCATAGAATTACCAGATGGAAGAAAAAATATTAGGTTGTGGGACGAGCAACGGCTTACTACCTGGTTTGATGAGTTTTTGCCCAGTCTTGATTTCGAAAACCCCATGGTTGTGAAAACTATGGTTGACAGTGCTTACTATTGGGTTGATAGATTTCAGCTCGATGGCTTCCGCCATGATGCTACCAAACATGTGCCGATTAATTTTTGGCGTGAACTAACCAAAAAGATGAAAGAAGAGAAAATGTATATTGAGAACAAACGGCTTTTTCAGATCGGAGAAACTTTTGGCAGCAGAGAATTAATCAAAAGTTATATTGGTTCGGGTTTAATGAATGGTAAATTTGAATTTAACCTGTATTGGGATGCCAGGGCCGTTTTTGCCCTGAACGATCAATCTTTCAAAAGATTGGATTATTCTCTACATCAAACTTTTAATTATTATGGTTATCAGAACTTAATGGGCAACATTACCGGAAATCATGATATGCCAAGGTTTATTTCTTATGCAGGAGGAGATCTTAACTTTGAAGATGATAATTCTCAGGTAGGTTGGGAGCGGGAAGTGGGTGTTGGAGATCCGGTTGGTTATAAAAAGCTATCTGCCCTAACAGCATTTTCACTAACTATACCCGGAATTCCAGTAATATATTACGGCGATGAAATTGGAATACCCGGAGCAAATGATCCAGATAGCCGACGACCAATGATTTTTGAAAATCTTTCTCCCCGGCAATTATTAGTCAAAGAAACTCTGCAAAAACTTACTCACCTGCGCAGAACAAATCTTGCCTTAACTTTCGGTAATTTTACAACGCTTAAAGTTTCTGATCAGGAATATGTATTTGCCAGAACGTACTTTGAAAACAGAGTTATTGTAATTTTTAACAAAAGTGATCAACCAAAACAAATATCATTCGATTTACCTACGTGGTATAGGGGATTGGATTACAAAAGTCATTTTAATGGTGAATTTCTAAATCAATCCGTTAAAATGAATGTGTCGGTTCCTGCTTATGGTTTCGAAATATTAACCTATAGGTAAGATGTAAGAATTATTAATGCAAACACATCAATTATTTCATTTACTAATTTAATAAAGAAGCAGATGAGTCTGAAAAAAAGAAAAACCATTGCGTTGGTGGCACATGATAACAGGAAGAAGGAACTTGCAGAATGGGTAGATTGGAATCATGAATCTATCATCAACCATAATATTATTTGCACGGGTACAACAGGAAGACTTATAGATGAAACTCTCCGAAATTCGTTGCCAGAAAATTTTGATGGTGAATTTAATTTAACCCTTCTTAAGTCAGGTCCATTGGGGGGCGATCAGCAGCTGGGGTCGCTTATTGTAGAAAATAAAATTGATCTTATGGTTTTTTTCTGGGATCCTATGCAGCAGCAACCTCATGATGTTGATGTTAAGGCATTGTTGCGAATAACCGTGTTATACAATGTCCCTACTGCCTGTAACAGGGCTACAGCTGATTTCTTGATATCTTCCGGGTTGTTTGATACTGAATATAATCCTAAACCCATGGATGTTGATGATTATCTGAACAGAAAATTGGACCTTTAATTTGATCAACTTTACATTGTTAAAACCAGAAGCCATGAAAGGACATAGATTTATAAAAATAATTGTTTTCCCAGTTTTGGCTATTGTTGTATTTTGCTTTTCAGCATGTAATGAAAATCAGAAAAAATCTGAACCTTTATTTGATGATAATGCATGGATCAGCACCACACCCCAGCCTGAATGGGCAAAAAGCGCCAACCTTTATGAAGTAAATGTAAGACAATATACTCCAGAAGGTACCTTTAACGCTTTTGCAGAACATTTGCCAAGATTGAAAAATATGGGTGTCGATATCCTTTGGTTTATGCCTGTAACACCAATTGGTGAAATAAACCGAAAGGGTGCTCTGGGTAGCTATTATTCCGTTAAGGATTATACTGAAATTAATCCTGAATATGGTACAATAGAAGATTTTAAGAACCTTGTAAAACAAATTCATGATCTTGATATGTATGTTATTATTGATTGGGTTGCCAATCATACCGCATGGGATCATAGTTGGGTTAAATCTTATCCTGATTTCTATTTCAAAGATAAAGAAGGGAATTTTACTCCGCCACACAATACTGATTGGTCTGATGTAATTCAATTGGATTACGAAAATAAAGAGTTATGGAATGCAATGATCAACGAAATGAAATTTTGGTTGAATGAAGTCAACATAGATGGCTTTCGATGCGATGTAGCTTATTTGGTGCCTACTGATTTCTGGAACCAGGCAAGAAATGAACTTCAGAAGATTAAACCAGTTTTTATGCTGGCTGAAGCTGATCATCCCGAATTAAAGGAACATGCATTTAATGCTGGTTATTCTTGGACATCACACCACGCAATGAACCGAATAGCAAGGGGAGAAGATGACGTGTCTTCATTGAATGAATATTATTTTGATGACAACATGGGAAATTACCCGATGGGAGCGTATAAAATTTCTTTTATTGATAACCATGATGAAAACTCCTGGGCAGGAAGTGTTTTTGATCGTTTAGGAGAAAGCATGCAGGCTTTTGCCGTTTTGATTAACACTGTTCCAGGCATGCCACTTACTTATAGTGGTCAGGAGGCAGGACTGGATAAATCACTCGATTTCTTTAAAAAGGACCAGATTGACTGGAGTAATTTGGAGTATGAAGCATTTTTTACTTTGCTTGCAAGTCTGAAAAATAATAATGAAGCACTATGGAATGGACTTGCTGGTGGTACCATGCAAAAAGTAAACACCAACAATAAAGAAAGTGTATTTGCTTTTATTCGCCAAAAGGAGAAAAATAAAGTATTGGTAATACTCAACCTATCGGCAGAACCTAGAACAGTAATTCTTGAAACCAATTCAGATTATAGGGGCCGTTATACTGATTTTTTTCAAAATAAAAGAATCCGGATCAGAAAGAATTCTGCAATTGAAATGCAGCCCTGGGGTTATAAAGTTTATGTGAATTAGTGACCTGTTACCTTAAATAGGATTAGCTCAAAAGAGATAAAATCTTTATTTTAATTTTATGAAGTTGACTATTTATCTGGGTCGATAACATGATTTGCAAAAACTTTCAATAAAATCAAGACATTGTAATTTGGCTTCAATAAAGCCCATATGACCAACATTTCTAAGTATAAGAGAATGAGCTGTTTCGGTAAGGGCCATTTGTACCCATACATTTTCAAATGGAATTCGGCTGTCTTTCTGGCCGGCAATAAACATAACCGGGAAAGATGCATTGATGAGAACATCTAAAGTACTTGAACGTTCTTTCATTCCCAATTGGGCTGCTACTAATGATTCTGGTTTTATTCTGGAAGCTTCTTCAATTAATTGCTGTATTTCATTCTGAAAAAGATCTTTGGTTTCCGGGGCAAAAAGGCTGGGAATAAAATTAAGCAGAAAACCGGAGTGATTTTTGTGAATGGCTTCGATAGATTTTTCTCTTGCTTTTTTAGTTTCATCACTATCTGCCAATGATGTACTGTGAAAAAGGCCAAGTCCTTTCAACATTCTTGAATATTTTCTTGCAAAAGCCAATGAAACATAACCGCCCATAGAGTGGCCGATCATAATTGTTTTTTCAATTTTTAAATAGTCCAAAACTGCCTTTATAGAGTCTGCCAATAGTTCCATGGTATGCACAGAATCAATTATACTGCTATTCCCATGCCCGGGAAGGTCTATCAAAATCAATCTGCATTTTTCAGACAATGATTCTTTATAATCATTCCAAATCTTTAGTGATTCTGTATACCCATGAACCAGAATCAATGGATTACCATTACCATATTCTTCAAAGTAAATCTTCCCGTTTTTGTAATTTATAGTCATTTTACTTCTTTTAAATGTTGCTTTATTTCAACCAAAGGAAAAGTATAGCTAAAGGTAGTGTTTTTTTCTTTATAAATAAGAAATAGCCTTATGTTTATTTTTTATAACTTTACTTGCATCAGGCCTTTCATCAAATATAAATCAACTTTTAATTTTTATTCTATGAATGATAAACCATCAAAGAAAATTCATATTATCGATGATGATTTAAATACAATTCATATTTTAAGATTTGTTCTTAAATCTAAGGGGTATGATGTATTTTCTTCTACTTCCGGGAAGGATGCGTTGGCTTATATAAAAAAAATGGTTCCAGACCTTATATTATTGGATGTAATAATGCCGGAAATGGATGGTTATCAGGTTTGTCATTCTTTAAAATCCGTTTCTTATTTAAAAGATATTCCAGTTATTTTTATTACTGCTTCGCATGATACATCAGAATTGGTTAAGGGTTTTGATGCCGGAGCCGTAGATTTTATTTCAAAACCTATTAATCGGGCAGAGTTATTGGCCAGAGTTCAAACTCATATCGAGTTAAAACAAGCACGTGATGTTATTGCTCTCAAAAATCGTAATTTAAGCCTTGAAATTGAAAATAGAAAGCAGGCTGAAGAAAAATTCAGAGCACTTTCTGAAACTGCTTTTGAAGGTGTTCTCTTTTTGCAGGGATCCAAAATTATAGAATATAATAAGGCTGCTGAGCAACTGTTTTCCTTTAATTTGCAAAAGGCTGAATCAAAGTCTATTAATGAGTTTACTGATGAAATTGGTAAAGATTTACTTAAAAAAATATTCAGGAAAAAGGATCAGTCGGGCGTTTGGGAACTCAACTTTTTTAATCAGCAAAAAGAGCAGTTTTATGGGATGGTTCAATATCAGTCTTTTGTTTATAAGGGTAAAAAAGTAAATGTATTGGCTGTACGAGATATTACAAGGCAAAAAGAGATTGATAATGAAATATTTAATGCAATTATTGATGCCGAAGAAAAGGAACGCAAAAGATTTTCACGAGATATGCATGACGGACTTGGGGCTTTGCTTTCTACCCTGAAAATTTATGTGGGTCTTTTGCAAAAGGAGAATAAAAATGCCAGTGAAAAGGAAATGCTGATTGCTGAAATGAAAGACACTATCACTATAGCTGTTGAGTCGGCAAGAACCATCGCCAATAATATTATGCCAAGTGTATTAATGGATCATGGGTTGTTAAAAGCTTTGAAATCTTTTGTTGATGCGTTGAATAAAACAAAAGCTGCGGATGTTAATTTTAAATATCCAGCAAACAATTTTATTTTACCAACCAATACAGAAACACACCTTTATCGTATTATCCTTGAGCTAATCAATAATACTTTAAAGCATGCAAATGCCACGAAAATTGATTTAACTATTGATTTTAGCAATAATATCTTAAGGATTAATTACCAGGATAATGGGGTTGGGTTTGATTATGAAATGGCACACGGTAAGCAATCGGGTAGTCAGGGATTAAAAAATATTCTAAGCCGGTTAAATTTTATCAATGGGAAAGGTTTCTTTGAAACTGCACCCGGACAAGGACTAAAGTTTAATATTGATGTTCCCATAAAAAATTAGATTGTTAACGCCTCCAAATCCTATTTTTATCTTTACATTTGTAGCAATGAAATATTAAATTTAAGTTTGAATCAGACTTTATTTTTTTCACCAAAAATTTAAGGGCAGAAGGATGGATAAAAACAAGAAACTTCAAATAATGATAGTCGAAGATCAGCATATTTTTCGAAAAGGGCTGATCATGCTTTTTAAAGAAATACGTGGTGTAAGTATATTTGGCGAAGCTTCTAACGGAGAAGAATTCCTTCAAATGATCGAAAAGGAAAGACCTGATATTGTATTTATGGATATTCAGATGCCTGTCATGAACGGCATTGAAGCTACCAAAAAAGCACTTGATTTATATCCTACACTTAAAATAGTTGCCATTAGTATGTTTGGTGATGAAGAATACCTGGTAAGCATGATTGAAGCGGGTGTTAAAGGGTTTTTATTAAAAACAGTTGAGGAATATGAGTTGAATAAGGCAATTGAATTGGTGGCTGATAATAAAAACTACTTTTCTGATGAATTACTGCCTGTTTTAACCAACTCTTTGGTTAATAGAAAAGCTAAGCCTGATTCAAATGATAGTGAGCTTAAAGAAGAGTTAACAAAAAGAGAAATTGAAGTTCTTAATTTAATATGTAAAGGATTTACCATTAAAGAAATTGCTGACCAATTATTTATAAGTCAACGAACCGTTGATGGCCACAAAGCAAATCTTTTCAGAAAAACCGGTGTTGATAGCAGTGTTAAACTGGTTACTTTCGCTATAAAAAATAACCTTTATAAATTATAAAGGTTATTTAAATATTTTTCAATATTTGGGCAATGCTTAATTATGGGCAGTCTTTTATTAACTCGCAGCTCACCTCATTATCTGAAGGCTTTTTAGCCAGATAATCTTCAATATTTTTAATAGTAGTATTGGCTATCTGTTCGAGACTTTCCTTAGTAAAAAAGCCTTGGTGAGCGGTAATCAATACATTTGGAAAGATCATTAATCGTGAAATCTGATCATCACGTATAATTTGCTCAGAGAGATCGCGAAAAAACAGTTTTTCTTCTTCTTCGTAAACATCTATTGCCAGAGATCCCAGTGTCTCTTCTTTCAAGGCTTCTATAACCGCTAAGGTATCTACCAGTTTTCCTCTGCTTGTATTTACCAGCATTGCCCCTTTTTTCATCATGCTTAATGATTCTTTATTTATAATATGGTGAGTTTCCGGGGTAAGGGGGCAGTGGAGGCTAAGAATATCTGATTCACTAAATACTTCATTTAGTGATTTGTAAATTACTCCCTTCTTTTTCATCTCATCAGAAGGGAATTTATCGTAGGCAACTACATTAGCTCCCATACCCGTCATTATATTGCAGAAAGCCTTGCCTATTTGCCCCGTACCAATTACACCCACAGTTTTTTTGTAAATATTAAAACCGGTTAATCTTACCAGAGAAAAGTTTCCATCTCGCACCCTGTTGTATGCTTTATGGGTTTTTCTTGCCTGTGTCATGATAAGGGCAAGTGCATGCTCTGCGACTGCTTCAGGAGAGTAGGCTGGCACACGCATAATTCTGATATTATTTTCTTTAGCCGCCCGTAGGTCCACATTATTGAATCCCGCACATCTCAGGGCTACCAACCGTACTTCTGCTTCAGAGAGCAGACGCAACGTGTCACTGTTAATCCTGTCATTTACGAAAACACATACCCCATCAAAGCCATTTGTCAGATTTACTGTTTGAGGGCGCAATCGAGATTCGAAATATTCAAAATGATGATTCCCTTTAGCATTCTCAAAGAATTGCTGATCATAAGGTTGAGTTGAAAAAAATGCAATTTTTGCCATATCAATAATTGTTATATTAAATATTAAGCCCTGTACAAAACTATTATTGAATAAATAGTTGTTTGTAAATTAACAGCTTTATAGCTTGTATGTTTTTAAAGAAATAAGTATAAGTGAGGAAGTTAATTTTTAATTGATAACAAAAAAGGGTTTATACAATATACAAACCCTTTTTATTTATACTGATAAGCTATTCCATGAAAACATTTACCAAAAAATTATAATCAACTTAAATTATTTTTTTGCATTAAAATGTTCCTCCAATAAACGGGCAACATATTTTCCAATTATATCGAATTCAAGGTTTACAATACTGCCTGGCTTAAAATCTCCAAAATTGGTATGCTCATAGGTATAAGGAATTATGGCTACAGAAAAGCTTCCTGGCTCAGAATCTACTACAGTAAGGCTTACTCCGTTAACAGAAATGGATCCCTTTTCAACGGTAATGTTTTTTGGGCCTCGATCATAATCAAAGTAAAACTTCCAACTGCCATCGTATTCTTCAACCTTTTTGCAAATGGCTGTCTGATCAACATGCCCCTGAACAATATGGCCATCCAGTCTTCCATCAAATCGCATAGATCTTTCCAGATTCACCCTGTAGCCTGGCTGCCAACCCCTTAGGTTTGTTTTATCGAGAGTTTCCTGAATGGCTGTAACCACATATTGGTTTTTTTCCATGTCAACTTCTACAACTGTAAGGCAAACACCATCATGCGACATGCTCTGATCAATCCTGAGCTCGCTGGCAACGGGTGTTTCAATGGTAATATTGATGTTTTCTCCTTCTTTATTTATGCTGGCAACTTTGCCTGTAGCTTCTACTATTCCTGTAAACATATTGCTTTTTTTTTATTTAGAAATTTGTTTTATTCACAATTAATTCAATGCACAAATTTACTCCCGATACAGGTATCTGTCTCCGGTTAACTCAACAATTGTTTTAAGCCACCACTCGGGGTATTCAGGATGTTCAACAATAGGATACTTACCCCATTGATTGGTAAGAAATGTGCCATTTTCCTCCTTCTTTATATTTCCATCAAGATATTTCACCATTATAAACTGAAATAGGTCTTCCCATCTTTCAACTGTGTAATCACCCATGGAAACAGAAAAATTGGTAAGAAATTCGCCGGCTAATTCCGGATCTTTGTTATACAGGTCAAGTGCTGCCTTATCAATAGAGGGTACAAATTCTCTGAAACTGTTTTCCAGTTCCTGTTGTACTTTTCTAACATCACCAATGGTTAAGCTGTAGCGAAGATAGGTGAAATGGGATACTTTATTGAAAACCCAGAAAGCAGCATCTTCTTCATAATCAATAATACTTCCAAATCCTTCCTTAAATGACCCGGGAACTTTGTTTATTCCTGCGTACATGGGTATATAAACAGTTGTATTGGTATCATCAACTCCAAACCAGATTATACCACCGATGGGATCGGGTAGGTCTTTTCTGGATTGCGTAATAAAGGAAAAAGCTGTTTGCTGGGTAGCTGTAGTGCGTTCGTGAAAATATGTTTTACCATCTACTTCCCACGTAAGAGGGCGCCACCGGTAGGGCATTGACCAGGGGCCACCTCCAATATCCTGCGAAAGATCAAAATCAGTTCCCTGCAAATAATCGCGTTTGAAATTGATAAGATCTTCAACAGAAAGCTTTTTCTCAGGTTTTACCCACAAAGGCATCCTGTTGGAAAGATCGAACCCCATGGCATAATCCATGTACTGGTCCATCTCGCTGTTCACTTTATTGAACATGCTCCACACCCTTGCTTCACAAAATCTTGCTGCCCCAAAATCAAGCGGAGCATACACATCAGAAAAACTAAATTCATCATCATTGCCATTGAAATACTCACTTTTGCGGGCAAAGTCAATTACATCATGCGCATAAATAACCTGTATGTCAGGGTTGTGAAGCTTGTCAAATTCTTTGTTGGTGATGGAAATTTTACCATCTGTTTTAGGGAAAGTGGTTATACGGGCATGGTTTGCATGTGCTGAAATAAAACCGTCTGGTATTTTCATTGCTACCCATACTGCACCCTTGTTTTCATTGTAGGTTTTGCTGGTAATGCTATCATGTTTAAGACTGGTTCCTTTTCCGATAATTTCCATGATCCATACTTCATTAGGATCGGCTATAGAAAAAGACTCTCCTGAACTATAGTATCCATATTCATTGGCAAGTTCTCCAATAACCTTTATGGCATCCCTTGCTGTTGGCGCAAGCATTAAAGCTAATTGCATTAGTCCGGTGTAATCTATCCCACCCATAGTATCTTTCAATTCTGAATGACCTCCAAATGTGGTTTCTCCTATGGCTACCTGTTTCTCGTTAATATAACCAATTACCTGGTAGGTTTTTTCAGGAAGGGGAATTTTAGCAAGGGGTTTATGACTTCCCCTATAGTAAACCTGAAAACTACTACCTGGTTCTTTTTGACCTCCTTCAAAGAAATACAACTCTCCATATCGTATATGCGAATCGGCAGCATAACTAATCATCGATGATCCATCTGCCGAAGCACCTGGAGTAACCAAATAACTGGTACAAGGGTATAAATTTGAAAAAACTAATAATATTGAAAGGATTGAAATAATTTTTTTTGTCATTTTAATGAGGATTAATTATTAAGCTATAATCAGATGTTTGATAAATGTTTTGAATTTTTTATATGGATCAGCAAGTTATTTTATTTATGGGGTTAAAAAAATTACAGGCAAACCTACATATTTTTTTTTAATGACCTTTATAATGATTCAGAAAGATTATCCCTGTAATGATCATGCAATTTAATTATTCAGGCTAATCTGTTACGTTTATATCAAATAGTTTGGTAATCTAATCTCAATTTGTGAAGTAAACCAAGTTTAAAACTAACGCTGTTATAATGCAAAAATTTATGAATTATTGATTAATTATCCTGGTACCCGATAACTAAAAAAAAATATAGAAAATTGGCAGAGAGCTTGTTGAGTGTGTTTCAGTAGTGCCTATATGAGTCTAATCAAGGGGTTTCTTTATAATGAAATCTTTAAGACATAATCAGTTTAGTTTCTCAATATTTTTTAAACGCGCAAATATTATTACTGTTTTAATAGAAGATTTTATTTGTTTTTTTTATCTGTGGTTTTATCGCTTTAAAAAAATATTATGGGATCAAAAAAATGCTTTTTGATTTAAAATAACATCTTTTAAGATAAAAAAACCAGTGTTTATTTACAAAAACGAATTTTTTAATGACTAAATTTGCAATATCATTTTTTTTGAAACGTTTTAAGATAAAATCAAAATTGTGATTTTCTTAATGTAAAAATTTCTCTAATATAATAATTAGTTGAAAACTTGTTTAGAACTCATAATTGAAACTTAAATCTTCTACCTTTTAATCTTTATATTTGCCTAATGAAAGGAGATTTTAACCCCGTCTACAATAGCAGTAGAATACCTGTTACAATAATAACCGGGTTTTTGGGTTCTGGAAAAACAACTTTTTTAAATCATTTGCTCAAAAAGTACGGGGAATCTCGGTTTGCAATTATTGAAAATGAATTTGGAGAATTAGGAATTGATAAAGATCTACTGGATTGTGATAATTTGCCTGTTTATGAATTAATAAACGGTTGTATTTGTTGCACTTTAAATGAAGATTTTTTCAGAGCCTTGCAGTTAATAATTGAAAGTAGTCATAAGATTGATCATCTTCTAATAGAAACTACAGGTATTGCAGATCCGGGTCAGGTAATAGATGTTTTTTTATCTAATGAGCAAATTAAACAAAACTTTATAATTAATAGTGTTATTTGCCTTGCCGATTCCGCAAATTTGCAAAGCATTCTCGACAATGAGAAAGAAGCTGTTAAACAAGTTGTTCTTGCGGATATAGTGATGTTAAATAAAATCGACTTAATTGACAGCCAGGGGTTAGGTAAAATAAAAAGCCTGATAAGGGAAATAAATCCTATGGCGCAAATTATTGAAACACAAAATGCTCATACCAATGGAACTCCTGTTTTAAAAACTGCTGCTTATTCTCATCATCATGTTGAGCAATCAACCCTATCTTTTGATTATCTGAGAATTTCACTTGGGAAAATAATACATAGCAAATCAATATCTACTTCTCTAAATAATAAAATCCATAATCATGATATTCATGCAGAAGCCTTTGTTTTTGATGAATGTATTGACCCTGAATTATTTAATATCTGGATAACCAGCTATCTGTATTTTAATCAGAAAAACTTATACCGCGTTAAAGGAGTTCTTTACTTTAAGGCCCATAATAAAAAGTATATCTTTCAGTCTGTAAAAGGTTCCTGCATTTTTGAAGAGGGAAATGAATGGAAGAAAGATGAAGTGAAATTTTCCAAACTTGTTTTTATTGGAAAATTTATTGACCGGGAAATGTTGGAAAATAGGCTTGAGAAATTATTTTTCCGGTATGATAATACCCGAATTGTTTCTGCCGGGTAGTGATAATCTTTATCTGTTGTTTAAAAAATAGAGAAAAGAATAATGAGTGCCGAAAAGGTTTCCCCTTATTATAATAGGCTAACCGAAAACGTACCTGGCGTTATTTATCAGTTTAAAATTGATAAAAACGGAAAAGCTTCTATTCCTTTTGCCAATGAAAGGCTAAAAGATGTTTTTGGTTTGTCTCCTTTTGAAGTAGTTAGCTCTGCAGAACCGATATTTAATATGGTTCATTCCCATGATTTGAAAAATCTTTTTGATTCAATATATACATCAAGAGATCAGCTTTCTGATTGGGAGTATGAATTCAGAATAATAAAGGATAACCAAATTAAATGGCTTAGGGGAGTAGCAAGACCTGAAATGCTTCCTGATAAAAGTATGGTTTGGCATGGGTATATTCTTGATGTTACAAAAAGTAAAAATCAAGATGATCTTTTAATACAACAGCTTGAATTTCAGCAATTAATTGCCGAAATATTGTCAGGTTTTGTAAGCCTCGATCATGATTCTTTTAATTCCGAAATAATTTTATCACTCAAACAATTGGGTAAATTTTTTCATTCCGACAGATCTTATATCTTTTTATTTACCAGTGATCTGAAATCTGTTCGTAGTACCTATGAATGGCTTGCCGAAGGTGTTTCAGAAGAAAAAAGTATAGCACATTATATTGAAAATAACAGATGTGCATGGTGGCAAGACCAGCTGATGGCAAACAGGATTATACATATTCCTTATTTGAGAAAACTTTCCGGGCCGGATCAAATTGAAAAAAGCACTCTTTTAAAACAAAAAATAGAATCTTTGCTTTCCATTCCAATGTTTGGCAATGGAGTCCTAAAGGGGTTTTTAAGATTAGACAGAGTTAAAGAAAAAGGAGCATGGACGGATTCTCAAGTCAAACAGTTTAAGGTTATTGGAGAAATATTCAGTAGTGTTTTTGCCAAATTTGATGCAGAAGGGGCTCTGAGACTGAGCGAAAAAAGGTATCGGTTGTTGGCAGAAAATGCACGCGACGTTATTTACCGTGTTAAATTATATCCTGAGATAAAATACGATTATGTAAGTCCATCAGTTTATCATTTAACCGGTTACAAACCCGAAGATTTTTATACGAATCCAACAATTCATAATCTTTTATTTGATCGTGACAAACAGGTTGATTCCAATTGTGTCAATCCTTCAATCAAGAGTTTTGATAAGCCTATTATTTGCAGATTATTAACAAAAGGAGGAAGTCTGATCTGGTGTGAACAAAGAGTTGTTTGTATTATGAATGATCAGAACGAAATTACAGCCATTGAAGGTATTGCCCGAAATATAACAGAGCAAAAAGCATTTGAAGAAAGACTGACAGCTCTTAACACGGAACTAAAAGATAAAAAGATTGCTCTCGAAAATCTCAACCAATCTTTAGAAGATCGAATCGTTAAAGAAGTAGAGAAAAACAGGGGAATGGACCAGATAATGGCTTTGCAAGCCAGACAGGCTGCCATTGGTGAAATGATTGCTAATATTGCCCACCAGTGGAGGCAACCACTTAATGTACTATCTCTAGCTGTTTATGATATTGCCGATGCTTATGATTATGGCGAACTCGATAAGAAGTATATAGAGAATACAGTTGAAGAAATGAACCGGGTAATTCAGGAAATGTCCAAAACGATTGATGATTTCCGCAATTACTTCAAGCCGGATAAGGATAAGATTCATTTCAAAATATCAAGGATTATTAATAATTCAATTTCATTTTTGTCACCATACTTTGATGCGGAGAATGTAAGGATTAATAAAGACACTCCTACAAATATTACTTTGTACGGATATGCCGGGCAGATGGAGCAGGTTATTACCAGTTTGCTTAAAAATGCAATTGATTCTCTAAGCAATTATTATGAAGGTGAAAGAGAGATTTTTATTAAAGCTCAAAGATCTGAAAATGAAAGCTGTATAATACAGGTTTTTAATAACGGATGGAGTATACCTGAAGAGAACTATTCCAGGCTTTTTGATCCTTATTTTACTACAAAACCTGAAGGTAAGGGGCTGGGATTGGGGCTTTATGTAGCAAAAATAATTATTGAAAAAAATATGGGTGGTACTATCTCTTTTAAAAATACTTCCGACGGTGTAGTTTTTGAAGTTCAAATTCCTTATGAGCTTGAATAAAGGATCTTAATTTTTTTTCCAATGTACTTTTTCGAGTCTCCAGGCCTGGTAAGAAGATTTACTCCATCGGTAATCTGGCAAATTAAAACAAGAAAAAAAAAGTTGTTTTTAACTTTCGATGATGGCCCCAACCCAGAATCCACTCCAGGGGTCCTTTCGCTGCTGAATTCCTTTAATATTCCAGCTACTTTTTTTTGCACAGGGAAAAATGTATTGCAGAATAGACATCTATACGACAAAATTCTCGAAGATGGTCATACTACCGGAAATCACTCTTTTGACCACATTGATGCATGGAAAACATCGCGGAAATTCTATTTGGAAAATGTTACTAATGCGGCAGAAGTTATTCAATCAAGCCTTTTCAGGCCGCCATATGGGCGCCTAACCCCAATGACTTACCAGTACCTTAAAAAGAAATATCAAATCATTATGTGGTCTTTGTTGAGTTATGATTTTGATCCTGACATAGATACTCTAAAAATCATTAAAACATTTCAGGAAAAAACTTTGCCTGGTAGTATTTGGCTATTTCATGATAGTAATAAAGCCAAAGTAAAGCTTCACAAAACGTTACCTTTTCTCATAGAATGTTATCTTCAAAAAGGATTTGTTTTCGAAAGTATTGATTTTAATAAATTAAAGGGATAAAAAAATGGCTGCTTCGGCGAGGGGAAATGGAATTGAAGACAAAAGGGAAATTGGGGAAATCTTCAGGGGAAAACCGAAACAGCCAATACGATATATAAGAACTATATTTTCTTATTTCAAAAGTACTACATTTTTTTATTACACCAAAAAAAATAGCCCTTTTTAGCTATTTTTTTCATCCGACTCAAAAAATGTATTCATTAAATATTTTTACATTTACATATAAATCTCTTACATTTAGTGATTTCATAAAAAAAATGCTTAACATATTCAATATGAATTATATAAATAGATATTTGTTACTTTTTACAGTTGGATTGTCCGGACTATTTGTTTTTTCCTGTGCTAATGTAGTTTCTCCTACCGGTGGGCCCAAGGATGAGACTCCACCCAATGTAATCCGAAGTAACCCGCCTAATCTTTCAACCAACTATGATGGTAGGGATATACGGGTTTATTTTGATGAATTTGTTGCTCTGAATAATTTGCAACAGAATCTTCTCGTATCTCCTCCTTTAGAAAATGATCCCGAAGTTAAAATTCGCGGAAAATCGATTATTATTTCAGTTAGCGATACATTACTTGATGCAACTACTTATAATTTTTTCTTTGGCGAATCTGTTGTAGATATTACTGAATCTAATGCAATTCCTAATTTTCAGTTTGTTGTATCAACCGGAGATTTTGTAGATTCATTATCTGTGGTTGGGATTCTTAAAAATGCTTATTCTTTATTACCCGAAGAAGGTGTTTTTATTATGATGTATGAGAATTATTATGATTCAGTTCCATTTTTGGAAATACCCGTTTATTTAACCAAGACCAACAAAGCAGGGGAGTTTCAAATTAACAATATGCGTGAAGGAAATTTTTTAATGTTTGCTTTGAAAGATATGAACTCTAGTTATACCTTTGACGATCCAACCGAAAATATTGGTTTTCTTGATAGCCTGGTTACTCCTTATTTTATTCAGACTATACCTGATCCCATTTCTAAAGATTCAATTCAAGGATCTGATAGTATTATTAATACCGGAACAGTTATGGTAAGAGATACACTCAAGGTATCGGATACATCATTATCGCAGTCTATTGCTAATAACCCCCTGTTAATGGATTCGCTTAAAAATGACTCGCTAAATAATACTTTACAAGCCACTTATCCTCTATTTGAACTTTTCCTTTTTCAGGAAAAAGATACCTTGCAGCGTGTTTTATCAGCGTATCGAGAATCTGAAGGGCAAGTAAATATTGCTTTCAGAGTTCCGGCTGATTCTGTAATAGTAAGGGATTATGAAAACTCTTTTTCTGAAAACTGGTTTTTGCCAGAGTTTAATACATTACGGGACACATTAACACTATGGCTTCCAAATATTGATGCTGACACTTTAAAACTTGAAATAAGTGATGGGGAGAATATAATTGATTCTGCTACAGTTTCTTTAATAGCACGCACAACACGCAATTTTTTCACATCGGATGATGAACCTGAGCAAATATTTATAAATATTACAGCATCTGAATTGCAGGCAAGAAATGTTTTACCCTATTATAAACCCTTTTCAATAAAATCTCAGACGCCTTTGGCAGACTTCCGGCAAGAGCTGTTTCAATTATTTCTTAATGATTCTATTCCGATAGACCTGGATTTTTCATTTCAGGGTGGTATTAACAGAGAATTGAAAATGAGTTCTTTGTTAGAGCCTGATAGCTCCTATTTTCTTTTTGTTCCCCCTGGTGCTATCACCGACATATTTGGCAATCGAAATGATACCCTTTCTTATCAGTTTAAACTTAACAATGATGATGATTATGGCAAATTAATTTTGGTTTTGGATTTGCCTGATCAATCCGGTGAAATCCAGTATTTATTGCAGTTACTTAATGAGTCTCTTGAAACAGTAATTGATGAAAAAATTATTCTGAAGTCTGATTCTTATATTTTTAATCATTTGCCGGCATCAAAATTTAAATTTCGACTTGTAATAGATGAAAATAAAAATGGGATTTGGGATACAGGGAAATATCTGGAAGGAAGACAGCCTGAAAAAGTATTTATTTTTGAAGAAGTAATTGAAACCCGCTTAAATTGGGAAGTAGAAAGTCATTGGGATTTAACTGTTAATTAAGAGCTTAAAATTAATAGTTAAAGGTTAGATTTATTTGGTTTGTTATTTTAATAACAACTTAGACTTATTTGATAAACAAATAGTGTTATTACTATGAGCAGATCAATATAAATCTCTAACTTTGCAAAAATTAAAGCTATTTGTTTATCAAATGTAATTTAAGATTTATGGAATTATCGCATATAGAGCACATAGGCATTGCCGTAAAAGACCTGAAGCAAACTATAAAGTATTATGAAGACGTTTTGGGTCTAAAATGCTATGCTATTGAAGAAGTAAAGGACCAACGGGTAAAAACGGCATTTTTTATGCTTGGTCAAACTAAAATTGAATTACTTGAATCTACTGATAAGGAAGGGCCAATAGGCAAGTTTATTGAAAAAAAAGGAGAAGGGATTCATCATCTGGCATTTGCTGTAAATGGAATTAATTCGGCACTTGTTGAGTTAAAGGAAAAGGGTATTCAGCTGGTAGATCAGAATCCAAGAAAAGGCGCCGAGGGGCTTGATATAGCATTTCTGCATCCAAAATCTACCCATGGAGTTCTTACCGAGCTTTGTGAAAATAAAAACAAATAATAATCTCATAATTATAACGAAATGGCTTTTGAACAAAAGATCAGAGAATTGCTTGAAAAACGAGAACAGGCAAAACTTGGCGGAGGCGTAAAGCGTATTGACGCGCAGCACCAAAAGGGAAAACTTACAGCCAGAGAAAGAATAGACTTATTGCTTGATGAAGGTTCCTTTGAAGAATTCGATATGTTTGTTACCCATAGATGTACTGAGTTTGGACTTGACGATAAAAAATACTATTCAGATGGTGTTATTACGGGATTTGGTACTATTGATGGGCGTTTGATCTATGTTTATTCTCAGGATTTTACAGTTTTTGGCGGCTCTCTATCAATGGCTTATGCTGAAAAAATTTGTAAAATTATGGATAAAGCCCTAAAAGTTGGAGCACCTGTAATCGGACTAAATGACAGTGGAGGAGCACGTATACAGGAGGGTGTAAGTAGTTTGGCTGGTTACAGCGAAATTTTTCAGCGCAATATCAACGCTTCCGGAGTTGTACCGCAAATTACGGGTGTGTTTGGGCCCTGCGCTGGTGGCGCTGTCTACTCACCGGCATTAACCGATTTTATTGTCATGTCAAAAAAGAACAGTTACATGTTTCTTACCGGGCCAAAAGTTGTAAAGACAGTTACCGGCGAAGTGGTTACCGAAGATGAATTGGGTGGTGCAATGACGCACGCAACCAAATCCGGAGTTGCACATTTTGTGGCTGATACTGAACAGGAAGGCATTATGTTAATAAGGAAATTACTCAGTTATCTGCCCCAAAATAACCTTGAAGATCCACCGCTGGCTCCCTGCGATGATCCTGTCGATCGACTCGAAGAAGATCTTAACGATATTATTCCCGAAAACCCTAATAAACCATACGATGTAAAGGATGTGATTTATTCTGTTGTTGATTATAATGAATTTTTAGAAGTTCATCGTAATTATGCATCAAATATAGTTACAGGGTTTGCCAGATTCAATGGTGTTCCCGTTGGTATTGTTGCCAATCAACCAAAGTATCTTGCAGGTGTTCTGGATATAAATGCATCTCGTAAAGCTGCCAGATTTGTTAGATTTTGCGATGCTTTTAATATGCCCATTATTACACTTGTTGATGTACCCGGGTTTTTACCCGGAACTACGCAGGAATATGGTGGAATAATTCTACAAGGAGCTAAATTATTGTATGCTTATGGTGAAGCTACTGTGCCAAAAATTACCATTATCTTGAGAAAGGCTTATGGCGGAGCTTATTGTGTAATGAGTTCAAAACATCTTAGAGGTGATATAAATTACGCCTGGCCAATGGCAGAGATTGCTGTTATGGGACCAAAAGGTGCTACAGAAATCCTTAGTCATAAAGAGATCAGTGCTATAGAAGATGAATTGGAAAGAACGAAGTTTATAATTGAAAAGGAAAAGGAATATCTTGAACAATTCGCTACACCATACACCGCTGCCAAGTTTGGTTACATTGATGATGTTATTGAACCCAGAAATACGCGTTTCAGGATAATCAGGGCTTTACAATCACTGGCAACCAAGAAGGATGTAAATCCACCAAAAAAACATTCAAATATTCCTTTGTGAAAACCCAATTACTATGAATCGATTTATATTTACAGCTTTGGGGCTGCTTCTTACAGCTAATGCAAGTGCTACCTCATCGCAAGAGGGAGTAGATTTTTTTGTTCAAAACGATCCTTATGGGGCGCTTATGGCCATACTGGGGATGGGGATTGTATTTATTGTTTTGCTTCTTCTGTTTCTGGTATTTTCTGTAACTCCAAAGTTTTACCAAAAAGAGTTTAAAGAATGGGGGAGTAGTCTTTTAAGTAAAAAATCAAAAAAAGAAAAGTATGCAATTGAAAAACCTGTGATACCGTCTGTAAATTCTGATCTGAGTGGAGAGGTTAATGCTGCCATTGCCGCAGCCATTTATCTTTATCAATCAGAAATGCATGATTATGAAAATACGGTACTTACTATTTCCAAGGTATCTCGAACCTATTCTCCATGGAGTTCAAAGATCTACGGATTGCGAAAAGTACCCCGTGAGCATCAATAGATTGGTTGGCAAAAAAACCTGATTAAAATCTATAAGCATTTGAAAATATAAAAATATAAAAATGAAAAAGTATCAGTTTACTATACATGGTAACAAGTATGACGTCCAGATAAAAAGTATGGAAGAAAATATTATAGAGATGGAAGTCAATGGCTCAATATATAGTGTTGAAGTTGATAAGTCTATTAATCCTGTAAAAACTCCACGTTTGGTTAGAGCTCGTGCAGTTCCTGCAACTGATACAACACCTTCTGATGGTACAGGAAATAGGTCTTCCAAAGGTTTTGGAACTATAAAGGCACCCCTGCCAGGCACTATTCTGAGTATTCATTGCAAAGAAGGGGATACTATTAAGGTTGGGCAAAAATTGATTACTCTTGAAGCAATGAAAATGGAAAATAATATTGATTCTGATAAGGATGGCCGGGTAATTAGTATGAAGGTTACAAAAGGGCAGTCTGTTATGGAAGGCGATATTTTAATTGAAATAGGAGATTAGCAATATGGGACTTGGAATTTTTGAGTTTATTTATAGCCAGTTAATAGAGTTTTTTGGATATACATCGTTTGCTCATGTTGATTGGCGGCATTTGGTCATGATTTGTGTGGGTTTGTTTTTTATTTCACTGGCCATTGTTAAGCATTTTGAACCTTTATTGCTCATTCCCATTGGTTTTGGAATCTTACTTGGGAATATTCCCTTTGATTTATCTGCCAATTTAAATATTGGTATATACGAAGAAGGGAGTGTTTTAAATATGCTTTACCAGGGTGTGGAGAGAGGCTTCTATCCACCACTTATCTTTCTGGGTATTGGAGCTATGACCGATTTTTCGTCACTTTTATCTAAACCGAAACTAGTATTGCTGGGTGCAGCCGCACAGTTTGGTATTTTTGCGGCCTACTCATCTGCCTTATTTTTGGGTTTTGCTCCCGAAGAAGCTGGTGCTATAGCTATTATTGGAGGGGCTGATGGGCCTACAGCCATTTTCCTTTCGTCGAAACTTGCCCCTGAATTCATAGGACCTATTGCTATTGCCGCTTACTCTTACATGGCGTTGGTTCCTGTAATTCAGCCTCCGGTAATGCGTTTACTTACAACACCCAAAGAAAGGTTGATCAGGATGAAACCCCCAAGAGCTGTACCCAAACAGGAAAAGATACTATTTCCGATTGCCGGCTTGCTTCTAACAACCTTTATTATGCCAACATCATTACCATTGCTTGGTATGTTGTTTTTTGGTAATTTGCTTAAAGAAAGTGGTGTAACAAACCGTTTGGCAGAAACAGCAAGATCTTCACTTATTGATATTGTAACTATTTTTCTTGGGCTTACTGTTGGAGCTTCTACTCAGGGAGATGTATTTATTACTCCAGACTCTATGTTGATTTTTGGATTGGGCGCAGCATCTTTTGTAATTGCTACTTTCAGTGGTGTTCTTTTTGCTAAATTAATGAATCTTTTTGCCAGTGAAGGGAATAAAATAAACCCGCTTATTGGTAATGCGGGAGTGTCTGCAGTTCCTGACAGTGCACGTGTTTCACAGCATGTAGGACTGGAATACGACAAGACTAATCATTTGCTCATGCATGCTATGGCTGCCAATGTATCAGGAGTAATTGGAAGTGCTATTGCCGCTGGTATTTTACTTAGCTTTTTAACTTAGAAAATCTAAGTCTCAATCATAAAAAAGTGTTGTATATATACTTGCAACACTTTTTTATTGTAACTATGAATGATTTAGTAATATGTTCATAGATTATAATTTAGCGCCTAATGCCTTAGCCAGCGCTGAAGCCTTAAGAATACATTCTTTATATTCTTTTTCCGGGTCCGATTCAAAGGTAATTGCACTACCTGCCATAAAACTAAGGTATCGATTTGTTTTATTGTATAAAACACTCCTGATAATCACATTAAAATCGAAGTTGTTATTTGGATCAATATATCCTACAGAACCAGAGTACAAACCTCTTTTGGTGGTTTCTAATTCTTCGGTAATTTGCATTGCACTGATTTTAGGGGCTCCTGTCATACTTCCCATAGGAAAGGCCATTTTAATGGAATCGATGAAGTGAATGTCTTCCCTCATTTCAGATGTTACAGTTGAAATCATTTGGTGTACCCATGGGTAGGTATAGATTTTACATAGTTCTTTTACTGAAACGGTCCCGTTTTTTGCCGAGCAAGATAAATCATTTCGAACCAGGTCAACTATCATAATATTTTCACTGCGTTCTTTCGGATCATTTGAAAGAATGCTTTTTAATTTTTTATCTTCAGCTGAATTTTTTCCTCTTCTTATTGTTCCTTTTATTGGTTGAGATATAAGGTGTTGTCCTCTCTTAGCGAGAAATCTTTCAGGCGATGAAGATATAAGATACTTATCGCTTAACCGGTAGAAGCAGGAAAATGGTGCCGGATTATGTTCGTTTAGTTTTTGATAATAATTTATTGGATTTACATCATTGTTTTTAGCAAAGAATTCAATACAATAATTGGTTTCGTAAATATTTCCTTTCTTGATATGGTTCTTGATTTTTAGAACATTATTAATATACTCATCTCTTTTTACCTTATGAGAAATCGCTATTTTAATGGCATTGGCTTGAATAGGAATTTTTATTTTAGAAATCTCTTCTAAAATAGTTTTATGATCAAAGGTTGTGTGATCATTATTTCTTATTCCGATTTCAACTGTATCATTTCTTAAAATAAAAAGCAATACGGGGACAAAAAAATGCATCAAAGGCATTTCTATGCCATCTTCATTCTTCGACGAAAGATTTTCAAGTTGATTTTTTAAATCATATGAAAAAAAACCTATTTTCCAGTCTTCATTATACTTATTAGTAAAAGTCATCAGTTCTTTAATTGCATTCTCATTGTTACCCGGGCAAATCTGGTCGAATACTCCTACTGCGAGGAGTGCATCAAAATTGGCATAAGGATCATTTTTATAACCATTAGAGTTAAGTAATACGTAGTGCTTTGATTTGGAATCTGCCCAAATCAGGTAAGGAATTAAGTTCTTCTCTTCTTTTGCCAGATTAATTTTTTTAAAGTCCCTGCTCATATTTCATATTGGTATCATAAAAAATAGGGATGCTCCTGTTAATAAAAAGAGCATCCCTGTTTTTAATATAGGTTAGATTTTATATTTCCCAGGTTTCTCCGCTATTAAGCAGGTCATCAACCGTTTGGATCTTGCTGTTTTGTTTGGCATAATCAATTTGCTCTTCTACCTTATCATCATAAGTGAAAGATTTTGCTGATCTTATAACACCAAATACAACAGGATAATCTGGTCCGGTCATTCTTCCAACCATTCTGTGAATTCCTGGATCGGGATTGTATTGATCATGCACGAGAATATCTTTTTCTGTAACACCACCTTCACCAATTTTTACAGCAAGGAGCCTGGTTTCTTTCAGCATGATACCCATTTCTTTGTTTTTACCGAACACCATAGGTTCTCCATGCTTCAATATTAGTTGATGCTCATCCCGATTTTCTTTTGATGTGTAAAAGGCATGAGCCTTATCATTAAATATTACGCAGTTCTCAAGAATTTCTACCACTGAAGTACCGTCATGTTTCGCGGCTTCATAAAGGACATCTGTCATGAGTTTTAGATTATTATCAGGTATGCGGGCAAAAAATGTACCCTGCGCACCCATTACCAATCCGGCAGTTACGAAAGGATGTTCAATTGTGCCTTGCGGAGATGTCTTGGTAACCTGTCCCATAGGGGTTGTTGGCGAATATTGTCCTTTAGTAAGTCCATATATCTGGTTGTTAAAAAGAAGAATGTTTACATCAATATTTCTTCTGATAATATGAATAAAATGGTTTCCTCCAATGGCCATTGAATCACCGTCGCCGGTGGCAATCCAAACACTCTGTCCCGGGTTGGCAATTTTTACTCCGCTACCAATGGCCGCAGCCCTTCCATGGATGCCATGAAATCCAAATGTATCAACGTAATAAGGAAACCTTGACGAACAGCCAATCCCTGAAACAATAGTAAAATTTTCTTTTTTATAGCCAATACGTGGAAAGACATTTTCTACTGCTGCCAGAATAGCATGTCCACCGCAACCAGGGCACCATTTTACCATTTGATCACTTGCAAAGTCTTCTTTGCTAAGTTGTATGGGTGATTTTTCTATACTTTTGTCTAACATTAGATTTCCTCCAAAAGATTGGTGAATACCTGGGTTAATTCAGAAACATGAAAAGGTAATCCCTGAACCTTATTGTATTGTTGGTATTTAAACTCAGGGTGGGTCATTCGCAGGTATTTAACAAACTGACCTTTGTTGAGCTCGCACACAACTATTTTTTTAAACCGCGAAAAAACATCAGCGGCATTAACTGGCAATGGCATAATATAATTGAACAATGCCAGACTAATTTTATATCCTTTTTCCTGCATATGGCCTACAGCTGATTTAAGCATCCCTTCCGTTCCACCCCAACCAACAACAAGTAAATTTCCCGATTCTTCTCCATAAACTTTCTGTTCAGGAATATAGTTTGCTATACGCATCACCTTGTCTTCTCTAATGTTAACCATTAGCTCATGATTTAAGGGGTCGGTAGAAACGTTACCATCAATATTGGTTTTTTCTAAACCACCTATCCGGTGTCTTAAGCCTTCGCTGCCGGGTATAGCCCATTGACGGGCAAGAGTAACCTGATCTCTGCGATAAGGTTTAAAATCAGGATCATTTTCTTTGGCCAAAGGTGGTTTTATTGATGGTAGATCAGCAACTTTGGGAATTTTAAACAGCTCTGAACCAAAGGCCATATTCCCATCGGTAAGCAAAATAACCGGGGTCATATGTTCCAGGCTTAACTTGGCAGCCATGTAAGCGTAATGGAAGCAATTTGCCGGAGATGATGCCGCAATTACTAATAGTGGAGCCTCTCCATTCCGGCCAAAGAGTGCCTGCATTAAATCGCTTTGTTCGCTTTTGGTGGGCATCCCTGTTGACGGGCCGGCTCTTTGTACATTAACCACAACCAGGGGTAATTCTGTAATTACAGCCAAACCAAGGGCTTCACTTTTAAGAGACAAACCCGGGCCTGATGTTGTTGTAACCGCCAAAGAACCCGCAAAACTTGCTCCAATAGCTGAGCAAATACCTGCAATTTCATCTTCTGCCTGCATTACCTTGGCCCCAAGAGATTTATGTTTAGCCAGTTCCATAAGAATTTCAGTTGCCGGTGTAATAGGATAAGAACCTAAAAATAATGGTCTTCCGCTACGTTCTGAAGCAGCAAGAAGGCCCCACGCAGTAGCAATGTTTCCCTTTATGCTTCTGTATCGTCCCTTCTCCATTGGGGCGGCTCCCACTTTAATGGTAGAGACCATTGCCTCTATGGTTTCGGCATAATTGAATCCTGCCTTAAGTGCTATAATGTTAGCTTCAATTACTTCAGGTTTGGCTTTAAATTTCTTTTTCAAAAAACTAATAGTTCTGTCGGGTTCTCTATGGAATAAAAAATACATTATTCCCAGTACAAACATATTCTTTGTTTTTTCTGCCATTTTTTTCTCAATGGCTAAACCCGACAAAGATTCTTTTGTAAGCAGGGAAATGGGTGCTTTGATAAGGTTATAGCCTACCAGGCTTCCGTCATCCAGTGGATTGGTAGTATAGCCGGCCTTTTCAATTGCCTTACCTTCAAATGCTGACTCGTCAACAATAATGGTAGCATCTTTTTTAGCCCATTTAATATTTGACCTGAGCGAAGCTGGATTCATTACTACCAATACATCGCACATATCACCCGATGTATAAATTTTCCTCTGCCCCAGGTGAACCTGGAACCCGCTTACTCCTGCAACAGTATTTTGTGGTGCCCGAATTTCAGCAGGGAAATCGGGAAAAGTTGCCAGATCATTGCCGGCAAGGGCTGCACTATCAGAAAAAAGGCTGCCAGTTAATTGCATCCCATCTCCTGAGTCGCCTACAAACTTAACCACTACATCTTCCAGCTCCAGGATGTTCTTTTTACTTTCTTTAATCGACATTTGATTTCGTTGTGTTTTAGTGTTGGATTTAAGTGTAAATTTTTAAATTTTTCCTTGATAAAATGCATATACTGTTTGCAGTTTCCAGATCTTATGACAGCGTCTATTACTACGGTTTAGCATATAGTTTGCGAAGTTAATTGTTTAATTCCGAACTAGTAAAAAAAACAGATACTTTTTAGTCTAATTATAATACCTTGTTTTTTTTGATGGTTGAATCACTATTAATATTCTACAAACTGCTCCTTTTATTATGTGTTAATCATATCTTTTTTTCACCAGGAATTAACTTACTGTAAGAAGATAAGATAGCTAACCCAAATTTTATGGATAAGAATCAATTTAATTGATTTTTGTATATCTTTTTGAGTTGAAAAATGCTTTGGAGTTTCATGTTTACAAATAAAACCTTTAGTAATTTTGGTTGTTTGGCAATGTTATTGATGAGTTTTGCAACCCTCAATACATATTATATAATTTATTTTGATACCATAAGTAATATGAAGATTACGATGTTTAATGTTAGGGTTTATGGAATTGTAATCCACAAAAAAATGATATTACTAACTGATGAATTTAGATTGGGGATAAGGATGACAAAGTTCCCTGGGGGTGGTTTGGAGTTTGGAGAAGGTACTACGGAATGTTTAGTAAGAGAATTTTTCGAGGAAATGGGGCAAGAAATAATTGTTAAAGAGCATATTTACACTACCGATTATTTCCAACCCACTACATTATTGTCAGAACCTCAACAGTTATTAAGTATATACTATCGTGTTGACTTAGCCGATTATTCGGAGCTTAAGACTTCAAAAAAAACTTTTGATTTTAAGGAAACTGTCGAAGGTGCTCAATCTTTCCGATGGGTAATGCTTAAAAAACTTAAACCTGAAGATTTAACTTTTCCAATTGATCAGAAAATTATTCCTCTTTTAAAAGAAAAGTATCTTAATTGTAAGTTTTAAACTTCCAATAAATTAGTTCGATCTGTATTTTCTTTAACTAGAAGCGGAAGACGGGACTCGAACCCGCCACCTGCAGCTTGGGAAGCTGCCGCTCTACCGGATGAGCTACTTCCGCGTAAAATATGGTGGGAGTAAAGTTTTAACTATCTAAGGAAAACCAATAACCTTTAATCTTACTTCTTTTGCAAGGCTTAACTCCCATAGGACAAAGAAGATATTTTAACGTGGGTAAAATTAGAGAAAAAAAACTTGTCTTAGGTTTTAAACTTGTTATTAAATAAATTATTTTTCGAAGCGATGATGTGGTTTCAAAGAAATAATTTGAAGAAGAATTGATTAACCGGGTGTTTTTAATTCAAAAAAGAATACCGAACCTTTTCCTGGTTCACTGGAAATAAATAATTCACTGCCGTGACGTGCCAGAAAGTCTTTGCAAAGGCTAAGACCAATTCCTGAACCTCCTTCATTACCCGTACCTTTAATGGATTTTATTTTATCTGTATTTGTTATTTGACGTAATCTTTCATTATCAATACCTACACCAGAATCTTGAATTGTAAACCTTGATTTATTCTCACTTTGGGTTATTATGATGCGAATAATTCCGTTAGGTAAAGAATATTTTATAGAATTTGAAATCAGGTTTCTGATAACAGCCTGAATCATATTCTCATCTGCAAGTACTTTTATGGCATTATTATCTGTTTGTAGAATAATATCGATATTTTTCATCTCAGCCCAGGGCTTGTATGGTTCAAGGCTTTTATTTGTAAGAGAATTAATGTTGGTTGGTTTTGGTGAATATATGATTTTACCCTCCTGTAATTTTGCCCAGAACAACAAGTTCTCCAGTAAATCGCCAACTGATTGAATTGCACTTTTCAAAGCAATAATATTTTCTGATCTTTCGGGAGTTTCGTGTTCTATTTTTTCATTGTTAAGTAATTCAATTAATGCTCTCAGGTTCCATACTGGAGCTCTTAAATCGTGGCCAATTACCATAAACATTTTATCTTTTGCAGCATTACTCAATTTGAGTTCTTCCTTTTGTAAGGATAGTTGATTGTTTTTTTCGTTTAACTTTTTTAGCAAATGCAGAAGAATAGCACCTGTGACAATCATTAAAATCATGAAAATTATCAGCCAAATAATAAAAACTCTTTGCCGACTAAATCTTAATTTCTGAATTTGCTTGTCTTTTTCCAGCAGATCAATGGCAGATTGTTGCTTCTGCCTTTCTAATTCAAACTCCATGCTTAACACTTTTTCTGATAACTGCTGATTGAAAAGAGAATCAGCATATTTATTCATTTGTGTCAATCGTTTGGCGGCAATTTCATAGCGCTGGTTTCTTAAATCAACTCTGGATAATACTTTAAGAGAATTATGAATTAATAATTTGGAGTTTAGCTCATGGCCAATATTATAGGCGCTTTCTGCTAAATTATAGGCTTTTGTGTAATCTTTATTTTTGCAAAAGATATTGGCTTTTTGGAGATAAATATTGCCAATCAGATGTCTGTCATTTATTTCAGATACTTTTCCGAGAGCAAGGTCATAATTTTTTCTTGCATTTACTAAATCATTTTTGTTGTAATAAATATCGCCAAGGTATTTATAACAATCTGCCTGGCCAGCAATATCATTGCTCTCTATTCTTAATTCCAGCGACCGATTAATGAAATTAATAGCACTGTCTATTGAGTCCATATGCATGAGTACTCTTCCTTTGTTGAGAAAAATATAAGAAAGCATACGTTTATTTTCAATAGTAGTAGCAATATCGAGTGCATAAGTTAGATTTTCAAGGGCTTGTTGGTAGTATTCAAGATAGATGTAAAGATTTGCTATGTTTATATAAGCGTAGCCTTCCTGTTGAGGAATTTGGTATTGTTTGGCAAGGGATAATCCTTTAAAAAAATATTCAATAGATTTGTTGTAATTTCCCAATAACCTGTATGATACACCAGAAAAACTGTAACCTTTAACAAGATTATAATGATCGTTTAGGCTATCTGCCAATTCAATAGCTTTAAGACCCAGTTGTAATGATTGTTCGGTAAATGAATTTCTAAGCTTCCAGGCTTCATTTAGCATGAATTCCAATCGCTCTTTTGGGTCGGGCATCCTGTGGGTTAGGTTTTCATATCCCATTACCGGCATCAAATTTTGTTGTTCAAAGCCTGTTGAATTGTTATGGGTACTAATATCTATCGAATCGCTTCCGGTTGCTGAAAGGAAATAGAAATGAAGCAGAAGAGGTAGAAGAATTCGTGATAACGGATACACTAATATTTGTTTTTGGGAATATAAAGCTACAATCTTTTTTAATGAAATTGCTTTTATAATTTATAACTGAGACAGAAAAGTGTTTATATCAGCCAAAGCTATGTTATTTCCAAATAGATTATAAATATTCAGATTTTTTTTAGTCTGGTTTGTTTCATAAACTCATCAGGGCTTTCATTTCTTGCCATGATTCTGTTTCTCTTTTTTGATAACTTGCTGGTGTTTTCTTTTCTAAACTTTCTCTTAATATTTCTGATCTTTCAAAAGAGTCAGGATGGGTGCTAAGTAATCGCAACTCTTTGGGTAAATTGTCTAATTCTTCAGCAAAGCGAGTTAATAGATTTATGTATCCCATAGGGTCAATATTGGCTTCAATAAGATAATTAAGGGCAAGCCCGTCTGCTTCCTTTTCCATACTGCGGTCATAAGCAGTTGACGTTATTGTTCTTGCAATCTCTTTAACGATGTCGAATTGGTAAGAAGCGAAAATTAGGGCATAAAGGGTTGATAAACCTATTTCTTTGCTGATTTTTTTTGTTACATGATTTTCTTCAATATGGGCTATTTCATGCGCAATTACCCCTAAAAATTCTTCTTCCGATTGTGTAAAATTTATCAAACCTGAGAATACAATAATTTTCTTTCCGGGAATAGCAAAAGCATTTATTTCTTCACTTTCAAAAACAAATATTTGAATTTCTTCATTTTGAAATTTATTATTTTCGAAAAGATCACGAGTAATATTAGCTACTAATGTATCTAATCTTTTTTCTTCAAATTGATCATATTCGGTTTGAAAATACCTGAAAGTCCATTTCCCAATTTTTTCTTCCATTTGCTCTATTCGTTCTTCTGCCTTCATTATTTTTCTGAAATCGATCTGGCTGAGTATAAACCATAAACCAAACAAAACCATAAAGAAAAGGAAAAGGTGTATGAAAAATTTTTGTTTCATAAAGTAATGAAATATTAAAGTTGGAGTTATATAACAATTATTAAAATATATTAGAGAAGCAAGAGAAGGGGGATTCTATTAAGCTTAGCTTCTTACAAACAAATTGGTAAAAGGGCCAAGGAGCCACCATTCAACGTGCAACCCTTTTCTTGTTTGTATTGCTGCATAAACTGTTGCAATGAATTCGATAAGATTAACAATAATTAAAACGGCTGCATAGGCAAAAAACTCACTTGTAAAACTTTTATCACCAAAGATAATTGTCAGCAACCAGGCTATTCCTGTAGAGTTAATTCCAACCAGGAGAATTTGAGAAAGCAAGGCTTGTGTGGTGTGCCATCTTACAAAATAATCTCCTTTTCGATTGGCCATAAAAAAAATAAACGTGGCAATAAGATTTATAACCGGTAATCCAATACCTGCCATTATTGCTATAAGAGACATCAGATAACTGTTGGATGCTTTTTCTGCGCTTGTTTCATTTATAGCGCCAAATTTGGTATGATGGTTTAAATGCATAGTTTTATGTGAATTTGTAAATATTCCAAACCCAAAGGACAAGTATAATTAAAATAAATGGGTATGCAATCCATTTGTTTTTAAAATAGTTCTCAATCGACTCATAGAACTTAAGAAAGGTACTTTTGTTTACAAACAGATCCATTGTTATCCAAACCGGAAACACTATCATGGCCAATGTCATGATATATCCCAGGGGATTCAAATATAACGCATCTTTAAATCTAGCCTGGAAAACAGATATGACAGATCTGCTCATGCCACAGGATGGGCAGGGCAAACCTGTCATATATTTAAATACACATGTGTTTATAGAATTGTTTTCAATTTCGCCAGTTAGATCGTAATGAATTAGATAAGCTATCCATAAATACCCGGCAAAAGATAATACAAGTATAAAAATGTAAAGCTTTTTCCTATTCAAAGATTTTTTAGTAAAGATATTGATTAAGTTTCCCTGAATTCTTCTTCTTTGTGGCATCCATAATAAGGAACCAGTCAACGATAGTCCAGATTCCTAGTCCACCGCAGGTAAGTAATTTCCCTATACCAAGTCCGGTATCACCAATCATGAATCTGTCGATACCAAGGTAACCTACTAATAAAGATACTATAAGAACTGTGGTTGAGTTTTTAAAATCAATTGCCTGAATCATTCCCCACTTAGAATTATCTAACTCTAAAAGCCTGCTTCTGATTTGAGGAATGTCTGCGCTTTCAAAAAACTTGCCATTGGCCATCATAAACATGTCAACTTTATTCTCTTCCATTTGTTTAAGGTTTTTGATTTACTTACTCTTTTGGATTTTCAGTTACTCCCTGTTTAAACGGTGTTCAGCTCCGTAAATTTAATTTCTCTTGGATTTCCAATTTAAATAAGATATAAGATTTATTAATTTTAAGGCAAATATATGAAAAAACTTAATACATGTTAAGTAATCTAAATTTTTATTTCGGATATCGATTAAACAATTACCTTAATTTTTTCTTTTCACTGCCAATTGGTTTATAATCAATAAAAAAAATACAAACTATCTGCATTAATTTTGTATGAATAATAGAATAAATCCATCATTATTATATTCTGAAATAAAGTTTCATGCTTCGAGAAGCAGTGGGGCAGGGGGGCAGCATGTAAATAAGGTAAATACAAGAGTTGAATTAAGATTTGATATAATAAATTCACTTGTTCTTTCAATAGTACAGAAAGAAATTTTGATGAGAAAGCTTTCTACACGTGTTACCAAAGATGGTGAGTTGATCATAATATCGGAAAAAACCCGGTCGCAACATCGCAACCGGGAGGATAGTATTGAAAAATTCGATGATTTGATCTTAAAAGCTTTCATGGTTGAAAAGACTAGGTTAGCAACCAGACCAAGCTATAATTCAATAAAACGAAGACAAAAAACTAAAAAGTTACATTCCCTAAAAAAGCAAAACAGAAAGAACCCTGATCTTTAATAAAAATCAGGTTTTTTTCGTTGAGTAAAAACGAAATGATTATAGTTTTTCTGGCGCGTTTTTAAGTGTTTCGGTCAGATATTCCCAAAACAAACCTACTGTATCAATTTTTACTTTTTCATCAGGTGAGTGGGGATTTCTTATGGTGGGTCCGAAGGAGATCATATCAAGATTAGGAAAAGCTCCACCGATAATTCCACATTCAAGACCAGCATGAATTACTTTTATTTGCGGTGTTTTACCAAATTTGTTTTCGTATACCTGTGTCATGGTTCTTAAAATAGGAGATTCCATATTTGGTTTCCAGCCGGGGTATGATCCTGAATGTTCTACTGTGGCACCCGCCATCTCAAAAGCACAGCGTATCATATTGCATAAGTCTTCCTTGGCTGAATCTACAGCACTTCTCTGTAGGCTACAAACTTCAATTTTTTCGCCATCTGATTTTAAAATGGCTAGATTGGTGCTGGTTTCAACTACTCCTGGCATGTCATCAGTCATTCTGATCGTTCCATTGGGGCAGGCATAAACACCCTGAAGCATTCTATGAGTTACTGCCGGGTCGATAATCTGCTTTGGAAGTAAAGTTTTTTCCAAAGTTATGGTAAGACCGGGCTCAGTGTTCCTTAACTCATTCTTAATTTTCAAGGTGAGTTCTTTTACCATTTTTTCAAATTCAACTTCGTTTTCTTTTGGTACAACAACAATAGCCGAAGCCTCTCTGGGAATAGCATTTCTTAGGCTTCCTCCGTCAATTTCGTTAATTTGAAGTTGAAAATTTCTGTTGGCTTGCCACAGGATTCTTGTAATAAGTTTGTTGGCATTACCTCTTCCCAGGTTAATATCCAGGCCTGAATGGCCTCCTTTTAATCCTTTAATAATTATTTTCCATGCTTCAGAAGCTCCAACAACATTAATCATTTTGTAAGGGAATGTGGCTGTTGTATCAATACCTCCGGCACATCCGATATATAGTTCGCCTTCATCTTCGGAATCGAGATTTAATAAAATATCTCCTTTAAGAAAATCTTCTTCAAGTGCAAAGGCGCCAGTCATACCTGTTTCTTCATCAATGGTAAAGAGGCATTCAATATTTCCATGTTCCAGGCTATTATCAGCAAGAACCGCCATTGCTGACGCCGCACCAATACCATTATCAGCTCCAAGTGTTGTTCCTTCTGCTTTTACCCATTCACCTTCAATATAAGCTTTTATGGGATCTTTTTCAAAATCGTGTTGAGTATCGTTGTTCTTTTGTGGAACCATATCAAGGTGGCTCTGAAGTATAATGGTTTGGCGATTTTCGTATCCAGGTGTAGCTGGTTTCCTAATTAAAATGTTTCCCACCTTATCAACATGCGTTTCCAAACCTAGTTTTTCACCAAAGTTCTTTACATGTTTAATAATTTTTTCTTCTTTTTTTGATGGGTGGGGGATTTGGCAGATTTCTGCAAAATAAGTCCAAAGGGTTTGCGGGTGCAGGGTTTTTAGGTTTGTGTTCATAATTTACTTTTTTAGAATTTCAGTAAAAGAAATAAGTTTTTGCATGTAGAGTTGAGAGTAAAATTTTGTAACTCTTTGGTGAACAGGATGAATACTATTACCCAGTTGATTTTCTGCTTCAGTGCAAATATTTTTTACAATGGTTTTACCATCTGTAAGTAACCAAACTTTTGAGCCAATAATGTCGAGTTCAATTTTTATATATGGATTCTTCAGCCTTGGTTGCAATAATCTTTGACTCAATACACCCCTAAAGCGTGGCAAAAGAATTACAACATTGCCGTTTAAATTAATTTCGTGCTGATATTTCCTTACAGGGGTAAGATTCAAATAATTGGCATTATTTAAAATTCTTCGTTTTTGAAAATATCCTTTCTCTTTAACCATGCCAATATCTTGATTACAACACTTTGATCATTGAATTTACAAACGTACATAAATTGAATCAATTTGACAAAGAAACAGCCAGTATGAGCGGTAAAACTAGTACTAAAAGATATGAACAACTTTTTTAGTTTCAAAAAACGGTTCATCAAAATAATCTGAAATATTATAAAGCCTGTACATTTTGTCTATCTGCAAAAGTTCGTTTTCAAAATCTCCTCCTTTAATATAAATAATGCCATTGGGTAAAACGTTATTTGATTTTCCTGAAACAGTGTTATTAACCCAACTGATAAACACGGGCAGGTTGGTAACGGCACGGCTTATAATAAAATCAAATTTGGTTTTAATATTTTCTGCCCGTTCTTGTTTTACAGTAACGTTTGTTATGCCCAAATTTTCAATTATTTCATTTACAACTTTTATCTTTTTCCCAATAGAATCTATCAATGTAAATTGGCATTCGCTGAATAAAATAGCCAGGGGAATACCAGGAAATCCGCCACCGGTACCAACATCAAGTATTTTTGTACCCGGTGCAAAAGATATAATCTTTCCTATTGACAGTGAATGCAAAACATGATTCATGTAAAAGTTATCTATATCTTTGCGGGAAATTACATTGATCTTTGCATTCCAATGTTTATAAAGTGGCAAAAGCTTCACAAACATTTCTAGTTGGACACTGTTTAAGCCTGTAAAATATTTTCTAATTATTTCCATGGTTTCAAGAAGGTGTAGCTCTGCAAAAATAGAAAAAGATTATGAATCAAAATTGATATTGATATATGAGGCAAGTATTATATTCTGTAAAATATTATCGTTTTAATCTGATCTTTTTCATAAGCTCAATATTTCTACATTGGGCATCTATAGCTCAAAACAGTTTTACTCTCACTAATTATATTGAATCTTACAAAGAGATTGCCATGGATGAAATGCGGAATACCGGTATACCAGCCAGTATTAAGCTTGGGCAGGGAATACTTGAATCAGGTTTTGGAAACAGCGATCTGGCATTGGTTGCCAATAACCACTTTGGTATTAAGTGTCACGGATGGACGGGGCGAACTTTTTATAAGGATGATGATCATGTTAACGAATGTTTTAGAGCCTATGATGATCCAAGGCAATCATTTACTGATCACTCTGAATTTTTAACCGGCCGATCGCGCTACGCTTTTCTATTTGAGCTTGATATTTTAGATTATAAAGCATGGGCTAAAGGTTTAAGTAAAGCTGGATATGCAACCAATCCGCGGTATCCGCAACTACTTATAGGTGTAATTGAAAGAAATCAGCTGTATGAATTCGATCAGCAAGTAGTTTCAGGAGATAACTTTTTTGCCGAAAGAAATCAAAATTCATCTTTGATGAATAGAAGGAAAATTAATATCAACTCCCAAAGCGATTTTTCTTCGGTAGGTTTGGGTCGTAATGTAATGGAGAATAATCGTATCCACTATATTTTGGCAAAGCAGGGGGACACACCCAAATCAATAGCTCGCGATACTGGTGTTTGGGAATGGGAAATATACAGGTACAACGAGCTTGAAAAATCAGATGTAATAAAGGAGGGTCAAATAGTTTACCTGCAGCCTAAAAGAAGAAATGCAAAACAAAACTGGCATGTTGTTCAGGAAGGGGAAACCATGTATGAAATCTCTCAGAAATATGGAGTAAAACAAAAATTCCTGTATCGACGTAATTCTATACCGGAAGCCACCGATCCCAAACCGGGAACGCGTTTAAAACTTCGATGGAGTTTGTTTAACAAGTGAAATTAATTCGCCTTAAACATTTTACCCCACTATTTATTTAATTTTAGGTTTTCTTAAAAACACAATTCAACAGCATATTTAAAGGGTTTATTCAGAACTCATCCTGACAGCCCTCTCTTTTTTTACGGTATCGACTAAACTAAGCTTCGAAAACTTAACCTTGTTGTTATTTGCTTTTATCATTCCAAACATATGCTCCCTGAATAGCTACACTCCAGCAATCCAATCCAAGATTTTCGCACTCGCCAAGCCATTGGTTTGACTTTCTGATACTATTTGAGCTATCAAAGATATACTTTCGGGCATCAAATACTTTGTGTATATCTTCGAGTTTTAACGGAGAATTCTTAGTAATTATCACCTGGTCAATAGTTCCGGGAAATATCGAATTGGACTCTAAATCAGTTTGTCTGTCAATGATCTTAATGGTTTGATTATTCCAGCTTATAAATCCATTTTTGATCATAAATTTCTCTGAGATATAAGATGTATCTTTTTTAAATTCCGGGGGATTAATAAACCCTGTTTTTAAACGGTTTCCCCGCATGTTAAAGTCAATCAACCGAGGATTTTCCTGTACTGTTTCGCAGGTGTAGGTTAAACAGGTACCACCTGTATATATATCCATTGCGGTAGCACGGGGTAAATGATAAACCACCAGGCGGTTGATTGTTTGCTCATTTATTATTCTTGTTACAAAGGAGATACTTAAAAACATAATAACTCCCAATACCGGAAGAATTAGTTTTGGCTCTTTCTTTTTAAAGTAAACACTGATCAGAATTATTAGAAGGAAAATAAGCAACTGCTCATTAAAGGTAAGTACCAGATTTTGAGAAGTTGATCCGGGTAGCCCTTCAATAATTCCTACAGATTTGTGAAGTATAAGTATTAAATAGGATAGGAGTTTACCTGCATAAACTGAAATTAAATCAAGGGGTGCAATAAGAAAGAAAATGATTCCTCCCTGTATAATCAAACCTGTTAATGGAATAACAATAAGATTTGTTAATAAAAAATAGTTGGGGAATTGATTGAAATAAAATACTGAAATGGGTCCGGTGCCAAGTTGCGCAGCCAATGAAACTGTCATTATAGCCCATGCACCATTCAGAAGTTTATTTTTAAAGTACAATTGCTTTTGAAACATGGGTTGTAGTGAAACAATGCTTATTACTGCTATGTATGAGAGTTGAAATCCTATTTTGCTTACAATAAAGGGATCGACAATAATTAGTACGAGAGCCGAAGCCGCCAGGGTATTGTAAATGTTGGTACTTCGTGTAAATGTTTGACCAATGGCAACAAAGCTAAACATTGCCGATGCCCTGAGTACTGATGGAGAAAATCCGGTTATGGCAGCGTAAAACCATATTAGAGAAATTATTACAAGTGTTTTGATATATTTGCCTTTTGGTAATTTTGAAAGAAATCCAAACATAAAGCTTAAAGCCATAAAAATTATCCCCACATGCAGTCCGGAAACACAAAGAATGTGCATAGCTCCTGCTCCGGCAAACTCGCGTTGGAGATCTTCGTCGAGAAATTCCCGATAACCAAGTAAGAGTGCTGATGCTACTGCAAAATCTTTACCCTTTATATCGTTTTTCTCGAGGGTATTAAGCGCTCTGTTTCGCATTTGCAAAGCCAGGGATATTAATTGGGTTCCTTCATTAGCATCTGTATTAAACCATTCTCCTGATCGACGATATGTTTGATGAAATATATTCTGCCTGGCTAAAAATTGCTTGTAATTAAATGTATTGGGATTTTGTGGTTCTTTTACAAGTTGATGAAAACTATCTGTTAAAATAACATCACCATATTCAAGCTTTGCAGCTAGTGAGTCTTTTTCCAGCCAAATTATTATTTTCCCGATTACTTTTATCAGAGAATCTTGTGCAACAACATGTGTTACCCTGCCAACTATTTGGTATGAGTTGGTTTTTTCTTCAACCGGCTCTATCAGTTTAATTCTGAGCATCGATTCATCCCAATTATAATTTTTAAAATGACTGGGATGCTTGGATTGATGATAATTTTGGGCAAGAAGATAGCCAGAAAAGAAGAAAAATAGCATAACATTAACTCCAAAAAAGCTGGTAAATCTGAAGTGTTTGATTGCGAATTGCTGAATGATTATTCCGGCTACGAGAAAAATAACTGAAACAAGAAGAATTATTTTTATGGAAAGGAAAAACTCAATTCTGAGAAACAATAAAATCCCTGCTAGCAATGGGATTAAGATTCGGACCAGTGGTATGTGTGAATAATGATTCATTTCCGATTTGCCTGAAATTCATCTTATGTTTCATTATATAGTTATGAAGTTAAAAAATTATACGCTAAAATACAACTTACTTTAAGGATTGAAAGGGAATTTTTTAAATGCAATAATATACAACTGAGCTAATATGTATTGCCAGTGTATAAATTAGCCAGATTATTTTTTGATCGTTTATTTGGAAAGATAATTATAGATGCTGGTAGCAGCTTTTTCTGATGCACCACCTCCCCCTAATTCTTTTTTCAAAACAGCATAATTTTCAATCATTTCGCTACGGATACTCTTGTCTTCTGTTATTTCCTTTAATTTTTCTGAAAGCAGGGTTTCATTAAAATCATATTGAATGAGTTCTGTTACGACCTTTTTATCCAAAATCAGATTAGGCAATGAAATATATTTAACATCAACTAGTCTTTTGGCTATTTGATAGGTTATCCTTCCCGTTTTGTAACAAACCACTTGTGGTGTTCCTATCAAAGCCGTTTCGAGGGTTGCTGTGCCTGATGTAACCACTGCTGCAAAAGAGTTTTTTAATAAAGGGTATGTTGCTCCATATACTACGGGTATGTTAATATCATCTAAAAATTGCTGATAATATTTTAGATTATGTGAAGGAGTGCCGGCAATAACAAACTGATATTGTTGAAACGATTTTGCGATTGTTGCCATTCCCGGGAGCATCCTTGAAATTTCCTGCTTTCTGCTTCCAGGTAGAAGTGCTATGATTTTTTTCTTCCCAAGGTTATGGTTTTGTCTGAATTCAATTGGATCAATATCAATGCGTTCATTCTCCAGAGCATCTAAAAGTGGATGTCCTACAAACTCTGCAGAGTAGTTTTGTTTTTTAAAAAACTTCTCTTCAAAAGGCAGGATTACCAGTAGTTTGTCAATGTTTTTCTTAATATGGTTTATTCTGGATTTATGCCAGGCCCAAACTGTAGGGGAAATATAATATATGGTAGGGATTTGATTATCCTTGCAGAATTTTGCTATTCTTAGGTTAAAGCCAGGATAATCGATAAAAATTACAGCATTAGGTTTAAATGATAGAATATCTTTTTTACAGAACCTTAAGTTTTTAAGAATTGTTCCTAAATTACTTAATACTTCAGTAAATCCCATAAAAGCCAAATCTTTTATGTGCTTAACAAGATCAACTCCCTGCTGTTTCATTAAATTACCCCCCCAGGCTCTGAAATAAGCATCGTTATCCATTTTTTTTATGGCCTTAATAAGGTTTGATGCATGAAGATCTCCAGATGCTTCTCCAGCTATTACATAATACTTCATCAGACAATAAATTATTCTTAACCAAATGCAGCCATCAATAATTCGATATCCTGACTTGGCAATTGAAAACTTTCACCAATAAATTGATTTGTGAGAGTTCCATTAAAAATATATACTCCTTGTCTTACTCCAGGGTCGTTTTTCAGCATATTAACAATACCACCTTGTTCACCTATGTTAAGTATTACAGGAGCAAAAAAGTTACTAAACGAATATGATGCAGTATGGGGCACCCTTGATGCAATATTAGGCACGCAGTAATGTGTTACATTGTGTTTTTTAAAAATCGGTTCGGCATGATTGGTAACTCTTGATGTTTCAACACAACCACCCTGATCAATACTTACGTCGATAATAACAGATCCAAATTTCATGTTTTCAACCATTTCGTCACTAACAACTACAGGAGAATGGCCATGTGGAGAGTGAATGGCTCCTATAACCACATCGGCGGTACGAAGGGCTTTACCTAAAACCTTAGGTTGAATAATGCTGGTAAAAATTCGTGTGTTGAGATTGTTCTGCAATCTTCGGAGTTTATATACTGAATTATCAAAAACTTTTACCATTGCTCCAAGCCCTGTTGCTGCTCTAACAGCAAATTCGCCAACAGTGCCGGCTCCAAGAATTACAACTTCTGTAGGAGTAATACCTGAAAATCCCCCAAACATTCGTCCTTTACCATATTTTCTGTCGCAAAGATATTCGGCGGCAATTAAGATTGCTGTATTACCTGCAATTTCACTCATACTCCTTACCAGTGGGAATGTATTAGTTTTGTCCTTTATAAGCTCAAAACCAATCGCATTGATCTTTTTCGACATTAACGTTTTAAAATAACTTTGTGATTGAACAGGCAAAGTGATCGTTGAAAAAATCGTTTGGCCTGTTTTTAAATATTTTATCTCATCCTGAGTAGGAGGGGCTATTTTTAAAATGATGTCAGCTTTGTAAACCTCCGAAGTTTCGTAAATGATTTCTCCGCCTGCTTCGCTATATTCGGTATCACTAAAATGAGCATTTATTCCGGCTCCTTTTTCAACAATAATCCGATGACCGTTTTGTGACAATAGATTTACTGCTTCGGGTGCAAGGGCAACACGGTTTTCCTGAAAAGCAACTTCTTTGGGTATTCCAATTGCAAGGCGATTTTTTTTCTTTTTTACCTCAAGCATTTCTTCTTGTGGCAATAATTTGCCAGTTGACCCAAATAATACGTATTCCGATCTCTTCTGATGCATGTTAATTAGATTTAGTTTTTTTGATTAGAACCGACCTCAATTTTTATGTTTCTTAACCCATCTTTTTCGTTCAGGTAGATCCTGACGCAATCTTTGGGAAGTAGCTCTTCAATTTTTTCCGGCCATTCCAAAAAACAATAATTGCCACTGAAAAAATAATCCTCATAACCGATATCGAAAGCTTCTTCCTGTTTCTTTATCCGGTAAAAATCAAAGTGATACAAAATATCTTTATCTCTGGTTATATACTGATTGACAATTGAAAATGTTGGACTTCCAACGGTATCAATAACATTAAGATGATGACAAACAGCTTTAATTAATGTAGTTTTACCAACACCCATTTTACCGTAGAACGCCAAAATTCGGGAATTGGGACTAAATTTTAGTACCTTTTTTGCAACCTGGGGCAATTGCGACTCGGTGAAATATTCTCCTGATTGTTGCATTCTTAAACACTTAGTTATCGGGCCTTCATGAAAACAAATGGTAAGAGCATTTCTTCCATTGAAATCCCACCATGCTGAAATGTGTTTTTATAATAGTTTACGTAATAATTGTAGTTGTTAGGATAGGCAAAAAAACTGTCTTCTTTAGCAAAAATATAGCTTGAACTTATATTGGTTTTAGGAAGGTAAATGTCTTGCGGGTTGCGAACTTCATATACATCAGATTTATTGTATTGAAGGTTCCGCCCGGTTTTGTACCTGAGATTTGTATTGGTATTTTTGTCACCAACAACTTTGGTAGGGTTGGAAACCTTTATAGAACCATGGTCGGTAGTGAGGATAATGCTAATATTTTTTTCGTGTAATATTTTAATAATTTCAAGTAAAGGGGAGTGTTCAAACCATGAAAGGGTAAGCGATCTATAAGCAGCTTCATCGTCGGCCAGCTCTTTTATTACTTCCATGTCGGTACGCGCGTGCGAAAGCATATCAACAAAATTGTAAACAAGGATATTAAGTTTTTTATTTGTGAAATTACTTAGATTTTCCAGTAGCTTCTTACCGGCTCCCATATTAAGAATTTTATGGTAATTGAATGGAGTTTGATTTCCTAATCTTTTAAGTTGTTCACCAAATAACTCGGATTCAAATTGGTTTCGGGTTCCTTCGTCAGCTTCTCCAATCCATAAATTCGGAAATCGTTTTTCAATTTCCGAAGGCAAAAGCCCTGCAAAAAATGCATTTCTTGAATATTGTGTTGCTGTTGGTAATATGCTGTAAATCAAATCTTCATGAATAACCCGGTAATAATTTTCAAAAACGGGTTGTAAAACTTTCCATTGATCGAATCTTAAATTATCTATAATAATGAGAAAAACCTGTTCTTCATTTTCCTTTAAAAGAGGTAGAATCTTTTCACGGACCGCCAAATGAGAAAGAACAGGTTTCTCATCGCTTTTACCAGAAAGCCAATCTGGATAGTTACTCATTATAAATTTGCAAAATACTGTATTGGCTTCAGATTTTTGCATTTTAAATATTTCCCCCAATCCATTATCCTGTGATTTATTAAGCTCCAATTCCCAGTAAATAATATTACGGTATATTTTATCCCAGTCTTTCAAATCGGGTCTGTCACTTATTTCCATGCTTATTTGCCTGAATTCTTGTTGATAAGCCATACTGGTTTTCTCGCTCATCAGTTTTTTATTTTCCAGATTCTTTTTTAAAGACAGAAGAATTTGATTAGGATTTACAGGTTTGATAAGATAATCGGAAATATTGCCTCCAATAGCTTCATTCATTATTGATTCTTCTTCGCTTTTGGTAATCATAACTACGGGTAGGCGCGGATGCTTATTTTTAATCTTATCCAATGTTTCAAGGCCCGTTAATCCGGGCATATTTTCATCAAGGAATACTATATCGTAATTATTGCTTAAAACAAGGTCAAGAGCTTCATCGCCACTTTGTGCGGTTGAAACTTCATATCCTTTTTGCTCTAAAAAAATTATATGTGGTTTTAACAGATCTATTTCATCATCAGCCCATAATATTTTAATCTTCATATTTAAGTTGTTTTATTTTGTTAGTTATTTAATTTTGCACTTAAGAAAAAAAACTGCCAAAAAAAGTATTAAAATAATAACCTAAATTTCTTAGCCTTCTCCACTTAATTTGAACTCAAAAATGAGAAAACAACAGGTTGGGAATTCGTCTATTATTTATACGATATAATTTTAGTGCACCTACTTTAAAATACTTAAATTTTGATTACAGTATCTTTCTATGATGATTAAAACGCCTAAAATTTTTAATATTGTTTTTATTGAACCAAGGTACTGTGAAACAATACAAAAGTAAGGATAAATTGTGAATTTTATAAGTCTGTTTGTCGATGAAACCCTGCATAGATTATTTTTCTATTCTTTAAAGGGTTGAAAAGTAAATTTGATTAGGTTTGTACTTTAATATTATAATTGACTTTATGTATGGTATGGTAAGTCAGAATAAACTCAAGATTTTTAACGATCCTGTTTATGGATTTATAAATATTTCAGATCCCTTGCTTTTTGATGTATTAGAGCATCCATATTTTCAGAGATTACGAAGAATAAAGCAGTTAGGATTAAGTCATTTGGTTTATCCGGGAGCTCTTCATACAAGATTTCATCATGCTCTGGGAGCAATGTATTTGATGGGTTTGGCTCTTGATACTATCAAATCGAAAGGTAACCATATCGATGATGCGGAAACCAGGGGGGCTTTGCTTGCAATTTTGCTTCATGATATTGGCCATGGACCATTTTCTCATGCGCTGGAAAATATTTTAGTTCCGGGAGCTAACCATGAACAGTTAACAGAATTATTCATTAAAAGACTTAGCCCTATCAATCCCGAAGGATTTAATTTGGCTCTTGACATTTTTAGAAATAATTACTCCAAAAAGTTTCTTCATCAATTGGTAAGTGGTCAATTAGATATGGACCGGCTCGATTATTTAAACCGTGATAGTTTTTTTACTGGTGTTTCCGAAGGGGTGGTAGGATATGATAGGATAATTAAAACGATTAATGTTGTTGATGATAGACTGGTTACGGATGAAAAGGGAATCTACTCGCTTGAAAAATTTATAGTCGCCAGACGATTAATGTATTGGCAGGTTTATCTGCATAAAACAGTTATTTCAGCTGAAATGCTCCTGGTAACTATTTTGAAAAGAGCAAGAGAATTGGCTAAAAATAAACAGAATCTATTTGCTACTCCAGCTTTGAAGCAATTTATCTACAATTCATATCATTATTCTGATTTTGAAAATAACCCCAAACTATTGGATGATTTTGCCCTGCTGGATGATTTTGATATTTTTACCTCTGTTAAAGTTTGGTGTGATCATCAGGATACTGTACTTTCAGCATTATGCACCCGTTTAATAAAAAGAAAACTATTTCGAATTGAGCTGCAGAAAAACCCATTCGATGAAAGTTATATATCTAAAATACGGTCTTTGTCATCTAAAGTCTTGAAACTTAACAAAAATGATGTAGATTATTTCGTTTTACTTGGACAAACGGAAAACAATGCTTATGATCCGGGAGTAGGAAATGTTTGGATCCTTCAAAAGAATGGTATGATTTGCGATATGGCCGAAATTTCTGATCAGCTAAATATAAGAGTTTTGTCTAATCCGGTAAAGAAGTATTATCTTTGCTACCCAAAAGAAATATGGGATGAAAATAAAAAATAGTCCTATTTAAAATGGTAATTAATTAGGTTGCAGTTTATATTTCATCTGTTTATAATTATATTTATTAGGTCAGATGGAGCTCAACAACAATAGTCATTCTGCATGTTTTGCCATGCTGCGAAATTATAATCATCCGCATGTGTGTAAATATTATTGTCATGGTTCGGTTCATCTGTTTAAGATTTTATCAAATTAATTAGATGGGGCTCGCCATATACTATTCAACACCGGTAACTTAGTAGAGAGCATAATAATAATAATCAGCGTGTGTCAAAATTATTTTCATAGAATGGTTCATCTGTTTAAAATTGAACAAGTCGGTTATTAAAATTAGTATGATAGCCTGTTCCATCTTTAAGGTAAAACACCCTTGAAATTAAATGTATTGCCATTGTATTTGGGATTTAAAAACGGGTGTTCCATAAATATTTAACAATAAAAAAGTCATAATGGAATTTTCAGCGAAACAGATTGCAGATTTCCTTAACGGAGAGGTGGAAGGAAATGAAGATGTTAAAGTAAATACTATTTCAAAAATTGAAGAAGCACAACCTGGCAGCCTTTCATTTTTAGCAAATCCTGCTTATGCTCCCTGGATTTACAAAACAAAAGCCAGTATTATATTGGTTAATAATGATTTTAAACCAGAGAATGCTGTCAATTCTACCATAGTAAGGGTAGAAAATGCTTACAATGCTTTGGCTGAGTTATTAAATATGTACCGGCAAAGTATGCCTGAAAAACAAGGAATTTCATCCCTGGCTTCTGTGGCCGATAATGCTAAACTGGGCAAGGATATATATATTGCTGATTTTGCTTACGTTGATAAGAACGTAATAATAGGTTCTAAAGCTAAAATATATCCACACTGTTACATTGGAGAGAATGTATCTATCGGCGAAAATACCATTATATATCCCGGCGTAAAGGTTTATGATAACTGTGTAATTGGAAATGATTGTACTATTCATTCTGGTGCCGTAATTGGTGCTGATGGTTTTGGGTTTGCCCCGCAAAGCGATAGTAATTATAAAAAAATAGCTCAAATAGGCAATGTAATATTGGAAGATCACGTAGAGATTGGAGCAAATACAACCATCGATAGGGCAACTATGGGTTCTACAGTTGTAAAAAGAGGGGTAAAGCTTGATAACCTTATCCAGGTAGCTCATAATGTTGTAATTGGTGAAAATACTGTAATTGCTGCTCAATCCGGTATCGCTGGTTCAAGTAAGGTAGGAAAAAATTGTATGATTGGAGGACAGGTAGGAATTAGTGGACATATAAATATTGGTGATGAAGTTAAAATTGCAGCGCAATCTGGACTATCATCTGGTGTAAGAAATGGAAAGATTATTATGGGAGCCCCGGCTTTTGATCATGATAAGTTTATTAAATCATACATTCATTTCAGAAATCTTGAAAAGATTGTAAAAAGAATTGATGAATTGGAAATGAAACTTACCCAAATTACGGGTGAATAATTTTAATCAGAGTGAAGGATAAATTATTATATCTTTGCCTTTTCAATTAAATATATTGTTTAATTAGATGCCAGTTCGCAAAAAGCTTGATAAATACAGTTGGATTATTTTGCTCAAAATAATAAAGTTAAGACATTCTGGATAAAGATTAATTCGTGTAATGTTGTATCCTTCAAAAAATATTTAGGCAAGTAAGTGATTCATTTATTCCAGTAAAGACTGTGTTAACACAAAATGAATGGTTAAACTAGATTTATAACAATGCAAAATACGATAAAAGCACCCGTTACTGTATCTGGAGTTGGCTTACATACGGGGCAAACTGTTACTCTTAGCTTTAAACCTTCCGAAGAAGACACCGGAATCCGATTTCTTCGTACTGATGTTGATGATAAAGTTTTTATTGAAGCTGATGCCGATTATGTTATAGATACATCCAGAGGCACTACCCTTGAGAAAGATGGCATAAGGTTGCTAACTGTAGAGCATGTTTTGGCAGCAATAACAGGAATGGATATCGATAATATTATTGTTGAGGTTAATTGCGAAGAAATGCCTATAATGGATGGTAGTAGCAAGTACTACGTTGAAGCTCTTGAAAAGGCAGGTATTGAAAAACAAAATGCAAATAGGCAGTATTTTGATATTCAGGAAACTATAAGGTTCTACGACGAAGAAAAGGATTGTGAATTTATTGCAATTCCATCAGAAAAGTATCGGATATCCAGCATGATTGATTATAACTCTAAAGTTTTGGGGTCTCAGTATGCGGTTTTGGATGATATTTCTGATTTTAAAAATGAAATAGCTTCTTGCAGAACATTTGTTTTTCTTCATGAACTGGAATATTTGCTAAAACAGAATTTAATTAAAGGTGGTGATTTGAGCAATGCATTTGTTTTTGTTGACAGACCGATAGAACAGGAGGAACTAGATCGTTTGGCACGCCTTTTCAATAAACCATCAGTTGCAGTTAGAAGTGAAGGAATATTGAACAACCTGGAGCCTTATTTTGCTAACGAACCGGCCAGGCATAAACTGCTTGATATAGTTGGAGACTTAACACTTGCGGGCAAAAAGATTAAGGGGCATATTGTTGCATCTAAGCCGGGTCATGCCTCTAATGTGAAATTTGCCAGGCATATTAAAAAATTGATCAAAAAGAAACTTTCAGAAGAACACATACCTATCTATAACCCTGATAAAAAGCCAATATTTGATATCAATGATATTAAGGGTATGTTACCTCATAGATATCCGTTTTTATTGGTAGATAAAATTATTGAAATAAGCGATTCTCATGTTATTGGTGTTAAAAATGTTACTACCAACGAATCATTTTTTACCGGTCATTTTCCTAAAGAACCTGTTATGCCGGGGGTGCTTCAGATTGAAGCAATGGCTCAGGCCGGAGGTATTTTAATACTTTCAACAGTTGAAGATCCGGAAAATTACAGCACTTATTTTCTTAAGATTGATAATGTAAAGTTTAAGCAGAAAGTAGTGCCCGGTGATACCCTTATTTTAAAATGTAACCTTATTTCTCCGGTAAGAAGAGGAATATGCCATATGAAATGTGTGGGTTATGTGGGCTCTAAAATAGTTATTGAAGCAGAATTAATGGCACAAATAGTAAAAAATCCTAATTTACAATGAATCAACCTTTAGCATACGTTCATCCACAGGCAAAAGTTGCCAGAAATGTTGTAATTGAGCCTTTTGTAACAATTCACAACAATGTTGAAATAGGGGAAGGAACCTGGATAGGGTCTAATGTTACCATCATGGAAGGTGCCCGGATTGGGCGGAATTGTAAGATTTTTCCCGGGGCAGTTATCTCTGCTATCCCACAAGATCTTAAATATGCCGGTGAAGAAACTACTGTTGAAATTGGTGATAATACCACAATTAGAGAATTTGTTACGATTAACCGTGGCACTAAGGCAAATTATAAAACTGTAGTTGGTAATAACTGCCTTTTAATGGCTTATGTGCATATTGCACACGATTGTGTGGTAGGCCACAACTGTATTCTGGCAAACGCAGCAACTCTGGCAGGCCATATAAATATTCAGGATTATGCCATAATAGGTGGCCTATCGGCTGTTCACCAATTTGTAAATATTGGCCAGCATGTTATGATTTCAGGAGGATCGCTGGTTAGAAAAGATGTCCCTCCCTATACTAAAGCTGCCCGTGATCCTCTTTCCTTCGTTGGTATAAATTCTATTGGTTTAAGACGCCGGGGGTTTTCTCCTGAAAAAATTAATGAGATTCAGGAAATTTACCGCATAATCTTTTTAAAAGATTTAAATACATCGAGAGCTATTTCATTAATTGAAACAGAAATGCCCGCAACGCCTGAGAGGGATGAAATTATTTCTTTTATAACCAATTCAAGCAGAGGTGTAATGAAAGGATATTCTTTTAAGGAAAAATAATTAATAAAGATATATTTTTCATAATCAAAGCTGATTGGTTTGAACATAGTTTTGCAAAATATTGGTAAGAAATTTAATTATCAGTGGATTTTTCGCAATATAAATTTTAGTTTTCAAACATCTGTGCATTATGGACTGCTTGGTTCTAATGGCAGTGGAAAAACTACTTTATTGAAAATTATATCAGGCTACTTATTACCATCCGAGGGAGACATTACCTGGAAGTTATCAGAAGGAATTGATAATAAAAATATTTATAAATATATTGGTATTGCTTCTCCCCATATCGATTTGATTGATGAATTTACGTTTCGGGAAATTTTAATTTTTCATCAGAAATATCGCAATTACCTGAAATCTTTTAATATTAATGATTTGCTTAACCTATCAGAACTAAAGAGAAGTGCCGATAAACCCCTTAAGTATTATTCATCGGGTATGAAACAGCGGGTAAAACTGATCCTTGCTTTAATGAGCGAAAATAAAATTATTCTGCTTGATGAGCCTTGCTCTAATCTCGATGAATCTTCGGTTGAATGGTATAAAAAACTCTTGTTATCCTTTGCAGATGATCGATTAGTTATTATTGGCTCTAATAATAAAGAAACCGAATGTTTTAGCTGCAATGACTTTCTAAGAATTTAAATGGGTCATAAAGTCAGCAATTGAGGTAAACTCTTTTTTATAAAGAGAAAAAATACATGATATATATTTATTAATACCAAAACTCTCTGTTATTTTTGGAATCCAAACTTTACGATAATCTGCAATTAAAACCATTACCCTTCATTAATATCTAATAAATCAGTAATTTTACTCAACAAAACCCAATAAAAAGTATTATTTTTGATATTTGTTGTTAAATCTTGTAAAGCTGAAAAATTTTTAAGAGATGAAGTACTTTAATTTATTTTGTTTCGGTATAGTTCTCTTGCTTTTTATCCCATATGAATCGCAGGCACAAAGTCTATTTCCATTGTCCAGTAAACGATCGAGTTTCCAGCCACCAAGTCAGTCAAGAAATCCTGGAGGTAGTCGTAGACCTATAGCGCCATCACTGAGAAGTCTTGCTACTGAGAAGCTAGGCTGGGAAGTTGGGGGTAATATCGGTACTTCCTATTCATTAACTGATGTTAGCGGAAGCTCTATCGATCAAAGACCATCCTTTTTAAATACTCAGTGGAATACTCTTAGTTTAAATGTTGCAGGGTATGGGCGATACAGATTCCATGAGCTTTTTGCAGTAACTGCTTCTTTTAACTATGGTAGAGTTAATGGTGCAGATTCTATTGCCGGAAGATCAAGAAATTTTTATTTCAAAAATAATATACTTGAATTGGCAGTTTTGTATGAAGTTTACGCGCCATTGAGTATTCCTAACTTTCCTCTGTCTGTATACGGTTTCTTAGGTTTGGCAGCTTTTTATCATAATCCCGATTTAACAGTTCCCAATCCGGCTCCCTTTGATTTTACCTGGGACGAATACAGCAAAATTCAGCCAGCAATTCCAATGGGAATAGGATTTAATTATGCCGTAACCCGGGATATTAAAATTGGGTATGAAGTTGGATGGCGGAAAACGTTTTTTGATTATTTAGATGGGTTTACCAGGCCATGGAGTAAAGGTAGTGATAGTTATTATTTTGCCAGTTTAACTTTTTCCTATTTCTTACCCGATCAAAGAAGAATCTGGTAACCAAAAGCTTATATTAACGTATAAATGAGTCATTAATACAAATTGATGACTTTGTTTTTTATAATATTTTGCATAACATATTATTTTTCGTTACATTTGAAGCTTCTTTTAGGTAAAAAAAAATTACAAATAAACCAAAACAAATCACAATGTTTGTAAAAAAAACATTTCGCAGTGTAATTTTTTCAGTAATTTTTTCAATTGCATTTATATCTGTTACTGCGCTAGAATCAGAAAATCAGAATTATGAAGATAATGAGATGGAAAGATTTGTTATAAATTCATCCGAATTATCTTTATCAAATAACCAAATGGATAATTTTTTTCATAGATTATTTGGTATAAAAGAAAGACCTAATTCTGAACGGAAAAGTCGTTCACGAAAGCATAATACCAAAAGGTCTCAAAGATATTCTCCTCCAAATTCAAATAGTCAACAGCCTGATTCTTATGATACCGGTTCTTCGGGCAGTAAATCCAGTGATATGAGTGCTGTTAGAAATGCGCCCAAACCACCTCTGGATCGTTCGCGGCGGGATCAGTACATATCTCTTGGTTCCTGGGAAATGGGCTTTTCTTTGTTCACAACTCATACAATTACAGATATTGCATCAAGTAAAGGCCTTCCCATTAGTGATTTTGCTTCCTTTCACACATCCCATTATAGTATGGGTGGTGGATTATTTGGTCGGTATCTTATGAATGAGTGGTTTGCAATGAGCCTGGGTATGAATTTTGTAAACCTTAAAGCGAATAGAGATACACCCTTTGTTCTCGGTAATAATCCCGTTAAAAGTTTTAATAATGATATTTTCGAATTTTTTACTAAATCTGAATTTTATCTGCCTGGCTTAACAAGAACTCCTTTTGATCTATATGGTTTTGTTGGTATTGGAATTTTTTTTAGTGATGCAACAATTTATGATTCTAACGAAAGACTAATAAATATCCAGGATGACTACAACCAGGTTCAGCCATTTATACCTTTTGGTGGGGGGATGTCAATAAAAGTTACAAATACAATAAAAGTTGGTTATGAATTTGGATGGAGAAACACGATATTTCACTATCTTGACGGAGTAAAAAATGATAACTCTTATGATCACTATTTTCTTAATAGCTTAAAAATTGGAATTGCCTTTTAAAGAAAATTTATTTTAATAAAAACAGAGTATTTAAACAGGTTTATTTATTCTACTCTTTTACTTCTTACTATATTAATTCTTCCTTAAAGCGCTTAATGGTTGAGCATATGTTACAACATCATTCGCTGAAATAACTTTGTCACATAGAATTGCCAATCTCTCTACAACATTTCTTAATTCACGAATATTCCCAGTCCAGGTTATCTTTTGTAATGCTTTAAGAGCATCATCTTCAAATGATTTAACTGGCATATTGTGCTCTTTTATAATGCTTTCCAGAAAATAGTTTGCCAGTAACGGAATATCTTCTTCTCTCTGGTTTAGTGAAGGTACGTTTATTAGAATAACACTTAGTCGGTGGTAAAGATCTTCACGAAAGTTCCCCGAATATATTTCTTTGTTTATATCTTTATTTGTGGCTGCTACAACTCTTACATCAACATTGATTTCCTTTTCTCCACCAACACGTGTAATCTTATTTTCCTGCAGGGCCCTTAGAACTTTAGCCTGTGCTGCCAGACTCATATCTCCAATTTCATCAAGAAATAATGTTCCTCCATGCGCAAGTTCGAAATTTCCTTTTTTTTGCTTAATAGCAGAAGTAAAAGATCCTTTCTCATGTCCAAATAGTTCACTCTCAATTAGTTCTGAAGGTATGGCGGCGCAATTTACTTCTATAAAAGGGCCCTTAGAGCGATTACTAAGTTCATGTAGCCATCTGGCAACAAGTTCCTTACCTGTTCCATTGGGGCCTGTAATAAATATTCTTGCTTCCGATGGAGCAACTCGCTCAATCATTTCCTTTATTTGTTTAATAGCATGAGATTCTCCTATCATATCGTAGGTTTTATTAACCTTCCGCTTTAATACCCTTGTTTCTGATACCAATTCTGTTTTGTCAAGTGCATTTCTTAGAGTAATGAGCATCCTGTTTATGTCAGGAGGTTTTGATATGAAGTCGTAAGCTCCTTTCTTTATTGCTTCAACGGCTGTTTCTATTGTGCCATGACCGGAGATCATAACTACAGTATTATCGGGGTCTTTAGTTAATAATCTTTCCAGAACTTCCATTCCATCCAATCTTGGCATTTTAATATCACATAAAATAACATCATATTTCTTTTGATCTGCCATTTCGAGGCCGTCAATACCATCCTCTGCAAGGTCAACTTCATATTTTTCATATTCCAGGATATCCTTTAATGTATTTCGGATACTTCTTTCATCATCAATTACTAGTATTTTGGGCATTTGTCTTTTATTAAAAATTAAACTGAAATACGATTATTTACCAAATCAGCAAGGATACCTTCTTTTAATGCATAGGATGAATATTGGATCTTATCAATCTTAAATCTTTTCAGAACATGTCTGACCAGGATGCTGGCAAAAACAATTGTATCTGCTCTGTATTCTACCAGTCCAGGTATGTTCTTACGTTCGCTTTCAGTGGTTAAAATTAATTTTTGATAAAGCTTTGTGAGATCTTGTAATTCAATATTATAAAACTTTTCTATCGGAGTTGGATCTGAATTTCCTGCTTTAATCATTTCTGCTATTGATTCAAATGAACCTGAACAACCAATAAGTAAATTAACTGGATTTTTCTTTAATTTGAATGAAAGTGGCAAAAGAACTTCTTTAAAGTGGTCTTTTACCCTGTTTATTTCATCTGGCAACATTGGGTCATGGGGTCTGAATTCCTGTAAAAGACGAGCTGCTCCCAAATCAAAACTTCTTTTCCATAGCACCTGTTCTTCTTCTACAATAATAAATTCGGTACTACCACCTCCAATATCCATAATAAGGGCTGGTTCTGTTATATTTTCCAAAGCCAGACTTGCCCCTTTAAAAATATACTGAGCTTCTGTATCTCCGTTAAGAACCTGTATAATAACCCCTGTTTTTTCAAGTATTTTTTTTACAAAGTCCGGTCCGTTTTTACTACTTCTAACAGCAGATGTTCCAAATGCTTTTATGGTGTCTGCTTTAAAATCTCTTGCCAGATCCACAAATTCTAGAAACGTTTTGATACCTCTTTGAAAGGCTTGTGGAGTTATCTGGTTATTAGCCAGCCCGCCTTCTCCCAATTTTACACTTTTTTTAGTGTTTAAAAGTATTCTATGTTGCCCAAAAATATGAAATTCTGCAATTAATAAATTAAAGGTATTTGTTCCACAATCAATAACTGCTGCAACCATTTTCGCGGGTTTCAATAAATGATTAGTAAGTTTAATACAAAGATAAAAAAAACGACGATGAATTTGGTAAACTAAGAAAGTGTGATGAATTTTTAGATCTTCTTCTTAATAATTGGGCTAATTTTTAGCTATACTTAATCCACTTCCAAAGTTCTTTATAAGACGGTTTTTTACCATACATAAGAATTCCGGTTCTGTAAATTTTTCCAGCCAACCAGGTGGTAGCAAGAAAACCTAAAATTAAAAGGATTGCTGAAATCCATAGATCAATTAATGGTACTCCAAATGGAATTCGAACCATCATTATAATGGGAGATGTAAATGGAATGATAGATAACCAGAATGCAACCGGACCTGAAGGGTTAGTCATAACTATTTGAGCCATTATTATTGAAAAGATCATAGGAATTGTTATTGGAAGCATAAATTGCTGCGTATCTGCTTCATTGTCTACCGCTGATCCTACAGCCGCAAACAGAGCTGCATAAAGTAAATATCCTCCTAAGAAATAAAATATAAAACTGACAATCATTACCGAAATATTTATTGCTCTTAGAGATTCAAGAATCTGATTCAAACTGTTATTATTAACTTCAATGTTTGTTGTTGGCTGCATCGATCCTGTTGCATTAAGAGTACCCATGACGCCAGATTCTGCGTTCATTTGCTGCGATGATGCTGGATTAAAAACATCAGGTAAAGCTAATCCTGCACCTGATATAATGGTAGCGGTAAGAATAATCCAGATACTAAATTGCGTAAGGCCAACAAGGGCAATCCCAATTATCTTCCCCATCATCAGCTGAAAGGGTTTAACAGAAGATACGATGATTTCTACAATTCTGTTAGTTTTTTCCTCCATAACTCCTCTCATTACTTGTGCACCAAATAAAAAAACGAAAAAATATATCATTATTCCCCCAAAAATTCCAAGTGCCATGCTTACTTCAGGATAATCTGTTTGCGTATTTCCGTCGTTTTGTAGCCTGATCGATTGTATGTTGATTTTTGTTTGTGTTGCCCTTAATACTTCAGGATCAATTCCTGCATGGGCTAATTTCATGCTCTCAAACTCTTTTTCCAGAATACTTTCTGCAAAAAGCTTAGCATTCATATTAATTGCTTTATCAGCAAAAAAACGCAGGGATGAAGGGGCATGGAAACCCGTAGAAGGTATATGTAAGACTGCATCAAATTTACTTTCTTTTAAAAGTTCAAGAGCAATATCAATGTTAACGTTTAGCTCGGTAAACTTTACATTGTTTCCGTCTTTAAATTCTGTATAAAAAAGTCGTGTGTCATCAACAATTGCGATTTCATAAACACTGTCAGACATTTTGGCTATAAAAACAGGTACAATCATTAAACCAGCCATTAGTAGGGGCCCTACAATGGTCATAATAATGAATGTCTTCTTCTTTACCCGACTAAGATATTCACGCTTAATAATAGTGAGAATTTTATTCATGGCTAAAATGAATTGTGATGCTATTAAATTTATTAGTGTTAGTCGCCATTAATTATATCTTGAGGATATTTACCAGTAACAGTTTTAATAAAGATATCATTCATCGAAGGGATTACTTCTTGGAAACCATGTAATTGGGCATAAGGGAGAATTTTACTAATCACCTCGTTTACATTTGTGTTATCATTAATTCTTATTCTCAAATGCATGTTTCCGTCTATTTGAGCGGATTCTTTAAGAATGGTTGCCAAAGGATGTAGAATACTCTGATAGTTATCTGTAAAATCACTTATAATCATTGTAAATATCCTTGATGAATGAGACTTTCGTATTTCTCCTACACTTCCCTCAAGTATTAATTCCGAGTTATTGATCAAAGCTATATGATCACATAATTCTTCCACTGAACTCATATTATGAGTGGAGAAAATTATGCTGGTCCCATTTTTTTTTAAATTTAATATTTCATCCCTAAGGAGATTAACGTTTATGGGGTCGAAGCCACTGAAAGGTTCATCGAAAATAAGAAGATCTGGCTTGTGAAGTACTGTTACAATAAACTGTACTTTTTGCTGCATACCTTTTGATAATTCTTCAACTTTTCTATTCCACCACGGCATCAAATCGAATTTTTCGAACCAGTATTTCAACATTCTTTTTGCATCTGCTTTTTTAACACCTTTTAATTGAGCCAGATACAAGGCTTGTTCTCCCACTTTCATCTTTTTGTATAAACCCCTTTCTTCGGGTAGGTATCCAATATTTTGAATATCTCTAGCCTGCAAACGTTCGTCTTTAAAAAATAAATTGCCCTCATCGGGGGCAATTATCTGGTTAATTATCCTAATGAGAGTCGTTTTTCCAGCTCCATTGGGACCAAGTAATCCAAAAATTTTGTTTGTGGGCACATTAATTGAAACATTGTTTAATGCCTGGTGCTTGTCATACTTTTTCGAAACTTGTTCTGCTCTTAAAATATGTTCCATATAAATTTTTTCTTACAAAATTGGCTCATGTTAAAAGAATCTATCTTCTTGGCTATTGAAAATAGTCTTTCATCCGTTCGAAAAAGCTTTTGTCATTTTTTTTAGGGTTGGGTTTAAAATTATCAGAAACAGCAAGGCTTTCCAGAATACTTCTTTCTTCTTTGCTTATATTTTGAGGTGTCCACACGTTAATATTAACCAGTAAATCACCTCTTCCATAGGCGTTTACAGATGGTAGTCCTTTACCTTTTAAGCGTAAAACTTTACTAGACTGTGTACCTGGGTCAATTTTAATCCTTGCTTTTCCTTCAAGTGTAGGCACTTCTATTGTGGTTCCAATGGCTGCTTCAGGAAAGCTTATGTAATGATCATATAATAAATTATTACCATCTCTGATCAGGCTTTCATGCCTTATCTCTTCGATAAGAATAATTAAATCACCAGGCATTCCGCCTCGGGCTGCTGCATTGCCTTTCCCGCTCATAGACATTTGCATGCCCTCTCCAACTCCTGCAGGAATGTTTATCGTAATGACTTCGTCTTCCTTTACTATACCATTGCCAAAGCAAGTATTACATTTTTCTGTTATAATCTGACCTTCTCCACCACACGAAGGGCAAGTTGAAGTAGTTTGCATCTGCCCGAGGAACGTATTCGTTACACGCGTAATTCGCCCGGTACCATTACAGGTAGAGCAATTGCGGAAAGATGTCCCATTTTTAGCTCCGCTTCCATTACACGACTTGCATGCAACATACTTTGAAACCTTAATCTTTTTTTCAACTCCTTTAAGGATTTCTTCAAGAGTGAGCTTTACTTTGATTCTGAGATTCGAACCACGATTTACTCTTTTGCCACGGCTACTTCCTCCGCCAAAACCCCCACCACTAAAACCGCCCCCAAAGGCACCACCAAATATATCTCCAAATTGGCTAAAAATATCATCCATAGACATTCCGCCCCCAAAACCACCGCCATATCCACCGCCATTTCCCATTCCTGCATGGCCGAATCTGTCGTAACGGGCTTTTTTTTCTGGGTTACTCAAAACTTCATAGGCTTCAGCGGCTTCCTTAAAATTTTCTTCGGCATTTTTATCTCCCGGGTTTTTATCCGGATGAAATTTTAATGCCTTTTGCCGATATGCCTTTTTTATTTCTTCGGCAGATGCATTTTTTGATATTTCAAGAACTTCGTAGTAATCTCTTTTTGACATTTTGTTTTTCTTTAATTGGCTACTACAACTTTAGCAAACCTTATAATTTTACCGTTTAGCAAATAACCTTTTTGTATCTGATCTACAATCTTTCCTTTTTGGGATTCTTCTGTAGCAGGAATATGGGTTATTGCTTCGTGATAGTCGGTATTGAAAGATTTTCCAATTGTATTTTCTATCTCTTCTAAACCTTTATGCTTTAATGTAGTTTTTAGCTTTGTTAAAATCAGATTTATTCCTTCGGTTAAAGTTTCGATATCCGGGCTTTCAATTGAAGATTTATAGGCCCTCTCCAAATCATCCAATACAGGGAGAATAGCTTCTGTTATTTCAGCAGAAGCAGTTTTGGTAAGCTCCATTCTTTCCTTAATACTCCTTTTTCTAAAATTATCAAATTCTGAAAACAGACGTAAATACTTATCATTAAGATCGCTGTTTTGTTTTTCTAATTCGCTTATTTTTTCAAGCATAATATCTGTGGCTGTCTTCTCTTCTTTTTCGAAAGCAGATTCTTCATTTTTTAAAGCATCTTGATTTTCAATCTCTGCTTTGTTCTCAATTTCAGGATTGTAATTTAAATCTGTATTTTTGACAGTTTCTTGTTTTTTGTTTTGTGACTTTTCGTCATTATTTGCTTCTTGCTGATTTATTGTCTGTTTAGATTTTTCGTTCTTTATCATGGTTATTATTAATAATTTTAGACTTTTAATTTTCAAATCTCTAGCAAAGCAAAGTTATTGCCATATTTTTTAAGTGGTCAAATTGTCATGATTGTTTTAAATTCTATTGATTTTTGCCCCTATACTGTTCAATCTAATATCAATATTTTGATATCCTCTGTCTATTTGTTCAATATTATGAATTATACTTTTACCATCAGCACTAAGAGCAGCTATTAGTAGTGCAACACCGGCTCTTATATCAGGAGAAGTCATCTCAATTGCTTTCAGATTATTTTGCCTGTTTAGACCAATAACGGTTGCACGATGCGGATCGCAGAGTATTATTTGTGCCCCCATATCAATAAGCTTGTCAACGAAAAAAAGTCTGCTTTCAAACATTTTTTGATGTATTAATACACTACCTTGTGCCTGAACTGCTGCTACCAATACCACGCTGAGCAGGTCTGGTGAGAATCCGGGCCATGGGGCATCACTTATTGTCAGGATACTTCCATCAATAAAGTTTTCTACAGAATAAGATTGGTTGCCATGTACGGTAATATTGTCATCTTTGATGGATAAATTAATTCCCAGTTTTTTAAAAACTTCAGGAATGATACCTAGTTGCTTATATTGAACATTTTTAATTACAATATTACTTTGAGTCATAGCTGCCATTGCTATAAAACTACCTATCTCTATCATATCGGGCAATAACTCGTGCTCACAACCCGACAATCTTGTAACCCCTTCTATTGTAAGTAAATTGGATCCAATTCCTTCAATTTTTGCACCCATATTGTTAAGCATTTTACAGAGTTGCTGAAGATAGGGTTCACAAGCGGCATTGTATATTGTTGTTTTTCCTTTGGCCATTATCGCTGCCATAACTATATTGGCAGTACCGGTAACTGAAGCTTCATCCATAAGGATATAACAACCATTTAATTCTTGTGCGGAAACGCCATAGAAACCTGATTGGCTATCGTAGTTAAAATTTGCTCCAAGCTTTTGTAATCCAAGAAAATGAGTGTCCAATCTTCTTCTCCCAATTTTATCTCCTCCCGGTTTAGGAATAAATGCCTGTTTAAACCGGGCAAGTAGAGGACCTACAATCATTACCGAACCCCTAAGTCTTGATGCTTTTTTCCGGAAATCAGAAGAGTGAATATAATCAAGATTAATCTTGCCTGCTTGAAAAGAAAAAGTCCCTTTAGAAAGTCTCCTTATTGTAACACCTAAATCTGAAAGTAGATTTATAAGGTTATTCACATCAATAATATCAGGGATGTTTCTAATCACTATTAATTCTTCCGTTAATAAGGTGGCGCAAATTACCTGGAGAGCTTCATTTTTAGCACCTTGCGGTGTAATTTCTCCACTAAGTGTATAACCACCTTGAATTTCAAAGGAGTGCATATTGACTAAATGTTGTCATAAATTAATAATAAGAAAAAATAACAGGAAAATTATAGATTTAATTTGACAATAACCCGAAAACGTAAACTCATCTCAATAATGAAAAAATCATTCCGATATCCCGGGAAAGATTTTCTGCCTTATTAATTGCAAGATTACATAATTATTTATGAATTAATGAAAACAAAGAAGAATATTAATATTAAACAGGTTTTTGATCTACTTTGATGAATCATTCTTAAATAAGATATTAATAAAAAATATTTTGAAAATAAATTTCATTATCAAGTTAAGATAATCGTAATGTGATGCATGATATCTTTATTGGGGAACTATGATTCTTTAAAAGTAATCTGATGAGATAACGGAAGTTCATATCATCATAATTTTAAATGAGTTTTAAATCACAAAGTGCATTCTTGTTCTTAAGCATTTAAAAATAGAAAAGCTATACCTATTGAAAATCACTTTTTTTGTTTTTTATGAAACCCACCTTTCGTACCCTGTTTCTTTTGCTGATAATTTTTTTTCTTTGGCTGATTGCCCGAAGCTCCACCTATGTTCATGCCTATGTTTTTAGAAAGTATATCCTGCGAGTTGCTTAGCTTAATATTTTCATCCAGAATTAGCCTTCCTTTAGAAAGAGCTTTTAAGTGTGATGCAATTTCTTCATCAGTTACGGCATCTCTGTTCCAAATCAGGTAAGATTTTTTCAGATGATTTGCAATTAACTTTACCAAGGCTGTTTTTTCTTCTCCTTCTTCAAATTCACAGGCCTTTTCTATCATTGATTCAATATGTCTTCCGTAATGCCTGAATTTGATATTATTTGAAGAGTAATTGAGTCTTTCTGGTTTTTTATTTAGAATTTCTTCAGAAGGAATTGGATAAGGTGAATCAACGTCAAGTTTAAAATTCGACATAATAAACAGGTGGTCCCACAATTTATGTTTAAAATCATTAATGTCTCTTAGATGCGGGTTTAACTGGCCCATTACCTGTATTGTTGCACGAGTAAGTTGATTTCTTTTTTCGCGGTTTTCAATAGTCATTATATGTTCAATCATTTTTTGAATATTTCGTCCATATTCTGAAATATTCATTTTAGACCTTTGTGAGTTATACTCCATGATTTAATTGATTATAGGATTAGAGCAATAAATTAGATGAAGAATTATTTAATCTATGCGGTTTTACTTTTTAATGACATATTTTTTTAGGAGATGCCATACTCTCCCTATAAAGGGTCTTGTAAAATTTATTTTTTAGTTGTTATTTTCTATTATTTGGCTGCGATTTTAAAAAATACATATTCTGATTATGTTTATCATTCGCTATAATTCAAAATAACAGGGAAATCAAATAGAAGTTATCAGATTATTAGACCCTTTACGTGTAAAGACAAAGCTTTGGGTTATTCAGGAAGTTTAAAATTTTACTTGAAGTTTCCTTTATCAATAATGAGATAACTCATTATTTTGTTGTTCTTTGGCTAAGAAAAACCTACCTTAATTTCTCAGGAACATAATTGTTTATAGGAGAAAGCTTTATAAAAATGCAAATATAAAAATAAAAAGAATAAATTCTTAAGTTTCAATCTAAAATTTTAAGTCTCGCAAATTTAAGCAATAACTGTTTTTTTCCGAAATTACTAAAATTTACAGTTGCTTTTGCATTTTCGCCAAGGCCTTCAATATTTTCAACTTTTCCTATACCAAAGCGCTGATGTTGAACCATTAAACCTATTCTCAGGGTTTCGGAGGTTTGGCTGATAAACATTGTCCCGGTACTATCTTCACCAATAATTTCTGTTTCTTTTGATTCACCTGCAAAGTTTTTTCTACTTTCAGAGAAGCTCTCTTTCGTCCAGCTTTGTTTTTTAAACGGTTGATGAGTTGATGTATTAATTATAAATTCATCGGCCAACTCATCAATAAACCTACTGGGTTCACAAATTGTAAATTGCCCAAACCGAAAACGAGTTTCTGCGTATGAAACGGTTACTTTAATCATTGCCCTTGTTATAGCTACGTAAAATAACCGACGTTCTTCTTCCAAATCGGCACGGCTGTTTAGTGATAGTTGCGATGGGAAAAGATTTTCTTCAACTCCTGCCAAATATACAAAAGGAAATTCTAACCCTTTTGCTGCATGTATTGTCATGAGAGAAACTTTATCGAGATCAGTAGGATCATCCCTTTTTACATCTGAATCTGTCATTAAAGCAATATCCTGCATAAATAAGTCAAGCGTCAGAACTGAACTTTCTCCTTCAACATCTGATGACATCTCAGAGAAGTCTTTTAAACCACTCAGAAGTTCTTCAATATTTTCTTTTCTGTTCATTGCCTCCGGGCTATTATCTTCATGATAATGTTTAAGGATTCCACTCGACGAAGCAATCTTTTTCCCCATTTCAAAAGCATTATAGTTATAAATCTGTGTTCCTAAACTTTTTATCATTATAGAAAACTCATTGAGCTTTCTTTTAACTGCAGTTCCCACTTGGAGTGTATATTTATCGGGGTAGAGTGCTAATTCCATAAGGGGTATTTGATTTTCATTGGCAGTAACAACAAGCCTTTCCAAACTTGATTTGCCAATACCTCGTGCAGGGAAATTAACGACTCTCAAAAAGGCATCTTCATCATTATTATTTAATACCAATCTGAAATATGCCAAAAGGTCTTTGATTTCTTTTCTTTGATAAAAGGATACACCACCATATATTCTGTATGGAATATTATTTTTACGTAATGCTTCTTCGAGCGATCTGGATTGTGCATTGGTACGATATAGAATAGCAAAATCAGCATTAGATTTCTGCTGGTTCATTTTTGTCTCAAAAATATTGTTAGCTATCCATAAGCCTTCTTCATTTTCGCTGGAAGATCGGTTGATTACAATCTTTTCGCCTACATCGTTTTTTGTCCAAACCTTTTTTTTTATTTGATCCTTATTATTAATAATAATGCTATTAGCTGCATTGACAATATTTTGAGTTGATCTGTAATTTTGTTCAAGCTTAAAAATCTTATTCTCAGGATAATCTTTTTTAAAATTTAATATATTTTGAATATTGGCTCCCCTGAAAGCATATATACTTTGGGCATCATCACCAACCACGCAAATGTTTTCATTATTTGCAGCCAGTTTTTTAACAATCAGGTATTGCGAAAAATTGGTATCCTGATATTCATCTACGAGAATGTATTTAAACTTTAACTGATATTTATATAAAACTTCTGGGAAATCGCGTAGTAAAACATTGGTATTAAATAATAAATCATCAAAGTCCATTGAAGCTGCTTTCCTCAATCTTTGTTGATACAAGCTATACAAAAGCCCCAGTTTAGGCTTCCTGTTTTGAATATCATAATTTTGAATTTCAGCATCTTCGTTATAATCCAGTGCAGAAATTAAATTGTTTTTTGCATTAGACATTCTGCCTAAAACATAATTTGCATTATATGTTTTATCGTCAAGCTGTTGCTCTTTTATAATAGCTTTTATTAATCTTTTGGAATCATCGGTATCATAAATGGTAAAATTTGAAGGAAAACCAAGTTTATCAGCTTCTATACGCAGAATCTTAGCAAAAATGGAATGAAAGGTCCCCATCCACAGCGATTTTGCTTTAGAAGCTCCTACCAAACTGGCTATGCGTTCTTTCATCTCCCTGGCTGCTTTATTTGTAAAAGTTAAAGCCAGTATATGAAAAGGGTCTGTTCCTTTACTTAATAAATAGGCAATACGGTAAGTTAATACACGAGTTTTACCCGAACCTGCGCCGGCTATAACCATTACAGGTCCTTCTGTATTCTCTACAGCTTGTCTTTGGGGAGTATTTAATTCACTTAAAAAATCTATCATTCTATATAAATACGATTCTAAATAGTTCATTATAAATTTGCGGAGTCAAAGATAACTAAATTGAAAAAGCAGTTTTTGCTTATTATACACAAAGTATAAGATGCCAGTTTAAAATCTTTAAGTATTGATATTTAGTTCTGCAAATATTTGTATTGTTCATCGTATTGTTAAGCAATGATAATCTGTATTTAATTACAACCTTATTTACTCTGGTATGTACAAAATATTTGTATCTTTGTGCCCCTGAAAATCCAGGTTTATTATAACTGATAATCAGATTGTTTATTTGGTGAATCTGAAATTCTATTCAGTATCGCAAAAGAAGTATGGGCATTTATTTTTAAGAAAGATAATTTTTTAATTAACCAATATTGGTTTATTAAAATAAGTTTGTACCTTTGCACTCCCTAAAAAACGCATAATAAAATTTTATTCAATAATAACGAAGTTTTTACATAATAATTTTAAAATCAAAGTATGCCAACAATCCAACAATTGGTTCGCAAAGGACGCCAAAAGGTGACATATAAAAGTAAATCACCCGCTTTGGACTCATGCCCTCAAAGGCGTGGAGTTTGTGTTAGGGTTTACACTACTACTCCCAAAAAACCTAACTCTGCCATGAGAAAAGTTGCCAGAGTAAGGCTTACCAATGGTAAAGAAGTGAATGCCTACATTCCAGGTGAAGGACACAACTTGCAGGAACACTCCATAGTGCTCATTCGTGGTGGTAGGGTGAAAGATTTACCTGGAGTAAGATATCACATTATTAGAGGAGCACTTGATACCAGCGGCGTTGAAGGTCGCAACCAGAGAAGGTCAAAATATGGGACCAAAAAACCCAAAGTGAAAAAATAATTAAGAATCATTGCGATTTTAAAAATTTTGGATAAATGAGAAAGTCAAAACCAAAAAAAAGAATACTGCTCCCTGATCCACGGTTCAACGATACACTTGTTACCAGGTTCGTAAATAATATTATGCTTAGGGGCAAGAAAAACCTCGCTTACAATATCTTCTATGGTGCAATAGATATAGTTAGTGAAAAAACCAAAGAAGACGGCCTGGAGGTTTGGAAAAAAGCATTGGCTAATGTTACGCCAAATGTTGAAGTTCGAAGCAGACGTATTGGTGGAGCTACGTTCCAAATTCCATCAGAAATCAGGCCCGAACGAAAACTTTCTATTGGGATGAAGAACCTTATTAGATTTTCAAGAAAACGTAATGAAAAAACAATGTCTGCCAAGCTTGCTGGTGAAATTGTTGCTGCCTATAAGGAAGAGGGTTCTGCATTTAAAAGAAAGGAAGATACCCACCGCATGGCAGATGCCAATAAGGCATTTTCACATTTTAGATTTTAAATAACAATTTTCAATACTTCAATTCTGTCTCTAGAATATGGCCAGAGATTTAAAATATACACGAAACATTGGTATAATGGCTCACATCGATGCTGGTAAAACTACCACTACCGAGAGAATATTATATTATACCGGTGTTAATCACCGCCTTGGTGAAACCCATGATGGCTCTGCGACAATGGATTGGATGGTTCAGGAGCAGGAAAGAGGTATAACTATAACTTCTGCTGCTACCACAACATTTTGGAATTACAGAGATAGTCAGTATAAAATCAATATTATTGATACCCCCGGACACGTTGATTTTACAGTTGAGGTTGAGCGATCCTTAAGAGTATTGGATGGTGCAATTGCACTATTTTGTGCTGTTGGTGGTGTTGAACCTCAATCAGAAACTGTTTGGAGACAAGCTGACAAATATAAAGTGCCACGATTGAGTTTTATTAATAAAATGGATCGTTCCGGTGCTGACTTTTTTAGTGTTCTTGAGCAGATTAAAGAAAGGCTTGGTGCTAATGCAATACCCCTTCAAATACCTATAGGTTATGAAGAAAATTTCAGGGGAGTAGTAGATCTTATTACAAACAAAGCTTTTGAGTGGGAAGAGAAATCAGACGGTATTAATTTTGTTGAAGTACCCATTCCTGATGATTTGCTCGAATCTGTTGAAGAATACAGGATGAAGCTGATTGAAGGATGTGCCGAAGAAAGTGAAGACCTCCTTGAAAAATTTATGGATAATCCTGATTCTTTGTCAGAAGATGAAATGATTTCATCTATAAGAAAGGCTACTGTTGAAATGAGAATTACACCGGTTCTTTGTGGTTCAGCCTTCAAAAACAAAGGGGTGCAACTATTGCTTGATGCTGTTGCAAAATATTTGCCTTCACCGGTTGATGTTGATTCGGTTACAGGTCTTAATCCCAAAACTGAAAAAGAAGAAATACGTAAATCTAATGCAAATGAACCATTTGCTGCATTAGCTTTTAAAATAGCTACAGATCCGTATGTCGGAAGACTTTGTTTTTTCAGAGTTTATAGTGGAACTCTGGAAGCAGGTTCTTATGTTTGGAATGCTTCTACCAATAAGAAAGAGAGAATTAGTCGGATTTTGCAAATGCACGCCAATAAACAGAATCCTATTGAGCGGATTGAAGCTGGAGACATTGGTGCAGCAGTTGGTTTTAAGGAAATTCATACCGGAGATACATTGTGTAATGAAAAGCATCCGATACTTCTTGAGACAATGTCTTTTCCTGAACCCGTTATTAGTATAGCGGTAGAGCCAAAAACCCAGTCAGATGTGGATCGTTTATCGATGGCACTGAATAAATTGGCTGAAGAAGATCCTACATTCAGGGTTAAAATTGATGAGAACTCAGGTCAGACTATTATTAGTGGAATGGGCGAGCTGCATTTGGAAATACTTGTAGATCGACTAAAAAGGGAATTCAAGGTTGAGTGTAACCAGGGTGCACCGCAGGTAGCCTATCGCGAAGCCATAAGGTCTGTTGTGAAACATCGCGAAGTTTACAAGAAACAATCTGGTGGTCGGGGTAAATTTGCCGATATTGTTTTTGAAATGGGCCCTGGTGAAGAAAATATTTCCGGATTGAAATTTAAAGATGAAGTAAAAGGGGGTAATATACCCCGTGAATTTATTCCTTCTGTTGAGAAGGGGTTTAAAAATGCTATGCAGAATGGTGCACTTGCAGGATATCCAGTTGATAGTTTAGAGGTCAAACTTTTAGATGGATCATTCCATTCAGTAGACTCTGATTCATTATCTTTTGAATTGGCTGCCCGTATTGCATTTAAAGAGGCTAGTAAAAAAGCTGATAAGATTCTTCTTGAACCAATAATGAAACTCGAAGTTGTTACACCAGAAGAAAATTTGGGTGATGTGGTTGGAGATATTAATCGTAGAAGAGGACATCTGGAAGGAATTAGTGGACGGCTAAATATGCAGGTAGTAAAAGCTAAAGTTCCTTTATCCGAAATGTTTGGTTACGTTACTTCGCTTCGTACTCTTTCTTCAGGACGTGCAACCTCTACAATGGAATTTTCACATTATTATGAAGCCCCAAAAAATATTGTTGACGAAGTTATTTTAAAAGTTACAGGTGTTAAAGCTTAATCATTAAATAAAAAAACTATACCGTGAGTCAAAGAATTCGAATTAAACTAAAATCTTACGATTACAATCTCGTGGATAAATCTGCTGAGAAAATTGTAAGGACCGTAAAATCTACGGGTGCAGTAGTTAGTGGCCCTATTCCGTTACCTACTAATAAAAAGATTTTCACCGTTTTGCGGTCAACTTTTGTAAATAAAAAATCCAGAGAACAATTTCAACTTTGTTCTTATAAAAGATTGCTTGATATTTATTCTTCAACATCAAAAACTGTTGATGCACTCATGAAGTTAGAACTTCCCAGTGGAGTTGAAGTAGAAATAAAAGTGTAGATTGTATTTATTAAGATTATATATAAAATTAGTATTGTTTAAGTAATTGATCTGATAATGCTTAATTGATGTTGTAGATTCAAACTTCTGGATAGCCATAGTATTTTAAGCGTTAGTTAAAAAAAACTCCTAAAAATGTCAGGAATAATTGGAAAAAAAATTGGTATGACCAGTATTTTTGATGCCTCTGGAAAAAATATTCCATGCACAGTAATAGAAGCTGGTCCTTGTGTTGTTACTCAGATTAAGACTGTTGAAACTGATGGTTATGATGCTATTCAGCTTTCTTTTGATGACAAAAAAGAGAAAAATACAAGTAAAGCATTACAAGGGCATTTTGCGAAAGCAAAAACCACCCCTAAACGAATGGTAGCTGAGTTTACCCGCTTCGAAAAGGAACACCGCAAACAATTTGGTGATATTGTGGGTGTTGACGTTTTTATTGAAGGCGAATTTATTGATGTAGTTGGTACATCAAAAGGTAAAGGTTTTCAGGGCGTTGTTAAAAGACACGGTTTTAGCGGTGTAGGCCAGGCGACA